>CAZBMR010000011.1:0-88565 GCA_964492695.1 uncultured Lentimicrobiaceae bacterium
TGTTTCAAAGTGGCGATCCCGGCTATGTGGAAGGCGAGTTTCATGGCCTGATTGCTGCCCCAACCGATCAAAGTACGGGCGCACCCTGGGGGTGTAGTGGAACGACTATTGGTGGGACCTCAAGCGCTTTGGGTGCCGGCCCGGCAAACACAGTTGCCATAATGAATGGCTGCGCTAATGCAGGAATTGCGGCCCGTTTGTGTGGCGATTTGGAACTAAACGGCTATGATGATTGGTATTTGCCAAGTATTGATGAACTTATGAAACTTTTTAACAACCGTTTTGCAATTGGTGGATTTAACACTGTCAACGGAATTTATTGGGATTCACTAGAAGGTTCATCAACACAAGGACATGTCAAGGAGTTTTTTAGTAACAATATGTATTACCCACTAAAAACAGAGCTTTATCGCGTGAGGGCTATCAGGCATTTCTAAGCAGTTTCATTTCGCCAGGCAGTTAACCGAAAGTGCCAAATCGCTTGAATGTCATCACTGAAATTGATCGCCATGGGTTTAGCAAATGTTATTATAAATAATCTTTAAAAGGGTATAAGATGAAAATTCATCATGGGTTTTGCGGTATTGCGTCAAGAGCTGGTGCATATGTTTGGTGCGTTTCTGAAAGTAAGTTGAAAAAAGGCCTTATTCTTTGCCTGCTCGGTTTGATTTCTTCAACCGGAGGAAAATTGCTTGCGCAATGCGATTTGCCGGTCATCACTGGCTTTTCGCCAACCAACGGTCCTATTGGAACTTCTGTCACCATCAATGGAAGCCATTTCAGCACAACCATCAGCGAAAACGCGGTGTGGTTTGGTGGCGTGAAGGCGGTTGTGACTGATGCAACAGAAAACTCACTCACTGTAACTGTACCGGCAGGTACCGGAAATCAGCTAAGCGTTTTCACCTCCTGCGGAATGCATCAGGCAAGCGACTATTTCAACCTCACGAGCACGGGTCTGGCTTCTCTTTCGTCCGAAAGCTTCACCGATCCCACCTACTCTTACGGCTTCGCCATCAAAAATGGCAGCTACACGGGCATTGGCTTGCATTCATTTAGTAACCTCAGCTATGCCGACTTTGATACCGATGGCAAACTGGATGCAGTTTTGGGCAGGCAAGGAGTTTATCTTCAGTTGAATACCACCGTAACACCTGGCACACTCAGCGAAGGTATTGTGGTTGGAAACCGGATTGACGGTGCCAGCTTCGAAACAAGATATTACAATGGTACAGGACAAAATCTTGTTTATGAAATTCCAGGCTACAACACCAACAATGCGCAGGAAGGTGGCATTGCCTTTGGTGATATGAACGGCGACGGCAAGCTCGACATCGTGTCGTGTGTTTACAGGCCTGCGAATACCGATAGGGTGGTGGTACATATCAATAACTGCAGCCCTGGAAATATCGCGTTCGAAAGCACCTCTTTCCCTACTGGCGGCAAATGGGCCAGGTGGGTGCGCGTGGCTGATTTTGATAACGATGGTAAGCTTGATGTATTGGTTTCGACGAGTGGAGGCGGAGGCTGTGTTTTTCGAAATACAACCTCTGGAGGGTCCATTTCTTTTGCTGCCATACAACAGCTTAGTCTGTTAGATGCTGAGTCCTACCTCGAAGTGGCTGATTTGGATAAAGACGGTAAAGTGGATATCATCTGCAGGCAGTGGCAAGGTGCGGTAAAAGTATTTCGAAACACCTCGACAGGAGTTGGAAATATTGGTTTCTCCGCAGCCAATACGCTGACCGTACATACTGGTGGAACCTGGCACTTTGCTGTAGGCGATCTCGATGGCGATGGTAAACTGGACATTGCCGCGCCTTGTGCTGATGGGAAAATATCAATACTCAGAAACACCTCCACATCAGGAACACTATCTTTCGATTCCTATCAAAATTTTACGACCAATGTGGCGCTTGGAACTGGTTTTGTAAGCATCGGCAATCTCGATGGTGATGCATTGCCCGACATTGCCTTCGTTCCCAATGGAGATTATAAATGTTTTGTTGCGAAAAATACAACCAATGGTACAAGCATTTCATTTGATACACCCATCAACCTGAATCCTTCGCCCGACAATAACCTGCCGCAATACACCGCAGGCGTGGCCATTGGCGACTACGACGGCGACGGAGACAATGATGTGGCTACCATATCGCAATACACCAATGGAATCAACTATTTCTCCAATGGCTACACCGGAAGCGTAACCTGGACTGGTGCGGTCAGTACCGATTGGAGCACTCCTTCCAACTGGAGCCCGGCAGTGGTTCCAACAGCCACCATCGATGCGGTGGTTCCATCCGGTTTAACCAATTACCCTTTTGTTTCGGCCACCACCAATGCTCAGGTAAAAAATCTGATCCACAACGGAACAGGCACCGAACGGATTGTTGTGGCGCGCGGGGGCAAACTCACTGTGAATGGGACCTTTATAGCTGTAAATAATTCTGAAATAAAACAATTGGGCAGTCCCTGATCTAAAATGCCAATTATGCGGCAGGATGGATGATGCTCCTTCTGTATATGCTTTAAAAACAAGTAATTATTAA
This sequence comes from uncultured Lentimicrobiaceae bacterium, assembly GCA_964492695.1. Lineage (GTDB taxonomy): Bacteria > Bacteroidota > Bacteroidia > Bacteroidales > F082 > JALNZU01. Next base: position 2,553 of record CAZBMR010000011.1, read on the forward strand.
TTTTATACAACATAATTCGTACAGGCAAATGCACTAACCAGGTATGTGCAATTACTCGAGTTTGACACTAAGAATACCTATCTTCTGAACCATTTTCAATCCGGCTTCATCCAGTCCGGGTCCGATTGAAAACTGCAGGCTCTCAACACGCCTAATGTCAAATGACGCATCGTTATCATGATCGAAATAATAGGGAAGAAAAGAGGGGTAGGGGCGTGGCAGCAAAACGGTGGATACAGGCTGAAGCTCATTCAGTTTGATAGTGACTTCTTTTTGTGCATCATTCAGTTCAATCACTTTGCCAAAGGCGGCCCCATTATCCATTACCAGCGCCACCTGCAGTTTGCTATTATTTGGTGAAAGCGAAACCGCCTCTATTACAATCGCTTGCTTGTTTTTTGCCGAAGCCAGTCGTGCCCTGATGGCGGGCGAAATGGAATGTCGGAAACTATAGTCGTAGATGGTGTCTCCCTCCAGATTTTCGATGTCGGGCGTATAGAGTTCCTGAAGTTCAACCAAATACATGCATCCGGGCGCATCTGACACGGGAAGGAGTTTCAGGCCGGGTTTCCATTCCCTGACCAAACCCTCAGCATCGGTGCAGGCATCAAACAGGTGTATTGGGTATGCTGCCGGAACCACCCTCGATTGATAGGGTTTGCTGCCTGTAAAATTCCAATCCCATGGATGGGCTTTGATGTCGCCGGGCCAGGTGGTTGTTTTGTTATCTTGTCCGGTTACTGTCACCCAATAATTCAGATAGCCATGCTTTAGCATGTCGGCTGGAATGGTGGCCGCATATTTACCAGGAGAGACATAGCGAAGGGGGATGTTGCGGTGGTCGGAATCCAGCCAGGCGAGCAGTTCTGTTTTTATCGGCCGTGCGGGGGCAATGATGCTGAAAAGCAACTTCAGGTCGCGGCCCTCTTCAACTTCAGCCGGTGCTTCGTGCGAAAACCATGTTTTGCTCACCTGACTGGCGGGGGCAGCAAAATCATTCAGCTTCACACCTTGCCAGGGAGCATCAGTCGCGCTGAGCAACAAGGCATCCGGTCGCATCAGCAGATAAGTGCCAGGACCTATATTGATAAACCCGTTGGTGGTATTGGTTTTGAAGTCATTGCCCACATTGATGGCTTGAACGCTGAACCTCCTTCCCAGGTTTTGAAGACTGATCTGCATGGGATGAAACATCCATTGAACCTGGCTGACAATTTTTTCGTGACTATTTCTTCCAAATGGATCGGCAATGTGGAGGGGATCGGGCAAAACCTCGAGTCGCCATACTCCATCACTGATCTTGTCCAAAAAATAGGCGCCACTTCCCTGATAATTCACCAATGGCGACCTTCCACAGCCAGCCAATTGCTTCAGATGAGGTTCATCTTTTGGAGGTATATCCGTGTGGTTGGTGTTGATATAGGTTTCCGGGCTGTTGTAGAGTGCCAGATCTTGCGAATAGCTGATGCTCACATTCTGAAAAATAGTGTCATGAGGATATTTCCCGAAATCGGAATACATTGGAATCTCGTGAAATATGCGCGATGCAATCATCAGCCCCAACGCCTTGCCCGGCGTGTATAACAGGTTCATATAATGGGTGTTGTACTCGGTATTGAAGGGAGCCAAAAAGTTGGGATCGTAAGCAAAATGTGTCGCCAGCTGAATGCCTGCTGTTCGAAAACTGCGTGCCATCGCCGGATAGATGTAGGATTTGTTCACATCAGCTGCATCGAATTCATACACAATTTTTGCGCCCTGATGTCTTTTGATTACCGCATCGAACGGGATTTCGTATTTGTCCACATTTGGGAGCAGGTTGCCTGCCAATTCTTTTTTGTAGCCCAATCCTGTTGGATACCATTGAAATGTTCCTCCGTCGATGCCTCCACGGAAATAGGCATCCGCAAAATGAACCGCATGGCTGATGTTGTAGAAGATGGGTTTTTGTGTTCCAGTTGATTTCATTGCTTCGACCATGCCTTTAACAAATGAGGTAACATCTTCAGCCTTGCCTGTGTGATGTGGTTCGTTGCTTACCTCAAAAGCCAAAATCATCGGTTCGTCTTTGTAAGCTGTGCCGGTGTATGGATTTTTGTGGTTGAGAAACTGCTTCAGATAGTTGTGTTGGGCTTTGATGGCTTCTGCATGTGTCAGCGCATCGTTTTTCCCGTATTTCATCGAAAAACTTCCTGTAGCCTCGTCAGGCTCAGGCCAGCCGTTTCCCCAAAACGCAATGGGTGTGATGATGGCGTTGAATCCTTTGTCCTTGAGCAGCCACAGGAGGTAATCAAAAGCATCAAGGTGTTCATTTTGAATGAGATTACCCAACGAATCACTGATTTCAGTATCCCAAACATGCACCCTGTAAAGGTCGAATCCCAGCCGTGCAAAATGATACACGTCATTTTGCATGGCCTCTTTAGGGTCGATCCCCATTTTTTTGGCAGTGCGCCAGGCATGGGCAAACGGTAGGGTATAGTTCACCCCAAAACCTTTGATTTCGTCTTTGCCCTTTTTGTTGCGCAGTACGCCTTTTTGATCAACGATCACTCCTGAAGATTGTGGTTGAACGGCCGCTTGAAGCAAAAGCAACATCAACAGGGTGGTCAGCGTGTAGTGGATAATTGTTTTCATCGTAAATCGTTAAGGGATGGGCAATTCTGTAAAAAAAACCGCATCTAAAATACAAAATGAATCCCACTGCAGTTGAATTAATCTGAATGATTGAGGATTTGTCGCCGGGATATTACGTAATTTTGCCTGCTCCAGATGAAAATCATTGAAAGTCAATTCAATATTTTAAAAATATGATTAAAAAACTACTATTGGTCAATGTTTTAAGTGTGGTATTTGTCCTCGTTTCGATAGCACAGGAAAAAGTTGAGGCCATGCGTGCGAAACAAATGCTTCACAAAGAGGAACCAACAGATGCTTACATGCCCCATCCCAACAAAAGGCAATCGGTATCCAAAGCCTATTATTACAGGGATGCCATGGTTGAAACACATCAGGTGAATGTGGATGCCGATGGGCAGAATATCATTGGCGATGCTGCCAATGAGCCTTCCATATCAATCGACACAGCCAATCCCGAACGCATTGTGATTGGCTGGCGACAATTCGACAACATTGCCAGCAACTTCAGGCAGGCTGGCTATGCTTACACAAATGACGGAGGACAAAGCTGGATCAATACCGGACCGATCAATGCCGGCGTTTTTCGCTCCGACCCTGTAATTGATATCGACAGCGAAGGCACCTTCTACTACAACAGCCTCACCTCGAGCAACGGAAACTACACCTGCAAGGTGTTCAGAAGCTATGATGGCGGCGCCACCTGGGATGAGGGCGTTGAAGCCAAAGGCGGCGACAAACAATGGATGATTATTGACCGAACCGAAAGTGCCGGGCGCGACAACAACTATTCTTTCTGGACCATGTCGTGGACCAGCTGTTATCCGGGTAATTTTACACGGTCGGTGAACAAGGGCGACAGTTATGGCCCCTGCGTGGCTGTGGAAGGCGATCCTTATTGGGGAACACTGGCCGTGGCACCAAACGGCGATCTGTTCATTGCCGGAGCTGGCTGGTCGGGCATCGTTGTGTCCAAATCCTCCTCGGCCAAAGACCCGCTGCTCACACCTGCCTGGGATTTCTCGGTTCAGGTTGAAATGGATGGTGTTATGAACTATGGGCCAATTGTGAATCCTGTTGGGCTGCTCGGACAAGCAAGCATCGGCATCGACCATTCCAATGGACCTGGTCATGGCAATATCTATGTGCTTGCTTCGGTTGAACGCTACAATGGCGACCCGGGCGATGTGATGTTTGCCCGCAGCACCGACGGAGGTCAAAGCTGGAGCGCTCCCATGCGCATCAATCAGGATTTGTCGTTGAGTAAAACACAATGGTTTGGCACGATGTCAGTTGCACCAAATGGCCGCATTGATGTGGTTTGGCTGGATACGCGCGATGCCCCGGCCAACCTCAGCCGCATGTCGGCTTTGTATTACGCTTATTCCACGGATCAGGGACAATCCTGGTCGCCAAACCAACGCATCTCAGAACTTTTCGATCCACATTTAGGATGGCCTAATCAGGAAAAGATGGGTGACTATTTTCATATGATCTCTGACAATGAAGGGGCACATCTGGCCTGGGCTAACACGCTCACCGGAGGTCAGGATGTGTATTACTCACGTATAGCAATGGATATCACAAGCGTTAATGAAAATTTTGATGAACAGTTCGTGGCAACTGTTCATCCCAATCCGGCAAAGAATAAGCTAACCGTTGGCTTGCAGCTGTCACACGCAAGCAATGTAGAAATGTGGCTTGATGACGCATCTGGCCGAACTGTGCTGCATGACGCAGCGTTAAACTATACAGCAGGCAGTCATGCAAGGTCACTGAACATCGATGGTCTGGAACCTGGTGTTTATTTTTTACGACTGGCATCCAGGGGATCAGCATCCACTCATAAGCTTATCATTTACTAAAATTTTATTATTTGATTGCCATGCAGCAAGTGCTACAACAGGGTTATTTCGTGCTTTTTATAATACTCAGTTTTGGCCTGATGGCCGGAAATTTGAAATATAAAGGCTTTTCTCTTGATTCATCTGCAGTGATTTTTGTGGCCATGTTGTTTGGGCATTTTGGATACAAAGTGCCATCATCTTTTCAAACGCTTGGCTTGCTGTTGTTTATATTCACCATTGGCATTCAGGCAGGTCCCGGATTTTTTGATGCCTTGCTTAGGTACGGTAAAAAGCTGATTTTGATTGGTTTTGTTGTTATTGGCGTTGCCGCACTGCTCACGTTTGCTGCAGTGTATTTGCTGGATGTTCCTGTGGCCATGGCAGTGGGCTTGTTCAATGGTGCACTCACCAGCACACCTGGTTTGGCTGCCGCTGTCGAGGCCACCGGCTCTCCCATCACAGCGGTGGGTTATGGCATTGCCTATCCTGCCGGAGTGATTCTGGTGATTTTGTTTGTGCAGCTTATTCCGGGTTGGCTTAGGGTGAAACTGGAAGATGAAGAAAAAAACTACCTCGATCAGCTGCACGAAGACAATCCCGAGCTTACAAACCGGGTACTCCAGATTACAAATGCCAATATTGATGGTAAGTTGTTGAAAGACATAGATCTGCGCAAAATAACAGGAGGAGTCATCTCGCGTGTGAGCCATGGTGGCAACGTGATTGCGCCCACAGCTGAAACAATTTTGCACCTGGGCGACTTTGTGAAGGTGGTGGGCGATGAGGCCTCGCTCAGCAGGATGGAGCTTTTGCTGGGTCAGGCTGTAAACCGCGATCTGCCATTCGACAACCGCTTTGCGGTGAATTGGGTGCTTGTGACAAATAAAAAAGTTGTGAGCAAGAGTTTGCGTGAGCTAAACCTGACGGCCTACAATGCCACCATCACACGCATCCGACGTAGTGGTATCGATCTTAAACCATTGCCTCATAGTAAATTGCGCTTTGGTGATAAACTTCTCATCTCTGGTTCAAATCAGGAAATGCAGGAAGTGATGCGTTTGATGGGAAACGATGAGAAGCGGCTTTCCGAAACCAACTTCCTTCCCATAGCTCTGGGCGTTGTGCTGGGCATTTTAGTAGGTTCAGTTTCTGTGCCAGTGGGCAGTCTGTTTAATTTTAGCCTCGGACTAACAGGCGGTGTGCTTGCTACAGCACTATTGCTTAGTAACTTAGGACGAACAGGCCCAATCCTTTGGTCGATGTCGGGCAGTGGAAACCAATTGCTCCGTAAGCTTGGACTGCTTTTGTTTATGGCAAGTGTTGGAACAAGTGCAGGCAGCGAAATTGGACAAGCACTTCAGGCTAATGGGCTGCAGCTGATTGCAATCGGTGCAGTAATCACCACTTTGCCTATGATTGCTGGCCTGTTGGTGGGCCACTATGTGATGAAAATGAATTTCCTCAGCCTGCTTGGTGTGATTACAGGTGCCATGACGAGCACACCAGGGTTAGCAGCCATTGATAGCAAAACCGACAGCGATGCCCCTTCGGTAGGCTATGCAACCGTGTATCCAACCGCGCTTGTGCTGATGATCGTTTTTTCGCAGCTGCTTGCGCTTATCAAGCTCTGATGCAGTACTTTACTTCTGAAGTGCCTTGAAGAAATCATCTTTACGCCGGCGACTCAGCTCCACAGCGCTGCCATCTTCCATGATAATGGTTCCGCCCTCGCCTTTGATGTATTTACGGATATAGCGCAGGTTGATCAGTGAGGATTTATGGGTGCGAAAAAAACCAATCGGCTCGAGCAGGTCTTCATACTCTTTCAGGGTTTTGCTAACCAGCAGCTGCACATGGCCTGTAAGAAAAAAGCGGGTGTAATTGTTGTCTGATTCGCATCGGATGATTTCATCCACATTCACAAAGTTGACCTCTTCCATGGATGGCAGCGCAATTTTCTTCAAATTACCATGGTTGTCGAGCAATGTTTTGATTTTATCTGCCGATTGCCTGCCGTTTTGTTTGATCTTACCCACTGCAGCCATCAAATCATCAGGAAGAATAGGCTTTAAGAGGTAGTCGAGCGCACTGAACCGGAAAGCTGTGATGGCAAAATGATCATAGGCCGAAGCAAAAATCACTTGAAACCCGATATGTTCCATCCCACGCAAGAGGTCAAAACCAGTTCCATCTGGCATTTGAACATCAAGAAAAACAAGCTCGGGTTGAACAACTGTAATCAAATCTCTGCCTTGCGACACATTGGCCGCCTCTCCGGCAAGTTCTATTTCAGGGCAGTTTTCTGCAAGCAGTTGCTTCAATGCTTGCCGTGCTCCTGCTTCATCATCTATGATAATGGTTTTGATCATATTGCTTCAGATGTCTGATTCAAATGGCATCACAATCCTTACACTGGTTCCTGCAGCTTGTTGTTGATCATCATACAGATCGGTCACGGTAAAATAAAACGATTGTCCATCCTTCGTTCCAAAAAGCTCAAGTCGTTCGCTCGTAAGCTGTTGACCCAGCGATTGGTGCTGTGATTTTAGGCCGGAATTTTTAAGTGACGCTGCCTTACGGCCAATGCCGTTATCACTTACAATGGCAGTGATTGCTTTTGCATCTTGTTTCAGACTGATGTGTATTTGCCCGCCATTGCCTTTTGGTTGTATGCCGTGAATAAGTGCGTTTTCGACAAAAGGCTGAATGAGCATGGGTGGAATATAAGTGTTCTCAACATCAATGGCGGCATCGGTCTCGATGGCAAAGTCAAACTGATGGCTGAAACGCATCTGCTCAAGTTCCAGGTTGAGCCGAAGGGTTTTGAGTTCGTTTTCAATGCTAACCATTGTTTTGCGGCTGTTCTCGAGGTTGAGCCTGATCAGTTGCGCAAGTTTCGAAAGGTAGTTCTGTGCCATAGCCAGTTGATTGCCAAGCACAAAGGCTTGAATCGAATTCAGTGCATTGAATACAAAGTGGGGGTTAATCTGCGCCCTGAGCAGTTTGTGTTCCACTTCGAGCTTTTGCTTTTCCAGATTGTTTTTAACGGCAGCTTGTTTCATTCGCGCACGCATGTAGAAAAATGCTACTCCCAAAAGCAATACCAGTGCAACAAGGGTAGTGGACAGCCGAAGGTTGCGCTGCCGGTCAATTTCGAGTTGCTGAACAGCCTTTTCTTCATTCAGCTGCGCTATTTCGCTTTCTTTTTTGGCGGTTTCAAATTCTGTTTGCAACTGAGCTATCTCTTTTCTCGAACTTTGGTTGAAAAGTGTATCCTTTAGTGCGGTATATGCAAGGTGATGCTTGAGTGCCGATTCGTATTGGGCTGTTTGTTGGTAGAGTAAAAACAACTGATATTGTGCTTCTTTTTGAAGTTTGACATGTTTCTGTTTTTCAGCAAGTTGAAGGCCTTCGTGTGCCAGTGGGCCTGCTTTGTCAGGCCGGTTGGTTTTTAAAAATAGTTCAGACTGGTGAATCATGGCATAGGCCTTGCCATAATCGCTCTTGATTTCCTGAGCTTTTTCCGATGCAAGTCTGTAATATTCAAGGGCATCGTTTGTTTTGTTTCTGAGCACCATGGCATCGCCAAGATTTAGATAGGCATTCATCATGCTCTTGCTGTTGTTCGTTTTATACGCCACATTGAGCGCCTGATGATAGTGGTGTAAAGCACTGTCGGCTTGTCCAATTTCTTTATACAACTCGCCGATGTTGTTGTATATTGCCGCAATACGCACCGTATCGCCCATCTTCTGCAGGAGCGATAATGATTTTCTATAGAATTCGAGCGCCAGATCGTATTTGCCCCAATCGAAATATACGATTGCTAAATTATTGGATGACAATGCGATGAGCTCTTTCTTCTGGGTGGCTTCCGACAAACGCAGCACCTGCTGGTAATATCTGACGGCTTCGCTATAGTGGCCCCTGTTGGTGGTCAGGTTGCCAAGGTTGTTGTACAAATGCATCATCCCCATTGTGTCGTTGGTTGCCTCAAAAATCTTTAAAGAGGACTCATAGTACAGCCTTGCACTATCAGCCTTGCTCAGGTTGGCCATCGAGATACCAATCATATTGAGGGCCATGCCCTCGCCTTTGCTGCTGCGAATTTCACGCGCCAGCTTCAGTGCTTTGCTGGCGAAACTGATCGAGTGGTCGGGCTTGGTGTGGTTGTAAAAAGATGCAAGTTTCAGGTGATTTTTCATTTGCCTGTCTTTATCCATTGTATCTGCCCTTTGGCTGCTCATCAAAAATTCGAGCGAATCCATATAGGCTTGTGTTTGCGCCTGCACATTCACTGCCAGCGCCAGGATAAAAAGCAATAATACATGTAGTTTTTTCAATGCCATTTACTCAAAAGTTGCCACCATTCACACCAATACAGCATCCGTTCGTTCAATTTAACTTGCCTTCAGCTATGCTTGCATGTTTTTTTGCAAAATGGTAAACCGATAAAACCAGTGTTAAGCAGCGGTAAATATACAAATTGATAAGTATTGCAACAACAAATTGAGCGATGAAGAAAACGATTTACTTTTTTTTAATTGAAGCGGTCCTGCTGTTTTCTGCCGGCCCTGAACTATTGTCGCAATCAACCGGTGAGGTTGTAAATCTTGGTCTTTACGGAGGGCACGCCCTCGATCTGACCTATTGCAACACCAACAACCGGCTTTTTGGGGCAGTCGAAACGCCAGGCTCGCTGTTTTACTCCGACGACAATGGTGCAAACTGGACGCGTCCTTTTCCCCTAGACTCGATGGAGTATGCCTCAGGGCAACGCGGCTGGGGCGGAGGAGGCCGGAAAATTTTTACGAACAGCAAAGGCTGGGTGGCAGTGCGAACAGCCCAAAGCGGTGGAACACTCACTTCGGCTGTAATCAGTTTCGACGAAGGCGATGTGAATACATTTGCTACTGCCATGGACAGGGTGATGCTGCAAAATATCAACCCTGCCTACAATGCCATGGCCGTCACAGGCATCGGCCTTTCTGATCATTATATGTACATTGGACTTGAAAAATACCTTGTCCGCCACAACGATACATCAACTTATTCGACGTACAATGTTGTGGCTCAGACTGATACTATACCGGGTATTGGAACTGATTATGTGATTCGCGACATGGCTGTGGCCAACGATCCGAGTGGTTATCCTGTGTACATGGTCCTTTCATCATCCAATCAAACAGGCGGTAAAATTTATAAATTTGATGGAGTAAGATTCAGCCCAGTGCCACTTACATCTGTTTATGCTTTTCCGCATACGATCGATGCAGTCTTTACGCATCCTGCTCATTATGATGGTGATACGATTGTTGCCAGCCTGCGCGATACCTTCAGTAGCAACATTTTCGTGTTTCTTTCAACGGATGCCGGCTCCAGCTGGACCAATATTACCCCTTCTTCTGGCTCAAACTGGCCCTTGCACAGCGCCGATTATAGCCCCTCATGGGTTGCTTCCATGCCTTTGAGCGAAGGCTTGCGGCTTTCTTTCCCAGGTGGCGGAGTTTCTGATGATTTGGGTGCAACATGGTCATCGCATGTGCTGCCCGACAATGCCATGGCAACCTATCCTACTGATTTGTCGCGCGTTTGTGGTTCTTATGGCAGGGGTGTTGCCTTTAGCACCAGCGGAGCAGAAGGTCCTTTTACCATTGCTGCCAATGATGGTTTTGCAGCAATCGGCATCACCAAAATTGCACAATCGTCAGGCATCTATTATGTGTCCACCAATGGTGGTCTTGGTTATACCGAAGCATATTTCGACCCTTCGGTGGTTGGGGCCGACAAATGGCGTGCACCCTATGGCGAGTTTCCAATAGCCGGCGTGGGTGACGATGGGGGTGTCACTGCTGTCACCGTGAGCCCAACCGATCCGATGCATGTGATTGCCGGACACAACAATGGATTTTCGGTAACAACGACGGGCAACGCAGGCTTCACACAAATAACACCTGCCGGATGGAACACCGACAACGATCACATGGATATCCGTGTGATGGACGTGAAGTTCATTACCGACCAACTGGCAATAGCAGTAACAGGCACAGGATCAAATGTATTGCCCAACATACTGTGGGATTATGGCAACATCTGGCGCACCACTGATGGTGGCGTAAGCTGGACCGTTGTAACACCCACCTCTGCAACTCCTCCAATTGAGTTTCAGCAGGGCACTGCTGTTGAATTCGGTGTAGCAGGCGGCGATACGGTTATTTACGCTACAGGAGGTTATTGGGATGGTGCTTATGGAAAAGTGAATGGTCAACTTTGGAAATCAGAAGACCTGGGCCTCACCTGGTCATATGTCAATTCTGGTCCAACGGGAGCCATGTCGGGGACTACTGACATGACAATCTATGACATTGACGTTGATCCCCGAAACAACGATCTCATTTACCTTGCTTCGGGCGAAAACCTCGACTATGCCCTCGTGCGCAGCACCGATGGCGGCGTAAGCTACTCCACCCTCCCTGTGATGCCGCATGGCGCATTCAGCTCTGTGCTCGTGAACAGGGCCAACCCTGATGTGGTATATTCAGGTGCTCGTCGAAACGTTTTCAGATACAACAATGCCACCGGCATTACCATGACTAGCTTCAACGGAATGCCGGGCGAGTTTGTCCCCGATCTCGAAAACGGGAGCACACTGCTGGGAACCTCAACCGGTTTCTACAAATTGGTGGAAGACTTTGGTGGCGTTTCAACCACCATGAACAACGATGGCGATTGGTCCAATCCTGCAAACTGGTCGAATGGCCAGCCTGAATACCTTAAGAATGTCGAAATCACAGCAAGCCAATCCAATGTGGACGACCTCTTCGAGATGAATGAGGTTTCGCTGCAGCCGGGTTCAGCACTTACACTTGAAATGAGCGGTTTTCTCTCGCTCAACGATACCATGACCATCCATGCCGATGCCACTGGTGCTGGCTCATTCATCAACGAGCGCGATGCTGTAAACTTTCAGGCCAGGGTGGAAGTTTATCTTGCCGACGGCCGTTGGCACTATATTTCACCCGTTGTTGAAGGCGCAACAGCCTCTGTCTTCTACTTTCCCGGTGCCTCACCCAGCTGGATCAAGCAATATGACGAGCCTTCGAACACCTGGCAATATATCAACGACCTGGGGCATGTGCTCGAGTCGGGCCGGGGATATGCCGTGTGGATTGCCTCTGGCAAAGCAGCCGAAACAGCACAATATCATGGTGTTATGCATAACAACGACTTGCTTAAAAACCTTGACTATAGCGGTCCCTCAGGTGGATGGAATTTAATTGGAAATCCATTCCCCTCTGCGATCGATTGGGATGCTGGCGGTTTTGAACTCACCAATACTTCAGGCATTGCTTATGTTTACAGCAATGGCAACTACCTGAGCCGTAATACGATAGGTGGTGGTACACTTACCAATGGTATCATACCTGCCGGACAGGGTTTCTTTGTGCAGGCAACTGCGGCTTCCGCATCAATGAAACTAAATCGTGCAGCAAGGGTTCATGCAAACGAGGCCTTCTACAAGACCAAAGACCCGGTATCTGAATCACTTGATGTTACAATTGAAGGCAATGGATTGCAAGATAAAACCTGGATCGGGTTCCATGACAACGCGTCCCCTTTAACCGATATTGGTATGGATGCTGTCAGGCTCGAAGGAAGTGCTGATGCTCCTAAACTGTTTACCCTCATCGGCGACCAAAAAATGAGTATCAACATTCTTCCGCGCTTCGAACAAAGTTTCGAAATGTTCCTGCATGTCAAAGTGGCTCAAGCAGGTTCATTTATCCTTAAGGCTGATTTTGTCGAGAGTTTCGAAAACACAAACATCACACTAACGGATTTGAAAACAGGTGTAATCGTTCAGTTGAACAGTCAACATGCCTATGCTTTCGATGCCTTGCCGAATGATGATTCCGAACGTTTTAAACTCCGTTTTGAGAAAAATGTGGTTCAGGTTCCAACGCCGGATATGCTTGACAATCTGCAGGTTGTTGCTGGCGATGATGTCCTGCAGGTATTGTGGCTTTCTCATGGTGCAAAAAAAGGTGATCTGAAAGTGTTTTTACCCGATGGCCGTTTGCTGAAAAGCATGGAAGTTTCGTCCGGCATCAATCAGCTTATTGCGATCCCTTCGGTTGGTAGCCAACTTGTCATCGTTTCTGTGAGCAGCAAACAAGGTGTTCAAATTTCAAAATGTTTTATACGATAGTGCCATGAATAAAATTAAACTGTTTGCTGTGCTGGGTTTATGTTATCTGGGTTTGTTGAACAGCGCAAGTGCCCAACCTCCCGATCCTGGTGGAAATCCGGTGTATGATGAACCTGCTTTGGGTGGCAGTGCTCCCATTGATGGAGGCTTGCATACATTGCTGCTAATGGGTATAGCCTGGGCTTCCTGGAAAAAATATAAAAGTTCTGCTGCTGCTGAAACGGACAAATAGCGCAGATAGCCTTTTTTCTTTCATCATTACATCAAAGCAGGCCGGTATCCCAGAGATGCCGGCTTTTTTTTAACGAATGTCAATCACAGCACCATCCATCCCTGCCTCAGCCTGCGGAAACACTTCCCTGGCTTCGTTGATTAGGGGCTCAAGATCGGTATAGCGTGATGAAAAATGCCCCATTATCAAGCGTTTAGCACCCGAAAGCCGCGCCATCTCTGCTGCCTGCACACTGGTTGAATGATAGGTTGCCTCTGCTGTTTTTGCAAGATGGTGCATAAAGGTTGCTTCGTGGTACAACACTTGCACATTGCGGAAAAAATCTGCCAGTTCAGGCCGGTAAGCCGTATCTGTGCAAAAAGCATAACTCCGCAAGGCTGTTGCATCAATTATTCTTCCATCAAGCGCGTGTGTGCTGTCCGAACCAGAAGCATCTCTTTTTTCTTCGAATAAAAACCCCCATGTTGGAATCCGGTGCATTACCGGAAACGAAAAACAACGCAGTTGTTCATCCTCAAAAATTAATCGCTTGCCAACTCCGTTCAGGGGATAAAACAGCAGCGGAAACCGCAGTTCGGTATCGGCAGCCTTGAGCTGCAGCCTGAGAATATCATACAAGTCAGCCGGTCCGTGAATATGCACTGCCTGCGTTTTGGCCAGCAAGTGCAGGGTATTGAGCAAGCCGATCAGACCAAAATAGTGATCACCGTGCAAATGACTGATAAACAGGCGCTCAATGCGCATGGGGCTGATTTTATTCCGCTTAAGCTGCATCTGTGTGCCTTCGGCACAATCGATCATCATATAGCGTCCGTCGTAGTGCAACACCTGACTGGTGGCTGCCCTGTGTGCCGATGGCACGGCCGACCCTGTGCCGATAAGGTGTATCTGAAATGGTTTCATGCTTCAAAATTAAACTTTCCACCTTTGTCAAAATGTTAACATCGCTTAATTCTCTGCCACCACGCATCCTGCTTTGTGGCTTTCCGGGCTGGTTTTTGCATCGCGGCATTATTTCCCTAACTTTGTTTTTTCAACCTGAACATGGGAATTAAATCCATCATACTTAAAGCACCCACTGATTATGATGATTCGTGGTTGCGGAAAAAAATAAGAAATCAGCTGGGCATCAGTCAGTTTCATTATGTGATCGGCAGCAAAAGCCTGGATGCCCGAAGCAAATCGGCCATCCATTGGCTGCTGCAGATTGTGGTTCATTCCGATGCCATTGCCGGAAGCGGGGCACTAGCAGAACCCATGCTTGAGATTCCCTTATCAGGCAGCGGACAAAAGGTAGTAGTGGTTGGCAACGGTCCGGCTGGTTTTTTTGCCGCGTTTGCACTGCAAAAAGCTGGCTTTAATGTGACGATGATCGACCGCGGCACAGAGGTGGACAAACGAAGCAAGCTCATCCAACAATTTGAAACAGACGGTATTTTTCAACCATTGGGCAACTATGCCTTTGGCGAGGGTGGAGCAGGCACTTTCAGCGATGGAAAACTTACTTCACGGTCGAAGCACATCTCTCTGGAGCGGAATTTTATCCTCGATGCCTATGTGTCCGCTGGTGCTCCTGCCGAAATCAGATACATGGCCCATCCGCATTTGGGCACTGATAACCTGAAAAAGATCGTAAAAAAGCTTCGCCAGCAATTTCTTCAGCTGGGTGGAACCATGCTGTTCGAAACCATGATGACAGGCATCTCGGTGAAAAATCATACAGTGAAAGCGGTTGTAACCAACAGGGGCCAGCTCGATGCCATGGCAGTGTTTGTGGCACCCGGACATTCTGCCTACGAAACGTATCGCATGCTCATGCAGCATGGTGTGCAGTTCCGGACAAAGAATTTTGCCTTGGGCAGCAGGATGGAGCATCAGCAGTCGGTGATCAACATTGCGCAGTGGGGCAGGCCGGTGGTTCAGGGTGTGAAGGCAGCTGAATACCGGCTAACCTCTCCGGCTGATGGAAAACACCAGGTATATTCATTTTGCATGTGTCCGGGCGGGATGGTTGTTCCGGCGACAGCTTATGCTTATACAAATATTGTAAATGGCATGAGTTATTACCAGCGCGATGGCAACTTTGCCAATGCAGCCTGTGTTGCTGCGCTTCATCCCGACGATTTGGCGCAGCGCAGTGTCGCACCAGCCGAGGCCCTCGACCTTGTTGAGGATCTCGAAAGCCAATTTTTCAACCTCTTTGGCAAATACTCAGCTCCGGCTTGCAGCATACGCGATTTTTTGGACGGCAAACTGCGGGAGCGTCAGTTGTTAAGTAGTTATCCACTTGGTTTAGAAGTGGTTGAGTTGTGGAATTTGTTGCCCGATGCGGTGGTTCGGGCCATGAAGGAAGGCTTGCGCGATTTTAACCGTAAAATGCAGGCATTCGATTCGGGAATCGTGCTCGGTCTCGAAAGCAAAACCTCTGCACCCATTCAGGTGCTGCGCGAGCCGGGCGGCCGGTGTGCCGGTTTCGATAATTTGTATTTGGTCGGGGAAGGAAGTGGCTATGCCGGGGGCATCATCTCAAGCGCTGCCGATGGGTTAAAAAGTGCACTGTCATTTATCCACATACCATAAAAAAAGCCACAACCTGCTGGTTGTGGCTTTCGGAATCATGTAGTCTGAAACTATTTCTTTTTCGACTTTTCTTCTTTTTCGAGATCTTCTTTCAAACCGGCCAGCACGTCGAGGTCGCCCAGGGTGGTGCGTTCCAGGTTTTCATTGATGATCTTCACGGCACGCTTGGTGTTTTTCTGATCGGCGTTTTTGCCTTCAGCATCTGCTGTGCGGGCAACAAAGGCCTGATCTTCGTGAATGCGTGAGTGCGAAAGAATGATTTTCTTGTTCTCTTTTGAAAACTCAATCACCTTGAAATCAAGGGTTTCATCGTTTTTAGCCTGGCTTCCGTCTTCTTTTTTGAGGTGACGGTTCGGAGCAAAGCCTTCAACGCCATAAGGCAGCGAAACGATCATGCCCTTGTCTGAAGTGCCGATGATGGTTCCCTGATGAACAGTGCCAACGGTGAAAATGCTTTCGAATACATCCCATGGATTTTCTTCAAGCTGTTTGTGACCGAGGCTCAAACGGCGGTTTTCTTCATCCACGTCGAGCACCAGCACTTCGATGGTTTCGCCCACTTTGGTAAACTCAGCCGGATGTTTGATTTTCTTCGACCACGAAAGGTCTGAGATATGAATCAAACCATCCACCCCTTCTTCCATTTCAACAAAAATACCAAAGTTGGTAAAGTTGCGAACGGTGGCAGTATGTTTCGAGTTCACTGGGTAGCGGCCTTTGATGTTTTCCCATGGATCGGGGATAAGCTGTTTCATGCCGAGCGACATTTTGCGCTCGTCGCGGTCGAGGGTCAACACAACGGCTTCCACTTCTTCGCCCACTTTCAGGAAGTCCTGAGCGGTGCGCAGGTGCTGCGACCATGACATTTCGCTCACGTGGATCAAACCTTCCACGCCGGGAGCGATTTCGATGAAAGCACCATAGTCGGCAATCACAACAACCTTGCCTTTCACGGTGTCGCCCACTTTGATGTTTTCGCTGAGGGCATCCCATGGATGAGGGGTCAACTGTTTGAGGCCTAGTGCAATACGTTTCTTGCTGTCGTCGAAATCGAGGATAACAACCTTGATCTTCTGATCCAGCTCAACGATCTCTTCGGGATGGCTGATGCGTCCCCAGCTGAGGTCGGTGATGTGGATAAGACCATCAACACCACCCAGATCAATAAACACACCGTAAGAGGTGATGTTTTTGACAGTGCCTTCGAGCACCTGACCCTTTTCGAGCTTGCTGATAATTTCGGTTTTCTGCTGTTCGAGTTCGTCTTCGATAAGTGCTTTGTGCGAAACAACCACGTTCTTGTATTCCTGGTTGATTTTCACCACCTTGAATTCCATGGTTTTGTCCACATAGATGTCATAATCGCGGATGGGCTTCACATCAATTTGCGATCCGGGGAGGAAAGCCTCGATGCCAAACACATCCACAATCAAACCACCCTTGGTGCGGCATTTCACATAGCCGGTGATGATTTCCTGATTTTCGAATGCGGCGTTCACACGATCCCAAGAGCGGAGGATTCTGGCTTTTTTGTGTGATAGCTCGAGCTGTCCGCTTGAACCTTCCTGGTTTTCCACATACACTTCCACTTTGTCGCCAATCTTGAGGTTGGGGTTGTAGCGGAATTCGGAAACCGGAATCACACCATCCGATTTGAAGCCGATGTTCACAATCACCTCGCGGGTGTTTCTTCCAACAACCACACCGTCAATCACTTCGTGATCGCCAATCGAGCTGAGGGTTTTGTCGTACATGGCTTCGAGCTTGCTACGCTCTGTGCTTGAATACTTTTCGCGTCTTTTATCCACGGCATCCCAGTCGAATTCGCCGGGAACCTGAGGTTGGTGACGCACTTTTGCCGGTTTTTCGGCAGGAACTTCTACTGCCACTTCTGCAGCAGGGCTTTCGGCTACAGCTTCAGTAGCCGGTGTTTCATCAACTGTTGCTTCGTTTGCAGGAGCTTCCATCAAGGGCTCTTCGTTGATGAGGTTTTCGTTTTCTGTCATTGAAAAAATGCTTGTACCTGCTCTAATGTTCCGTACTGCTTCGAACAGGGAAGGTTAAACATGAACCCATTTTAAGACATTGATTACAAAAGATGTATACAATTCCGGAAGGCCATCAAAATGAGGCTGCAAAAGTAGTCATTTTTCCTGAAAATATGCCTGACCCACAAAGTTTTTTTGTCAGAATAAACGAAATGCATCTCGTTAAATTTTTGATTGCCAATAAAACTAGTGTTTATTTTTTAACGATTTATTTGGTATTTCATACTTACTCGCTTACCTTTGAAGTGTTTTAGTTGCTTGCAGTGAAATGGTTGATTTTTATCAGATTGCTGCATCTTTCCAAACAGGTGGATATGAAATATTTTAGGTTTATTGCCCTCGCTGTTTCACTTGCGGTGATGCTTGGTCTGGGCTATCTGCTGGGCGAAATGCGTGTGAAAAATGCCACTCAAAAAACGCACGAAGCACTCATCAGGCACATGAGCAGTTTTCTGAATGCTGTTGATCAACAAGTGTTTATCTATGGCAAGATGCCTGATCCCCAATCCAGACTTTACCAGCGAATGCGCGAACAGATCACTGCAATAAAAACAGTGTATCCCGGGCGAAACTATTTTACAATTGCCTATAATGACGAAAAATTTTCTGTTGGTATTTGCGCTTTTGGAGAAAAAGAACTTCAGCCCGGCGATCCTTATAGTTTGTCTAAATCATTGTCCGATAGCCTTTTCGTTAGCAAAAAACCTGCCGTAATCACCGAGCACCTGCCCAACGATCGCATCCGTCTAAAAGTGTTGGTGCCGATGATGAGCAGTCCGGATCAAAAATCCCGTATGATTGCAGCCCTTGAAATGGATGGCGACATGCTGACTGCAACAACCAAGCAGATTCGCAGGCAAACCAATGTTGCTGTGTCCATTTTGGCCTTCCTGATCGTGATGACAGCAGTGGCCATTTTCTGGCGCAACGGACAAACAGAACACTGGCGCAAAAAATTGAAACATATCGAAACCGTTGCAGTATTTCTGATCGGTTTGTGGTTGATTGTGATAAGCATTTATGCGTACAATGTTTTTCAACGCCAGGAGCAAGCACTCATTTTTAACGGCTACGGTGAAAATCATGCCGCCAACTTGCGAAATGTGATGCGTGATATGCGTCATAACATGGAACAATTTTCGGTTTTTGTTGCAAATAGTCAAAAAATTGATGCGGCCGAGTTTGAATCCTTTGCCAAACATATGCTCGGAACGCATCCTTTTGAATCGGTGTATTTCTTTGAGTCAGGAACAGCAGATAGCCCTGCCGGCATGCGCATCAACGACAGCGGGGGGCAACAGCTTTACCTTCGCTATCAATTCGTCAGGCCCGGTGGTATGACAATTCCCGATCCGGCACCAGTTAAAATATTGAACCTGTTGGAGAAAAACCTGCGTGAGTCTCAGAAAGACTTTACTGTTTACAGCTCAGATTTTGTTTTTCTTGATCAGGACGACCGGGGCGCCTTTCTCCTTGGAATTGCGGTGCCGCATCAAGGTGTCAATGGTCAGCCAACAGATAAAAGAAGCTTTCTCACCGCTGTCCTGTCTCCCGATCATCTGCTCTACGACACTTTCCGGCGGAATGAATGGCTTCGTTCGCTGATTGCCATCGGTTTGATGCACTACACCCATGAGGGTGGTGCGCATTGGGTGGCCTCTTATCCGCACGGCTTGCATGGCATGGGCTCAACCATCGACATGCAGAAGCATCTTTCGGCCTATCAGCTCAACGAAACCTTTCCGGTATTTATTTGGGGCGAAGTTTTCTCTGTCACTGTCCATTCATTGCCCGACTTTGAAAAAGGTTTCCATGGTTTTAGTTCCAATTTCTTTTTCCTGTTGGGATTGTCGTTGAACCTGATCATCACATCCCTGGTTTTCCTGATCCGACAGCGGTGGGTTGAGATGGAAACGCTGGTTGAAAATCGTACCCGAAGCCTCAACCGCCGTGTGAGCGATCTGGAATGCATCAGACTGGTGTCGGAAACCCTGCAAGCCGGGCAACCATTGAAGCAGAAGTGGGAGGCTGCCTTGCAGGCTGTTGAATCAACCCTTTTCGTTCGTGACGACGCCTGCATAGCCTTGTTGATTGGCGGTGAAGAATTCACCAGCTCAACTGTTTCTGAATCGTGTGAAACAAAAATTTCAGCAGACATTTTTTGCAGAGGCAAACGTATGGGGCTGATTGCTGTTAAAAGTTGCAAAGCGATTACTTTTCAAAAAGAAGACACAGCCCTGCTCTCGCAGGTGGCGCAGTTGATTGGCGATTTTCTGCAACAGCAGGAAATGAGCATGGCGCTAAAGGAAAGTGAAACAAAGTTTAGAACACTCGTTGAAAATGCTTTTGACGCAATTTATATTATTGAAAACAAACAGTTTAAATATGTAAACAACGCTTTTTGCAAGATGGTTGGCTACCCTCCCGAGGAACTAACCGACCCCCAATTCAACCTCGAGCTATTACTCACCGAGAAAAGCAAGGCCATTGTTCAGCAACGTTTTGAAGCCCGCCAAAAAGGACTGACCCTCTCGCACCGTTATGAATTTCAGCAACGCAGTAAATCAGGCGATGTGATTGATGTGGAAGCATCAACAGTGGCTGTTGAACTCGATAACCGGCAGGTGATCATCGGGATGCTGCACGACATCACCGAACGCAAGGCCAATGAACACGCGCTGATGCTGAGCGAAGAAAAACTTCAACAGCAAAACGAAGAACTTCAGGTGCTTAACGAAGAGTTGAAAGAATCCAACGAACAAATCATGAAGATCAACAGCGAGCTGTTTGCTGCCAAAGCCCGCGCCGAGGCAAGTGACAAACTGAAAACGGCCTTCCTGAACAACATCAACCACGAGGTGCGTACGCCTCTGAACGGCATCACAGGCGCAGCTTCGGTGCTGGTGCTCGATGCAGCCACCGAAGCCGAACGCAAAGAAATGCTGCAAGTGATCGAGCAAAGCACTGCACGACTCATTCGCACCATCGGTCAATATGTGGATATTTCGATGTTGAACTCCGGGACCATGAGCGTTCAAAATGAACATATCAACCTCAGAAATTGGCTCTTACCAATCATTGGTCGCTACACAAAGGAATGCATCAGCAAGAAACTCCTTTTCGACTTTGAATTGCCCGGACATGAAACCGAAACCATTTATTGTGATAAAAATCTTTTGGGAAAAATTCTCGATCACTTGCTTGACAACGCACTGAAATTCACGACAAAAGGAAGTATCAAATGTCATTTCAAACCTGTGTCCACAGGCCTGTGGGAAATTGCTGTGCACGACACCGGTGTTGGAATGGAAGAAACCTTCATCCACCAGATGTTTGATGTTTTTATGCAGGAAGATGTGTCCAACATTCGCAAATACGATGGCAGCGGATTAGGGTTGCCCATTGTGAAAAAGTGTTGCGAACTGCTTGGTGCTCAAATTCGGGTAGAATCTTTCAAAAATAAGGGTACAAGCATTTTCATCACACTTCCCGTTAACAACAACAATAATTCATCAGAAATTCAACATCAAAAAATAGTTATGACACCATTGACCCATCATCCTGCGATTTTGATTGCTGAGGATGAAGATTCTAATTTTGTAGTGCTCAATATGCTCCTTATCAAGCGTTTGGGAGCGAATGTGTTGAGGGCCTACAATGGCGAAGAAGCCGTGCAGCTGGCCCAACTGCACAGTGAAGTTGAACTTGTGCTCATGGATATGAAGATGCCTGTGATGGATGGCTACGAAGCTACCCGCCGCATCCGGCAATTCAATCCAAAGATACCCATTATCGCCATCACGGCCTATGGCCTCACAGGCGATGAGCACAAGGCCCTTTCGGCTGGCTGCAGCGATTACATGGCCAAACCCATTCAAACCACACAGCTGATTGAAAAAGTGAGCGCGTGGCTGCAAAATCACCAATAATGTAAATATTTTTAAATGAGTTTGTTGCGATCAGTTGGCGAGTTTGTTGCCAGATTTCATTTGTTCTCGGTTGATGATGATGGGCTGAAAGGAATCATCATTGATCGAAATTTTGCACGCATCCATATCGCCTCAATCATTGGTTTGGTGCTCTCGGTGCTGTATGCATTTGTTTTCATGCTCGGTAAGCCCGAAACATACGATGCCATTGAATCCGAATGGATAAAAGGCATCACCCTGATCCATATCTTGCTGCTGACTGCCTTTAGTTTGTTTATCTGGCTAACCCGTCCCAATCAAAAAGTTTTCCGCCACAACCGCCAGAAATGGGCTTTTGTTTTTGTGGCTTACCTGTATGTGTTGTTTCTTACAAGCGCACTAAGTCTGGTTGATCAGCTGGTCATCACTGCCATTCACGCCATGTTGCTTGGTGCCATCTCCATTTCGATCATTGTGATGTTGCCTCCTTTGACGGCATTTCTGGCTCAATTGATCAATTTTGGATTCTTTTTGCTCATTATCCCGCTTGTTCAAACCGATCGGGTTGTGCTCATCAGCAATGTAATCAACGCTTTAACAGCCTCAATGATCGCTGCTCTGATCCACTATACATTGTGGCTTGAGTTTGTTAAACGTTATCAAAAAAGCAAGGAAGCCGCCAATCAGGCAAAAGAAACAACAAGGGCATACGAGCGTCTTGCCGTGCAGGCAAACGAGTTGAGGGAGGTTGTGAAGCAGCGCGACAAGCTTTTTACATTGATATCGCATGATTTACGCTCTCCATTCAATGCTTTGATCGGTTCATCGGAACTGCTTATCAACGACCACAATGGCTTGAGCGAGCAGGAGCAAATGACGCTTAAAATGAACATGCTCCGCACTTCCCAGTCGGCTTTTTTTCTATTGGAAAACCTTTTGGGATGGTCGCTCATGCAACAGCATCTGATGAAAATTCAGAAATCGGCCACTGACCTGAAGGCGCTCATCAATCAGGCCATCAATGATTGTCACCATCTTGCCGAGGCCAAAAATGTTCGCATTCAGGTTGCAAGCTGTCCTGAGATACAGCTGTTTGCAGACCATTTCATGTTGCAGACAGCCTTCAGAAACCTGATCATGAATGCAGTAAAGTTTAGCTATACGGGCGGCGAAGTGGTTGTTGAATGTGTGGTTGACGCCGAAAAAATGGTGAACATCTCGTTCACTGACCAAGGATTAGGAATGGAAGATGCGCTGCTGAATCAACTGTTCAGGGACAATGTGCCAAACCGCAAAGGCACAGCCGGAGAAAATGGAATGGGTATTGGTTTGCTGCTCACGTATGAGTTTGTGAGCCTGCATGGGGGTCAGATTCGGGTGGAAAGTGCCGTGGGAAAAGGCTCGTGCTTCACTGTTCAGCTACCTCAATCCGAAATTTTAACAACAACATAAAAAAACAAAGAAACATCATCTGCTATGAAAAAGAAGGACGAAAAAGGAGTAAAACCAGCGGAATACATTGCTGGTATTGGAGCCTCTGCGGGTGGTTTGGAGGCTTTGCAAGAATTTTTTAAGGCTGTGCCTTTGTCAACCGGGATCGGTTATGTGGTGATTCAACATCTTTCGCCTGACTATAAAAGCCTGATGGACGAATTGTTGGCGCGCTATACCAAATTACCCATCCGCAAGGCCGAAGATGGCATGATCGTTGAACCCGATACAGTTTACCTCATTCCCCCGAGGATGAACTTGTCTATTTTTCACCGAAAACTGGTGCTCGAACGTCAGGGCAATCGCAACGGACTAAATCTGCCCATCGATATCTTTTTCAGGTCGCTGGCTCAGGACATAGAAAAATGTGCTGTTGGCATCGTGCTCTCCGGAACCGGCAGCGATGGTACGCTAGGAACACGCGCCATTAAAGAGGCAGGAGGCATGGTGATGGCGCAGGATGAGCGCACGGCCAAGTTCGACGGCATGCCACGCAGCAGCATTTCAACCGGATTGGTGGACTATATACTTCCTCCTGCCGAAATGCCAAATGCCTTGCATAACTATATCAAGCACCCCTTCATCGAAAAAGCCAAGTCCAGCGAAACCGTGCTCACCGGCGCCGAAGATGCGCTGAGTAAAATTTTGATGATCCTGAGGGATCACAGCGGAACCGATTTCTCCTACTACAAGGAGAACACCATTCTGCGCCGCCTCGAAAGGCGCTTAAGCATCAATCGTTTCGAAAATCTGGAAGATTATTTTAACCTGCTCATCAGCTCCGATAAAGAAAAAGATAT
Source organism: uncultured Lentimicrobiaceae bacterium (assembly GCA_964492695.1). Classification (GTDB taxonomy): domain Bacteria; phylum Bacteroidota; class Bacteroidia; order Bacteroidales; family F082; genus JALNZU01. The sequence goes on from CAZBMR010000011.1 coordinate 26,305, forward strand.
CCTTTACCGAGAGCTTTTAATTGGTGTAACACGCTTTTTCAGAGACGAAGCCGCTTTTGAGGTTGTAGCAGCAAAGGTTATCCCGCTCCTCGCCGAAGGCTCGAAGAAAGAAATAAGGCTATGGTCGGCAGGCTGTTCAACTGGGGAAGAGGTTTATTCGCTGGCCATGCTCATCAGGGAATACCTTGACAGCAAGCGCCTAAACCATGAAGTGAAAATCTTTGCCACCGATATTGACAAGCAATCGCTGGAATACGCCGGCCAGGGATACTATCCTGACAGCATCGTGAGTGATGTAGATCCTGGTCTGCTAACGCGCTATTTTGTGCGCAAGGAAAACGGTTATCAAATTGGCGAAACCATTCGTAGGATGGCCATTTTTGCGACACACAATGTGTTGAAAGACCCACCGTTTTCGAAGCTCGATATGATCGTTTGTCGCAATCTTTTTATATACCTGAAACCTGAGAGTCAGTCGTATGTGCTGAACCTGTTTCGCATGGCGCTTAAGCCGGGAGGTTTTCTCTTCATGGGAAGCAGCGAATCACTCGGGTCGCTTTCTGATGCTTACGAAACCGTCAGTGCCAAGCACAAGTTATTCCGCCGTAAGGAGGCGTTCTCGCTTTCAACTGATGGTATTGCAAAAGAGCTTTTTGTGTTTAAACCCGGACAAATCGGAAAAAGCACTGCACACAAAAGCAAGCTGAAGGAACCCGTAAACTTTGCATTCGATAAACTCGTTGAGAAATACCTGCCTCCGTCCATCATTTTTGATGGAAACCTGAATGTCGTGCAGGTGATCAACAACATCAACCCATTTGTCGAGCTCAAGTCGGGGGTTTTTAACCAGAGTCTGCAAAATTTGGTCCATTCCGATCTGTTGGTTGTAATCAATAATATGGTGCGAAAGCTGCGGCAGCACCCAGATCCTGTGAAATATGAAGGTGTGAAAATTGCGCGGCCCGATGGCGTGATTCGTGTTCAACTGGAAGGCCGGATATTGTCAGAAAAAGACAAGCCACTGCTTTATTCACTTTCCTTCATTGATCAGCAAGTATTGATGGCAGAAACTGAAAACATTGCTACCATCGACATGGAAAAGCAAGCCAAAGATCAAATCAATGAGCTGCAATATGAACTTCAGTTTACAAAAGAAAGCCTCCAGGCTACCGTGGAAGAACTGGAAACTTCAAACGAGGAGCTGCAGGCATCCAACGAGGAGCTGATTGCCTCGAACGAGGAGCTGCAAAGCACCAACGAAGAACTGCAGTCGGTAAACGAAGAACTTTATACGGTAAACTCTGAATACCAATCAAAAATTGAAGAACTGACCCAACTCAACGGCGACGTAAATAATCTCTTAAACAATACGGAGATTGCTGCATTGTATTTGGACAGCAAAATGTGCATCCGCAAATTTACCCCGAGTTTTGCGCACATCAGCAAATTGTTGGAGTACGATCTTGGACGGCCCGTTAGAGAACTTGCAACCGCCTTCGTTTATCCCTCGTTTTTGAATGACATCACACACGTTCAAAAAAGTCTTCAATCCATCGAAAAGGAGGTGTTCACTGAAAAAGGTGAAGCATATTTGCTTCGGATTGTTCCATACCGTACTGATTTTCAGGCTGTAGATGGTATTTTGGTAACCATGGTGGGCATTTCGCACCTTGTTGATGAGCGTGCAAAACTGCTCACTGCAAATTCGCGCCTGCAAGATGCGCTGGAAATGGGAAACATGGCCTGGTGGGAATGGGATATTGCCAGTGGAATGGTTGATATGCACGAAAAAAAAGCAACCATGCTCGGATACACCCTCGATGAATTTCCAAAGAACGTGTACAAAATTTGTGAATTGATTCACCCCGACGACTACGATAAAACCATGGATGCCATGCGCGAGCACCTGAGTGGTAAAAAACAGGTTTATGATGTGAAATACCGCATCAAAGCCAAGGATGGTTCGTATCATTGGTACTGGGACAAGGGCGGGGTGGTGAAACGAACCAAAGAAGGAAAGCCAGTCAAACTTGTTGGCCTGGTAATCGACATCAGTGAAACCATCGAACTTCAACTACAAAACCAACTCAATCAAACACCTAATTCTGCCAGCGATGAATAAGTTTGAATTGAACGAACTCCGCGATCGCATCCGCAATGTGCTTCAAAATAAAGAGGAGATTTTAAATAGCATCAGCACAAAAACGCTGGATGAACTGATTGAGGATCAGCGAATATATCAGTATGAACTGGAGTTTCAGAATGATGAACTCCGACACATTCAATCACAGCTCGAGATTTCTCGTCAAGAGTTCGTGGATCTATTTATGAAGGCACCCATCAGCTATGCCATCATGAACCGGGATTATGAAATAGTGCGAAGCAACCTGAAATTCAACGCCTATTTTGGCAATCTTTCGAATGATGCTGAAAGGCATGAATTCCGGCAGCTGATCCTGCCCGAATCCCAAAATGATTTTTATTTTTTCTATCAAAAGCTCACAGAAAATCTGGAGCCCGGGTTTGTTGAATTAAACATGCAGGATATTTCGGGTAAGAAAATTTGCATGCGACTGGAAGCCAATACCTTCGAACAGAATCATGAAGAATTATTCAGGCTTTCATTGCTCGATATCACCGAAACCAAACACTTGCACAAAGCACTCGAAAGCAGCGAAGCTGAAAAGCGGGCCATACTCGACCATTTGACCGATATGGTTGTGATGAGCAATGCTGATGGACAGATTGTTTATGTTTCACCTTCGATGCATCAGTTCGGCTTTTCCGAAGAGGATTATTATTCAAGCAATCTGTTTGACTTTGTTCATCCCGATGACCTGCTGCCTGTTGTAGAAGCCTTCAACCGGGGTATAACAGGCGTGGCTTCCGATCCGGTCATCTTTCGTACTCCGTTAAAAAGCGGTGGTTTTGTCTGGGTTGAAACAGTAGGAAGCATCATAACCGACCAAAACGGTGTGGTTGAAAAAGCTGTTTTTGTTGTGCGAAACATTGAGGAAAGGCGAAAGCAAGAGGCCGAACTCCGCGAACTCAATCAAACAAAAGACCGCTTGTTTTCCATCATTGCCCACGACCTGCGCTCGCCTTTCAATGCTTTTCTCAACCTAACTGAATTGCTGGCCGAAGATGCGGATCAGTATACCGCTGATGAAATTAAAAATGTGGCCGGAACACTTTTTAGCAGTGCAAAAAGTGTTCACAATTTGATCAATAACCTGTTGGAGTGGTCGCGCCTGCAGCGTGGTGTTTTGAAACCGCAACCAACTGTCAACCTTGTAAAGGATACCATCCAATCGGTAATCGACGCATTGAAGGATCAGGCCGGGCAAAAAAAGATACAGATTGATATCCAGGCTGATGAGCAGTTTTTGGCGCGTTATGACCATCATATGCTCGAAACGGTGTTAAGAAATCTCGTTGGGAACGCCATCAAATTCACCCCGCGTGGAAAATCGATCGGACTGAAGCTGAAGCAAAGCGACGGTCATTTCGAAGTTGAAGTGGCCGACCAGGGGATTGGAATCCCCGTTGAATTGCAACCGAAAATTTTTAATTTTAGTGAGGAAAAAAACCGGCAGGGAACCGACGGCGAAAAAAGCTCAGGATTGGGACTGGTGATCTGCAAGGAAATCATAGAGCTTCAAAATGGCTCAATCCGGCTCGATCATACTGATAACCAGGGCAGCATTTTTGTGGTGAGCTTGCCCACCGGACTGTAAAACCAGCAACCATGAGAAAGACCAAATATCTGAAAACTTGCAGGATGCTCCTTGTTTTACTGGCATTCATCCGGGCCATGGCTTCCAATGCCATAGCGGCAGAACCGATGGGTGCCAATCAGGATACTACTTGGTCGGGCAGCTTTAATAAAGAATTGTTGGTGGCAGGCGACCACTATTACCCTCCATTTGAGTTTATCAACGAACAGGGTCAGCCCGACGGTTTTAATGTTGAACTCTTTAAACTGGTTGCGCATGATTTAGGCTTGAAATACCAACTTGTACTCATGCCATGGGATCAACTCCGTGTGAAGGCAGAGGCCGGTGGCATTGATGTGGTTTTGGGTATGATGATTTCGGAGGAGCGGCGCAAGGCATTCTCATTCGGAACGCCACATAGCGTGATGACCCATGCCATTTTTTCGCATAAAGACCGTCGGTTTACCTCGCTGGAGCAACTGAAGGGTAAACGTATCTGTGTGCAAAACCTTGACCTGATGCATGATATGTTGCTCGGGAATTCGCTGGCCGGCGAAATCATCACCGTGAGCTCGATTGCTGATGCCTTGCAGATGGTCAGCCTTCGCAAATGCGATGCAGCCTTGCTTGGAAATTTTCAGGGCGCTCACCTGATCAGGCAACTGCAGATTCAGGATGTGGTTTACGCCTCTGCCTCCATTTTGCCACAACCTTATGCCATGGCCGTAAGCAAGGGAAACGATCAGCTGCTGGCAGCCCTCAACACGGGTCTGCTACACCTGAAAGAAAGCGGCGAATATGAGAAACTGCATAATAAGTGGTTCAAAGTTTATGAAACACAGGACTTTTGGAGCCAGGCAGCACCATATCTTTTGCTTGCCTCAAGCTTTTTTGTAGTATTGATCGTGTTTGTTTTGGTGCTCAACTGGCGTGTGAGGGTCGTCACCAAAAGCCTGAAACAAAACGAAGAGAAATTCCGTTTGTTGATTCAGAATCAAAACGATCTGGTTGTAAAAGTCGACAATCAGGGGCGTTTTACGTATGTTAGCCCTTCTTATTGCAATTTCTTTGGCAAAACAGAAAAGGAGCTGCTGCATAACAACTTCATGCCACTTGTTCACGAAGACGATCGTCAGGCAACTGCAGATGCCATGAAGGCGCTTTCGTCGCCACCCCATCACGTGGTGCTCGAGCAAAGGGCCTTGTCAGCACATGGCTGGCGCTGGCTTTCGTGGTCCGATACGGCCATTCTCGATGAAAAAGGTCAGATTTCGGGAATCATCGGCGTGGGGCGCGATATCACAACCGAAAAAGAGGCTCAAAAGGCGCTGAAGGAAAGCGACGAACGACTGGAGTTGCTGCTCGATCAAGCAAGCAACATTGCCATGCAGGGTTACGACCGGTTTGGTAAAGTCATCTACTGGAACACTGCCAGCGAACTGTTGTATGGCTACACAAAAGAAGAAGCCATTGGCGCATCCCTTTTCGATCTCATCATTCCCGAAGAACTAACCGTGACGGTGAGGGAGCGCATGGAGCAACTGATGAACGACAACAAAAAAACACACGCAGAGGAATTGCTGCTGAAACATAAATCCGGTAAGCGCATCCCCGTTTTTTCAAATCATGCCGTTGTCGATGTGCCCGGCAAAGGCAAAGAGCTGTTCTGTATTGATATTGACCTGAGCACCCAAAAAGAAAATGAGAAACTTCTCAGGCAAACCAACGAGCGCCTGAATGCAGTGTTTGAAAACAGCTTCAGCCTGATCGTGCTGATAAACCATAACGGTCAGTTGATCAACTTTAACCAAAACGCCGGTCTGTTTGCCAAATACGCACTCGGGAAGAAAGCAAAGCCCGGCATCTCGTTTTTGGAACTGCTGCCCATCGATCAGCAGGAAGCTTTCTCGGAATCTTTTAAAAAATCCCTCCTTGGGGAATCGGTATTTGACGAGCGAAAAATCGTGCCTTTTGATGGAAAAACCTATTGGTACCATTTTCACTTCACACCCATCTTCAATGCCAGGCGCGAAGTTGAAGCTGTTGTGATGATTGGCAGCGACATTACGCAACAACGCCAGTCGGTTGAACTTCAGGATGTGCTCTTCAACATTACGGATGCGGTGGGGCTAACAGCCGATCTTGCACAGCTCTTCAACGTCATCAGGGCTGAGTTGGGCAGACTCATCGACACCACCAATATGTTCATCGCATTCTACGATCCGCAAACCGACCTGCTCAGCACACTCAACAAAACGGATGATGTGGAGGGCATTCCCGAATGGAAGGCTAAAGGTTCGTTGAGCGGGTTGGTGATTGAGTCGGGCAAATCGGTGCTGCTCTATGCCAGCGACCTGCAACGATTTGAAAAAGAAGGAATTATCAAGCGCCTTGGAAAAAAATCACTCGTGTGGCTGGGCGTTCCGCTGGTGTCAGCCGGCGAAACAATTGGGGTGATTGCCGTACAAAGTTTTGAGAATGAAAATGCTTATGGGAAAAAAGACATCGATTTGATGGAGTTTGTGAGTGGACAGATTAGCCTTGTCATTCAGCGTCAGCGCGACCTGATCAGGCTGATCGAGGCAAAGAAAAAAGCAGAGGAAAGCGATCTGTTGAAAACGTCTTTTCTCAACAACCTGTCGCACGAGGTGCGCACGCCACTCAACTGCATCATGGGTCTGAGCGATATGATTGCACGCGAGGAATTTACTGACGAAGAGCGGCAGTCGTTCAGCGAAATTATCAACCGTAGCGGACGACAGCTTACGCAGATAATCAACGACATCATCAGCCAATCAAGTTACGAATCGGGGCAAGAAGTAGTTTACGATGTGCCCTTCGAACTGGCCAATGAGCTGGAACTCCTCAAAAACAGGGTTTACCTCGACTATATAGGTGCAAGCGTTACCTTTGAAATGCAAACCAATTTGCCGGCCAACCCCCTGCATCTCAGAGGCGACAAATACAAAATTTTTGAGATCATCTGGAAACTGCTCGACAACGCATTTAAGTTCACAACCGTTGGTTCGGTAAAGCTCAGCGTTTCCTGGTCGGACAACCTGCTTCAGGCTACTGTGCAAGATACAGGCATCGGTATTGATCCTGCCTATCACGAAGTTATTTTCAAACCTTTCAGAAAGGTGGAAGAGTCGGAACAAATCTACAGGGGCAATGGTTTGGGACTTTCGCTGGCACAGGCCTACCTGAATATGCTGGGCGGAACAATTTCTGTGGCTTCGGAAAAAGGAAAGGGAACATGCTTCAAAATTACCGTGCCTGCTTTTGCTGTTGATTCGTCGGAAGAAAAAAAGCCAGCAGTGCCCGAACTATCTTTCAACGCATCTGTCCCGCTTGTATTAATTGCTGAAGATGAAATACATAACCTAAAACTTCTGCAATCGTTCCTGAATGATTTGGATGCCGAGTTTCATGTTGTTGCAGATGGTTTGGAAGTGTTGGATTTCATTGAAGCGCATCCGCAAACCAGCCTGATTCTGCTCGACCTCAAAATGCCAAATCTCAATGGATTTGATACCGCACGCAGGTTGCGCCAGCAAAAGTGTCATATTCCAATCATTGCCATCACCGCATACGCCCTCGAAGGCGATGAGAAAAAGGCCATTCAATCGGGTTGCGATGCCTATCTGGCGAAGCCGTTCACCCGGGAGGAGCTGCGCGCAGCGATCGGTAGATTTTTGGATGATTGGAACCCCGAATTTGAATGAGTGATGACGAAAGATCAAAGACATAAAAAGAAGGAGATGGCCTTTCTTGACCATCAAAAAAGACGTCAGGAAAGTAAAATCGTGTGGGCTTTTACTTCCGTTGTTTTTTTGATCGCCCTGATGATGTTCACCATCAACATGTTTAACCACGACCGTTTACATGCCACTGTTGCTGTAAGCTACCTTTTGCTGTCGTTGCTATTGCTGTTGATTTATAAGGTTTGGAGAAGCTTCGACCTGTGGAGCCATATATTTCTGATCTATTCTTATTTCATGCTCCTTGTTTTGTTTTTTACCGGTGGCACCGAGGGGGCAGGCGTTTTGTGGACCTTTATTTTTCCGCCTCTCGCATTTCAGTTGAGACCCTACAGGCAGGCCTTTGTGTATGCTGTGATATTCGTGATCAGCATGGCTTTTCTGTTTGTTGTGTCGCCGGAGGGTTTTTATCCACTTCATTTTAAGCCTGTTTTTGTTGTCGTTCAACTCATCATTCTGGGGGGGCTTTCGGGTTTTTTATTTTTCATCTCCCGGGGTAAGGAGCAAAATCAGGCACTCTTGTCGGAAAGCGAAAAGCGCTTTCACTCATTGTTCGACCACCTGAGCATGGGTGTTGCCCTGATCGCGCCCGACCTTCGGGTTTTAGAGGGCAACCACACCCTCAAACATTGGTTTCCTGATCTGGACAACTTCAGCACCCCTTTCTGCTTTCAAACAATCGGGGCAGGTCAACAAAACGAACATTGTAGTCAATGCATTGTAAAGCAATCACTTGCCGATGGAAAAACTCATGTCACCGAGTCTGTGGTTGTGATCGGAGGAAGGCAGCGTATTGTTAGGGTTACTGCAAGCCCGATACGCGATCAGAAAGGAATCATTTATGCTGCACTGGAAACCATCGAAGATATCACCGATCACGATCGTGCACGAAAGGCCTTGCGCGACAGTGATAAAATTTTTCAGCACGCGCCCGACTTTCTTTGCATCCTCACCTTCGACGGGCAGTTAAAAACCTTTAACCCAGCATGGCAAAAGTTTTTCGGCAAGAAAGTCGAAAAAATGAATGGACAGTCTGTTTTTCAATTGATTGTTGACGATGATATCGCATTTTTCAGGAAACAACTCATCGACGTGGCTGCCGTGGAGGGTGCGGTTCAGTTTGATTGCAGGGCTGTTGATGCTGAAAATAAAACCAGATGGCTATCGTGGAAGTTGGTATCTGACGCCGTTTCGCTCCAGATTTATGCTTTTGCAGCGGACGTAACCTCGGTAAGAGAGGACGCACGTTTGCTTGCCGAGAGCGAAAAAAGACTCAGCAACCTGATTGCCAGCCTGCCCGGATTTGTTTACCGTTGCAGCAACAATCCCGATTGGACCATGCAATACCTCAGTCCTGGTTGCCTGAATGTGCTGGGCTACAGCGCTGACGAGTTAATCAATAATAACAAAATCTCCTTTGGCGACCTGATTCTGCCCGAAGACCGGCAAAATGTGTGGGAAGCCTGGCAAAAAGCCATTGCTGAAGACTGTGTATATGAAGGCGAATACCGAATCCTGCATCCCGACGGAAGCATCCGCTGGATGTGGGAGCGTGGCAGCGCCAGGCACTTGTCAAATGGCGATGTTGACTTTTTGGAAGGTTTTATCACCGAAATCACGGAAATGAAAAATGCCACCATGGCATTGAAAAAAAGTGAGGAGCGTTTTCGAAACCTCTTCAACAACAACCATGTGGTGATGCTCCTCATCGACCCCCGTGATGGAAGCATTGTGAGTGCCAATCCTGCAGCCACAGCATATTATGGCTATCCTTCTGAAGTTATTCTTCACATGAACATCAATCAAATCAACACATTAAGCAGTGAAGAGATTCGGTTGAAAATGAAGGAAGCAATGGAGAAACAGCAGAATTTCTTCCTGTTCAAACACCGGCTTTCATCAGGTGAACTGCGCGATGTGGAAGTGTTTAGCGGCCAGGTTTATTTCGACGACCGCCTGTTGTTGTATTCCATCATTCACGATGTGACGGAGGCACAGAAAGCTGTTTTGCGCCTGCGCGACAGCGAGGAGAAATTCAGAATTCTTACCGAAAGTGCCTCGGCAGGAATCTACCTCTATCGAAACAATCTGTTTATCAGCATCAATCCTGCTGTAACACGCATTACCGGTTTCACAGAATCCGAACTGCTCTCAAAGAGTTTCAAGGATGTGGTGCATCCCGATGACAGACAAATGGTTGAAAACTACCACCTGAACCGGCTTGCCGGAAAATCGGCTCCAAACCGCTACCAACTGCGCATCATTGCAGCCGATGGCACAGTGCGCTGGCTCGACCATTCTGCCGAATTTCTGGTAATGGATGATGCGCCCACCATCATCGGCACATTCTTCGACATAACCGACCAGAAAAAGGCAGTCGAAGCCCTGATGCGCAGCGAAGAACGCTACCGCCTGATCACCAACAACACCGCAGATGTGATCTGGGTCTTGAACCTCACACAGCATAAATTCACTTTCATCAGTCCTTCTATTGAGCAGTTGAGGGGCATCACTGTTCAGCAAGCCCTCCACGAACCCGTCGAACGTTCGATGACGCCGGAATCATGGCAAAAAGTTCAGCACATCCTCAACGATGTGTATGCCATGTTTCTGAAAACAGGCGACCGCGTGGCAAGCCAGCGGATCACCGAAATTCAGCTGCTTCACGGCGATGGAAGGTTGATCAACGTTGAAATTGCTACGCATATGCAGTTCAACGAAATGGGTGAGGTGGAGATTGTTGGCGTGAGCCGCAACATTGATGAGCGAAAACGCATGGAAGCAGCCATTTCGCTCAATGCTGCCTTTCAGCATATGCTGGCCAATGTGTCGCGTTCCATCATTCAGGTCAGCGACAACAACCTGAACGAGGTAATGGTGCATGCGCTGCAGGAGGCTGCTGTTTTTCTGGGTGTCGAAAGGGCGTTTGTGATTGAGTTTGATGAAAACACCACACACTTCGGCATCGAATATGAATGGAGTGCCGTTCATGTAAGCGGTGTGAAGGAAAGGGTTCAGAATGTGCTGGTTGCGAAATTCGACAGGCTGCGCCAAATGGTTGAAAACAAGGAGGAAATCTTCGTGTCAGATACCAGTGTCATCGCCGACAGATTTATCGATGAGTATGCGCTGTTTATGAAAATCCAAACAAAGACGTTGCTGATGATGCCTTTGGTGAAAGATCAGGTGCTGTTGGGTTATCTTGGTTTCGATACTTTTTCTGCTCCCAAACACATCTCGCAGGCCGAAAGGGAATGGTTGCATATTTTGGCCATTCTTTTTGCTGATGCCATGCTCAAGATAAAACTTGATGCCATGCTGCGCGAGAATGCCGCAAAACTCGCGCAAAGCAATGTTACAAAGGACAGGTTGTTTTCGATCATTTCGCACGATCTGCGCAGTCCGTTCACCTCTTTCATTGGTTTGTCCGAATTGATGGCTCAGGATGATATGGTTGATACAATGGACGAAATGCGTAAATATGCTTCGCAACTGCACACCCTGGCCCTCTCAACCTACGATTTGCTCGACAACCTCCTGCAATGGTCGCGTTTGCAACGGAATGAACTCAAAATAAACCTGAGGGTTCAATCGTTGCACCAGACGGCCGAAATTGTGAGCAAGGCCATGAACCCACTTGCCAATCAACATGCAGTGCGTCTCACGAATGAGGTGCCTGAAGATTTGACATGTGCTTTCGATGCTGCCATGATGGAAATTGTTCTCAGAAACCTGGTTGCCAATGCCATCAAATTCACGCCTTCTGGTGGAAAAGTTACCCTAAACGCTGCCTTGTTGCGGGATGATTTGGTTGAAATTTCAGTTTCAGATACGGGTATTGGCATGCCGCCTCAAATGGTTAACAGTTTGTTTGAACTCAGGCCCGAAAATGGAAGGCCGGGTTTGCGTGGCGAACGCAGCTCAGGATTAGGAATGATGCTTTGCAAAGAGTTTATCGAACAGCATCATGGTGCCATTTCGGTAAGCAGCGTGGAGCACAAAGGAACCAGGGTGATTATTCAGCTTATCAGATAAATGAGGATTGTCATCATAATGTAGTTTAACATATTGATGAACAATCAGATGTAAGAAGCTAATGATGCGGGTAGGTAAAAAAAAAGGCTTTAATTTGCGTGAAGGCAGAAAATGCGATGGCTTTGATTACCTTTGTATCAAAGAAATGTAGCTTTTATGTTTGCTTTTGTCATGACACTCGAACCAAATCCACTTGCACTTTCGCTGCTTGTGCCTGTGATCATTTCGGTTGTCCTCGCAGTGGAGGCCATGAAAGCGCGCTATGCTCCAAGAGGCAAACTTTTTGCTCTTGCCATGGCGGCCATCGGTTGGTGGTCGGCCACTTACGCTCTTGAACTTGCGAGCACCTCCTACGAAGCCATGACCTTCTGGCTGAAGATGGAATACCTTGCTATTCCATACATTTCTGTGCTTTTGTTGCTCGTTACACTGCAATTCTCAGGCCTGAACACCTTCATCTCGTCAAGGCACATCGGTTGGTTGCTTGTGGTTCCGGTGCTCACCATGATTTTTAGCATTACACACGATTTTCATAGCATATATTATAAGGAGGTTACACTAAATGTGTCCGGTCCGCAACCTCTGCTTGAGCTGAACATCGGTCCCTGGTATTATGTCCATGTCATTTATTCTTACCTGCTCATCCTTTATGCGGTGGTTGTGTTGTTCAAGAAATTGTATTACCAACGTTCCTTGTTTCGAAATCAGCTGATCTTTATGCTGATAGCGGTTTTGATTCCGTTGACGGTTTTCACAATATATTTTGCAGGCTGGATGCCTGTTAAAAACCTCGATCCAACTCCTTTTGGTTTTGCTGCTTCAGGTTTGGCCATGTCGGTGAGCATTCTCAAATTCAGGATGCTCGATCTCATGCCCATCGCCCGCGAACATGTGTTTCGCAGCATGGGCGATGGATTGGTGATTCTGGATAATAAAAACCGCCTGGTTGATGCCAATCCTATGGCTCTCAAAACATTTGGTTGGATCAAGGTGCCATATGGTGATGCATCGGGTATTTTGTGGAAACCTTATCCGCAACTGATGGATCTCGTTTACAGCAATGGATTGGAAATTAAAGAGTTTAGCACAAAACTCGGTGGAAAAGAACTGTTTTATCTGGCTTCGGCATCAGATATCCGCAATCATAAAAACGATATTGTTGGCAAACTTCTGGTCATTCACGACATCACGCAAAGGCATATTTTGCAGGAAACACTGCGCAGGAGCGAAGAAAAGTTGCGCATGCTGAATGCCGAAAAAGACAAGCTGTTCAGCATCATTGCCCACGACCTGAGAGGTCCCATCACCGCATTTACAAAGCTTACCGAAATATTTATGGTTGAGGAGGATTTGTCTGCAGCCGATATACGCAACATTGCCACCGACATGAACCGTTCGGCGAGCTCCTTGCAGGCCTTGCTCGAAAATCTGCTGCACTGGTCGCGCCTGCAACGCGAAGATGTGATCATCAGCCGAAAAGCAGTTTCGCTCAAGGCAGCCGTCGATCGCACACTCGAACTTCTGAGCCAAACCATGACTGCGAAACAACAAATCGTTCGCAGTGCCGTTTCTGAATCCATCTTTGTCTTTGCCGACGAAAACATGCTGCACACCATCCTCAGAAACTTACTTTCAAATGCCATGAAGTTTACGCCTGACGGAGGCATCATCTCAATAAAAACATTGCAGGACAGCAGCTTTGTGAGTGTGAAGGTTTCCGACACAGGCATTGGCATCCCAGCCGAAATGATCAGCCAACTCTACAGCCTTGAGCAAAAAACCGGCAGGCCCGGCACCAATGGCGAACCCAGCACAGGCCTTGGCTTGATCTTGTGCAAGGAAATGGTCGAAAAAAATGGCGGTCAACTCAGCGTGGAAAGTGTGGTCGGAAAAGGAACAACCTTCACCTTTACCATCCCGCTTGCTACAAGCTCATCAGCTTCTTCTTAGAAACTCACTGAAAATGAGTCCCAATTTTTTCCCTCCTTCACTGGCGTGTTTTAGAATGTGATGGATTGTTGCCTCTTCCAGATGATCAGGATCGCAAAGATCGGTGACCACTGAAACTGCTGCCACCTTCAAGCCCATATGTCTTGCCACGATGACCTCCGGCACCGTTGACATGCCCACCACGTCTGCCCCCGCCGAACGTAAAAACCTGTATTCGGCGCGGGTTTCCAGGCTTGGACCAATCCACGCGGCATAAACACCCTCGTGCATTGGAATGTTCTTTTCTTCGGCAATGGTTCTTAGCAACAAATTGATCGCCCGGTCGTAGGGCCTGCTCATGTCGGGAAACCGCGGTCCGAGCTCGCCAATGTTTTTGCCAACGAGCGGATTGGTGGGTAAAAAGTTGATGTGATCGTCAATCACCATCAGCTCTGATTGCCGATAAAACGGATTGAGCGCACCACAGGCATTGCTGATCAACAACTGATTGATGCCCAATAGCTTCATCACGCGAACAGGAAACGTAACCTCATCCATCGTGTAGCCTTCATAAAAATGAAACCGACCATTCATCACCACCAGCAGGTGTTCATACAATTTGCCGAAGAGTAAACTACCCCTGTGGCTGTCAACTGTGCTCGAAACAAAATGCGGGATTTTTGCATAATCAATTTCGAAAAGCACCTCCATCTGATCAATCATGCCACTGAGCCCTGTACCGATGATAAGGCCTGTGTCCGGCCGAAATCCGGTCTGCTGCTGCAAATAGCTCGCCGCTTCTGCTATTTTCTGGTATTCCATATTCGCGGATTTTTTGCTTTGCAAATTACTCCAATTATCCCTTTGTTCCTTTTTATTACGTAATGAAAAAAATGTCAAAATGACAGTTTATAAATTAAAAAAATGCCATAATGACAGTTTAATGTTATAGCTTTGTCAAATTATAGTAGATAAACTATTAAAAAGCAGGCTATTACATTCGGGAACATGCACTTTGTTTTCTGATTGGTTAAGTTTTTGGTAGGTCATGTAAAAAAAAATTCGAATCATGAAATTGAATCAATTCACACATCAATCCCAGGAGGCTGTTGCGCTGGCAAGTCAAATAGCGGCACAGTCGGGTCAGCAGGCTGTCGAAAACATCCACCTGCTCAGGGCCTTGCTGCAAACCGATGTGCACATCGTGCCGCAAATCCTCAAGCGGCTGGGAGTAGAGGTTGACAGGCTGAGCGAGGCAGTTGTCCGCAGCATCCAGTCTTTGCCACGCTCCAATGGTGGAGAGCCTTACATTTCGCGCGAATTGCAACAGACGCTGCAGGCTGCTGTTGGCTTGAGTCAGCGCAGGGGCGATGATTTTGTGTCGCTCGATCAATTGTTGCTGGCCTTGTTCGACTCCTCCTCAACCGCATCGCGTATATTGAAAGACAATAACATCAGCAGGCAGGCCCTTGCCGAAACCATCGAGCAGCTTAGAAGCGGTCAAAAGAGCGAAACAGCGCATGCCGAGCAGCGCTTTGAGGCACTTAGCCGGTTTGCACGCAACCTCAATGCGCTTGCAGCCGAAGGTAAGCTCGATCCGGTGATTGGCCGTGATGACGAAATTCGGCGGGTGCTCCAGATCTTATCGCGCCGTACCAAAAACAATCCCATTCTGATTGGCGAACCTGGTGTTGGTAAAACAGCCATTGCCGAAGGGTTGGCGCATCGCATCGTCAATGGCGATGTTCCTGACAATCTGCGTGGTAAACAGATATTTTCACTGGATATGGGTGCGCTGATTGCCGGTGCTATGTATAAAGGCGAGTTTGAGGAGCGACTGAAAAGTGTGGTGAACGAAGTAATCCGCAGCGAGGGTGAAATTATCCTCTTTATTGATGAGATTCACACCCTGGTGGGAGCAGGCAAAGGAGAAGGAGCAATGGATGCTGCCAACATCCTGAAGCCTGCATTGGCCAGGGGCGAACTGCGCGCCGTGGGTGCTACCACCTTTAAGGAATACCAAAAATATTTCGAAAACGATAAAGCCCTCGAGCGCAGGTTTCAAATCGTCATGGTCAACGAGCCATCAACTGCCGATGCTGTTTCGATTTTGCGCGGATTAAAAGAACGCTACGAATCGCATCATCAGGTTCGAATACGTGATGAAGCCATTGTGGCTGCCGTCGAACTTTCAAACCGTTATATCTCCGACCGGTTTCTCCCTGATAAAGCCATCGACCTGGTGGATGAAGCCGCGGCACGCTTGCGACTGCAAATCAATTCATTACCCGAAGAACTCGAGAAAAAGGAAAGACGCATCCGGCAACTCGAAATCGAACGTGAAGCCATACGACGCGAAAACGACCACATCAAGCTTGCTGCCATTTCGCGCGAACTTGCCAATATCAGCGAGGAGCGCAATGCTTTGAGAGCAAGGTGGCAAAGCGAAAAGCAACTGGTAGATGAAATACAGCAGCATAAAAAAAGAATCGAAACATTCCGAAACGAGGCCGACCGCGCCGAACGTGAGGGCGACTTTGGAAAGGTGGCCGAACTCCGCTACGGACGCATCACCGAGGTGGAACAGTTGATTTCAAAAGCCGGAGAAAAACTTCTTGCGCTTCAGGGTGAGCATCCATTGATTAACGAAGAAGTTGAAAGTGAGGATATTGCAGAAATCGTTTCGCGTTGGACGGGCATCCCGGTGAGCAAAATGTTGATGAGCGAACGTGAAAAACTGCTGCAGCTCGAATCGTTTTTGCACCGGCGTGTGGTGGGTCAGGACGAAGCCATCGAAAGTGTTGCCGATGCAATCAGACGCAGCAGGGCTGGTTTGCAAGATCCTCACCGGCCTATCGGTTCTTTCATCTTTTTGGGTACAACCGGTGTTGGTAAAACTGAACTTGCTAAAGCCCTTGCAGAAGCTTTGTTCGACAATGAGCAGGCAATGATTCGCATCGATATGTCAGAATATCAGGAACGTCATGCTGTTTCGCGCCTCATTGGTGCACCTCCGGGCTATGTGGGTTACGACGAAAGTGGACAGCTGACAGAGGCAGTCCGCCGAAAACCCTATGCAGTGGTGTTGCTCGATGAAATTGAGAAAGCACATCCCGATGTTTTTAACATCTTGCTGCAGGTGCTCGACGATGGACGACTGACCGACAACAAGGGAAGAACAGTTGATTTTAAAAACACCATCATCATCATGACGAGCAATGTGGGTTCCGAAATCATTCAGCAACAATCACTTGGGAAAAATACAACGATGGATGAGGCCGAATTTGAGCAAACCCGTCAACTGGTCATGGCGACACTTCGGCAGCGCATGCGACCCGAATTCCTGAACCGCATCGACGATATTGTGATGTTTAAGCCTTTAACGGAAGGGGAGATCATTCAGGTGGTCAAGCTGCAGGTGGGGCAACTTGCGCGCACACTTCAGGCCAACAGTCTGAATTTGCAACTCACAGATGCAGCATATCATTACCTGGCTCAGGCAGGCTTCGATCCTCAGTTTGGGGCGCGTCCTGTCCGCAGGGTTATTCAAAAAGAATTGCTCAATGAACTTTCCAAACGACTGATCGCCGGCACGGTTGCCAAAGACAACCAAATTGTGGTTGATGCCGGTGCATCGGGATTGCTTTTCGGGTGAACGAGGCTAACGGCCAGTAAGATTTAAACGTTGAAGCGTATGTGCAGTATGTCGCCGTCACCCACGACATAGTTTTTCCCTTCAACCTTGAATTTGCCGGCGTCTTTCACAGCCTGTTCGGTTTTATGCAAAACGAAGTCTTCGTATTTCATAACCTCGGCCCTGATGAAACCCCTTTCGAGGTCGGAGTGAATGACGCCTGCTGCCTGAGGGGCGGTCATCCCACGCTTGATGGTCCATGCCTTCACCTCCTTGGGCCCGGCCGTGAAGAACGATTGCAGGTTGAGCAGTTTGTATGCAGCCCGAATGAGTTTGTTCACGCCGGGTTCGGTGAGGCCGGCGTCGGAGAGAAATACTTCGCGGTCGGTCTCATCTTCCAATTCGGCTATTTCGGCTTCCATCTTGCCGGCAATCACAAGCACCTCTGTTTCAACACCTTTTAGGGCTTTGATCACAGCTTCGGTGTAGGCATTGCCCGTGAGTGCCGATTTGTCGTCAACATTGCAAACATATATAACAGGCTTAGCAGTAAGTAGTTGCAATTCCTGTATGTATTTTTTATCTTCTTCCTCTACAGCTGCGCTTCGGGCATTTCCAAAATTCTCGAGCTGGTCCTGATAGATTTTCAAAACTTCAAGCGCCCGCTTAGCGTCTTTGTCGCCCACCTTTACCAGCTTCTCCATGCGCTGCATTTTGCGCATCACCAGATCGAGGTCGCGCACCTGCAATTCCAAATCTACAATTTCCATGTCTCTCACTGGGTCAACAGAGCCTTCGATGTGGGGCAAGGCAGGATCGTCGAAACAACGCAATACATGGATGAGCGCATCCATTTGCTGAATGTCGGCCAAAAATTTGTTTCCAACGCCTTCGCCCTGACTCGCACCTTTTGCCAAACCGGGAACATCGACAATTTCAACGGTTGCCGGCACAACCTTGGCTGATTTAATCAGTTGGTCAATCACTTTGAGCCGCTGATCAGGAACTTCCACCATGCCGATATTCGACTTGGTAGCGCTGAATGCAAAGCTAGAAGCTTCGGCTTTGGTGTTTGACATACAGTTAAATATGGTGGTTTTTCCGGTATTGGTAATGCCAATGATTCCGCAATTGAGTGCCATGGTATCGTTTGAAATTAAGGATTAATTGAATGGCTGCAAAGGTAGCTATTTTGCGGGCAGGTCAAAAAAAAATGCACAGGCCTTGCGTGATAGCGTATTCTTTTATATTTTTGCAGCCCGTTTCGTTGATCGAAGCAAATTGTCCAATGGTGTAACGGTAGCACTGCAGATTTTGGTTCTGCCTGTCTAGGTTCGAATCCTGGTTGGACAACTCAAAAACCTGATACTCCCCGGGTAGCAGGTTTTTTTGTTTACCTTAGCGCCTGTTGCTCAAGAAATTGTTGTGGCAGTAGTTGGTCTGCTTCGCAAAATTGTTGTACATTTGCAGCGTTTTGTGGGGAGAAAAGATGTTTGAGGGGTTGAAAGCCCCTTTTTTGTTAAATGTGATTTATGCTTGATATTGAATTAATTAAAGGTTGGGTTAACGAAGCACTCGATGGCAGCGATCGCTTTTTGGTGGATGTCGTCATCAAAAACGATGACCTCATTCTCATCTTCCTCGATGCGGACACCTCACTCACCATCGATCATTGTGTGGAGGTGAGCCGGTTTGTCGAAAGCAGGCTGAACCGGGATGAGCATGATTTTGAACTGAGGGTATCTTCTTCTGGCCTCGACCATCCGCTTTCGATGCCCAGACAATACATTAAAAACAAGGGCAGAAACATCCGGCTTGAGCTACATGATGGCAGCAGCCACCTGGGAAAAATTACCGATGCCGATGAAAACCACGTTACCATCGAAATCATTCACGAAAAGAAAAGAAATAAAATCAAGCAGCAGGAAACCGCCGGCTCTATGACTGTGAACTATTCAGCCATCAAAGAGGGTTGGCCTGTCATTAGTTTTACCTAATAACTTATTATATTCCAAATGGATAGTATTAACTTAGTAGAAAGTTTTTCTGAGTTTAAAGAATTCAAAAACATCGACCGCGAGCGCATGATGCGCATTCTGGAAGATGTTTTCAGGGCCATGCTTGTGAAGAAATATGGTTCCGACGAAAATTTTGATATCATCGTCAACATAGACAAGGGTGACCTCGAGATTTGGCACAACCGCGAAATTGTGGAAGATGGTGCTGTGGAAGACCCCACATCTCAGATTGCACTCTCAGATGCCGTTAAAATTGAGCCTGATTTTGAAGTGGGCGAAGAAGTGTCGGAAGCCATCAGCATCAGCGATTTCGGTCGGCGCGAGATCCTCACAATCCGCCAAAGCCTGGTATCCAAGATTTTGGAATACGAAAAAGACAACGTTTACCAAAAATACAGGGACAAAGTTGGCGACATTATCACCGGTGAAGTTTATCAGGTGTGGCGACGCGAAATCCTTGTGCTTGATGACGAAGGCATCGAACTGATGCTTCCGAAACAGGAGCAGATTCCAGCCGATTTTTATCGAAAAGGTGATACCATCAGGGCCGTGGTGCTCAAGGTTGAAATGCGCAACAATTCGCCGCAGATCATCCTTTCGCGCACATCGGAAATCTTCCTGCAACGCCTCATCGAAGCCGAAGTTCCTGAAGTGTATGATGGTTTGATTACCATCCGGCGCATCGTGCGCGAACCGGGTCAACGTGCCAAAATCGCTGTTGAGTCATACGACGACCGTATCGATCCCGTTGGTGCTTGCGTTGGGATGAAAGGCTCAAGAATACACGGAATTGTGCGAGAGCTTCGCAACGAGAATATCGATGTGATCAACTACACTACTAATGCCAACCTATTTATTTCCAGATCGTTAAGTCCGGCGAAGATTACTTCGATTCAAATTGATGAAGGCTCCAAACGTGCTGAGGTCTATATGAAACCCGATCAGGTGAGCCTGGCTATCGGAAAGGGTGGTTTCAATATCAAACTGGCAGGTAAACTGACAGGATATGAAATCGATGTTTACCGAGATACGGATGTGGATTCGGAAGATGTTGATCTTGAAGAATTTACAGATGAAATCGACGAGTGGATCATCGATCAGCTGAAACGCATTGGCTGTGATACAGCGAAAAGCGTTTTGGATCTTAGTCCGGAAGAAATCGAAAACAGAACCGACCTCGAAACAGAAACTGTTGCTGAAGTCATTCGTATCTTAAGAGCTGAATTTGAATAAAATCCATAATTTTGCGCTTTGTTATCAAAAATTAAAAACTTTATCCTGATTATGTCCGAAGGCTCAAACACAGTACGTCTAAGCAAAGCAGCCAGGGAGTTCAACGTGGGTACAAACACCATCGTTGAGTTTCTCTCTAAAAAGGGACATCAGATCGATCCGAATCCCAATACCAAACTTTCGCCCGAGATATATGCGCTACTCGTTAAAGAGTATCAGAAAGAGAAGCATGTAAAGGAGGTGTCGCAAAAATTGGGTATCGAATATTCCGGTCGCAAGACCATCACTGCTGAAGAAGTGGTCAAACAGGAATCGGTTGACGAAGATGAGTATGAACCTGATGAAGTCAGGTTTAAAAATATTCAGACAAACCTGATTGAAAAGGCTGGCGCTGAGAGCAAACCCAAGCCCAGGGCAGCCGAAACACCGAAGCAGGAAACAGAAACACCGTCTGTTGCCGCCACCACACCAGTGGAAAAGCCGCAGCCTGAAAGAAAAGCAGAGGTGGCAACAACAGAACAAGTTGCAGAAAGCCATGTTCAGGCGCCGCCAGCTAAGTCTGTTGATCCAATAGAAATGGTTGCGCCCGCAGCAACAGAGCTTTCGGGTGCTCCGGAGCAAGCGCCTCCGGTGATCAAGGAGAAAACTGAAGAGATTCTGTACGAACCTATCGAACAGGATGCACAGCAAGCCGAAGGTGAGCTGAAAATCCTGGGCAAGATTGATCTCGACAGCATGAACCTGCGCACCAAACCCGACAGAAAATCCAAAGCCGAACGGAAAAAGGAAGAGGAAGAAAAGCGCAAACGTGAAAAAGAAACACGGAAGCCTGAAGCACCGGCTGTATCCGAGTCGCCTCAGCCGAAACCCGTGGTTGAAACACCCGCAGTTGAAGCTGCTGCCGTAGCTGCTGATGCAGTTGTTCCTGCTGATTCAACCAATGTTGAACCAGAAGAACGCCCCAGTAATTTTATCCGCACAGAGGTGAAAAAACTCGAAGGACCAAAAATCCTCGACAAAATCGTTTTGCCTGAAGACCGGAAAAATAAAGCGAAACCCGTTGCTTCTTCGTCAGAAGATAAACTCTCGGCAGCCCAGAAGAAAAAGAAAAGAAAACGCATCAAAAGTAAGGATGGAGTTGCCCCGGCATCGGGTCAAAATCAGGCTCAAAGTCCACAGCAAGGTCAGCAGCGTCCTGGTGGTCAGGGTCGTCCTGGTGGTCAGGGCCAGCAGCAGCAACAGCAATCCCATCAACAGCGGGATGCCAGAAAAGGTAAACCACTGCCTCCGCGTAAGGAAGAGAAGGTTGAACTGACTGAAGAAGAAATCCAGAAACAAATTCGCGAAACCCTTGCACGTCTGACGCCTCTTGGAAAGTCGAAAACCTCCAAGCACAAACGCCAGAAGCGTGAAGCTTTTACCCATTCCATGGCCGAGGAAATGGCGCGTCAGGAACAGGAAAAGTCTATCCTCAAAGTTACTGAATTTGTTACTGCTAACGAATTGGCAACCATGATGAACGTGCCGGTAATCAAGGTTATCAGCACCTGTATGAGTCTTGGTATGGTGGTGTCCATCAACCAACGTCTCGATGCCGAAACGCTGGTGCTTGTGGCAGAAGAATTTGGATTCCAGGTAGAGTTTGTTAGTCATGAGCTGCAAGAGTCACTCGCAGTGGAAGAAGAAGTAGATGATCCTGCTGATTTGGTTGAACGCGCTCCAATTGTGACTGTGATGGGTCACGTTGACCATGGTAAAACACTGCTGCTCGACTTTATCCGCAAATCCAATGTGGTAGCAGGTGAGGCAGGAGGCATCACCCAACATATCGGGGCTTATGAAGTGTATGGCGAGAGCGGTCGGAAAATCACCTTCCTCGACACCCCTGGTCACGAGGCTTTTACCGCCATGCGTGCACGTGGTGCGCAGGTGACCGACGTGGCTATCATTGTGATTGCTGCTGACGACAGTGTCATGCCTCAAACCAAGGAAGCCATCAACCATGCTCAGGCTGCCGGTGTCCCCATTGTGTTTGCATTCAATAAGATAGATAAACCGACAGCCAATGCCGACCGCATCAGGGAGCAATTGGCCAATATGAACATCCTGGTTGAGGACTGGGGTGGCAAATATCAATGTCAGGAAGTTTCGGCAAAGAGTGGATTTGGGATTGAGGCCCTGCTCGAAAAGGTTCTGCTCGAGGCTGATATCCTTGAGCTGAGGGGAAATCCTAAAAAAGCAGCCAGAGGTACGGTGATTGAATCATCACTCGACAAAGGACGTGGTTACGTTGCCAAGATATTGGTACAGGACGGAACACTGAAGCAGGGTGATATGGTGCTTGCCGGATCGGTGTATGGCAAGGTAAAAGCTATGTTCAACGAGCGAAATCAGCAAATCAAGGAGGCTGGCCCTGCCACGCCAACGCTTTTGCTCGGTTTAAATGGCGCACCGCAAGCCGGTGATAGTTTTAATGTGATGTCGGATGAGCGCGAAGTGAAAAACATCGCGGCCCGACGCCAGCAATTGCAACGCGAGCAAGGCTTGCGCACGCAAAAACACATCACGTTGGATGAAATTGGCCGCCGCATCGCCATTGGCGACTTCAAAGAACTGAACCTGATCGTAAAAGCTGATGTGGACGGTTCGAGCGAAGCTTTGTCCGACTCATTGCTCAAGCTATCGACCAACGAAGTGCAGGTGAATGTGATCCACAAATCTGTGGGTGCCATTACAGAGTCAGACATCATGCTGGCCTCGGCATCCAACGCCATCGTAATTGGTTTCCAGGTGCGCCCAACATTGCAAGCACGTAAATTGGCAGAAACAGAGGAAATCGATATCCGCTTGTATAGCATTATTTACACCGCTATTGAAGAAATCAAATCAGCCATCGAAGGTATGCTATCGCCTGTGATTGAGGAGGTTATCACTTGTAATATCGAGGTGAGGGATGTGTTCAAGATCACTAAGGTAGGTACAGTGGCCGGTTGTATGGTGCTGGATGGAAAGGTGAATCGAAATACAAAAATCAGGCTCATCCGCGATGGCATTGTGATTTATTCGGGCAACCTGGGTTCGCTCAAGCGCTTCAAAGACGACGTGAAAGAGGTTTCAGCAGGCTATGAATGCGGCTTAAACATTGATGGTTTCAACGACATCAAGGTGGGCGACATCATTGAAGGTTATGCCGAGAAAGAAGTGAGTAGAAAGTTGTAACAGGCTACAAACCAAATAAATATAAAAGGGTTGGATGATTCATCCAACCCTTTTTTTGTTGCTCCTGTCATATGCTCAAAATGTCCTATTTGTGGAGCATTTTAATAGCAATCATTTCGGCTGCTTTAATCAATGGGTAAGCTGCCGGTGAGGCAGTGAGGCATGGATGGGTTCCTATTTGAGTAGTCAGCAAAGTATTCACACTCATTCTGCTTTGAATGGCCAACCCAATTACGTTGTTTAGTTCACCTGCTTCAAGTCCGCCAATTACCTCTCCACCAATGATAACACCTGAATGTTTGGCAGTGATCAGTTTGACGATTTGAGGATGAGCATCTGGTAAATTGCCAGGATGTCTGTTTACACCCTCAAAAATGCCGGTGTAGGTGTCAATCCCCTCTTCAGCAGCTCTTTGCTCGGTTACACCAGCAGTACCAAAACCAGTGTTGCCGATAGCTGTTGCATAGATGGCAATCGTACCACTGAATGTTTTCACAACATGCAGATTAAAAAGGTTCATACCTGCGATGCGTGCTTCAGCACATGCCGTTGAAGCAAGCATGGTAGCTACCCTTTTACGTGTGACGAAATCGCGTTTTTGAGCACAGTCGCCCACAGCAAAAACATCCTTCACATGTGTCCTCATGTATTCATCCACTGCAATGAAGCCGTCTTCATCCAGGTAAATGCCTGCAGCAGCTGCAAGCGAGTTGTCAGGTGTATAGCCCATCGACAAAACAACAGCCTGCATTTCAAGGGTCTGACCGTCATCAAGTTCGATCGCATCAACATTGCTTGAACCCATCACACGACGGATTCCTTTGCCGGTTATAACCTTAATTCCCCTTGATTCAAGCAGAATATGTATTTTATCTGAGATGACAGGATCAAAAGCCTGACTGAGAATGTTTGGAGTTTTCTCTACCAATGTCACTTCATACCCGGATTTTTGGAGCTCGTCAGAAAGCTCAACTCCAATGAAACCCGCACCGATGACGGCAATCTTCTTTGCCCCTCTAAGTGATTGTTTCATCTCCTCCAGATATGATCTATCCTTTGGGATCGTAAATACTTGTGGTAAATCAGCTCCAATCAACCATTTAGGCTTTATGGGCACAGAGCCTGTTGCAATTACAAGCTTTTGGTAGGATATGACCTCTCCACTTTTGAATGTGACTTTCTTTTCTTCTGTATCGATTGAAATGGCTTCGTCAAGAAGGGAGGTAATGCCATTTTTATCCATCATCATGTCAACAGGCATGACGTTTTTTGACACTTCAGGTAAAGTGCCAAAAACGTAGGGTATCCCACAAGGAACCATTACGTCTTTCTGTTTCTTGACCAGAATGAACTGTTTATCAGGCCAATGAGATTTTCCGGTAAGTGCTGTAACCATGCCGCCCGCACTTCCTCCGATGATCAATACATCTGTAGATTTCATTTCTTTAAAAATTTAATGATTGAATTTATTTCACAAAACCATATGTGATGGTTTTTAACTGTTTTTAAACATGTGAAATCCATTCATTTGGTGCTTATCTGGTTTGTACAAATGATGTTTTAATTGGGTATTCCAGTTGTGATTAAGTTGCATCAAGTGAATCTGATTCTATGTGTAAAATAGCTTTTAGTTGTTTGTTATTTATCCCGTTCAGACCTGAAGGGCCATTTCATAGGCATGCCGGATTGCGTCGTGGGCTTTGCCAACCACCGCTGCATCTCCTACGATATAGGTTTCGATTTTGCTTTGCATGGGCGGAGTTGGTTTCATACCCGTGGCAAGCACCACATGGTCAATAGCCTCTATCTCAAAGGTTTCATTGTTTTTTTGAAGGATGGCCTGTTGTTTGTTCATACGAACCAGACGGGTGTTGGTGTGCACCAAAACCGCTTTTTGTGAGAATTTCCTTAGGATAAAATTACGTTCAATTATTTCAAGACCACGGGCGATTTCGTCCATTAATTCAACGATGATCACCTCATTTTGATGGTCTAAAAGCGCCATCGCTATTTCAGTTCCGATGAGGCCACCTCCAACAACAAGCACTTTTTTATTTTTTGGCATCAGCTCCTGGAGCAAGATTTCTGCCCAATAAAAGTGCTCCAATCCTTCAATTGCAGGTGCTGCAGGTTTTGAACCCGTTGCCACAACAAGTTTTTCAAATCGCTGCTGATCAATGATTTCTGAGGTTAAAGTTTGGTGGATAACCGGTATTTCAAGTGTTTTAAGCTCATTAACAAAATAAGTGACGATTTCTTCAAGGCTTTCTTTCCCTGGTGGGAGGGAGGCCAGATTGAACTGCCCGCCAGTAGCTTCACTTTCAAATAGATGGACGTTATAGCCACGCTGTTTAAGCACAATGGCGGCTTGCATACCAGCCAAACCTGCCCCTGCCACAGCGATACGCTCACCTTGTTTTTCAAGGACAGGTAACCCTAAGTCTGTATTTACCAACGGGTTTACCACACAGCTAAGTCCTTTTCCGGCTCTTACCCCACCCAAACAAGCTTCGCTGCAGGCCAGACAAGGTCTGATTGCTGTGTCCACTTCGCCGCATATCTTTCCGACAAAATCATGGTCAGCTACCAAAGCTCTGCCGATGGAAAAATATTTTGCTCCGTGAGTTTCCCGAAGAAAATCGATGTCGGATTTGGAGTGAATACGGCCATGAAAATACACTGGAATGGTCACTTTACTTTGTATTGCAGCAGCGTAGACCCAGTTTTTCCCCTTTGGAATCAACATGTGCTGGTAATACCATGCTGGTGATGTGCATGCTGATCCTGCTGTAATGTGTAAAGCTACAACACCTGACGATTCAAGCAGGTGACCGAGTTTTATTGCCTCCTCCAATCCAAACCCATTGTCCTCCAGATCAGTAGCACTCATCCTAACCATCACCGGAAGTGTTGTTGCAGCTTGTACTTCTTTCAGAATTTCCATTGGGAACCGGATGCGGTTTTCGAAACTTCCTCCGTATTCATCCGTTCTGTCGTTGATGGAGGGCGACAGAAATTGTGCAATAAGATATCCATAACCAAATTGAAGCTCAATCATATCAGCCCCGGCTTTTTCAGCCCTTTGAGCAGCAGCGCGCATCAAATGCAACACATGATCCATCATGTGCCGATCCATGACTTGCGGTTTCGCTCCTCCATTTGCGCAGGCTTTGTCCGAAGCCGACCAAAAAATATTAGATGGAATCATGGCGTTGGCCATCCTGCCTGGATGATTAAGGTGGACAATGAAACCTGTTTGATCTTCATGCAGCAAAGCAGCCAATGATTGCAAGCCTTCTATTTTATCGTCAGCATCAAGGCCCAGTTGGAAGGGGTTTTCTCGCAGATTCGATTCCAGATAAAATGGTTCGGCGATGATGGCGCCAAGATACCGGCTTCGCTTCTCATAAAACTCCAGATGGCGATTGTTGATCATGCCGTCTTTTTGATCACAATAACCCAGTTTGAGTGGGGCCATGATGTATTCATTTTTAAACATGCTCTAATGTATTTTAAGTTGTTATGGTTCAATGGCTTGTGACGGACATGCGCTGACGCAGGCCTTACAGTTGCGGCATTTCTCTTCGATTATAAACGCTTTCCCGTTACGGTATTCGATGGCGTCCACCGGACAAACATCGAAACACTTGTCGCAGGTTACGCAAAGTGAAGCATGTACCAATGGGAAGACGCTCCGTTTGATGGGGCGATACGCAAAGTCGGCTGCGTCTTCGTCTGCGATGCCTTTCACATGTTGTGCATGCACTGGGTCATAGCTTTTAAAAAGTGAATGACCACAATTGGGACAAAGGCGGGCATTGCACGGAACTCCCGGAACATGGCGCAGGGCCTGCTGGCAGCCCGGACAAACACAAAAAGCTTCCTGCCCATGACCTGAGCCATGGTGTCCGTGATGATAACCAGGGGTTTGCATAACTCAGAGTGCCTTTAGTGTTCCATTACAAAAAGCCTCGTATGATTGACGCAACGTCATCTCGCCAGCATCAACATAGATGGCTATGTTCATCTGCTTCAGTATTTTGGAGGCAGATTCTCCAGGTCCGTTGCCGGTGATGAGCACATCCGGTTTCAGGTCGTACACCTTTTTGGAAGTGGCAGTGCCAGCACCATGTGCCTCGGCCGAAATGGCCTGATTGTCGAAGGCATTAAAACTTTGGGTTTCGTCATCATAGATTACCAGGTAGGCAGCCCTTCCAAAGCGTGGATCAATAGGTGCTTCCCATTTCGGTTCGGTGGCAGTAAACAGAATTTTCATTGGTGAAGTAAATTTGGTTTGTGAAATAAAAAGTACTTACTAAATAAGGGTTTAGATCATTTTCTGAGTAAGGTTGGTTTTGATGGTTTCCCATATGCCAACAAACCGGTTATGCCAGGCGGCTGAGGCTTCAGCCATGGTCCGCATGTCAACCATTGTCTTTGTAAATGTTTCATCGTAAGGAAGTTCTGCAAGCAAGGGAATGTTGTTTGCTTGCAAATATGACCTCAATTTGTCTGCTATGTCGGTGTTAATGTCACTTTTATTGAGGATGCAACCGGCCTTTAGCCGAAACTTCTTAAGCAACTCAACAAGCCGGTTCAGGTCGTGGAATGCGGATTGGGTTGGTTCGGTGACGAGTAGAACGTATTTCGCTCCTGCAAGCGACGAAACGACCGGACAGCCGATGCCCGGTGCACCATCGACGATGACATATTGTTTCTCATGCTGTTTGGCTAAAATAGCTGCTTCCTTTTTCACCTGTGAAACCAGTTTGCCTGAATTGTCCGCACCCGGATCAAGACGTGCATGGGCAACAGCAATGCCAGGCCTGCTTTCTGAAATAAATACATCGCCGGAGCGTCTGTCAACCATCTGGATGGCCCGGGCAGGGCAAACGCGTTCGCAATAGCCGCATCCCTCGCAATCGGCAGCGTCAACCACATAGTGATCCTCATTTTTACGAATGGCATCAAAATGGCATACCTGTTCGCAAAGGCCACAGGCAGTGCAGGTTTCGGCATCGATCACAGCTGTTTGTCCGCTGAAAAACGGATAACTTTTCAGCGTTTTGGTTTGCATCAGCACATGCATGTTTGCTGCATCCACATCGCAATCTGCCAACACACATTCATTTGCGGCGGCAGTGGCCAGGGCGGCACTTACAGAAGTTTTGCCTGTTCCGCCTTTACCCGAGAGCACCACAATTTCAAACATAATGTAAGGATTGTTGTTGGATAAATTCATTCACCTTCAGCAATTCTTTCTGCAAATCAGGCACTTGTGGCCATACCAAACTGCCAGCTGCATATGCTGCAGCAATCTTCCTGTTGAATGGTATTTTTGCAATCACAGCTATGTCTTCTTGCATGCAGTAGTTTTCAACAACATCATTTCCGATGCCATCGCGATTGATGATCACTGCCAGTGGCTTATCCATTTTGCGCATCGTCTCCACGGCAAGTTTGAGGTCGTTTAGTCCGAAAGGTGTTGGCTCGGTAACGAGCAGGACCAGATCGGCTTGCCTTGCTGCAGCAACTACCGGACAAGAGGTGCCGGGCGGACTGTCGTATATCACAAATTTCGTATCAACAGTCAGGCTTGTGTTCAGGAATTGATGCGTTTTTTTTATCAACGGCACGGCTTGTTCCTGGCCAACCAGTAAACGGCTTTCGACAAATGTCATATTTTGCAAAAGTGCGGCACCGATCAATCCAAGTGGTTGGGGTTGCATGGTCAGCGCCTGGGAAGGGCATAGCCCGGAACAGGCATGACAGCTATGGCATAATTCGTTGAAAACGAGTATGGTGTCGCCAAGTTGCATAATGGCGTGAAACTTACAAACGTCGGTACATTGGCCGCACAAGGTACAGTTTTCTTCCTCCCAATGCGGAATCAGCTTGTCCACCTGATGGGTTTCGAGTGCGCTTTGTGGAAAGAACAGTGCATCGTTGGGCTCTTCCACGTCCAAATCAACGAGGGTAATGTGTTGGTTTTGAGCCATGAGGGAGGCAAGATTTACAGAGACAAGCGTTTTGCCTGTCCCTCCTTTGCCGCTTGCCACTGCAATGCGGAAGGGTTTATGCGGGTTCATGAATGTGCGTGTTTGGCGTGCAGAATAATGGCAATGAGTATGATGCCTGTTGCGATAAGCGCAAACTGAATCACGGAGTCTTTCACCGATGTCTTACGGTGCATTTCAGGAATCAGGTCGGCGAGCGCAATGTATAAAAAACTGGATGCTGAAAATGCCAGGGCATATGGGATCATCGAACGCATGGTTTCGAGCATAAACCAGGCAGCAATGCCGCTTAGCAATGACGTGCTGCCTGATAAGATATTCAACCACAATGCTTTGCTTCGTTTGAGGCCGCTTTTTATCAAGATCCCAAAATCACCCAATTCCTGTGGGATTTCATGCATTACCACCGAAAGGGTAGCAAATACACCCAGCGCAGGAGAGGTGAGAAAGCTTGCAGCGATCACAATGCCATCAATTGCATTGTGAAACGCATCGCCGATCAGGATGATCGGAACAGCTGCATGATCATGTCTTTGGCAGTCTTTGCTGTGGCAGCTTCGCCAGAGGATGACTTTTTCGAGCAGAAAGAAAAAAAGGATGCCAGCCAGCACCATCATCATGGCAGGCTGGGGGCCAAGACTTCCAACGGCTTTGGGTATCATGCCAAGCATCGAAGCGCCCAGAAGTGTGCCACCCGCCAAATAGGTCAGGTAAGTCGAAAAACGCAATAAGCCTTGTTCGTTCATCAGCAGCATCAAGGCTGCAAGCGCCACGCTGCCCACACTACCGGCAACGAGCGCAGCAATCATCAGGAAAAAATTTGTTGTCATGTGTGTGAAATAAAAATCAGCTATTGAGTAGATTGGTTTTGTTTGTGTGCCACTACGAAACTTCCTTTGGCAACCCCCAGATAATCAGCAATTACATTGCATTTGGCCATCAGCAGGAAAAATATGCGCGGATCGGCGCGTTTCATGAGGCCTTCGAGGTTCCCCATGCCTTTCGAGATAATGAGGTCGGCACGGTAGAAAGTTTCTTGAAACTCCTGGCTGCTTTTCTCAACGATGGTGGATGGAGCGTTATAGCCATTGGAAATCAGTTGCTTGACAACATCTGCTATGCCCGCTTCTTTGGCATCGGCAAGCAGCGCGTCGTTGAGCGACGGACCGCCCCGCACCACAAAAGTCACATTTGGGTGCGCGATGGTTTCGATCAGAAGCTTGTCGAAATAAATTTCACCTGCATTGTCGGCCAAATAGAGTATTTGGCCTGCGTCCGAAATGGCTGTTCTCAATGCCGCCCTGTGATCAATGGCAAGCTTTGTTTGCTGTGCGTCTTTGATGGTTTTCTGAAGGTCGAAAGCCGCCGCAGCCCCATAGTCCATGATGTTGGCTGCCAGGGCAAGCCGAAGTGCCAGATCAAAGGGGT
Source organism: uncultured Lentimicrobiaceae bacterium (assembly GCA_964492695.1). Lineage (GTDB taxonomy): Bacteria > Bacteroidota > Bacteroidia > Bacteroidales > F082 > JALNZU01. The sequence continues at coordinate 57,295 of CAZBMR010000011.1, forward strand.
CGTCGCTGGCATTCACCTGCTGCTTCAACATCGGGTAGAGCTTGAGCGCCACTGCGTTGCTGTGCTGTTTCTGAGGCAAGTAGGGGTCGGTATTCCCCGTTGCAGCTGAAAATGCATGGCTGAGACAGCGTTGCAATTCTGGTGCAGTTTCGTTGGGGTATGCAGCCAGAATTTGATCCATCTTTTCCCGGAATTGCCTCTGTGTGTTTGCTGGCAGGGCATGCCTTTCAACGGCAACATTCCATGAGTTGCGCAAGCATTGTTCGCAGCGTGGGTCGGGAAGCTCAATGCCCATGTTCGTGGTTGTGGTTGTGGTGATGGTGATGATCGTGATGATGCCCATCGCCGTGATGATGGCTGTCGTGATCGCAATAGTTGGCCTGCAACTGAAGCTTTCCTTCGAGGTAGGCTTCAACAATTTCTAAGGGATCAAGGGCAGGTGCACCTACGAATACATTGATTCCCAAATTATTGAAAATGGAAACGGCTTGTGGTCCCATGCCACCGGCTATCACCTCCGTAGCTCCGTTGGCGGCCACCCATCGCGGAAAACTACCCGGAACATGCTCGGGAGGTGTGGCAGTGATAATGCCTTGAATGGACTGGTTTTCTGTCGTCACAAAGGCAAAGGCCTCTGAATGACCAAAATGTGCTGAAAGTTTTCCGCCTGAAAGCGGAATGGCAATGATTTTTTTCATCTTACTTTGTATCAATGGGTTTAATAGAATCCGAATAGGTCTTTTTAAGCATGGTTAACAGGTTCTCAACTTTGAGATCTGACTGGGTGACAACAATCATTTGGATGTTGTTTCGATCCATCAACGGCTGTATATTTTTACCAAATTCGCGGCTGATGATTTTCCTCACACCTTGTTCAATGAGCATTAATAAGGCTCTTTCTCCTGCTTTTTCCACTTCTTCCCAAAAAGGATTTGGCATGAAACTCACTGAGGATGTGATGGTGTCGAGTATAACAAAGCATTGGCAATGACCAAAATGGCTGCTTACTTGTGCATCGAAATGGCAGTTGGTGGCTGCAATTGCAATTCTCATGGCTCGTTGTTATCAAGGGTGAATGGTTCTTCCGAGACTGATATCTCACCAGCACAATCCGGACAAGCAGTATGCGCACAGCTTTCGTCTGTTTCATGCCGGTGTTGAAATCCGCACCGCCTGCAACGGCAAATTCGCCTCATCCTGACTGGAAGCGGTTCATAAGTGCGAACACTTGCATCACCACAAAGGGGGCATGCATGGGCCGTTCCTTCGGTTTCCTGGTGGTTGAAACTACTGCCACAAGCCATGCAAACATACCAGCTGCTATCGAGATACACTTTGCCGCCCTCAATAATCAGGTCTCTTCCTTCGGCAAGGGCAGTGGCTACCTTTGCACGGGCAGATGCATAAATGCGCGTGAAAGTGGGCCGGCTTACATGCATCAGGGTGCAGGCTTCTGCATGATTTTTCTGGTCATAATCACAAAGTTTCAGGGCTTCATATTCTTCCAGCAAAAGGAATACTGCTGTTGCTGACGAAGAATTTTTATTGCCAAAAGCCCGTAATCCTTTGATTACAGGGGCTTGAGCGAGTCGTCGGATGCTTTTTTGACGTGGCATTTGCGATCATTTGTTCGCTGCAAATATAATGAACATATGTTCATAATATCAGAATGCACGTGTTTTTTTAACCGATTTTTGGGTTTGCCTGAAATTGAATCAGAAATATGTCTGGAAAGATAAACGAATCAGACTATTTCAACGCATCATACAGCACCTCAACAGGATGCAATGCTTTTTTGGCCGTTCCATCCTTGATTTGGTGCCGGCACGAGGTGCCGCTTGCCACAACAATGGTGTCAGCACTGGTTTTTCTGACTGCCGGAAACAATACCAGTTCACCCACTTTCATCGACAGGTCGTAATGCTCTTTTTCATACCCAAACGAACCGGCCATTCCGCAGCAGCCCGAGGGAATTTCTGTGACAGAATATCCTTTGGGTATTCCTAGTATTTGCAAAGCTTGTTGCGTGCTCGCGATGGATTTCTGCTGGCAATGACCGTGATAAACCACCTTTTTTTGCTCTTCTTTAAACAAATTACGATCGATCAGGCCCTTGGTGTCTGCCTGAGCAATAAACTCTTCAACGGTGAAACTGTTGGCCGCCAGATGCAGGGCAGCTTCTTTGAGCTCAGCATCCACCAGTTCGGGATATTCATCACGAAATGTTAAGATAGCCGAAGGTTCAATGCCCACCAGTGGCGTTTCAATGCTGATCTTGTCTTTGAGCAGCCGCACATTTTCATTGGCAATTGCTTTCGCGTTGCGCAGAAAACCTTTGCTCAGAAAGGTTCTGCCACTCACGGTATGTTTTGGAATCACCACCTCGAAACCCAATTTTTGAAGCAACAACACCGCCTTGATGCCTGTTTCGGTGTCGTTGAAACGGGTAAACTCGTCGTTAAACAAATACACTTTTCCTTTGTGCTTCCCACTGTTGCCTTGAACCTGTTTGGCGAACCACTTCTCAAGTGTTGTATGATAAAGTGTTGGCATGCTGCGTTTAGTGGAAAAACCAATGGTTTTTGCCACCAGGCGGGATAGCAACTTATTTGTCAGAACGAAATTGGTCAACGCCGGGAACACACTTCCCAAACCATTGATTGAGCTGATGTTGGCAATGATCCTTGAACGTAGTGGCGCGCCATTGGCATCGTAATAATGTTGTAAAAATTCAGCTTTGAGTTTGGCCACATCCACGCTGCTTGGGCACTCTGATTTACATGCTTTGCACGAGAGGCAGAGGTCCATCACCTCGTAAATTTCCTGATGGTCGAAAGGATTTTCCTTGGGGCTGTTGGTCAGAAACTCCCTGAGGATATTGGCACGAGCCCGCGTGGTGTTGCGCTCGTCGCGCGTTGCCATATAGGAAGGGCACATGGTTCCTCCTATCACTTCTGTTTTGCGGCATGCAGCAGTTCCATTACATTTTTCAGCCGCCCTGAGCACACCCATATCATGCGAAAAATCGAAGACTGTTTTGATTTCCCGCGTTTTAACTCCTGGCTCATAGCGCAGCGAGCTGTTCATTTTCGGCGTGTCAACAATTTTGTTTGGATTAAAAATATTGTTGACGTCCCAGGTTCTCTTGATCTGTTGAAGCAATTGGTAGTTTTTTTCGCCCACCATCAATGGAATAAACTCACCACGAAGCCTGCCATCGCCGTGTTCGCCACTCAGCGAACCACGAAACTGTTTCACCAGTTTTGCTGTTTCGAGGGCAATGGTATGAAACAGCTCCACATCGATAGGATCTTTAAGGTTGAGGATCGGCCTCAGGTGCAGTTCGCCTGTGGCGATGTGGGCGTAATAAACACAACTTTTTCCGTAACCGGCCAGCATCTTGTCAAAAGCTTCGATGTAGTCGGGCAAAAAGGCGGGATTCACCGCTGTGTCTTCAATCACCGCCACTGGCTTGGCATCGCCTGGCATATTGTTCAACACCCCCAATCCTGCTTTGCGCAATTCCCACACCTTCTTGATATCGCCACCGGTGATTAACGGGAAGGCATAGCCGTATCCCCTGGATCGCATGGCTTTTTCAATGTCAGTGGCTTTTTGATGAATTGTTGCCATGTCGGCTTCGGCAAACTCAGCTATCAGGAGTGCGCCCGGCTCGCCCACCACAAAAAACCTGTTTTTGTTTTGGCTGATATTTTCCTTTGTCAGGTCCATCACCGTTTTGTCCATCAGCTCCACGGCAACCGGCCCAAACTGCAAAGCAATGAGGTTGGCCTCCAAAGCTTGCCTTATCGTTTCGAAGTGTACGACAAGCAAAGCTTTGTTTTTTGGTGGCAGGGGTTCCAGATTGAGTTTGATGGCAGTGGTGAAAGCCAGCGTTCCTTCTGATCCTGCCAAAAGCTTGCTAAAATTGAAATGTTCCTTCCCTTTGGTGAATGGCGCGCTTTCAAGCAACAGGTCGATGGCATATCCGGTGTTTCTGCGCTTCAGGTTCTGATCAGGATATTGATGCCTGATTTCCTGCTGATTTTCGACATTGGACAGCAGTTCGTGTATGTGCCTGTACAATGCCCCTTCGAGCGATTCAAGCTTGAGTTTTTGATCAAATGCTTCATTATCAACTGACTCGAAGCGGACCTCATCGCCATTGCTGAGCAGTGTATCAACTGCCAGGGTATGGTCGCGCGTGCTTCCATAAACAAGGCTGTGCGCACCGCAGGCGTTGTTTCCCAGCATGCCACCCAGCATACAGTAATCGGCTGTGGATGTTTCAGGGCCGAAAAACAATCCGTGGGGTGCAAGAAATTTATTCAATTCGTTGAGAACGACACCTGGCTCAACCCACACCCATTTTTCCGATACGTTGAGTTCCAGAATACGATTCATATAACGGGAAACATCCACCACAATGCCATTGCCCACCACCTGTCCGGCCAAAGATGTGCCGGCTGCACGCGGAATGAGTGCGCATTTCTGCGCGTTTGCCAGATAAATCAACTTTTTGATGTCCGCCTTGTTGCGCGGCAGTGCCACAGCCAGTGGCTTTTCGCGGTAGGCGGATGCATCGGTGGCATAGATCAGACGGGTGGCGTCGTCCACAAAAATGTCCCCATCAAAATCACCTTTCAAGGCCTCGAGGGCTTGATAAATTTTTGATTCGCGCATGCGATTGAATGCTTTTTACAGCTGCGAAGGTAGCAAGATTCAGCTTCGTATTTGGGCTGAATTATCTGACTTTATCAGTGCTTTCGAAGATTTTGTCAGCTGATTTGGCAATAAAACCTGAGTAAAGACGGCCATCAGCATCGGGATAGCGACGGGCAAATTCATAATAGCATCCCGGAATCTCGTAGGCACCCTCTTTGAAATCAATCTTGATCATTTCTGAGCGAATGCTCGATTGTTCGAGCAGCTCAGCCGGTGTGCCCTTGATCTCGCCACCCGAATCGTTGAGCAGAAACCCATTGTCTTTCAAGAGCTGATTGACTGCCTCCAGCGAACCGAGGCTTTGCAAGTGGTTGACACTCACGGTGAAGTGGTTGGCGCAAAAGCCATTCACATACAACCAGGCAGCGTATTCCGACTCGTTGCGGAGTTGCTCATACAATTCGAAGGAAGGTTGTTCCCAGCAGTTTCCACTGAAAATTAACTCGTCTGATTGCAACAGATCAACCGGGATTTGATCGACAAGCCGCGAAACCGTTTGCTGAAGTAGCGGACTAAAATCTGCTGTGATCAATTCCGAAATAAACACCCTGGGCTGACCCTCCATCTCGAAATGCTTGGCATAGAGGTGCTTGGCTTCGAAATGGTAATCGCCCTTGTAAACGTATCCTGCCTTTAAAAACACGCTCGATAGCACATCAATATTGATGCGTGGATCGTCGAATGTGCGAAATGCAACATGGTCGTTTTCAACCCGTTCACCCCTTTTCGTAAACAAATCGTGTACCGCCTGAACGGATGGATTTTGTAATGTATAATCAGTCCAAAGACGTTGAAAAATGTCGTTTGCTTGCATGTTGAAATTTTTTAATATCCCTTCATAACAACTCAGCAGCCATTTGGTTGGTTAGAGTAGTGTTTTTTATTTCCAGGGCTTTACTCAGGGCATGTGACAATTCTTCGATGCTGGGCCTTAAACCCCGAATGGAGTCTGCAATCAAAATAGTTAACGCACTATTATTCAAACTTTTACAATCAATTATCCGATCTCTTGAAACATTAATCCAAAGATGGACGAGCTGATTTTCGAAATTGAGTTTTGCTTCGTATTCATAATCAGGCGAATAGCCAAAGTTCCACGCACGCGTTCGGTATTTTTCTGCTACAAGCTTGTTCACTTCCTGTTTCGATTGGGCATTCAGTGTTTGAATTTGATTGATGGAGCAGTTGCCGAAGACGAAGTCGCGGAATGAAGATATAAAAGCATCCTCTGTGAGCTCGTTTTTTAGCCAGGGCCTGAGGTTGGTAATGTGCACCCTGTTCGAAGCCACAGCCTTGCTGTGGTATCGTTCAGGCCGGCTTCTGATGGCCTCATTCACGCGTTGCAGGTCGGCATCGTAGAGCAAAGTTCCGTGATGCAGGCTGCGGTTTCGATGGAGGTGCGCTGCGTTTCCTGAAATTTTTAGTCCATTGATCGTCAGGCTGCTTTTGCCCTCAATACTTGCTTCAACGCCCAAGTGTTTCAGAAACGAGATCAATGGCTGCAGGTGCCGTTTAAAATTCACCTTGTCTTCACCTTCGCTGACATTGCGAATAAAACCGAAATTGATGTTGCCCTTACCCTGAAACACTGTTCCTCCTCCCGAGATGCGCCTGATCAGCGGTATCTGTTGGGCATTCAGAAAGGGAATATTGGCCTCAGCAACAGCATTCTGATGTTTGCCAACGACGACACAATCGTCATTGGACCAAAGCATAAACACTTCATCTTTAATATGTTTAACGGCATATTCTTCTGCAGCGAGGTTGAAAAACGGATCAGTGGATTGGGTGTCTAAAAAGATCATTTAGCAGCTTATTGTGGGCATCAACTCCCGGAATCGCAAATTTAAAGCATTTTTAATGGTGCCACTTCGCAAGATTAGACTAATTTTGCGCCCTCATTACCCAAAAGCTTAATATGCACGAAATCAGAAATATTGCCATCATCGCACACGTCGACCATGGCAAAACCACCCTTGTTGACAGGATGCTTCATCAGGTAAAACTCTTCAGAGACAATCAGGAAGTGGATGAGTTGATCCTCGACAACAACGACCTGGAACGCGAAAGGGGCATCACCATCCTGGCCAAAAATGTTTCGGTCAGATACAAAGACACCAAGATCAACATCATCGATACCCCCGGCCACGCCGACTTTGGCGGCGAGGTTGAGCGCGTACTTAATATGGCCGATGGCGTTTTGTTGCTGGTCGATGCCTTTGAAGGACCGATGCCGCAGACCCGTTTTGTTTTGCAAAAAGCCATCGAGCTGGGCCTCAAGCCCATCGTGGTGGTTAACAAGGTTGACAAGCCGAATTGCCGTCCCGACGAAGTGCAGGAAGCTGTCTTTGACCTCATGTTTAACCTTGGAGCAACTGAGGAGCAACTTGATTTTCCAACCGTTTATGGTTCATCCAAGCAAGGCTGGATGTCGGATCACTGGAAGAATGAAACATCCGATGTTTCCTATCTGCTCGACACCATTTTGAACCACATCCCAAGTGCGCAACATGTGGAAGGAACACCTCAGCTGCAAATCACATCGCTCGACTACAGCTCCTATGTGGGCCGTATTGCAGTGGGTCGTCTCACACGCGGGATGCTGCAGGCAGGCATGAATGTGTCGCTCGTTAAACGCGATGGCAGTATTACCCGATCAGTCATCAAAGAGCTGTACACATTCGAAGGCCTTGGAAAAGAGCGGATTAAAACACCTGTCTATTCGGGCGATATCATTGCACTGATGGGCATCGAAGACTTTGAAATTGGCGATACGATTGCAGATGCCGAAAAGCCGGAAGGACTTCCGCCCATCCGCATCGAAGAACCAACGATGAGCATGTTGTTCACTATTAACAATTCACCTTTTTACGGTAAAGAGGGTAAATATGTAACATCCAGGCACCTACGCGAGCGGTTGATGAAGGAGATCGAAAAAAATCTGGCTTTGCGTGTCGAAGATACCGAATCGCCCGACGCCTTGCTTGTGTATGGTCGTGGCATTCTGCACCTGAGCATCCTCATCGAAACCATGCGCCGCGAGGGGTATGAGTTCCAGCTGGGGCAACCAAAAGTGATCATCAAAATGGTTGATGGACAAAAACATGAACCGGTGGAATCCCTCACAGTGCTTGTGCCTGAGGACTTTGCCGGTAAAGTGATAGAACAGGTGAGTATGCGCAAAGGCGAGCTGGCCGAGATGCATCCCAAGGGCGACCGCATGCACCTTGAATTCAACATCCCTTCACGCGGAATCATTGGTTTGCGAAACAACATCCTTACCGTCACCGAAGGAGAGGCCATCATTGCACATCGCTTCAAGGCATTCGAGCCATGGAAAGGTGAGCTGGCAGCACGCAACAATGGTGCACTTATTTCGCTCGAAACCGGCACTGCCATTCCTTTCTCTATCTGGAAATTGCAGGATCGGGGCCAATTTTACATTCATCCCAACGAGGAAGTGTATATGGGTCAGGTGATTGGCGAAAACAACAGGGCTTCCGATCTGGTTGTTAATGTCTGCAAAACCAAAAAATTAACCAATATGCGTGCCTCAGGTTCGGATGAAAAAGTGCTCATCATCCCAGCCATCCGTTTTTCGTTGGAAGAATTTATGGAAAATATCCGTGAAGACGAATACCTCGAAGTGACACCGCGCTCCCTTCGCCTGCGCAAAATCATTCTGGATGAAACCGAACGGAAGCGCCTGAATAAAAATGCCTAATGAAAGCGTTGTTTAAAGCACTGATATTGATAGTTTTATTATCAATTGGAGCCTTGTACTCCTGCAATACCATTCAGCAGGCAAAGGAGGTGGCACGGCTGAAAACCTGCACATTTTCTTACAATGGCATTGATTCGGTTAGCCTTGCAGGAATCCGGCTCAACCGTGGAATTTCGTTGCAATCGCTCAGCGGCGGACAAATGATACAGCTTGCCGGCGCGCTGCTCCGCCAGGATTTCCCCGTTTCTTTTCAGCTTATGATGGATGTGGAAAATCCCAACAGGAAGGCAGCAACCCTCACGAAAATGGACTACATTGTGCTGTTTGATGGGGTGGAGGTGCTGAATGGATCTACAAATCAGCATATTACGCTGGCGGCTAATAGTCAAACCCTCATTCGTTTACCCCTGCAAACTGAGCTTTTCAAAGCACTTGCCAACCAAACACAGTCCACACTGAATGCCATGATCGGCAAACTCAGCGGAAAAGGAAGTGAACCCCTGAATGTGGTGGTGAAAGTGAAGCCCTATCTGAACATCGGATCGAAACAATTGCCTTATCCGGGTTATTTCAGCTTCAGTCAGCAATACTGAAGATCTGTCTGACGGCACGGCTGCGCAAGCTGTTCAGATTGCCTTGCATCAACCTCAGGTAGTGTTGGGTCTTTTGGCTGTTGGCAGGTTTTTTGGGCATGCGATGGTATTTTTCGATCACGGCCTCAAAAATTTCCTTGTTTAACTGGGGATAACTCAGTTGAATGGCACTTCTTTCTTCAAACCATTGACGCACCAAACCAATGTCTCCAAACAAGAGTTGGAGCACAACTTGCACACCAAGTTGTTCGAGGGCTGTGGCATTGCATTGCTGTTCATATTGGTTTTTCATGGGTACTACCAGGAGCTTTTTACCCAGAAACAAAGCCTCGGCTGGTGTTTCGAATCCAGCACCGCATACAACGGCACGCGAACTCAGCATGCTTTTTCCAAAGGCTTGCTGATCAACAGGTTTTACGGTGATGTATGGGTTCACTTGTGTGCTTTTTCCACTTCTCGAGAAAATGTGAACAGGCACATCCTTCAGTTGTTTGAAAAAGTTGATCAGAAATGCATCGCTATATGCAGGCAAATACACCGTGATGTGGCCTTTGTCAGTCGCCCTGGCCCGACGGAGGTCCTCACGAATCACAGGTGTGAAAATATCAGGATGATACGCAGCAAAGTGAAAGCTGATGTTCTCTGCAGTTGGCGCATAGTGTCGCAGAATGAGGCTTCCGAACAAGTTGGGAGTTTCCGGGAGTGGAACACCCGGATGCAGCAGCGCCGATTGATGGCTCAGGCCGATACAGGGCACTTGTTTCGATTTGCAAGCCCAGGCTGTAAGTGGCTCAAAGTCATTGATAACAAGGTCAAACTTTGCAACCGGCACCGACTCAAATTCCTTAATCAGGCGGTATATTTTCGCATCCGTGAAGGTTCTGGCAAAGTCGATTCCCCCAGATTTACCAAAACTAAAGCCCAGTCCATGAAAACGATACGAAACCGGGAAAGGGAGTTTGAGGCCATTGTTGGCGCCACTCACCAGCAGTTTCACTTTACCATGTTTTTTCAGCTCAGGCAACAGACTAATGGCTCGGCTCAGATGTCCGTTGCCAGTTCCCTGAATCGCAAATAGGATGTTCATGACTGAAATTCCTCCAGCATTTTTTGAAACAGTACCTTTGTTTTCATCTCTTCAATTGGCATATGTTGTTCATCATCAGAATCATAAGTATGATATGTGGACGCCGCATCAGCATAACGAAACATTTTCCACTTTCCTTCGTGATACTCGAGGGCACTCAGGTTCTCAATCCAGTCGCCAGCGTTAAGGTATTGAATCTGCCTGTTGTTTGCTTCCAGCATCTTGATTTCAGGATGATGAATATGGCCGCAAACAATGACATTGTAGCCTTTTCGGGCTGCCAGCCCGGCAGCTGTCGCCTCAAAGTTGTTGATGTACCTGACAGCCGACTTCACATTGTCTTTTATCCTTTTAGAAATTGAAACAGGACTGTACCCCAGACTCCGTCTCGTACTGTTTATCAACGTATTAAACCAGATTAGGCTATCGTATCCAATGGCGCCTGCCCTTGCAAGCCATTTGCTGTGCTGCATGATCACATCAAACACATCACCATGAAAAATCCAGTGTCGCCGATCATCCAGGTCTAAAGTTAATTGATTGACAATATGTAAATTACCAATTTTTAATCCGGCGAATCGGCGCAAAACCTCGTCATGGTTTCCGGTGATGTAATATACTTTTGTTTTTTTTGCTGCCAGTCCAATGATGTATTTAACCACTTTCATATGACTGGCTGGCCAATAATTTTTTTTGAATTGCCAGATATCGATGATATCGCCGTTGAGGATGAGCGTTTTCGGTTGAACTGATTTGAGATAGTGCAGCAATTCGACCGATCGGCAACCCTTCGTTCCGAGGTGAACATCCGACACAACCACCACCTCCACTTTTCTTCTGTTAGGCATAAATCAATGAAAAAGTAAAGAAAGGCTGTATCGAAAAATGGGCTGTTAGGCGATCATAAAGTCTTGGATAAGATTTTGTAAATTGCCCACCCAAATCACAAAATATATGCAAGCCGAAATCAGGAAAATGGAGGAACGGAGGGTGCTGGATTTTGTCAGAACAAGGCTTGCAGATTTTTCGAAAGGTAGAGTCATTGCTTCCGAATCGCCTGATTTTATCATAGTTACGCGGCATTTCAAAGTTGGAATCGAAATCACGCGGTGGTTTGTTCCAGATGAGGAACCAGCATCTGGTCGAACTAAGTTTTTGTTAAGCGATCTTAACAACCTTATAGCCCAAAAGGAAGCGCTTTTGCCTTTCTATCGTAAACAATTGCTGCACAGCTGCCATCTGATTGTTAGTCTTGAAACCAACAATGAATCGTTGGCTAATCATCTCAGAGTTAAGCTCATGCACACTGTAATGAGCAGCGCGTTTAACCGTTTGTTCGTAACTTCAGTGCAGTTCAAATGGATGCTGGAACTGCAAATTTGCAGGAATTCTTAGGCTTGGTTTGTTTTCCTGCGTGCCCACTCTTCCTTGTAATACTTCCAGGGTGCCACCAAAAAACCGTAGTTGTAATGGGCATTGGGTTTGTGGTGGTCCATATGCGCTGTGATGGTGGCACGCAGGTAGCGGTTGCTGATTTTTTGCAAAAATGGCATCCTCCCATGTACCAACACATCATGAAAAATAAAATAAGCGGCACCATACAGGGCAATTCCCATTCCGATGTAAAACTTCCAGTCAAGGCCGTCCTGCATACCTGTGTAGATGAACAGGAAGCTCGGAACGGCAAAAATAACAGCAAACACATCGTTCCATTCAAATTTGCGGCCATCCCTGATGTGGTGATCCTTGTGCAGTATCCATAAAAATCCATGCATCACGTATTTGTGGGAGGACCAAGCCACAAACTCCATAAAAAGAAAGGCACCAATGACAAGCAAACTTGCTAATATCCAGTTCATATTGTATCTAACTTATTGTTATTAAAATAGTTGTAAACTTCTTCGAATGCGATCCGAAACCATACGGTATAATTTTCGGGATGTTGCTGCATATCCGTTTTCACCTCTGCAGGCTTGGCATAGCGATAGGAAGCAGCCTCCAGGGTGTTGATCACAGGCTGTGCGTCGGTGTAGCCAACAAACACATGGTCCAGCTCGTGCTCGGTGAGACCTTGTCCGACATCTGCTTTGTAAATAAAGCTAAAAATCTCCTCGATGCGGCTTTCCATGCCCATCTCTTCCTTCAACCGGCGCTGTGCCGCTTCAAGATTGCTTTCATTTTTACGGGGGTGTGAGCAACAGGTATTGGTCCATAAGCCTGGTGAATGATATTTGCTGTAAGCCCGCTGTTGCAGTAGCATTTCACCTTTTGTGTTGAACAAAAACACCGAGAAGGCCCTGTGAAGCACACCTTTGTGGTGTGCTTCCATTTTTTCCATCAGGCCGAGTTCCTGATCGCGCTCATTTACCAATATCACAAATTCTTGCATCGTTATTCTGACTTTGAAAGTGGTTGCGGCAGATTGCTTGTCAACAGCTGGTCTATTTTTTTGCTTTCGTCGTCTGTTAGCTTCGCCTTTTGACGCAAAAATAACAAAACTTTTTCCTTAAAGTTGGCATCAGAAAAGATTGCTGCATTAGTGAGCAACTGATTAATGATGAACGATTTATCTTCCTCGATGTTCGCGTTGTAGGCTAAAAATGGGGGAGAGGCAAGTTGGATGCTTAATCGCAGGAGTCGAATCTCTGCTTGTTGTGGAGCGAGTCTGATGGCTGTTTCGAGCAGGTTTTTTCCATCGTTGAAATGCTCAAGTTTTTGAATTGGATTTGTGGCATAGCGAGCCAGGCTTGCAATGGCAACGCCCTTGTATGCTATAAAAAGTGGTTCTGTTTGCAATTGACTTTGGTTTGTCAAACGCAACAGTTTTTGCGATGCGGTTTGGTCTGCATCAAACGAGAAAAACAAACTTCTGGCCTCCGAACGTAAGGCCTCAACTGTTGACACATTGAAGCTTAGGAGTAAAAGCAGTAAGATGTTCATTTAAAGCAAATTAAATCTAAAACGCATGTAAGATGAAATGAGCAGGAGGTATTTTGATGTGTTCGGAATACGAATACGTTTGTCTTCGAGCAGGCGTTTGGCGTTGAGTCGCTTGATTTTTTTGAAAAGGTTGTAATAGTACACATAGGCCACATAAACCCCAAATCTAGCGCCAACTGGCAGACGGCGAATACCTGCCAGGCCTTCCTGAAAGTCTTTTTCGATATCGGCTTCAATGTCGCGTTTCACCTCTGCATTGAAATTTCGGATGTCCAGGCCTGGAAAATAGGTTCGACCGAGGTGCTGATGATCATTGTGCAAATCCCTGAAGAAGTTGATCTTCTGAAAGGCCGAGCCCAATCGCATGGCCGGATGTTTCAGGTTTTCGTATTTTTCACGGTCGCCCTCGGTAAACACATGCAGGCACATCAGGCCAACCACTTCGGCCGATCCAAGGATGTAGTCCTCGTAGAGCATTTGGTTATACTCAATTTTGTCGAGGTCCATTTCCATGCTTTTCAGGAATTTGTCAATGTGTGCCCACTCCACTCCATAGCGGTGAACGGTTTCCTGAAAGCTGTTCAGGATGGGGTTCAAACTGATGCGGCGCTCCAGAGCCAGCACGGTTTCGCGCCGGAATTCCTCCATCAGCAAAGCCTTGTCGTATTCGTGAAAGGAATCCACAATCTCGTCGGCCAGCCTGACAAAACCGTAGATGGCATAAATGGGATCATGGTATTTTTTGTCGAACAGGCTGATCCCCAATGAGAAAGAGGTGGTATAGGTGCGGGTGGTCAGTCGGGAAATTTTGTAGGAAACCTGATCAAAGAGTGCTTTCATACAATTGGGTGTTTTTGAATGATTTGACCGGCTGCCACCTGACCGCTGATGATGGTTGGCGGAACGCCTGGTCCGGGAATGGTTAACTGTCCTGTATATAGCAAGTTATCCAGTTTTTTGCTAAACATCGATGGTTTCAGGATGGCTGTTTGCCGCAAGGTGTTGGCAAGTCCATAAGCATTGCCCTTGTATGCGTAATAGTCGGTTGCAAAATCACGGCCTGAATAAAACCTCTTGTATATGATGTTGTCTTTGAACTGAATGTTCATCGTTTCTTCAATTCTTTGAATTGAAAAATCAAAGTAATGCTGTCTGGTGGCATCATCATCGTGCAATCCGGGTGCAACAGGTATCAAAACAAAGAGGTTTTCCATTCCTTCTGGAGCAACCGCCTTGTCTGTTTTCGAGGTACAGCTCACATACACCGAAGGGTTTTCGGGCCATGACGGTCGCTCATAAATTTGTTCGGCATGCTTATCGAAATCTTTGTTGAAGATAAGCGTGTGGTGTTGCATGGCTTCCAGTTTTTTATCCACACCAATATAATATATGAGCGATGAGGGCGAAAGGGTGCGGCTGTTCCAGTATTTATCGTCGTACATGCGGTACTGCTTTGGCAGGATTTTTTGTTCAACATGGTGGTAATCCGCGCTGGCTATCACATGGTCTGCTTCCAATGTGCGTTTGTTTGTAACCACATGGCTGATGCTTTTGTTTTGCTTGTATTCAAAAGCGCGCACTTCCTCCGAGAATGAGAATTTAACACCTTGTTCTTCAGCAAGTTTCTGGAAACCCTGAACCACACTGTACATCCCACCCACAGGGTACCAGGTGCCCAGCACCATGTCGCCATAGTTCATGAGCGAATACAAAGCTGGTGTTTTTTGTGGTGTAGCGCCCAAAAAGAGGATCGGAAACTCGAGAATTTTGAGCAGCTTCGGGTGATGAAAATACTTGCGGATGTAAGTGTGAAACGATTGAAGCAGGTGCATTTTCAGCGCACCCCGCATGATGTCCCAATCCAGAAACTCAGTAATGCTGCGCGATGGCTTGAATACCAATTTCTTAATTCCTATTTCGTATTTGTAAGCCGCTTCTTCCAGAAAGCGCTTCAGCTTTTTTCCGCTGCCAGCTTCGATAGACTCAAACAAGGCATAGAGCGAGGCTAAATCTGCCGGAAGATCAACTTTGTCGTCAGGGCCGAAGTAGATGGTGTAGGAGGGATCAAGTCGTGTGAGTTGATAGTAATCAGCGGTCTTTTTCCCGAATGACGCGAAATACTGATCAAACACATCTGGCATCCAATACCAGCTTGGCCCCATGTCGTAAGTGAAACCAGCTTCGCTGTATCTTCTCGCCCTGCCGCCGGCCATATCGTGTTTCTCGATGATTTCAACGTCAAAACCCTTGCTGGCAAGTGTGGTGGCAGCCGATAAACCCGAGAAACCAGCGCCGATTACGATTACCTTTTTGGACATTTTGTTTAATAATTTTGTTTAAACTTTAAACGTATAAGTGGTGAAATAGTTCAACAACTTTTTTAAAAAATGCATCATAAACTGTTACTGGTTTTCCCTGATGTGTTTTGGATGTTCTGGCATCGCATGCGGGTATTCAATTGTGTTTATATTTGCATATTATCAACCGAATAAAAAAGATAATCCATGAACATTGCAGTTGCCGTAGTGGCGGTAGGTTTTCTGGTTTTTTTAGCCCATGCTTTTGCCGCCATGTTTAGCAAGCTCAGGATTCCTGATGTGTTATTGCTAATCCTGATAGGGCTCTTGATAGGGCCGGTATTTCACCTGATAAAAATTGAATCGTTTGGAGCGATTGGCCCTGTTTTTACCACCATTACCCTGGTAATCATTCTTTTTGAAGGTGGCACTGGCTTGAAACTGGATGAATTGCGAACTTCTATCAGAGGCACAACCCTTTTAACGAACCTGAATTTTTTTGCCACAACAGCAGTTATTGGATTGATTGGGTGGTTTTATTACGATTTGGAACCTTTGGTGGCATTCATGTTAGGTTCAATTGTCGGAGGCACTTCATCTGCGGTGGTCATTCCCATGGTTAAGCAGCTCAACATGGGCAAAAATGGAAGCACCATCCTGATTTTGGAGTCTGCTTTCAGTGATGTTTTGTGCATCGTTTTTGCCCTTGCACTGATGGAGGCCATCGAAATGGGAAGTCTGAATGTTGGCGTGATGTTGGGTAATGTGTTGGCTTCGTTTGTGTTGGCTTCGATGATAGGCTTGTTCGGTTCGGTGTTTTGGTCGATGATTCTCCATAAGGTCAGGACGGTCCAAAATTCCATCTTTACAACTCCTGCCTTTGTTTTCATCATATTCGGAATCAGTGAATTACTTGGCTATAGCGGAGCCATTGCGGCACTTACTTTTGGTATCGGACTCGCTAACATGGATTTGCTTGCCTCCCCGCTTGTGCGCAGGTACATCTCAAAGGAAACAAATATGCTAAATGATGTGGAGCGCATCTTGTTTAGTGAGGTCGTTTTTTTATTAAAGACCTTCTTTTTTGTTTACATCGGTATTTCGATCCGCTTCGACGACATTTCACAATTGGTGATCGGCTTGATTTTGTCGGTGGTGCTCTTGTTTCTGCGCATCCCAATTGTAAAAATGAGCATTTCTTCGAAAGACACCGAACCACGCGACCGGTATTTCATGGCAGCTATCTTCCCAAAAGGGCTGGCAGCCGCTGTGTTGGCAACCATACCTCTTCAAAGGGGCATTGCAGGCGGAGAGTTCATTATGAATGTTACCTTTTCCATGGTGCTGTTTACCATCGTGTTTACATCTGTTTTGATTCCTATGATTGACAAATTATCCTTTGTCAGGAAGTTTTATGCCATTTCATTTCAGCTTTTTTCGTGGGTGAACGTCATTGCCTATCAGATGGGTTGGAAAGACCGTCCGCAAGCCATACAGGACATTCAACCACTCAACTTGCCCAACCCGACCGGAATGGATCAGGCAAAAAAAACCACGGAATCGGCTGAAATAAAAAAAGATGAATAAACCTTGCACAGGTTCAGGAAAATATCTATTTTTGCAGGCTCAAAATTTGAAATGAAATAGCATATGTATTTAGACACAGAAAAGAAGTCGGAAATTTTTGCAGAATACAGTCAGTCAGCAGTTAACACAGGCTCTGCTGAAGGCCAGATTGCGCTTTTCACCTTTAGAATCAAACACCTCACCGAGCACCTCAAATCCAACAAAAAGGACATGGTTACGATGCGTTCGCTGGTTCGTTTGGTAGGTAAAAGAAGAAAATTACTCGATTATTTGAAGTCGAAAGATATTGAACGGTACCGCGATATCATCAAAAAGCTGGGTATCCGTAAATAAGAAACGACCCCTCGGAGTCAAGGAAAGGCAATTGCACACGATTGCCTTTTTTTGCATTTTCTGAGGTAGCCTTTACAACACAATAATTTTTATATGATTCCAAAAGGTATTACTCAATCATTCGAATTGCCCGACGGTAGGGTGGTTACGATTGAAACCGGAAAACTGGCGAAGCAGGCTGATGGTGCTGTGGTCGTTAAAGTTGACAAAACCATGTTGCTTGCCACGGTGGTCTCGGCTCCCGAAGCAAAAGAAGACGTGGATTTCATGCCCCTTTCTGTTGACTATCGTGAGAAATATGCCTCAACCGGTAAATTTCCAGGTGGCTTTTTCAAGCGCGAAGGCAGGCCTTCTGACTACGAAGTGCTCATCTCGCGCCTGATTGACAGGGCGCTGCGTCCTTTGTTCCCCGACGACTATCATGCCGAAACACAGGTTGTCATCAACCTCATCTCTGGCGATGCAGCTGTGCCACCCGATGCCTTCGCAGCGCTTGCTGCCTCTGCAGCCCTTGCAGTTTCTGACATTCCGTTCAACGGTCCAATTTCAGAAGTACGGGTTGCCCGCATCAACGGGGAGTTTGTCATCAATCCCAATGCTGATGTGCTGCCTGAGGCCGACCTCGACCTCATTGTGGCTGCCACACTCGACAATATCATGATGGTCGAGGGTGAGTCGAAGGAGGTTTCGGAAGCCGTGATGCTCGAAGCCCTGAAAACTGCACACGATGCCATCAAGGTTCAATGCCAGGCCCAGCTCGATTTGGCTGCCCAGGTTGAAAAAGCCAACCCAAAACGCGTCTATTCGCACGAAACCAATGACGACGAACTCAAGGCTGCCGTGCAGGCCTTTGCCTATCAGCCTTGCTACGAGCTGGCCTTGAAAGGCAATCCCAACAAACACGAAAGGGCAGCCGCCTTTGGTGAAGTTCAGGCGCAATTCATGGAAACCTTGGCCGAAGAAGAACGGGATGAGAAAAAATCACTGGTGAAAAGATATTTCCACGATGTGGAAAAAAAGGCCGTACGCGATGCCATCCTCAACGACAGGGTGCGTTTGGACGGCCGTAAACTGAATGAAATCAGACCCATCTGGTGCGAAGTTGACTACCTTCCCTCTGCACATGGCTCGGCCATTTTCACACGTGGCGAAACCCAGTCGCTTGTCACGGTCACCCTTGGCAGCAAAATGGACGAACAAACCATTGATGGCGCTGTTGTTACCGGAACATCCAATTTTTATCTTCACTACAACTTCCCGAGTTTTTCAACAGGTGAAGCCAAACCCAACAGGGGTGTGGGTCGGCGTGAAATCGGGCATGGTAATCTGGCCGAACGCGCGCTCAAAACCATGATCCCTTCTGGTGAAGAAAACCCTTACACCATCCGCGTGGTATCTGATATTCTCGAATCAAACGGCTCTTCTTCCATGGCATCGGTATGCGGTGGAACGCTCGCATTGCTCGATGCAGGTGTGAAAATTGCCAAGCCGGTGGCTGGCATTGCCATGGGCCTGATCTCGGGCGACGCTGGTAAGTTTGCCGTGTTGTCCGATATCCTTGGCGATGAGGACCACCTGGGCGACATGGATTTTAAGGTGACCGGAACAAAAGACGGCATCACCGCATGCCAGATGGATATCAAAGTGGATGGCCTGACCTACGAAGTGCTGGAAATGGCGCTCGAACAGGCCCGTCAGGGACGTATGCACATCTTGGGCGAAATGGCCAAAACCATTACCGAGCCAAGGAGCGATTACAAAGAATTTGTTCCTCGCATCGAAAAAATTACCATCCCGAAAGAATTCATTGGCGCAGTAATTGGTCCCGGTGGTAAGATCATTCAGGAAATGCAGCGCGAAACCAATACCACCATCGTGATCGAAGAAAAAGGTGAGTTTGGAATCATCGACATCGTTTCGGCCGACAAATCATCCATTGAAGCTGCAAAAGCACGTATCCGTGCCATTGTTGCAGTTCCTGAAGTGGGAGAGGAATACCTGGGAACTGTAAAAAGTATCCAGCCTTTTGGTGCTTTTGTTGAGATCCTGCCTGGAAAAGACGCTTTGCTGCACATCTCCGAAATCGAATGGCGCCGGCTCGAAACCATGGACGGCGTGCTCAACGTGGGCGACAAAATCAAAGTGAAACTGATTGGTGTGGACGAAAAAACCGGAAAAATGAAATTGTCGCGTAAAGCACTCATTCCTAAGCCAGAGGGCATGCCCGAAGAGCGGCCGTCTGGTCAACGAAACGAGGGCCGTGGAGATCATCGTGGCGGTGATCACCGTGGCGGTGACCGACGCAACGACCATCGCCGCGACAACAGGCACGACAGTCGGCCACCCCGCTCGAACAATGAGCGTAACTAATACCGGAAAATGCCGTAAAAATCCCATTAAAGCATTAACAGTATTTCATGAGGCAACTAAAAATTACGAAGCAGGTTACCAACAGGGAAACCGCGTCCTTAGACAAGTACCTCCAGGAGATTGGAAAAGTTGAGCTGATCACAGCCGAAGAGGAAGTTGAGCTGGCCCAGCGTATCAAACAGGGTGACCGGGCTGCTTTGGAAAAATTAACCAAAGCAAACCTGAGGTTTGTTGTTTCCGTTTCGAAACAATATCAAAACCAAGGTCTTAGTCTTCCCGACCTGATCAACGAAGGAAACCTCGGACTCATTAAAGCCGCCCAGCGTTTCGACGAAACAAGGGGGTTCAAATTTATTTCGTACGCCGTTTGGTGGATTCGTCAAAGCATCCTTCAGGCATTGGCCGAACAGTCGCGCATCGTGCGTCTTCCGCTCAATAAGATCGGTTCGATCAACAAGATCAACAAAGCCTATGCAAAACTGGAACAGGAATTTGAACGTGAACCCAATGCAGAGGAAATTGCTGATATTCTCGAAGTGACTGAAAACGAGGTGAAAGAATCAATGAAAAATGCCGGAAGGCACGTTTCGATGGATGCACCCCTCATTCAGGACGAAGACAATACCATGTATGACGTGCTCCGCAGCGAGGAGGCCATTACTCCTGAAACCGAACTGTTGTATGAATCGCTCCGCAAGGAAATCGATCGTGCCATATCAACGCTCACCCCACGTGAAGCCGATGTGATCAAATTGTATTTCGGTCTCAACGGCAGCCACCCAATGACGCTTGAAGAAATCGGTGAAAAGTTTGACCTGACCCGTGAGCGGGTGCGTCAAATCAAGGAAAAAGCCATCAGAAGGCTCAAACACACCAGCAGGAGCAAAATTCTGAAGAGCTATCTGGGTTAACCATATTCATGAAAAAGCTGCCCGAAGGGTGGCTTTTTCTTTTTATGAACAAGCTTTCAACTGCCTATTTTTGAAATATTTTTATAGTTTTACACCCACATTCTTTCTATGAGTCGTCTTATCGCGCCATCGGTTCTTTCGGCAAACTTTCTGAATCTCAAAGCTGATCTTGACATGCTGGAAAACAGCAAGGCCGACCTTGTGCACTGCGATATTATGGATGGCGTGTTTGTTCCGAATATTTCTTTTGGACTTCCTGTTTTGAAAGCGATCCGGGCTGGTGTCAGCAAACCCCTTGATGTACACCTCATGATTGTGCAACCCGAACGCTATATTGCAGCTTTCAGGGAAGCAGGTGCTGATTGGCTTTCGGTACATTATGAGGCTTCAACACACCTTCACCGGACACTGGCCGAAATCAGGCAAAACGGAATGAAAGCCGGGATTGTGCTCAATCCGCATACGCCAGTAAGTTTGCTCGAAAACTCGCTCGAATCAGCTGATTTTGTGCTGCTGATGTCTGTCAACCCTGGCTTTGGCGGTCAGCGTTTTATTGCAGAAACTTATGCAAAGATTGTCCGCCTGAAGGAAATGATTCTGCAAAAAAACCTGAATGTTCTCATCGAGGTTGATGGGGGAGTGGATACAAGCAATGCTGCATCACTTTTCAATGCGGGTGCTGATATTCTCGTTGCAGGAAACGCGGTGTTTTCTCATCCAAATCCGGCCGACATTATCGACAGTTTAAAAAACAGCTAATCTGCCTTGTTTGCATCGGCCGATTTTCTTTTTTAATAAGAGCACGGGTTGCTGCGTCAAAAATCCTGATGATATGGCTTTAACCCCGCTTGGAAGCAATACCAATCACACGGAACTTTGATTAACATTCACGTTATCAGTGATTAATATAGCGAAGGTTGTTCAGGAAGAAATGCCGAGCGTATGTTTCCAACTTTTGAGAAAACCACAAAATTTCATGGTTTTGTGCTTGCTGTTTAAGATTTCGTTTAATTTTGTGCCGTATCTACCAAACAAATGTCTCAAACTGTAGCCAATGAATCGGCCTTCCTGCATTTCGACAGGTTGGGTCAGCAACTTGAGCGTATGCCTGATTTGAAGGGCAAAACACTGTTGGTTGTTGAGGATGTTCCCTCAAATTATCAGCTGGTGCAAGCATACCTTGGAAAATCGGGTGCAACCATCGTGCATGTTGACAATGGTGTTGATGCAGTTGACATCATCGAAAAGAACCAGCAGATCGATTTGGTTATCATGGATATCCGTCTTCCGCGATTGAACGGACTTGTAGCAACCCAGCGGATTCGAAGGCTCAATCCGCGCATCCCCATTATTGCTCAAACTGCTTTTGCCATGCAATCGGACCGTGAGATGTGCCTGAAGGCCGGTTGTAATGAGTTTATTGCCAAGCCTTTCCGAAGACAGGAATTGTTTCAAATCCTCGCCAAGTTTTTGTAAACGCCGATCACGGCTAACAAATTTTCTTTCTCAACTGCTTTTGATTTTTTCGGTTTCATGCGACCTCATGTGGGGGGCAATCACTATTTTTGTGAAAATTTAAACCCTATGAACGAACTACTCAACGAACTTCAGCCTCAAGGGCTTTGGCGCTTTTTTAGAGAAATCACGCTCATACCGCGCCCTTCGAAACACGAAGGTAAAATGATCGACTATTTGATTGCATTCGCTCAAAAACATGCCTTGCGATACCAACAGGATGAAGTAGGCAATGTGTTCATTTACAAAGATGCAACCAAAGGCTACGAAAACAGAAGAACTACTGTTTTACAAAGCCATATTGATATGGTTTGTGAAAAAAATAGTGACAAACAGCATGATTTCTTTAACGATCCAATTGAGGTTCAACTTGTTGATGGCTGGGTAAAAGCCAATGGCACCACGCTCGGAGCTGACGATGGGATTGGTGTGGCGGCTCAGCTGGCCATTCTGGCTGCGAACGACATCGCTCACGGCCCCATCGAGTGTTTGTTTACGGTGGATGAAGAAACAGGTCTTACCGGCGCTTTTGGTTTGAGTACGGATGCCCTCAAGGGGAAAATTCTCCTTAATCTGGATTCTGAAGACGAGGGAGAGTTGTTTATAGGCTGTGCAGGTGGAAAAGATACCGTTGCCAACCTGCCATATAAAAGGCTGGCGGCACCAGCCGAAACGCTCTCATTCGAACTGATTGTGAGTGGTTTGAAAGGCGGACATTCTGGCGACGACATTCACAAAGGTCTGGGTAATGCCAATAAAATAATAACCCGGCTGCTCATGGAAGGTCAAAAGAAAAATGGCCTCATGCTTGTTTCGCTCGAGGGTGGCAACCTGCGCAATGCCATTGCCCGCGAAGCCAAAGCAGTTGTGCTTATTCCAAAGGATCAGGCAGCTGCTTTTCTCAGTGGTATGGCCAGCCTGGCAGAGCTGATCAAGTCTGAATTTTCCATTACTGAGCCGCTGCTTAGTATTAAAACTGAAAGCGTTGCGCAGATTCCGGAAAACATCGTTTCTGCTGATGATCAGCAGAAATTGCTGCATGCACTTTATGCCTGTCCTCATGGTGTGATGGCATACTCACAAAGCATTCCGGGTTTTGTAGAAACTTCGACCAACCTGGCTTCGGTGCGTACGGGCGAATCTTCTTTTGTCATCACAACCAGTCAGCGCAGCAGTGTTGAATCAGCAAAAACTGATATCGTTCAAATGGTGCATGCCTGTTTCCTGCTTGCCGGCGCGGAGGTGAGCAGCAGCAATGGCTATCCGGGCTGGGCACCCAATCCGCATTCGGAGATCAGAGAAATAACAGTGGCTTCCTATGAAAAGTTGTTTGGTGTTCAGCCACTTGTTAAAGCCATACACGCCGGATTGGAATGCGGTTTGATTGGCGATAAATATCCCGGAATGGATATGATTTCGTATGGCCCTACTATCAAAGGTGCACATTCGCCCGACGAACGCATTGAAGTGGCTTCTGCTCAAAAGTTTTGGGATTTGACTCTTGATATTTTAAGGTCGATACCCACCGCTTAAACATTTATTTTTCGATCGGAAAGCCTGCACCAGCGTGCAGGTTTTTTTTGTTTTCAATAAAAGAAAGTTGAATTAAAACTTGATTTCCAGTGGCTTGATGTCGTATATTTAGGGTGTTGAACCAAAATGCAGAAACGTCATGGAAAAAGAAGTATCAATCAGCATCAAATGCCCGCTGTGCGGCAAATCTTTAATGGATGAAGAGACACGTCTGCACGAACGACCAAGCGTGAAGCTAAACATTGAAACCGAACACGATCGCGGTGTTTTGTGGTTGAGTTGTGTTTATGGTGATTGCAACAAAAAGCTCGACATCGAGATTGCTGATGGCGAAATTGTGGATATGTATTGTCCGCATTGCAACAAAGAGCTTACCATCAGCGAAAACTGCGATGAATGCGGCGCACCGCTTGTTTCGTTTGTTATCAAGGCAGGAGGGGTGGTACGCATCTGTTCAAGAAAGGGCTGCAACAACCATCACATTGTGTTTAAAGAAATTGGAACAGAGCTTTCGAAGTTCTACTTCGAATATGGCTTTTAAGATTGAGGCAGCTTCAGCTTTTCGTAGGGTAGGGGGAAATTTAACAAATTCGGGGCAATTGCTCACCTGCAAGCATGTCAACGATGCGTGTGCTTCCAAAGGTTGTGTGCAGCCAGGTTAGTCCGGGATGTTCCTTCACTATTTCACCAATCACAGCCGCATCTGCGCCAAGTGGATGGTTTCGAAGGCTTTTCAATACCTTTTCGGTGTCATTTGGGCTTACAACCATTACCACCTTCCCCTCGTTGGCAACATACAATGGATCGAACCCCAATAATTCACACATACCCCTCACTTCTTCGGCCACGGGAATTGCCTCTTCCTGCAACTTGATTCCCCATTGGCTGTTTTCGCAGAGTTCTGCAAGCACTGTTCCAAGCCCTCCTCTGGTGGCATCGCGCATGAACCTGATGGCATCCGATTCACTCAAAGCTGCATCAATCAGGTGGTTGAGGCATGCGCAATCAGAGGTGAGTGTTGTTTTGAGGGGCAATTCGTTTCGGGCCGCAAGCACAGCCATGCCATGATCGCCAATGGTGCCACTGACTATGATTTTGTCGCCCGCTTGAATGCCCGCCTTTCCCGGCAGTGGTTGGCGGCTGACACCGAACGTGCCGATGCCTGTAGTATTGATAAAAACCTTATCGCACTGGCCTTTCTGAACAACTTTGGTGTCGCCAGTAACAATCTGCAGACCAGCATCTCTTGCTTCAGCAGCCATGGCATCCACAATCGTAATGAGGTCATCCACCGGGAAACCTTCCTCAATGATAAAGGAGGCGCTCAGGTAAAGGGGTTTAGCACCTGAAACCGCCAGGTCGTTTACGGTGCCGGCAACTGCAAGTTTCCCGATGTTTCCTCCGGGAAAAAAGATGGGATCAACCACAAAAGCATCGGTTGTGAATGCGAGCCTGGAGCTCTCTGTGTTTAAAACGGCTGCATCTGTTAAGCCCTCCAGTGTAGGGTTGCTGAACCTTTTGACAAAGACTTCAGTGATTAACTCATGTGTTAGCTTGCCGCCGCTGCCATGACCCAGCAGGATGGTTCGTCCGGTTTTCATGATGTTTTGCTTTTTTGATACCTGAAATAAGCCGCACATGCACCCTCGTTCGAAACCATGCATGCACCGGCAGGATCGGAAGGTGTGCAGGCTTTGCCAAAAAGCTTGCAGTCGGTTGGATTTGCAACCCCTTTCAATATGGAACCGCAAATGCAACCTTTGTCTTCGCGGGTGGGTTCGACAGAAACAGGGATTTGGACCGCTGCATCAAATTCTGCATATTTTTCCTTGATAGCCATGCCACTCAACGGCAAAACTCCGAGGCCGCGCCACCAATCGTTGCGCAGTTCAAACACCTCGTCGAGCAATTCGAGTGCTTTGGGATTTCCCTCCGGACGCACTACCCTGCTATACTGGATTTCCACTTTCGGCGTGTTGTTTTCAGCTTGCAGCACAAGCATATAGATAGATTGCAGGATGTCGAGCGGCTCAAAACCACTGATGACCACACCCAGTCTATATTGTTGGGGTATAAACTGATACATGGCCGTTCCGGTGATCGTACTCACATGGCCAGGGCCAAGATAACCATCAATTTGCACTCCCTGATCAATCAGTGCTGCCATGGCAGGAGGCATAATTTTGTGTGCGCTCAACACATAGAAATTGAACAGCCCGGCCATTTGCGCCTTGATGATGCCTGCGGCAGTACCCGGAGAGGTGGTTTCAAAACCAATGCCCAGAAAGATCACTTTCTTTTTTCGGTTTTTTTTAGCAATAGTCAGGGCGTCGAGGATGCTGAAAACAATTCTGATGTCGGCACCGGCTGCCTTTTCACGGTCGAGCGTAGAAGAGCTGCCTGGCACACGAATCAGGTCGCCATAAGTGGTAATGATGACATCAGGAATGCGGCTGTAAGCAATGGCCTGGTCGATGAACCTGCGGTCGGTGACGCAAACGGGGCAACCTGGCCCGGAAACCAGACTGATGTGATCTGGCAGCAACGATTGAATGCCGAAACGTTGTATGGCCATGGTGTGGCCTCCACACACTTCCATCAGCCGTAGAGGTTTACGCGATTCGAAACGTATGCGGTTTGCGAGTGAGATGATCTTTTCGCGGTCGCGGAATTCGTCAATATATTCCATATGAGGGTGTTAAACGATCCGTGAACCTGTTTGCTGTTCTTCCTGATCGAGTTGAACATTGAACGCTTCAAATTCTTCGAACAACTTCAGGGTTGCCTCAGCTTCTTCGGGGCTGATTTTTTGAAGGGCAAAGCCGGTGTGCAGCAGCACATAATCGCCTGCTTTCACCGCTTCGTGGCTGATCATTTGCAGACTTGCAGTGGTGGTTGCCCCTCCAACAGCGCAAATGGCCATATCTTCTTCAATTGAAATAATTTTTGCTGGAACGCTCAGACACATGAGGAATATTTTTGCCAAAGTTACATAAATTCCTCACTCAGACTTTTCCGAAACGGTTTACGCATAACAGTCAGAACAGGATGAACCGGCGAAAAAATGAGCGTCAGTATTTAATCAGATTATTACGAATCGCATAACGAATTAATTCAGCATTGTTTCTGATTTTAAGCTTTTTATAAATGTTCGATTTGTGAACTTCCACCGTGCGTTTGCTTATATGAAGTTGATCGCCAATTTCATTGGATTTCATTCCTTTTGCAAAGCAAAT
The DNA here is from genome assembly GCA_964492695.1 of uncultured Lentimicrobiaceae bacterium. GTDB lineage: Bacteria > Bacteroidota > Bacteroidia > Bacteroidales > F082 > JALNZU01. Next base: position 84,146 of record CAZBMR010000011.1, read on the forward strand.
AATGATTTCTTGCTCACGATCGGTCAGAATTTTTCCAAGTGCCTTTTTGTTCTTGTCTAAGCTTAAGGCTTCTTCTGCGATGTATTCAGCTACGACTCCCTTGAACCAGGTTTTGCCCTCTGATAAAGCTTTAACAGCATCCTTCAATTCTTCTGCACGGGCACTTTTTGATACAAACCCCCTAGCTTTTGCCCGAACTGCGTCGATAACATGTTCTTTGGAGAAAAACATGGAAACCATCAAGACTGGGACGTTAGGATTCTCTGAGTGAATTTCACGTGCTGCAAATATTCCGTTGTATGTTGGCATTTCGTAATCCACCATCACCAGGTCGGGTTGGCTTTCGCGAAACTTAATGAGTGCTTCCAGGCCGTTTGTGGCCTCCAGTACTTCGTTTACAAATCCGGAACCCAAGAGTAAATTTCTCAATCCCTCTCGCACTAGCGAGTGATCTTCTGCTATCAATACTTTCATAGTTAAGTAGTTATTTTATTAATATGAGTTTCACTGTAAAATTGTTTGCGGTTGCTAAAATCTGCAGCGAGCCCCCAATGAGTGCTGCACGCTGTTGCATGATGCGCAATCCCATGCCATCGCTGTTTTGGATATTCAATTGACGGATGCTCTTGTTGTTGATTTCCATCCTAAAAGCACTATTTAAATATTGAATGAACACCGAGACGGCATTGCTATGGGCATGCTTGGCAATGTTGTTTAACGATTCCTCACAGATGCGGTAGATGTTCGACTCAATAAAGGAACTGCTGTTCATATCATCGCCTTCCCATTGAAAGTTGAATGGGATGCCAGTGTTTTGACTAAATTTTGTAACCAGCATTGACAATCGTTCCTTGAGGCCAAGATTCGATGGGTTGTCGTTGCCAATATTATGTGCAATGGACCGAATGGCCCAAATGGCTTCGATGATGTGGTCGCTCACATTTTGCAAGTCTGTTTTGAGGGCTTCATTCTGATACTTGAACATCGTATTTTCGGCAGCTAACTTGGCCGAAACCATAATTTGCCCAACATGATCGTGAATTTCTGATGAAATTCTCCGCCTTTCATTTTCTTCTCCACTGAGGTAGGCTACCATCTCGTGGCTAAACGGTGGTTTGTTTTTTAACAGGTATTTCGATAGTGCATCCCGCTCTTCATCATCATTGGATTGACTGATATTGTTGATTGACATGATGGCATGTTCTTCGCCTTTCACCTGAAAATAGACCAAATTGATGCGAGCCATGAAGGCACTGCCGTTAGTTTTTTGAATCCTGATGCCGTGAATCAGTTGATGTTTTTCACTCATCAGGTTTTTTAGCATGCTTATCTCAGGAGTGATGTTGGCAAGTGGTAATCGTTGTTCATTGGGCACATCGATGCCAAGTAGTTGGATGGCAGCAAGATTGGCATCTGAAATGGTCAGATTTCTGCAATTGATAAGCAGCATGACATCCGAAACCATCTGAAACAATGATCTGTACCGAAGTTCACTCTCGGCGATCTGTTTCGTATTTTTATGGTGACGTAAAATATTCTCCAATATACCAGCCAACTCAAAGCATTTGAAGTTTTTCTCCAGATAATAGTCAGCACCTTGCTCGTAGGCTTTGCGTGTGAGGCTGTCGTTTTTGATGATCGAAGTGGTTATCAGGTAGGGATAATATCCCGTTTGTAAGCTTCTGATTTGATCAATGAAATCAATTGGGTGTATATCATTCAGCATCAGATCGAATAGAATGACAAGCGGACGATGTTGATTGATTTCCTGCAGAGCCTCACTCAGCGATGAAGCCATTAAAATACCGAATTGATTGGCCTGAACCACACAGCTCTCCATATAACGGCGAATCATCGCTTCGTTGTCAATGATCAATACTTTTGCGTCTTGCGAGTTCATGCTTTTTTCAATCAGGATTGATTTATTTTATTTGCTTGGAATTCTGCAGTTTACCGTGGTCTTTTCCCCTGGAACGCTGTCAATCGAAAGTGAGCCGCCACATTGTTCGAGCATTTTTTTTGCAATCACCAATCCGAAGCCAGAGCCTTGTTGCTCATACTTCAATCGCTCGAACTGCATAAAGGCGGCAATTTCACCAATGTCATTTTTTCTGAATCCACGTCCTGTGTTGATGACTTTCAGCAGGTAGTGATCTTCAAATTGCTCACCTTCGAGGATGACATCATGGTCTTTGTCAGTAAACTTGAAGGCATTATCTGTCAGTTCGAAAATCACTTTTCGAAGATAATCCTCCGGGATTGTTAGCTCACGTCCTGGCTGTATAAAAAGTTTATAATCGTTTGGGTATTTTCTTAATTGTTTTAGATTGTAGATAACCTCGTTAGTAAGCAGTTCAATGTGTTCGCCAGAGTAGGAATTTTTTTCATGCTCGTTTCTAAATTCCAACTGAATATATATGAGGTAATTCTCAACCAGTCGGTGAAGGCGCTGCCCACTCTTTTCGATATGATCACCAAAAGATGCTATTTCCTTGGGGCTGAAGTGCTCCGGCATACTGGCCAACATGCTGCCAAAGCCGATGATGCTGTTGAGGGGTGTTCGAAGCTCATGGGGTAAATGCAGGATGATTTGCTCGCGCAGTTTTCCCAATGCGATTTCTTTTTTTTGCTCGTGAGCCTGGTGCTTTACAATTCTTGTTTTGATCGATTCAAGTAGCTCAGCCCTGGTAAATGGTTTTGTGATGTAATCATCTGCTCCAAGGCGCATTCCTTCCCGAATGTTTTCACGCTCGGCCAGCGCCGACATAAACAGGAAAGGAATGTTGAAATCAGTTTTTTGCATCAGAAAATTGAGCACTTCGGATCCCGACATCAGGGGCATCATGATGTCGCTGAGTATCATATCAGGAGGATCTTGCATGATGATTTCCAGCCCTTTTTGGCCGTTCTCAGCTTCTGTCACAGCATACCCTTCCAGGTTAAGCCATGTGACAATTTCTTCCCTCAAATCTGCTTCGTCTTCAATTACAAGAATCTTTTTCATTTCAATGTGCGTTTTCTACGTTTGGTTTTATTGGAAAATGACAGAATATGCTTGTTCCCACTCCAATTTGAGAGTGAGCCTCTATGGTACCCCCATGCAGTTCAACTGCTTGCTTGGAGATGGTCATGCCAAGTCCTGTGCCCTGAATGGTCATTGCGTTATTTGCCCTGAAAAAGGGTTCAAACAGATGTTGTATTTCCTTTTCTGGTATGCCGATGCCTTGGTCTGATATCTCAATGGTTGCCATCGTTTCTGAGGAGGAAATACGCATTATGATCTCACTTTTAGCTGGAGAATACTTAATGGCATTGGAAATCAGATTGTTGAGCACTTGACGCATGAGTCGGGGATCAAAGTTTAGCTGGATTTCGTTCGCCTCAGTTAACAGTTTGATATCCTGTGTATTGGATGGGTGAATGTGAAATTCTTCGCAGATTTCAGTAACAAACGAAATGAGCTCACCCTCGATGGGATCAAAATGTATTTTACCTTCCTGTATCTTGGCGAGGTTTAAAACATCATCCATTACAAGGCGCAGGTGTGACACTTGTTGCGATATTTTTTCAAGTCGTTTGGAAAATTGCTCATGGGTAAGGTTTTTATAGTAGGCTTGCATGGTTTCGATGGTTGCCTGTATGGTGGCGAGGGGTGTTCTGAATTCGTGTGAGGCCATCGAAACAAATCGTGATTTGAGCATACTAAGTTGCTTTTCTGTTTCCAGGGTTTCCAAAAGTGCTTTCTCAGCTTCTTTTAAGCGGGTGATATCCGATCCAATGCCTACAATTCGATGGGGCTTGCCTATGGCGTCCCTAATCACTTTGGTGCGCGTTCTGATCCACTTCGTTTGACCATTGATCAACAGCTTGAATTCACCATCATAATCCTCAAGTTTTTGGTTTTGCATAGAGAAACTGCTAATGACTGCTTCCAAATCATCAGGATGAACCAGACTACGAATGATGGAAGGATTTTTTCCGAATTCTTTGCCTGATAAACCTGTAAACCGCTCAAATGCAGGATTGATGTACACGGTTTCAAGCGTGTCGGCATCCCTGAGCCAAAATATATCATCTACATTTTCAGCTAGTTGTCTGAATTTTTCTTCGCTAAGTCGCAGCTCTTCCTCTGCTTTTTTCTGTTCGGTTATGTCCATTGCCGAACCTTCAATGAACAAGATGTTGCCTGCATCATCCTTCACAAGGCGGGCGTTTTCCCTCACTGTGATTTGCTTTCCGAAATTGGTATTCCAAACGGATTCTAACCCGTTAATTTCTCCATTTTCAAGCAAAATATTCAAAAAATGCTCCCGGGTTTCGGCAGTGGTCAATCCATCGTTGACCACATTGAGTGATTTAAAAATCTCGGGATTTTCATAGCCATGAAGCTTTGCAAGGGCGGGGTTTGCCATGAGGATTT
>CAZBMR010000012.1:0-41062 GCA_964492695.1 uncultured Lentimicrobiaceae bacterium
GCTTTCGGGGCCGGTCAGGGTTTGAAGTGTTTCTGTTTTATCCATTAAGAAAGAAGTCGAATGAAGCCATAGAAATACTTCCCATCGTCACCGGGCTGGGTGCGTGGGCCCGCGCGAACTGCGGGCAGCGCCCGGGTGAATGAAAAAACAACAGCAAATCCACGAAGCTGGCCTCTGATAAGAGGCCATCTCGCCCCTCAGGGCGACGGTTCGTTGGATTTGCGTTGTATTTTCAGAGCGGGCAGGCGCATTGTTCGCGCAAGGTTTTTTGGTACTTTTGAACCAGCAAAAGTACAAGCTAAATGCTTATTTTTGAACCATGAAGCAATGCCATACCACATTCAACCACCATCAGCAATGGAAGCAAAAGCGTCTCCATGCCGATGGCTCTGTGGATTTGTCCGCCATGCCGGTGTTCAACTACCATTTAAAAGACCATGCTTCGGCTTCGCTCAGCCCTGGCTTTGGCTCGTGGAACACCATCACCGATGCCGGTGGCATACCGCAGCACCCAAATGCCCAAACCGCTTTACTAACATATTCGTTCACAACATATCACATTAATTTGGCAGTATTCAGATAATTATCTATCTTTGCCGCCCGATTTTAAAAGTGGTTTCAGGTGAAATACGCAAGAGAATTCATACTGCCATTGGCCGGCCTGCCCCTGGGCGAGACGCGCTACACCTTCGATCTCGGCTTGCCGTTTTTTGAGCTGCATGCCGACGAAGAGCTGTGCGATGCCGCAGTGCAGGTGGATTTGCGGCTCACCAAACACGAAAACATGACGGAGCTGGTTTTCAGCATGAAAGGCTGGATGGAGCTGGCTTGCGACCGTTGCGCCGACAACTACCGTCAAGCCGTTGAAGGCACAGAGCGCCTGATTCTGAAAAATGGCGACCATTTTGAAGAAGAGTCTGACGAGATCATCCTGGTGCCGGCCGACCTGCACGAATTCGACATCAGTCAGCTGCTCTACGAATACCTCATCCTGCTGCTGCCCTATAAGCGTGTGCACCCCGACAACGAAGACGGCAGTCCCGGCTGCAACCCCGAGGTGCTCGAACGGCTCAGGCAAATGGAGGCGCCACACACAACCGATCCCCGCTGGGACGCACTGAAAGACCTTGGAAATTTATCATAACATACAGATTATAAACATTATAAATTTAAGAAAATGCCACATCCTAAACGCAGACATTCTTCAACAAGAAGGGATAAAAGAAGAACACACGACAAAGCCGAAATGCCCACAGTAGCAAAATGCCCCGTAACAGGTGCCATGCACCTCTATCACAGGGCTTACTATGTGGATGGCGACCTGTATTACAAAGGTCAGCTCGTGATGGAAGGCGCAAAAGCCTAAGCAGCTTTTGGCCCGCAGCTCACCTATTTCAAAGCTGAAATGACGCGCATTGGACTGGATGTTTCGGGGGGCGATTTCGCTCCCACGGTAACATTGGATAGTCTGTTGCTGCTTGCGCCCGAACTAAGGGACGACGAGCGTTTGGTGCTTTTTGGCGATCAGGAAGTGATTGGCCCGTTCGTGAGCCAACACCCGCATCTGAATGCAATCACCGAAATCATTCATGCCCCTGATGTGATTGGCATGGGCGACAAGCCCATCAAGGCCTTTCAAACGAAACCGCAATCAAGTGTCGTCAAAGGATTTGAGTGCCTGAAAAAGGGCAAAATAGATGCTTTTGCCAGCGCCGGAAACAGCGGCGCCATGATGGTGGGTGCCGTGCATGTGATCAACACCATCCCCGGTGTGATTCGTCCGGCCAGTGTGGTGATGATTCCAAAGATCAACGGGGGCTACAGCATCCTGCTCGATGTTGGGACCAATCCCGATGCCAAGCACGATGTGCTCTATCAGTATGGCTTACTGGGATCGGTATTCGCCTCGGCCGTGCTGGACATCGAAAGCCCCAAGGTGGGGCTCTTGAGCATTGGCGAAGAGGAAAAGAAAGGCAACCTGCTTGTGCAATCGGCATTTCCACTCATGAAAGAAGCCAGCAGCTACCATTTCATCGGCAATGTGGAAGGGCGCGACCTTTTCAACGACAAGGCCGATGTGGTTGTGTGCGACGGGTTCACGGGCAACATCGTTATCAAGCAAATCCAGGCCATGTACCGCATCATGGAAAAACGCGGATTGCTCGACGACTATTTCAGCAGGTTTAATTATGAGCTGCAGGGTGGTAGTCCGATCATTGGTATCAATGGCAATGTGGTGCTTGGGCATGGCATCAGCAGCGCGCTGGCCATCAAAAACATGGTACTGCTGGCCCGCAATGTGGCCGTATCGAAGCTCAACCAACGCATCAACGATGCCGTGCAGGAGTTTCCGCTCTAATAGTTTTGAATCAAACAAAAAGAAATTTAGCAAGGTATGAAAAGAACCAGGGCTGCGATCACAGGAATAGCAGGTTGGGTACCAGAAGATTTGCTCACCAATGCCGATTTGGAAAAAATGGTTGATACCACCGACGAGTGGATCATGACCCGCACCGGCATCAAAGAACGACATATATTAAAAGGTGAAGGCAAGGGCACCTCGGTGATCGGCGCCAATGCCGTGAAACAATTGCTGCAAAAAACCGGCACAAAGCCCGAAGAGGTGGATATGCTCATTTGCGCCACCGTGACACCCGATATGCAGTTTCCGGCCACGGCCAACATCATCAGCCACGCCTGCGGCATCAACAATGCCTTTAGTTTCGATATGAATGCTGCCTGCTCGGGTTTTTTGTATGCCCTTGTCACAGCATCAAAGTTTGTTGAAAGTGGCACACACAAAAAAGTGGTTGTGGTTGGCGCTGATAAAATGTCGTCGATCGTTGACTATCAGGACCGTGCCACCTGCGTGATCTTTGGCGATGGTGGCGGCGCTGTGATGCTCGAACCTGCCACCGAAGAAGTTGGCATCATGGATGCCATGATGCACACCGATGGCGCGGGCATGATCCACCTGCACCAGAAAGCCGGCGGCTCGGCAAAACCACCCACCCATGCCACCATCGATGCACGCGAACATTTTATTTATCAGGAAGGGCAGGCCGTGTTTAAGTTTGCCGTGACCAATATGGCCGATGTGGCTGTGGCCATCATGGAAAAAAACGCACTCAAGTCGGAAGACATCGCCTGGCTGGTGCCGCATCAGGCCAATATGCGCATCATCGAGGCCACTGCGCGCCGCATGGGCATCCAAAAAGAACAGGTGATGATCAACATCGAACGCTATGGCAACACCACCAACGGCACACTGCCGCTGTGTTTGTGGGAATGGGAAAATCAGCTCCGAAAGGGCGACAATGTGGTGCTGGCCGCCTTTGGCGGTGGCTTCACCTGGGGCTCTATCTGGCTTAAATGGGCTTACGACCCAAAATAGATTGCATAGAATGTAATGAAGCACCGCAGCGCCGGTGCTTTTTTTTTGCCATAAATCTTGAACCATTTCAAAACAATCCTGTAAAAGTGCTGCAACTAAAAAAAGTTACTTTTGCCTCCTGAACCTAACACTACGCCTTGAAACAACATACACAGCAACGGTTTTTGCTCAGCAACATGATCAGCGATTGTTGCCTGCGATTGTTGGAGCTGGAACTTCGACAACTGGGGGTGGAAGTTGTTAAAGCCAAGCTCGGTGATGTGACCCTGTCTTATGGAGATGAGGTGCAGGAAACAGCCCTCATCAACCTGTTCAACAAGCTGGGATTCAAGGTGATCGAAGATAAGGATCAGGTGTTGGTGGAGCAAATCAAAAAGGTAGTCATCGAGCTGGTGCACCACACCACCTACAATGCCATGGTGCGCAACTCCGATTTTATCGTCAGCAGGTTCAACAAAAGCTATCAGCACCTCTCTACTGTTTTTTCGCGCATTGAAAAAATCACGCTGGAAAAATACATCATCCTGCAACGCATTGAAAAAGTCAAGGAACTTATTCAGGCTGAAGAGCTTACGCTGAGTGAGATTGCCTTTATGATGGGCTACAGCAGTGTGCAATACCTCTCCACCCAGTTCAAACAGGTGACGGGCTATTCTGTGACCGACTACAAGGCACTGCCCGAAAAAGAACGGATGGGCATCAGACTTCAAAACCGTGACTTTGTTTCGGAAGACGAAAATTTTACACATCTGTGATATAAAAACATGACAGACACGTTTAAAAAAGAAACTAATCTTGCAAATTGAAACCGCATAAGTACCAACAACAATGAAAGTAAAAAGTAACATCGCCGTAAGTGACAACGGTTTTGTGTTTAACCCCGGCTCAGGTGAGTCATACACCGTCAATCCCGTTGGCCTGGCCATGCTCAACCTGCTGCGCAAAGGACATAGTCACCCGCAAATTGTGGCGGCCATACAGGAAGAATACCTTGCCGAAACAGCAACCATTGAGCGCGACCTGGTTGATTTTTTAGAGATGATGCGGCAATACCGCCTGATGCAACACGACGATGAATAAGCCGAAACTCACCATTGGCGTCACCGGGCTTAATGCCATCGACAGCCCCGGGCCGGGTGTGGCCGTCATCCGCGGCCTCAAAGAGGCTGTCTCCTTCGATTGCCGCATCATCGGACTGTCGTACGAGTCGCTCGAGCCTGGCATCTATATGCACGAGCTCGTCGACAAAACCTATCAAATCCCCTACCCCTCCACAGGCACCGAGGTGCTGATGAGCCGGCTCGAATACATCCATGAACAGGAAAAGCTCGACGTGATCATCCCCAACTTTGATGCAGAACTCTATTCCTTTATCAAGCTCAGCCCACGGCTGAAAAGCATGGGCATCCACACCTTTTTGCCCACCATGGAACAGTTTGAGGAGCGGCACAAGGTGAACCTCAACGACTTTGGCAAAAAATACGGCATCAAGGTGCCGCGCAGCAAAGCCATTTACAATGTGAATGAGGCTCAGCCGCTCGAAAAAGACTACGACTGGCCATTGGTTGTGAAAGGTAAATACTACGACGCCAGCCTGGCTTATAATTTCGATCAGGTGAAGGCGGCCTACAATAAGATTTCTGCCAAGTGGGGCTTGCCCATCATCATTCAGGAGTTTGTGCATGGCACCGAATACAATGTCACCGGACTGGGCGATGGCGAAGGCAACACCATTGCAGCCGTGCCCATGCGTAAGCAATACATTACGGATAAAGGCAAAGCCTGGGGCGGCATTTCCATCGCCGACAAGCAAGCCCTGGCCCTCACCGATCATTTTCTGAAAGCCACCAACTGGCGCGGAGGTTTTGAACTTGAACTGATGAAAGATAAAACCGGCGACTACTACCTGCTCGAAATCAATCCGCGCATGCCCGCCTGGATTTACCTGGCAGTGGGCGTCGGACAAAACATTCCCGAGGCACTCACGCGTCTGGCCATGGGATGGCCCACCCCGCCCTATACCCATTATGAAGTGGGTAAAATGTTTGTCCGATACGCCTGGGACATGATTGTCGATCTGTCGGAATTTGAGCAGATTTCCACCACAGGCGAACTATAATATTCTCAAATAAAACATCTTATATAAACACACATTTTCCTGAACCATGACAGCTAAAAAGATTTACGAGCGTCCGATCATCAAAAAGCTCGAGAGCAATATGCCCAACAAATTCGGGATGCGTACCATCTACGAACCCGTATCACACGTCGAAGGTGTGGCAGTGAAAGACCTTTTGCGGGATTTTGGCTCACCCCTGTTTGTGATTTCGGAGAAAAAAATCCGGAAAAATTTCAGGAAAGCGCGGCAAGCCTTCGAAACACGCTATCCAAGGGTGCAGTTTGCCTGGAGCTATAAAACCAATTACCTCGATGCCGTGTGCCACATCTACCATCAGGAAGGCTCATGGGCCGAAGTGGTTTCGGGCTTCGAATATGACAAGGCCATCCGTAATGGGGTGGAAGGCAGCAAAATCATCTTCAATGGTCCCGACAAGTCGGAAACCGACCTGCGCAAAGCCCTCACCAACAACTCGCTGATTCACATCGACCACCTCGATGAGCTGTATATGCTGCAAGACATTGCCCGCCAAACAGGCATGCGCCCCAAGGTGGCCATCCGCGTGAACATGGACACGGGCGTGCATCCCATGTGGGACCGCTTTGGCTTTAACTACGAAAACGGACAGGCCTGGGATGCCCTCAACAAAATCATGTTTTCGGGCCTGATGGATTTGGTGGGCCTGCACACACACATCGGCACCTTTATGCTCTCGCCCTCGGCCTATGCTGTGGCAGCTTCCAAGCTGGCCCACCTGGCACAGAGCGTGTTGCAAAAATACAACCACGAAATCAAATACATCGACATGGGCGGTGGCTTTGCCTCGCAAAACACGCTCAAAGGCTCTTACCTGCCCGGAAGCGACATCAGCCCCTCGATAGACGACTTTGCCGAAGCCATCACCTCGGCGCTCATGAACAGCGACTACCGGCCGAAAAACCCACCTTTGCTCATCCTCGAATCAGGACGTGCATTGGTTGACGATGCTGCATGGCTGCTTGGCACCGTGCTGGCCAACAAGCGTTTGTCGGACGGCCGTCGGTCCACCATCCTCGATGTGGGCGTCAACATCCTGTTCACGGCCTTTTGGTACGACCACAAGGTGACGCCGGCACAACCTTTCACTTCCTATACCGAAGACACGGCGCTCTATGGCCCCCTGTGCATGAACATCGATGTGGTGCGCGAAAGTGTGAACATGCCCCTGCTCAACAAGGGCGATCAGGTGGTGATTCACCATGTGGGCGCCTACAACATGACCCAATGGATGCAGTTTATCACACTCAGACCCAAGGTAGTACTGATTGATGAACAAGGCAAAACACATGTGATCCGCAACAGCGAAACGCTTGAAACACTCACCCAACAGGAGCATGTGCCGGATCACCTTGTGAATTTTGAACTATGACAGGACAACAGCTCCGCGACATTTTTCCGCTATTCAGGCAAAGCATCAGCAACAGCTACACGCAGGTGTTTTTTTCGAAAGACAAGCTGCTTGGCGTGTTGCTGATAGTGGTCAGCTTTTTTGAGCCCGTTGCAGGACTCAGCGGGCTCATAGCGGTTGTTTGCAGCAATGCAGTGGCTTATGCCGCCGGATTGAACAGACAAAAAGTGTCGGAGGGGCTTTATGGTTTCAATGCCCTGCTCACCGGACTGGGTCTTGGACTTACTTACCAGTTGAATACGGCATTTGTGATCGTTCTGATCTTTGCAGCATTGCTGAGCCTTTTTTTCACCGTGATGCTGGAGGGCATGCTCCAAAAATATACACTGCCCTACCTGAGCCTGCCCTTTTTGCTGGCATTATGGGTCACCATGCTCAGCACCAGGGAGTTTACGCATTTGCATATGAGCGAGCGGGGCATTTATGCACTCAACGAAATGTACTTGTTGGGCGGCATGCCCATGGTGAAAGTGTATATGTGGTTTGAAGCATGGCCGCTGCACGAAGGTGTGAAGCTGTACTTCCGGTCGCTGGGGGCTATCTTTTTCCAATATCATTTGTTTGCCGGAATGGTGGTGTCAGCCGGATTGCTGTGGTGGTCGCGCCAGGCTTTTCTTTTTTCGGTGGCCGGTTTTGCAGCAGCATGGGTGTTTTACCAGATCACAGGACTGGATATCAACGCGGTGAACGACAGCTATATTGGGTTCAATTTCATCCTTACGGCCATAGCAATTGGTGTATTTTTTGTTGTGCCCTCGTGGATCACGCTGCTTTGGGTGTTCATCACTGTGCCCCTGCTGGCTTTTTTAATCAGTGCCGGGGGCAGCATGATGGGAGTGTATCAGCTGTCAGTTTATTCGCTGCCCTTCAACCTGGTGGTGATTTTGCTGCTTTATTTTTTCAAGGTGCGCGAGCGCTACCACGAACACCCCACACTCGTTTTCATTCAGCAGGGCAGTCCGGAGCGCAACCTTTACAGTTTTCTTGTGAACCGACACAGACTTTGGCATCTGGGCAAGATACCGGTGAGGCTGCCTTTTTATGGGAAATGGTTGGTTACGCAGGGTATTGATGGCGCACACACCCACAAAGACGTGTGGAAGTACGCCTGGGATTTTGAAATGCGCGACGAAGAAGGTAAAACTTATAAGGGAGAAGGGCATGTTGCCGAAGATTATTATTGCTATGGCAAGCCTGTGGTGGCTGTGGCCGACGGCTATGTGAGCGCCGTGGCAGATGGCATCGACGACAACCGGATTGGAGATGCAAACACCCATGAAAATTGGGGAAACAGTGTTGTCATATACCATGCCGAAGCCTTCTTTTCGCAGATGAGTCATTTGCGCAAAGGCAGCATTCTGGTCAAGACCGGACAGTTTGTGCGCAAAGGCGAGCAAATAGCCAGCTGTGGCAACTCGGGCCGGTCGCCCTATCCACACCTGCATTTTCAGTTTCAAACCGCCGGCGATATCGGCTCGGCCACGCTCAACTATCCTTTTGCCGCCTTTCTGAAACACGGCGAACGGCAAACATTTCATGCCTCAGCCCAGCCACAGCTGAACGAGGAGGTGTCGAACCACCAGATTGAGCCGCTGCTCGATCAGGCACTGCACTTCATTCCCGGTCAGGAGCTGCGCTTTAGCCATACCGGCGGCAAAGCCGAAGAAACAGTTTCGTGGAAAACAGAAACCGACATCTACAACAACAGCTACCTGCTGTGCGAAAAAACCGGTGCAAAAGCCTGGTTCATCCGCCACCCCGACATCTTTTATTTCACACATTTTGAGGGAAACAAAAAGAGTCGGCTCTTTGATTTCTATCTGGCAGCCTACCAGATTGTGACTGGTTATACCCCCGGCCTCGAAGTGTCGGAAAACATCACCACGGTGCTGTTTCCCAACAAGCTGCTATTGTTTTTGCAGGATTTTGCAGCGCCCTTTTTCAGATTCCTGAACATCACCTACAGGCTGCAGCCTGTCAAACGCAGCAGCGACCTGAACAGCACCCGCATCCAGATGAAATCGGAGGTGCAATTCAAGGTGGGCCGGCGTTTGCAAAAGTCACGCAAGTATGGTTTGTTGTTCGAAAACAATCAGTTGACCGAATTTTCAATCCATGCCGGCGATACCACTCAAACTTTCAGTCGTGTTTAAAGGCCAATATCTTTTTGCAGTGCTGCTGCTTTGGCTGTTTTTGTCGAACACAACAAACGCACAAAGCCAAAAAACTGCTGCCTATTACGACAGCCTCACTTATGCATCTTATCAGCAGCAGCAATGGCAACAATTGAAGCAGGAAGGAAAAGAAGCCTTACGTAGCGGCTACGACAATTTTTACCTGAGAATGCGCCTGGGCATTGCCTGTCTTGAAACATTTAACAGCAGCCGGGCCGAAGCCCATTTTCGCGCCGCGCAGCAATTCAACCCGTACGATTCCAGTGCCCGTCTGCTGCTGGCCAAAGCCTTGCAATATCAGATGAAAACTGTGGAAGCCGGTCATGTGTACAAGTATATGCGGCTTCGCGAACAGCGGCAATCTGGCATCAAAGAAGGCTTCAGGCCGGTGTCGGCACACCTTGATTTGGGTTATGTGTCGCGCAACAACAGTACCATCCGCAGCTTCGACCAGCTTACCGGCAGCGAAGGCACTTTCGGACAGGAACACTATTACGAAAGCAACCTGTTTTACGATGGCGGCCTCTATTTTCAGACTGCTCCCGACTGGTTGTTTTACGTGGGCTTTCAGCACATCGGCATCACTGCCAACGACCGTTTTGCCTGGAACGACTACCTCTTGCAGCGCGATTCGGTGGTGACCTCCACCACCGGCAATGCTTATTATTATTCAGTGAAAACGAATCAGCAGCTCGAAGATTTTCAGCATCAGCTGAATCAGAATGCTGTCTATCTTCAGGCACAGTGGGGGGCCTCAGACAGGTGGTCGTTGGTGGCAGGCTTTCAATATCTGAAGGTGGATCGCGATTTCACCATTCCGGATGTGAACGATGTGGTGCTGAGCGACACCGCCTATTACAATCCGGCAGATGGCGCAGTGGAATATTTCAATATGGAAGTTCCGGAATCTGTTTTTAGTACATTGTCGTGGAGCACAACTGATTACAGCCTTGGCTTGCATGGCAGGCTTCATCTGGGACTATTCACTGCCCTGGCCGGCATTCACACAGCAAGCATCAACGATACGAGTGTGTTCCAGCTGAGCGCAGGTTATCAGCTGATGCCTTTCGGCAACCTGCGGCTGGTGCATCAGGGCGAAGTGTTTGCCATTCAGCGCGAAAGCAAGACAGGTCTGGCCTATCGTGCCTCGCTGGTCTGGAACGCCTCTGCCCGGCTGCGGCTGGAGGCCGATGTGCTGGCAGGCAACCTTAGCAATCTGAGCGAACAATATGGATATATTGTGTACAACAATCCGGAACAGGTGAACCTGCGGGCCGAGGCAGCGGTGTCGTACCTTTTCGGACAACACCTGCAACTGCAGCTGCGCTACCGGCTGCACGACTATACACGCCAGTTCGATTTTATTCAATCAGATATTGACGGACTGATATCCGAAACATACAACTTACAATCACACACATTTATCGGAGGTATCAAATGGATTTTTTAAAGAAAACACTGTGGTTGCTCTCGCTGTTGATGGCAAACCACGCATGGTCGCAACAGGATGCTGCTGCGGTTCAAAAGGCTTTTGAGCAAAGCTACGAAGCCGAAGGAAAAGGAGAATACAGCACCGCCATTCAGCAGATTACGGCAGTGTATCAGGCTGACAGCTATGAGATTAACATCCGTCTCGGCTGGCTCAACTATGTGTCGGGACGCTTCACCGAAGCCTTGCCCTACTACCAAAAATGCATCGATATGATGCCCATGTCCATCGAAGCGAGGCTGGGATATGTGAATCCTGCCGCTGCTCTGGGCAACTGGACAGTGGTGGAAAAACAGTATCAGGAAATTTTGCGAATCGATCCCATGAACACCACCGCCAACTACCGCATGGGGCTTATCAACTATGGCCGCGAATCGTATGGCGAAGCGCTCAAATACTTTAACAAAGTGCTAAACCTTTATCCCTTTGACTACGATACCGCTATCATGGTGGGCTGGTCGCTGTACAAAACAGGCAAATTGCGCGAGGCCAGAATCATGTTTCAAAAAACCTTGCTCATCAAACCCAACGACAGCAGCGCACGAGAAGGACTGGCACTGATCAGGTAATCAATTAGATTTTACTAATCTAATCTCCTGTTCAACCGCCCTTTGATCATTCTTACAAAAGCAGCTTTTGTTGCTTTTCAATCATGACAATCGATTGGTAACTACGTGAGCTTCAGCTGTATCTTCGACTTCACCACCTGCGACAAAGCCTCATAAGTGTGTTGCCCGGGATAAACAGGATCGAGGAATTCGATGCTGATTTTTTTCCAGGGCCGCGGAAAGAGCCGGTCTTTGGGCAATGCCTCAAAAGCTCCCCTGATAGAGACTGGCACGATGGGCACATTGAGCTCGCTGCTCAGGATGGCGAAAGTTTTTTTGAAATCGCCCATCTTACCATTTAAGGTGCGTGTACCTTCGGGGAAAATGATGATTTTCTTATTGCTCTTCAGCAGCTCGGCCATCTTTTGAATGGATTCCTTCAGGTTGTTGTTGAGGTCCATGATGATGATGTTGTTGCGGTTGGCTAAAAATTTGAGCCATGGCTGCCGGATGTGTTTTTCCTTGGCATAGATATAGGTTTTGCGGGCTTGCCCAAACCTGAGCCATGATGCCACAAGCAAACCATCAACAGAAGTTTGGTGATTGGGGGCGATGATGCAGGGACCATCGGGTATTTTATCCACCCCACTGGCATAAAAACGGAAGTAGAGTTTGAAAAACACTTTTGAACTCCACAACGCAATGTTTCCGGTGATCCAGGTAGCAGGCAGTTTAAGGGAAACCTTCTCCTGCAAAATTTCTTTCCAGTTGATGTGGCTCTCTTCCATTTTTGTTTTGCGCTCGCTCACCCATTGGCTCAACAGCTTCACATTGCTAAAATCGGCCATCGCAGGTGGTTCGGGAGATGCGCCGAAAGTTTGCTGCAGATAGGCTTGCAGGCTCACCTTGTCGAGCGAGTCGAGGCCAAGATCCATTTCAAGGTGATGATGGGGGCGCACCACCCTGCCCTTTTCCTTTTCGAGGAAAGCAGCAATCATGCCATACACCTCATCCTGCGGTTGATCGGCTTCTGCGAGATCGTTTGCGGGTTCAACCGCAAGCTCCGAAAGTTTGAAGCGCTGCAATTTTCCAAGCCTGGTTCGGGGCAATTCCTGCTGCGTCACATAAATACGCATGATTTTTTTGTAGGACGAAACGCTTTTGTTGAAAGGCTCGATGAGCAGGCGCTTAATCACAGCTTCCTGATCGGCAGTTCCTTCAAATTCAGGGGCTTGCATGTTAGGCACAATCATGGCCTGCAGCTGGTCGTTGGCAAAAAACACCCCTGCATCGGCTACGAGTGCCGATTTGAGTAGTTCTTCCTCAAGCTCGGCCGGGTTCACGTTCTTGCCGTTCGAAAGCACGATGATTTCTTTTTTGCGGCCTGTGATATACAGATATCCATCGTCGTCGAGGTGTCCGAGGTCGCCAGTGTAGAGCCAGCCATCTTTGAGCACCTGTGCCGTTTCTTCGGGGCGCTTGAAATAGCCCTGCATGATGTTGGCGCCGGCAGCAGTGATTTCGCCATCCACGATGCGGATATCGGTTCCGGGCATGGCCTCGCCGGGCGAACCAATGCGCACCCGGCCGGGCCGGGTGAAGGTGATCATGGGGGCTGCTTCGGTCATGCCATAGCCTTCGAGGACCTCAAAACCAAGGGTTTTAAAGTCCTTGCCCACAGCCGGATCGAGGGCTGCACCACCGGCCACGAGGCTTTCGATGGCACCACCCAGCTTTTTGTGCACCGCTCCAAACACCTTGCGCGAAAAGGCCGGTGATTGCAGACGCTCAGCCAAAGCAAACAACAGCCTGGCCACTGCGCTCTTGTTGATCTTGTCCATCACACCTTTGCGAATGGCGGCATACAGGCGCGGAACGCCAATCATAATCGTAACCCGGTTGTTTTGCAGGGTGGCCATTATGTCATCGGAAACCATCGAAGGACTGATGGCAATGGTGGAACCAACATACAAGGGGATGATCATCGTGCCCATGAGCGGGAAGATGTGGTGCAGGGGCAGCAGCATCAGCACGCGTGAATCGCTGCGATAGATGGGAATGTGCTTCGAAACGGCATCGATGTTTTGAATGAGATTTGCAAAGCTCAGCATCACGCCTTTCGGACTTCCGGTGGTGCCTGAAGTGTAAATCAATACTGCTGTATTGTTCACTTCGGGCATGGAAATGCTATTGCGGGTATCTTCCAATAAATCAAGCTTCTCGGCATCGTCGAGCAGGATGAGACGTGCATTGCTGCCCGCTTCTTCAAGTGCCTTGAGCATGTTTTCGAGGCGGTCTTTTGAGCAAAAAACCAACTCGGGGGTGCAATCCGAAATGATGTAGGCCACCTCGTGGCTTGTGGCCAGGTAATCTACCGGAACAGCGATGGCCTGTTGTTCCCAGGCAGCATAAAATGCTGGTATGTATGCAGTTCTGTTTTCGGAATAAAACAGCACCCTGTCGCCCGGCTTCACGCTGAAGTGGGCTGCATAGGTATGAATCTGGCGGATCAGCAGCTCATAAGATATTTGCTGATCGCGGAAGATGAGGGCGCTCTTGGCGCCATGATTTTGTATCATGAATGATTTGGCAAAAATGAGTGCTTCAGGTGGCTTGCCCGCCAATTCGGACTGTTATTTCCGCTTTGCCTGCAGGAATCCAAACCTGATGTGCGCTGCAAAGATACAACAAAATCGGCAGCGGAGGCGGCTGGCTGTCAGCCATTGGAATGGTTGGGCATAACCCAATGTCATCGATCTCTGTTCACTGTTCTCTTTGGACTGTTCACCGTCTTATGCTCCCATCGGTTTTCAAAACAGGGAGCAGTTGCATCACACCCTGCTGCAGGCAGAAGTCGATGTCGGCCTGATAGCCAATACTTTGCAGATAGTTGAGGTGGAAGCACGACTTCAGTTTTTCGGCAGGACTGCCTGATTGCGTGGCAAACTGCTGCAAAACCATGCCCAAATCGTTGGTGGCAATGCAGGTGTAATTGCCCAATTCGTTGATGAGCATGCCGGCGCAAAGGGCATCGTCGGCCGAGAAGTGGCCGTTGGTACCACTGCACACGATGCACATTTCCGAAGTGGCAGCCAGCTGCATGGCCGCAAAAGGCAGGTTGAGCAGCGACACCACAAACAATTCCCCGGCAGCTGTGCTGTTGCGAATGGCGAGGGTGCCATTGGTGGTAGTAAGGATGATGTGTTTGCCGGCAACGGTTTCGGGGGTATAGCTCAGGGGCGAATTGCCGAGTTCAAAACCGGGGATGATTTTGCCTTGCCGTTCGCCACCACGCAGTGCCTTGCCGGCTTCAAAAGTACGAAATAACTGCTGCGCTTCGTCGATGCCGGCCATTGGCCACACAGCTTCGGCCCCGTGAAAAAGCGCTGTGGTGATGACCGATGTTGCACGCAGCACATCAATCACCACCACAGTTTTGCCGGAGGTCAGGCTCTCGTTGGCTTGACCGGCTGTTGCCACGACTTCAATGTTCATGGCTGCAATAACTTACGGATTGTTCAAGTCGATACCCAAAGAGATTCCCAATCCGCTTGCGGTTTTCACCAGTGCGTTGTCGAGGGTCACAAAGTTGGGCTTCAGGATGGCATCTTTCAGGGGAACTGAAACGAAGTAGGGATGGCGGTAGGAAACCATTTTGCCGAAATCACCTTTCATGGCCATTTCAAAGGCTTTCACGCCAAACTGGGCTGAGAGCACGCGGTCGTAGGCAATGGGCACACCCCCGCGCTGCAGGTGACCAAGCACCGTTTCGCGCATATCGGGTTCAAAACCAGCCTCTTTAAGCTCTTTGATCAGTTGGCGTCCGATGCCACCAAGCTTAAGGTTTTCGTAACCCACTTCGTCGCTCTTCTCAAAAACCATTTGACCGTCCTTGCGGCGTGCGCCTTCCGAAGCCACCACCACCGCAAAACCGCGGCCACGTGTGAAGCGGGCTTCGAGTTTTTCCTTTACGATATCCAGATCGTATGGGAATTCAGGAATCAGACACACCTCAGCACCACCGGCCACGGCAGCATTGAGTGCAATCCAGCCGGCATAACGACCCATCACTTCCACCACAAACACGCGGTTGTGGCTGGCAGCAGTGGTTACGAGCTTGTCAACGGCCTCAGTAGCAATCTCAACAGCGGTTTGGAAACCAAATGTAGAGTCGGTGCTCGAAAGGTCGTTGTCGATGGTTTTTGGCACCCCAATCACAGGCAGTCCTTTTTCGAAGAGTGTTTGGGAGATGCGTTGCGAACCATCACCGCCAATATTGATCACAGCATCGATGCCCATATACTGGATTTTGCGGATCATCTCGTCAGAGCGGTCAACGGCCGACCATGAGCCGTCGGCGTTTTTCACCGGCCAGGCAAACGGGCCGCCCTTGTTGGTGGTTTCGATGATTGTGCCACCTTGAAAATGGATGCCTTTTACCACTTCGGGTGTCAGCACCTTGATTTCGCTGGGTTCCCACAACACGCCATTGAAGGCCTGAATGCTGCCCAACACTTCCCAGTCTTTTTCCTGAGAGGCGCGTTTCACAACTGCCCTGATCACGGCGTTCAAGCCCGGACAGTCGCCACCTCCCGTTACAATTAAAACCCTTTTCATATCTTGGTATTAAATTAAACCTCAGATGTGCATCAGTTTGCATCCATCATTGTGTCAGCTTATTACACAACAAAAGCGGAGCAAATGAAGCTGCAAAGATAAGCCAACAAATGCTCGGCCACCAAAGAATGCTTGCGATGCTTCATAACTTTTACCCGCAAACGGTTGTGTAAAAAGTACGCACAGAAAAACAAAAAAGCCTTCGGAGGAAGGCTTTTCGGGGTGGTACCACTCGGGATCGAACCAAGGACACACGGATTTTCAGTCCGTTGCTCTACCAGCTGAGCTATGGTACCATCGTTTTGGGGCTGCAAATATACAACTTTTCCAATTGTTGATGAATGATGATGAAAAAAAACTCCTGCCTCACAGAATGTCGCTACCTTTGCGCCCTCAAAATCAGGTGTGATAGCAAATGCAATTGGCTGTAGATATAGGAAATAGCTTTACAAAGGCTGCGCTTTTCGAAGGGCAGCAACAAAAGGCTTTTGTGCGTTTCAGCGGCGATGATGCCGGGCCAATTCTGGCACTCATGCAGGCACACGGTATGGCAGATGCCGCCATGATTTCGGCTGTGCGCAGCATTCCCGAAGATTTTTTAAGCGTCCTGAAAGCGCATTGCCCGGTTCACCTGCTCAGCCATGAAACACCATTGCCTTTCGGCATCACCTATGGCAGTCCGGCCACGCTTGGGCGCGACCGTATTGCAGCGGTAGCTGCGGCCTACGCGCGTTTTCCGGGCAAAAACGTGCTTGTGATTGACATGGGAACCTGCATCACCTACGACATTTTGCAGGCCGACAAAACCTGGCCGGGCGGCATCATCAGCCCTGGAATTGCCATGCGGCTGAAGGCCATGCATCACTTTACCAATCAGTTACCGCTTGCCACCCTGAATGAAGATGGCCCCCTCACCGGCACTAACACCAACGAAGCCCTGAACGCAGGAGCCTTGTGGGGAACAAGGGCCGAAGTGGAAGGCATGATCACATTTTACAGCAGCATTTACGAAGATTTAACAGTGCTCGTTGGAGGTGGGGACAATAATTATTTTGATAAAAAGTTTAGAATTAGCATCTTTGCAGCCCCAAATCTCGTTATAGAGGGCTTAAAATTTATTATGGATTTTTCTAAGATTGGTTAAGTTGAAAAAACTCATTCTCTTTTTGATTGCCGGTGCATTATGGTTGGGAGCAGGAGCGCAAACCGGAATCGACTCGCCCTATTCAAGATTTGGCATCGGCAATCTGGCAACCAACAGCCCGAATGCGCGACAACAAGGCATGGGCGGCATTGGCAATGCCATTGCTTCCAACCGTTTCGTGAACCCCGCAAACCCCGCCTCCTATGCACGGTTCGACTCTTTGTCGTTTCTTTTCAATGTTGGGTTCAACGCCTCCGCGGTCACTTATACCACCACCAAGAAAACCGAAAACGGCAACTTTGCCGGCCTTACTTATTTCTCGCTCGGCTTTCCGGTGACCAAATGGTGGCGTGCCAGCGTGGGACTGGTGCCTTCGAGTGATATAGGCTACAATGTGGTCGTTCCGGGAACATCGCCACAGGGCATTGCCATGAATAAAAGCTATGAAGGCAAAGGTGGCCTCAATAGCTTTTATGTGGGTAATGCATTCAAAATCACCAAAAACCTTTCTGCAGGCCTCAATGTTAATTACACCTTTGGAAAAGTAACTTCGGCTGCTTTTCTCTATTTTCCCGATTCGGGCTACATGGCCACCACCAAGGTTGAAAGCCGTGTGCTGGCCAACGACTTTTCTGTGAATTATGGCCTGCTTTATTCAGCTAGACTCTCCGACCAAAATTATATGCACTTTGGACTTACTTTCGGACAAAAAACCAACCTCAACGTGAAGCGGGAATACCTTGTGCAAAGCCAGTTTGGCGGACTGAACGGAGATGTAGAGTATGTGATCGACACCATATATTATGCTCCCGAGCAAAAAGGAACATTGCTATTACCCCCAAGGGGCGGCTTCGGCATGGCCTGGGAGAAAAAAGACAAGCTGTTGATTGGTATGGATTTAAACTGGCAGAACTGGGAAAAATACGAAGTGCTCAACCAGCGCGACTCGCTCATCAACAGCTGGAATGTGGCAGCCGGTGCACAATACACACCCAACCACACTTCAATCTCAGGTTATTGGAAAAGAGTTACTTACAGGGCCGGCGCTCGTTATAATCAAACCTACCTCAAGTTCAACGGACAGCCCATCAGCGAGTTTGGCATGAGTTTTGGAATGGGATTACCGTTACCGCGTTCTTTGACAACCGTCGATCTGAGCCTCGAGGTAGGTCGTCGTGGCACCATGGCCAAAAACCTGATCAGGGAAACCTTCGTCACCTTCACCGTGGGCATCTCGCTCTACGAAAGATGGTTTGTCAAACCAAAGTACAACTAGATTTTTATAACATTTTTATTTTTACACCCATGAAATCAAAAGCCTTAATCAAAACACTGCTGCTTACCCTCACAGTGCTTATAGCCTTGCAGTTTACTGCCAAAGCTGACGGCTTCGACACCTTGTTACCTCAGGAAGAAACCCAGAAAAAATACGGACAGGACAGCGTTTCCTGCGTGATCAACATTTCGTTGTACCGCGAGTTTCTGAAGCAGTGGAAAGCAAGCGACTACAATTCTCCAGTTATCAAAGACATCATCACCCCCTGGAGATGGGTGTTTCAAAACTGTCCGATGGCCAGCGAAAACACCTATGTTGATGGTGTTAAAATCATGCAGTACCGCATCGAAAACGAAAAAAATCCGCAGATTCAGGCCAAGCTCGTTGATACGCTCATGATGGTGTATGATCAGCGTATGCAGTATTTTCCAAACCACTACAAAACCGGCCTGCCTCAAACGGGTGCCATCATGGGTCGCAAAGGTGTTGACCTGTCCACCTACGATCAGGAAAGATACGAAGAAGCCTACAACATCCTGAAGCAATCCATCGAAACGGAAGGCGACAACAGCGACGGAACGGTGTTGATTTACTACTTCCGCTCGGTGATTAAAATGGCGCGCAAAGCAAAGGTGGACAGCTCGATGATTGTGGACACCTACGATCAGGTGATTGACATTCTGGACCACAACATCACCCGACTCACCAATTCAGGCGATACAAAGTGGGTTGAAAACTATAAGAATTTCAAAGGCAACATCGACGCCACTTTCGAACCTTTTGCATCTTGCCCCGATTTGGTGCGCATCTACAGCAACAAGATGAGCAAAACACCCGAAAACACCGATCTGCTCAAAAAGATCACCAATTTGCTCGACCGCCGTGGCTGTCAGGACGCACCCTTGTATCTGAATGCCAGTGTGCAGTTGCATAAACTGGAACCAAGCCCTGAATCAGCCTACAATATCGGCCGGCTTCTGCTGAAAGATGAAAAATACAGTGAAGCCATCCCATATTTTGAAGAAGCTACCAAATCAACCGATGTTGACAAGGCACACAGCTCCTACAAACTGCTTGCTGAATCATTGCGTGCGGTGCGCAACTATCCCAAAGCCAGACAAATGGCCCTCAAGGCCATTGAGCTGAAACCGACCGATGGCTCGCCCTACCTTACCATTGGCGATATGTATGCAGCCAGTGCCAAAGATTGTGGCAACAATGAGCTGACGAGCAGGGTGGCCTACTGGGCAGCTGTTGACAAGTACAACCAGGCCAAACGCGTGGATGAAAGTCAAACCGAAGCAGCCAACAAACGTATTGCCACCTACTCGGTTTATTTCCCCACAAAGGAAACCATCTTCTTCCACGGATATGAGGTTGGAAAGCCCTATACGATCGAATGCTGGTTCAGGGAAGAAACCACTGTCAGGGCATCCAACTGATGGACAAGGGCATGACAACCATGCTGCCCATAAAAAAAATCGTGCACATCATGCTGTCTCTCGTGGGCAGCATGATGTTGTTTTCTTGTGAGAACTCACTCACCGTGATCAAGGAAATTACTGCCGAAGACACGCTGGCTGCTGTAGCAGCGCGGGAGATCGTTTATTACCGCAGCGATTCTGGCCATGTGTTTCTTCGACTCGAGGCCCCGCTGATGTACAGAACCGAAGACAAAGACCCAACCATCGAATTTCCGGAAGGCTTTACGGCCTTTTTCTTCGATTCGCTGCAACAGCCATCATCGCGTATAACAGCGGGTTATGGCATCACACACGAAAACACCCAGCTGATGATGGCACGTGATTCGGTGGAGGTGGAAAACTTCAACACCCAGGAGAAACTCGAGTCGCAAACACTCTTTTGGAATCAAAAAACGAAGCGCATCTATTCGCGTGCACTGGTCAAAATTACCTCGCCTGACAAGGTGATATACGGCGACAGCCTGGTGGCAGCCGAAGATTTCAGCACACGCACCATCTACAACATCAGGGCCACCATCGAGGTGGAAGAAACAGAAGAGTATTGAAAAGCATGCCCAAAGATCAAATTTTTAAAAAAACAGTCTTCAACCCTACCTAAAAACTATCTTTGCCCCCAACTTCACAATCCTATCATTCATCAAATGACTGACTGGCAACTCATTGGCTTCACCCTGTTGTTCTCGGCTTTTTTCTCGGGAATGGAAATTGCTTTTGTGAGTGCCAACAGGCTTCGTGTGGAGCTCGACATACAGCGTCAAAGCACACGATCGGGCATTATTCAAATTTTTTACAGAAACCCCAGCAGGTTTATAGGTGCCTTGTTGCTGGGCAACAACATTGCGCTGGTGGTGTATGGCATTGCCATGGCACGGCTGCTCGAGCCAAAAATCGCAGGATGGTTTCCACAGCTGGCCGACAGCGGTTTGGCATTGGTGTTAATACAAACCATTATTTCCACGCTGCTCATTCTGGTGGTTGCAGAATTTATCCCCAAGGTGATTTTTCGCATCAACCCCAATGGCATCCTCAATGCTTTGGCCTTGCCCGTGGGCATCATCTACTTCATACTTTATCCGCTCATTATCATCTATATCGGACTGAGTGAGTGGATTCTGAAAAAAGTGTTCAGGCTTGAGCTCGAACACGACTCCTACAAATTCAGCTCCATTGATCTGGACGAATACATCAGAGATTTTTCGGGCTCGGAAGAAAAAGATGAAGAAGTTGACCCCGACATTCAGATTCTTCAAAACGCCATGGAGTTCAGGCACATCAAACTGCGCGAATGCATGGTTCCGCGCACCGAGATCGAAGCCATCAGTGTTGATACCCGCGTGGAGGTTTTGCTCGAGAAATTTACCACCACCAAGCATTCCAAAATTCTGGTGTATCAGGACAGCATCGATAACATCATTGGCTATGTGCATTCGTATGATATGTTTAAAAAGCCTGATAAAATAGCCGAGGTGCTCCGAAAAATCGAAGTATTTCCGGAAACTTTTCCGGCCAGCAACCTCTTGAGCCGTTTCACCCAATCACGACAAGGCATTGCTGTGGTTGTGGATGAGTTTGGAGGCACTTCAGGCATTGTTTCGCTCGAAGATGTAATGGAGGAAATATTTGGCGAGATCGAAGATGAATTCGACGATGAAGAAACAGTAGATCAGGAACTTGAACGGGGGACATACCTTTTCTCGGCACGCCTCGAAATTGATTACATCAATGCAGAATACGACCTCGGTATTCCTGTTTCAGAAGATTATGAAACACTTGCCGGCTTCATACTGCACCATCACGAAAGCATTCCGGCCATTGGCGAGGAAATCTATATCGCTCCCTTCCGGTTCACCGTGCTGAAAGCCGCCCACAACAAGCTCATCGAGGTGAAGCTGGAGGTGAAAGAGTAAGCACAGAACATTTGCAGCGCAGCCCGCAGGCCAAAATACTTATCAACACAGATCATGCTTTCGTTCAGCGGATTAGTTTCGTTATGAACAATGATATTTATTCCCGGTTTTATTTTCACAACTGAACTACTTATTGTACCTTTGCACCCTGTTTTTAAAAAATTGGAAAAATTATGGCCGTAATTGGAAAAATCAGACAACGCTCAGGGCTACTGGTTGTGGTGATAGGTGTAGCGCTGGCTGCCTTCATTCTGGGCGATTTCGCCAAGAAAAACAAGCGTCAGGAAATCAATATTGGCGTTGTAAACGGGGAAAATATCAGCATACAGGACTTCAACAGGAAGTTTGACGACAATGTGAAAGCCACACAGCAACAGCGTCAGACCGAGCGCCTGCCACAGGACGAATTGTTCAGAATCCGCGAAACCACCTGGACGCAAATGCTGCAGGAAATGGTGATGCAGGAAGAATACGACGCCCTGGGGCTGAAGGTGACCACTGAGGAATTGTTCGAAGAAATTCAGGGAAACAACCCGCACCCTGCCGTAGTGAGCAATTTTACCAATCCCGAAACAGGGGCTTTCGACCGCAGCCTGGTGCTCAACTACCTTCAAAACCTCGACAACATGCAGCAAGCAGCCAAAGATCAATGGCTCAACTTTGAACGCTACATCAAGGAAGACCGGCTGCGCACCAAGTACCAGAACCTGATCACCAAGAGCTACCATATGCCCAAAGCCATGGCTGAGCTTCAGTTTCACGATAAGAACGACAAAGCCCAGCTTTCGCTCGTGGGTGTGCGCTACAGCACTATCGGCGATTCGCTCGTGAGCATTACCGATGCCGACTATCAGGCATTCTACGATGAAAATAAAAAGAGCTTTGAGCGCGAAGCCATGCGCGATGTTGAGTATGTTGTTTTCGACATTGTAGCCTCTCCTGAAGATAACCGTCAGGCACAAGCTACCATTCAAAGTCTTGTTGAAGAGTTTCGCACCACCACCAACGTGGCCAGCTTTGTGAATGCCAATTCAGAAACACGCTACGACAGCAGCTGGTTGCCAAGATCTGCCGTACCTGTCAACCTCGAAAGCTTTATTTTCGATCAGGAACCTGGTTATGTTTATGGTCCTTACTTTGAAGACAACAGCTACAAATTGGTCAGACTGGTTGAAACTGCCATGCGCTCCGACTCACTGAAAGCCAGTCATATTTTGGTGGCTTACGATGGTGCCATGCGCAGCGAGCAAAAACGCAGCAAAATCAAAGCCAAAGATATGGCTGACAGCCTGTTGGTTGAAATCAAAAAACGCCCGGCCAAGCTGGCCGAGCTGGCTGCCACACTGAGCGACGATGCCAGTGCCAAAACCAACAACGGCGACCTGGGCTGGTTTAAAGACGGCCAAATGGTGCCACCATTCAACCAATTTGTCCTCGATAACAAAGTGGGCACCATCGGCATGGTTGAAACCGATTTTGGATACCATATCATTGAGGTGACAGGTAAAAAAGACCCTGCTAAAAACATTCGTCTGGCCACCATCACCTATCAGGTGACACCCAGCACCAAAACCTATCAGGACATCTTTGCCAAAGCGAGCAAGTTTGCTGCCGAAAACAAAACCGAAGCACAGTTTAACAAAGCTGTTGAAGCAGAAGGCCTCAACAAACGCACAGCACCCAGCCTGCGCGAAATGAGCAACCGCATCGCCGGAATTGAAAACCCACGTCAAATTATTCGCTGGGCCTTTGACGAGGAAACTGAAGTGGGCGATGTTTCAACCATCTTTGAACTCGACAACTCGTTTGTGATTGCCCTGCTCACCAAAAAGACAGAAAAAGGCATTCCTGCCCTTGCCGACATCAAGGAAACCATCAAGCCTCAGGTGCTCAACCGCAAGAAAGGCGAATATGTGCTCGAAAAGATGAATGCTGCAGGCCAGGACCTCAACCGCATTGCATCCGACCTGAAATCGCAGGTTGAAAATGCCGACCTGGCTTTCGACAGCCGCATGCTGCTCAACTTTGGTCAGGAAAGCAAGGTGATCGGCAAAATCTTCACACTTGGAAGTGGTGGTTTCTCAACCATCGCCGGTTCAACAGCAGCCTTTGCCGTAAAGGTTAACAATGTGAACATTGCTGCGCTGCCAACCCAGCTCGATCAGGTTAGCAACGAAGGGCGCAACAGCTTTGAATCAAGTGTGCGCAACAATGCTTACTTCCGCGCGCTTGAAAAAGTTTCGGACATCGAAGACAACAGGAAACTGTTCTACTAAAAACATTTGTAATCAAACAAAAGAAAGGCTGTTCCAAAAGAGCAGCCTTTTTTTTGCGACATAAACGGGGTAAGCATGGTGCGTGTTTTAAGAGCAATGTGCGGCGTCGGTGAATTTCTGATTTATCTGGCTATTTCACAAAATGACACATTCCGAAAGCCTTTGAAAATAAAAAGGTGCACAAAGTGCCGGCGTCAGCCTAAACCCCTCAAAAAAGTTGATGTGTAGATTTGTTTATTTGTTGATGCTGACGCGTTTCAAAATGACTGACGGAAAAGGCGCTTGGCTCCAAAGGCTTTCGGAGGCTTTTAGCTCTTGGCTGACGCCAGCCCTATCCCATTAAATCTTTGAAAATATCAACGATTCAACAAATCAACCCATTACCCACCACACTTTTGAACTTTGAGCTGACCTTCAGACTCATTTATAAATTGCGGCTCCGCTTTTTTCGCCGGCTACCACCCATGCCCGAAACATGCCAGAGGTGTTGAATGGCATGGCAATGTTTCCATGTTTATCCACGGCTATGAGTCCACCACCCGCATCCAGTTGGTGTAGCTTGTTCATCACCAGCTCGTTGGCTGCCTCCTGCAGGCCTTGGTTGGCATAGATCATGCGGGCATGCAGGTCGTGCGCCACGGCATTCAATATAAAAAACTCGCCATGTCCGGTGGCCGACACAGCGCAGCTGTTGTTGTGCGCCCATGTGCCGGCGCCAATCACGGGCGAATCGCCCAGCCGGCCTTCGCGTTTGAAGTGCATACCTCCGGTGGAGGTGCCGGCTGCCAGGTTGCCTGCCATGTCGAGCGCCACCGCACCCACTGTTCCTTTGGGTTGCAACGGAAACTCCCGCTCCAGCTTTGTTTGTCGCGTTTTTTCGTAGTTCTCCCAACGGTTTTGGGTGAAGAAATAGTCCTGCGAAACGCTGTCGAGGCCTGCGCTGATGGCAAATTTCTCGGACCCCCTTCCCACCATCAACACATGCCGGCCATCGTCCATCACCGCTTTGGCAGCAAGCACCGGGTGCCTGATGCATCCCACTGCACCCACAGCCCCTGCCTTTCCAGTTTTGCCATCCATCACCGAGGCATCGTGGGCCACCAAGCCGACTTCGTTGTAAACGGCTCCCCGACCGGCATTGAAAAGCGGATTGTCTTCGAGCAACACAATGGCAGCCAAAACAGCTTCCATGCTGCTGCCCCCGTTTTTCAAAATGGCTTCGCCTGCCGCAAGGGCCTCGTTCAAGCCTGCCAGATAGGCCTGCTCAGCCACGGGCTTCATTTTGGCACGTTCCATGGCCCCTGCCCCTCCGTGAATGACCAGCACATAGTCGGGCCGGGGCTTTGAGCTTTGGGAAGGCCGACACGAAAACACCATAAAACCTGCCAAAACAACCATGGCTGCATGCCAAAAATTGAGGGTAAACGGGATGATGCGATGCATACGTCGAATATTTTGGAACAAATATAACAGGAAAAGAGAAAAAGCTTTGGTGTTTTTACGCCACGGCACAACCGCCAACTCAATGCCTTTGCGGCAACAGCAAGCCAATGAGCGTATTGAAATCATACAGCCCAAAAAGTTGCGCCGAGGTGATGATGATCACGGCAATGATGACCCACTTGACAAACTGAACACCTTGCTTTACAGCCATTTGCGAGGCAATGTAAGCACCGATGATGTTGCCTGCGCCATGCACCAGACCGTATGACCAGTTGACCTCACCATTCAGGATGAAGGTGGCCAGCGCAAAAGGAGAATACAGCAGCACCACCCACACTTTTACGGCATTGCCGCGCACCAGGTCGTATCCGGCACCCATCACCAGGGCAGCCAGTAAAAAGTAACCAACGCCTACTTGTATGAATCCTCCATAAATTCCAATGAGAAAGAAAATGAAGAGCTGAAAACCATTCACTGGCTTTTCCTGTTGGTTTTTGTCGCCATGCAGGTAGGTAGATGGCTTTACCAGCATGAAGAAAATCATAACGAGCAAAACCACCGCAAAGGCACGCTCAATCACGGTTTTGTTGACCTCGACAGCAATCTGAGCCCCCACCACCGAGCCCACTACCGCCGGCAAGGCCAGCCAGGTGGCTTTGCGCAAATCGAGCAGTTTCTGACGGCGAAACATACCCACCGAAGTGAGGTTTTGCATCACAATGGCGATGCGGTTGGTGCCATTGGCCACATCCACCGGAAGGCCCAAAAACAAGAAGAGCGACAGGGTGATCACCGACCCGCCTCCTGCCAGGGTGTTGATGAATCCAACAAGTGTTCCCGACACAATCAGGGCAATCGTTTCAATCCAGGTCATAAAGATATGGTTGATTGCGGGTGATCGGTTGGTGCAGGGTTGTGCATGGGGACTGGTTGATGTTGCTCATTATTCCTGAAAATACACCCTTTTCACCCGGCGTGAGATGCGTGTCAGAATTTCATAGGGGATGGTGGCAGCGCTTTCAGACAGCTGCATCAGGCTTTGCTGGCTATCGAACACCACCACCACATCGCCTTCGGCAGCCTCAATGCCGGTCAGATCGACCATGCACATGTCCATGCACACATCGCCAATCACAGGCACCGCCTTGCCCTGAATAAAAAGGTGGCCTTTTCCGTTTGACAAGGCCCTTGGCAAGCCATCGGCATAGCCAATAGGCACCACGCCCACCGGTGTTTCTCTTTCGACATAGCTGCGCCGGTTATAGCCGATGCTTTCGCCCGCCGCGACGGTTCTGATTTGGCTAAGGTTCGACTTGAGGGCAAGAACGGTGGCAAGCTTGTCATTGCCAGCCTCGCTGTTGCCAATGCCATAGATGCCGATTCCGAGTCTGACCATCTCATAATGGGCTTCCGGAAAGCGCACAATGCCGGCGGAGTTGAGGATATGACGATCGAAGGGTTGGCTGAATTTCTCGTTAAGAAGGGCACATGCCTCGTCGAATCGCCTGAATTGCAAGCGCGTAAATGCATCATGTTCGGGATTCTCGCTTGCGGCAAGGTGCGAAAAAACCGAGGCCACACACAACAGCGGATTTGCATTAATGCGGGTGGCAAGTTGCTCAAGTTCGTCGAAGTTGAATCCAAGCCGACGCATGCCCGTATCAATCTTCAGGTGTATTTTCACGATACGCTGATGCCTGTCAATGCGGTGCATCGCCTCTTCCAGCAGATCAAGCACACGAAAACTGAATATTTCCGGTTCCAGCTCATAGTTCAGCATGGCATCAAAACTGTGTTCTTCGGGACTCATCACCATCACAGGCAGCTTGATGCCTGCTTTCCTCAACTCAACTCCTTCGTCGGCATAGGCCACCGTGAGGTAGTCAACGTGATGGAACTGAAGCACATTGGCAATCTCATAACCCCCGCTGCCATAGCTGAAAGCCTTGACCATCACCATTGTTTTCACGCCTGACGGCAGGAGTGAACGGTAATAGTTCAGGTTGGCAACCAGTTGATTGAGGTTGATTTCGAGCACCGTTTCGTGTGCTTTTTGCTGCAGCAGCTGGCTGATGCGTTCAAAGCCAAACACCCTGGCTCCTTTGATGAGGATGCTTGTGCTTTGAAAATCGGACAGGGTGATGGACGAAAGGAAGACCTCGGTCGAGGGATAAAACTGCTTCTCCATTCTGAAGCTGCCCGACTGCCGCATGAGTGAGGGGCCGATGCCAATGAAGCGCTGCACCCCTTTGGCTTCGACCAGTGCGGCAACTTCCTGGTATAGCTCAGATTCGTTGCTGCCGCTTTCGAGTATGTCAGAAAGGATGACGGTTTTGCCGGGATGCTGGTTTTGTTGCTTCAGGAAATCCAGTGCAATGGCAAGCGAATGAAGGTCGCTGTTGTAGCTGTCGTTGATAAGGGTGCAGTTGTTGAGGCCCTCCTTGAGTTCGAGGCGCATGCCCACCGGGTGCAACTGTAGCATTCTTTCGGCCGTAACGGCTGGCGAATGGCCAAGCAACAGCATCACGCTAAAGCAGTGAATGGCATTTTCAACCGAGGCATCGTCAGTGAAAGGGATACTGAACACAAAAGATGCTTGCTGATACATTGCCCAAAGCTGGGTGTGGTGCTGCTTTTTTTCAATTCTGGTGATGCGCAGATCGGCATCGGTTTTTCTGCTCCAGGTGAAGCTGCTGATACTCTTGAGCAGCTCCGAACGGATGATTCCCTCTTGAATGGCGGCATGATCGGCACAGTAAACCAGGGTTTTCACCTTGGTGAACAACTTGAGTTTTTCGCCTACTTTTTGTTCCTGACGGATAAAATTTTCGCTGTGTGCAGGGCCAATGTTGGTAAAAACGCCAATGGATGGCCTGATGATGCTTTGCAATTGGCTCATCTCGCCTGGCTCAGAGATGCCGGCTTCAAAAATGGCCAATTGATTTGATGGCTCGATTTGCCATACCGAAAGCGGCACGCCAATCTGCGAGTTGTAGCTTTTTGGGCTTCTCACAACAGATAATTCGGGCGATAGCAGCTGATGCAGCCATTCTTTCACGATGGTTTTCCCGTTGCTGCCTGTGATGCCGATTACTTCACCCGTAAAACCCTGACGGTGACGGGCTGCCAGTTTTTGGAGCGCCAGCAGGCTGTCCGGGACGAGTAAGAAGCAGCTGTCTTCGGTAAAAAGGCTTAAATCCTCGGGCAAACTCGTGACCACAAAATAGCGCACGCCCTGTGCTGAGAGGGCATTCAAATAGCGGTGGCCATCGTTTTTTTTGGTTTTGAAAGCAAAGAAAAGTGTTTCAGCCGGGTTGATCAGCTGCCTGCTGTCGGTGAGCAGGCGGCTGATGCAAGGCCCCTCGGGCAGCGGCCCGTGGACGATAGCACCGGTGATACGGACGATCTCTTGCAGTGTGTAGGGTTTTTCGGTCACCATCGCTTGAAACAGTAATTTGAGTGAGTTTGATACAGTTGGTGTGAGTGAAGTGAGCTATTTTTCCGGTTCACAGGGTTTAGTTGGGGATGGCCGCCCTTTTCAGTGGATTGGCTGCAGCCTCGGCCTGCATACGCCGGTTTCGCACCACATCGATGGCGGTGTAGATAGCCTGCCGGAATGCATCTTCCGATGCTTCACCCTTTCCTGCCAGGTCGTAGGCGGTGCCATGTGCCGGCGAGGTTCGAACCACCGGCAAACCTGCCGTGAAGTTGACGCCCCCGTCGAAAGCCAGGCTTTTGAATGGGGCAAGGCCCTGATCGTGGTACATGGCCAACACGGCATCGTATTTTTTCCAGCTCCCGGCTCCAAAAAAGCCATCGGCCGGAAAAGGACCAAAGGCCAGGATATCAAGCTCTTTGCGGGCTCTTTTGATGGCCGGAATGATGATGTTATTTTCTTCGCTGCCCAGCAAACCCCCATCTCCTGCATGTGGATTGAGCCCCAGCACTGCAATTTTGGGTTTGAGAATGCCGAAATCATTGAAGAGGCTCTGATTCAAGATGTTCAGTTTTTTAAGAATGAGTTCTTCACTGATCTTGCCTGGTACGGCTTCAATAGGCAGGTGACCTGTTGCCGTTCCCACCCGAAGCTCATTCCACACCATCAGCATCAGCGGTTCGGCACCGCCAAACTTTTCAGAAAGGTATTCTGTATGCCCCGGAAAGTCAAATTGGGCCGATTGGATATTTTGCTTGTTGATGGGCGCAGTCACCAATACATCTATCAGGTTGTTCTTCAGATCGTTCACAGCCATTTCAAGTGCAAGAAATGCCGCTTCGCCAGCCGCGGCAGTGCTTTTGCCCGGCTCGATCAACAGGTCTTGTTCGGTGCAGTTGATGATGTTGCAGCGCTTTGGGTGGATCTGCGTCGCATCTTTCACCGGGTTGAAGTTGAGCTCGTTGGCATTCAAATTCTTCTTATAGTAGGAGGCCACACGCGCATGACCGTAGATGACGGGTGTGAAGAGCTCGAGCATGCGGCTGTCGGCCAACGCCTTGATGATCACTTCATAACCTATGCCATTGATGTCGCCCTGTGTGATGCCAACGCGGATGCGGTCGTCGGTGGTTCTTTGCTTTTCCATGGTTCAAGCCTTGAGATTCGAGTTGCAAAGGTAGTTTTTTTCGGCGGTTATCTTTTCCCAATTTGATGCTGCTGTTCGTGCTTTATCAAGGCTGAAAATGATGCTTCTGATGCAAGGCGATCGATAGCCTGGGTTGACAGGAAGAAACTGAAACGAATTAAAGATATTGATTTTTGG
The DNA here is from genome assembly GCA_964492695.1 of uncultured Lentimicrobiaceae bacterium. Classification (GTDB taxonomy): domain Bacteria; phylum Bacteroidota; class Bacteroidia; order Bacteroidales; family F082; genus JALNZU01. The sequence continues at coordinate 30,079 of CAZBMR010000012.1, forward strand.
AGTTGTAAGTCAAAAATAGTATGGTATTTTGGGATTGTATCCCCTTGATTTCAATTTTAACGCAAAGTGAAATTTCCGCTGTCATTTACTAAAACCTATCCCGAAGCCAGCTGCATCACCATCGGTCCTGAAAACTACGTGGATTTTCTGACGGATGCATCCTGAATCAAGGCTGTAGCATCCACGGCAGGCGAATGACCAAAAGACCGGGGCGTATTGTTTCAGCGGCCTTCGGTGGCGGCATTGGCTGTCACCACATCGAACATATCATGCCGGTCCATCTGCATCCAATAGCCCAGGGCCAACCGGCGCACTTCTTCCCAGTAGCTGTCGCTTTCGAGGCCATGCTGTTGCACGAGCTGCCCGATTTCAGTTTTAATTTGCCTGCTCCAGCTTTCCCTGAGACGTAAACCAATGGTTTGGCCCATATAGGTGAACCATGCCGCCACCTGTGGTACATCTTCGCGCACCTTGATCAGTCCGTGGCCCAATGTGGCACCCGTGCTCACCTGAATGCCGTCGTTCATGCAACTGATGGGCGGTCCGCTGCCGGCCATCGACACCACTGCGAGCTCATCGATGCCTGCACCAAAATATTCCAGTGCACGCTCACCCATTTTGGCACCCACCAACGCATAAACGCCTATGTGCCTGTGCAGCTCGAAAGTGTTGACCACGCTCACCCATTCCTGCATGCCATGCGCCTGCATGATAGCAGCGGCCCATTGCCGAACATCCTGCTGATAAAATCCTGGATCGGGCGGCATACGTTCTACTATTTGAAAAGCCTGCATGTTCTTCTCGGCCAGCACAGCGGCCACCATGCCAGTGAATGGCTGTTGGCCTGCAAAGCGTGCAAGCATAACCTTGTCGTGCGCCTGCATTTCAAAATCGGCCTGGTGGTGCAAAAAGAGGATGCTCATCTCATCGTAGGCGCGCAATGCAAATGGGCTTCCGGCCGTGGCTTCTCCAAATGAGCGGCCAAAAGCCAGGGCCGTTGTTGTGTGCACGCTGTCAATTGCTTTTGCAAACGAGGCCGGATAGCTTCCACCACCCTGCACAATGGTCACCGCAACAGGCAAAACATGCAGTTTGGCAACCAGGCTGGTATCGATGCGGTGGTTGAAACCGCTGAAAGGGTGCAAAGCCTCGCTGCTCCAGATGATTTGGGCATCATACTGAGAAAGAGCCGGAAATATTTCGTGGAGTCGGATAACTGTTGACAGGCTGCCCAATGAAATCCAGGTAATTTTTTTCCGAAAATGCATGCTCAGCCAGGTTCCAAGCGAATCGAGCGATAATATATTTAACTGATTTACAGCCGATTCAACACCCCATTCAAAGCCCAGCGCGGGGCTACAACCCTTGGTGTTTTGCAATCCGTCTTCGTTCACAGCCACCGGAATGCCCTCGTGATGCAGCTGGTTGAGCAAGGCGCGGGCCTTAACAGCCACTGTTCGGGCAGGCAGCACACCTGTTGATGCTGTTACGGCAATCACACGGATGTCGGGAGCGGAGAGCAGCAGACACAATGCACGGTAGTCATCAATACCACCATCGGTATCCACAATCACATAGGATGCGGCATTGAACGGGTGAGCTGCGAGCCTCGCAGGCAACAGAAGGCCAAAGAGCAGCAAAAACAGGAGGAGCTTGCGCATGAAGACACTATTTTTAGACGTCGCAAGTTACACAATTTTCATTGCCGAAAACTGGCTTTCCCACACCGGTAAAGCATTGCATTCATTTTGCACATCAATTTAATGAGTATGTTTGTAGGCCGTTTTCGGATATTTTTCTCTGAAAATAACTTTCTAACCTCTTTAATGTGAAAGCGATAGCCCGTTCTGTTTGGTTTTTTTTGTTGTGCTTGCTGTTTGCAAACCATTTAACAGCGCAGAAATCCGGGCTTGTTGACGCCATTTTTGGCGCCGATCCCCTTTTGTACAATGGGAAGGTTTACACTTTCGTGATGCCCGCCGGCACCGAAGGCCATCCTTTTTTTGCAGCTGAAGAATTCACCAGCGGCGAAATAAGGCTTCACGGAAAGCACTACCCCGGTCAGCTGATCAATTACGACCTTTTCAACCAGCAGCTGATATTGCATTATGTTGACATGCAAGGGGCCGAAAAGCGCATCATCGTGTCTGACGCTTACCTGGAAGGATTTTCGCTGAACGACAAAAACTTTGTGCTTCCACCAACAGCCGACACTGCCCTTGGTTTTATTCAGTTAATTGGTAATGAGACGTTTGGCATAGCCTATGCATGGAGCAAGACATTGGCACTCGATGCAAAGGTGGGCTCAACCAACCGCGTATTCAGCAAGGCAAAACGGCGCAGTTATGTGATGCAAAACGGACATTTAAGTGCCTTCAGGAACAAAGCTTCTTTTTTGAAAGCTTTGCCCGCCACCGAACGACCCGGGATGAAACAACTGCTCAAGGAATATAAAATCCGCCTCAAGCGACATGACGATGCTGCCATCGGCCTTTTGGTGACAGCCTGGCAAAACCACCTGAATCCATGAGAAGACATTTGATGATATGGCTACTACTCCTTTTGGGGGTGCAGCTTCTGGCCGGCGGACCAGACAAGGTGGTTTCGTGCCACCTGAAAGGCGTGTCGTTTGAGACGTTTGCCGACTATATTTTCACCCAGTCGGGCGTGCGCCTCTATTATCCTGCCGCAGCCACCAGGGGCATCAGCATCAGCCTTCAGGAAGACAGCCTGAGTGTGCGTGCGCTCGTTGAAAAAGCCGTGAGGGGCACACCACTGTTGGTGTCGGACTGGAACGGGCATTTGGTGCTGCTGCCTGGTGAAAGTATTCCCACTCAGCTCCCCGGCTATGGCTTTGAGGCCATGGCAGTGTCCGAAAGCAAATCAACAACCAACGGCACAGCAGATCGCTTCATGACCGGCAGAGCTCCGGAGGTGACCGAAACCATTACCATTGGCAAAAGTTCTGGTAAAAAAGCCGCAGGGAGAGCCAGCCTGGAGGCCCGTGTGCTCGATGCAGAAACGGGCGAACCCATTTTTAATGCCACACTTTATTTTCCTGATACAGAAACCGGCACTGTGACCAATGAAAAAGGCGTGGCCACTTTTAAGTTGCGGTTAGGGAAAAACCCTGTCAGGGTTGAGTTTCTTGGCTATGAACGAAAAAACTACCTCCTCGACGTCTATAACGATGGCAGCTTCACCATCAGGCTGCCACGCACAGTGATTCAGATGGATGAATTTGTGGTTTATGGCGACAAACAGATGAGCATGCGCTCCAAAGATCCCGGCATGGACAAAATCAGTATGAAAAGCATACGGGAACTTCCCATGCTCATGGGCGAGCGTGATGTGCTGCGGGTTTCGGGCACGCTGCCTGGCATTGTAAGCGCTGGCGAAGGCGCTTCGGGCATGCATGTGCGCGGGGGCAGCTCTGATCAAAACGCCTTTTATATCAACAACATTCCGGTGTATAACACTTCCCACCTTTTTGGCTTTTTTCCCGCATTCAACTCGGAAATCATACGTGATTTCTCGGTCTATAAAGGGTATATACCGGCCGAATACGGCGGCAGGCTTTCGTCGGTTTTCAACATTGGCACGCGGGTGGGCAACCGCAAACGCTTCTCGGTGCATGGCGGCCTCAGTCCCATCACAGGTAATATTGTGGTGGAAGGTCCACTGATTCGTGACACACTCTCGGTGTTGCTGAGTGCCCGCTCGTCCTATTCCGACTGGCTGTTGCAGCGCATCGAAGACCCTGATATCCAGGCCTCATCTGCCACCTTTAATGATTTTGCCGCAGGGCTGAATTTCGATGTACAAAAAACACAGGTGGCTGTGTTTGGTTACCGCAGCTACGACAAGTTCCGGCTGGCAGATATCAACGACTACAACTACACAAACCAGGGCGTTTCGCTGAGTGTTGGGCGCGTATTCAGTCCGGCAGTACGTGGAGAGCTGTCGCTGGTGGCAGCTTCCTACGATTTTGGTACACAGGAAAAAAGCCTGGCCAGCTCGGCATATACCCATGCCTACCGAATCTCGCATTATCAGGCACGTTTCGATGTGAAGCAAACGATGAGCAATAGCCACTCGCTGGATTATGGCCTCGATCTGGTGATGCACCAGCTCAACAGGGGTGTGGTTGAACCCTACGGTCTGGCCTCGCTGCGCAACCGTGTTGACCTTGGAAGGGAAAAAGGGATGGAAGGTGCGCTTTATGTTTCCGACACCTGGGAACCAAGTCCCCGCCTGAATGTGAGTGTGGGGTTGCGCATGGGCATGTTTGCTCCACTAGGCCCCGAAACAGTGCGCACCTATCAGGAAGGTTTTCCGCTCGACGACCGCTATGTAATTGACAGCCTGCAATTTGGCCTAAACAAGCCCGTGAAATGGTATGCAGAACCCGACCTGCGCGCAGCCATCAACTACACTACCGACGAAAACGGCTCGGTGAAACTCGCTTTCACCCAAATGCACCAGCACCTGTTTCTGCTCAACAACACCGTGAGCATCTCGCCCAGCGCCCAATGGAAACTGGCCGACTACTACCTGAAACCATCGGCCAGCAATCAGGTTTCGGCAGGTGTGTTTAGAAATTTTCCACACCTCCACCTCGAAACATCGGCAGAGCTTTACTACAAAAAAGCCGGCAATTTCACCGAATTCAGGGATGGGGCTGATTTTGTTTCCACACCCCATGTAGAGACACTGGTGCTGCAGGGCGAACAAACTGCATGGGGATTGGAAGTGTTTGTGAAACACAGCCACAAAAAAATAGATGGGTGGCTGTCATACACCTACTCGCGCTCGCAGGTGCAGGTGGATCAGGCAGAAGATTTCAACGACATTAATAATGGAAAAATTTATCCCTCCAACTACGACATGCCCCACGTGGTGAACATGGTGCTCAACTATCGTGTGAAACGCAGGGTGATCTTGTCAACAGTGATGACCTACCAAAGCGGAAGGCCCACCACCTTCCCCGTGTCGTTCTATTATGTGGAAGGCGTGCCCATGCTCGACTATTCCAACCGCAACGCCTATCGCCTGCCCGACTATTTCAGGGCCGACGTTTCGCTTACCATCGAGGGTAGCCTTAAAAAACGCAAACCCATCCACAGCTCGCTGGTGCTGAGTGTGTACAACCTCACCGGGCGCGACAACCCCTATTCGGTGTATTTCAAAAACGAAGACGGCCGAATTAATGCCTATCAATACAGCGTGATTGGTGTCCCCATTTTCACGGCCACATGGCTCTTTAAACTCGGAAACTATGCCACAGAATAAAATCATTGCACCCTTTTTATTCCTGTTGCTGACAGCCACTGCCTGCATCAAGCCCTATTTTCCCGACATTCGCACAGCCGATCAATCGAAATATGTCATACATGGTCAAATCACCGATGAGGGCGGCCTGCAACACATCGAAATATCGAAAACTGCCAGCCTCGAGACAGCCACCTTCAATCCTGTGACAGGTTGTTTGGTAGAAGTGGTGAGCCAGAAGGGCGAAAGATTTCAGTTTTTTGGCGATGACAACGGAAAATATTGGGGATCAATACCATCTGACTTGTTTATTGAAGGCGCTGCATTCAGGCTTGAAGTGACTAGTCCGGAGGGCGATGTCATTGTATCAGACTACGACAGCTATCTGTCCGGTCCCGAGATGGGACCCGTACGCTGGAGCATCGACACCCTGGTGGGCAAGGGCTTGTTTGGCACCACCCCTGGCTTACGCTTTTTTACCGATCTGGAAGCTACACAGTCAAACAGCAGGCTCTTCCGCTGGGAAATCACCGAAACGTGGGAATATCATGCAGATTATCCCCTGATCTGGTATTATGACGGACACGTTCACCAGGTGATTCCGCCCGACTATTCGCGCAAGGTGTGCTGGAAAACGGAGCAGGTTCCCTATGTTTTCACACTGAATACCAACAGCCTGAGCGAGAACCGCTTCGAGAACTTTCCGCTGCACTTTGTGAGCAGCCAAACCGAAAAGCTGGCTTATGGCTACAGTGTGCTGATCAAGCAACACGCCCTTAGCGAAGCCGCCTTCAACTATTGGGAACGCCTGCGGCTGAACAACGAGCAAGATGCCGGGCTATTCGAAAAACAACCTGTGCCCGTGCGCGGCAACCTGACCAACACCACCGGAAGCACCGAGGTGCTGGGCTTTTTCGGGGTGGGAGCATCGCGCTCTGTGCGCATCAACCTGGCCGATGCACAAGGCCTTACACTATCGTTTTCCACCTTTTGTAACCCTGCGCTGCTCGAACGGGGCTTCAAGGAAATCAGACCCTACGAATACCCCGCCTATCTGTTGGGTGATGAAATCAGCTACACCATGAATCTGTTGAACAAAGAATGTGTTGATTGCACCAGCCGTGGCGGCACCAATGTGAAACCCGACTTTTGGCCCTGGTAAACGATGAAAAAATACACCCTCCTCTTGCTGCATTTGCTGCTTGTTTCCGGACAAGGGCAAACATTGCATGCACAGCCGGTTCATTCAACCGAACAAATGTGGTTAAACACCGATCGCTCCATGTACATCAGTGGCGAGGCAGTTCTGTTCACAGCGCTGATCAAACCTTCCAATGCGGGTGGAGAAGCTGCAGTGCTGTATGCAGAGCTGATTGATTCCGGCGGAAAACAACTTGCGTCCTCCAAAACGCCAGTCAAAAATCAACAGGCTTCGGGTCTGATTCCAATACCGGCCGATGTGGTGAGCGGCTTTTACTATCTGAGGGCCTACACCCACTGGATGCGCAATGCCGGACCATCCACCTACGCACTCAAGCCGCTGAAGGTGATCAACCCTTTGATTGTGGATGTGATGCCCGGCCACGACAGCCTGCCCTTGTCACTTCCCAACACTTCCACGGCGTTTCAAATTCTGATGCACGACACCATTGTAAACACCCAATCGGAAGTGATGATGGAGGTATTGTTAGACAAAGATTTGCGCAACCGTGCAGCCTCCATTCAAGTGGCCGTTGTGCCAAAGCTTGCCACCACCGACTATTTTTACAACCATCAGCCTAAAAATGTGGTTGCCGACAGCTTTTATTTTCATGCCGAGCACCGCAGCATCAGCCTCAGCGGAATACTCACCGACGAAACCACAGGCATGCCCCTGCAAGGTCAACTGGTTTCGCTCACCATTGTTGATGGCGAACGAAATTTTTTGGCACGCGCAACTGACGCTCAGGGCCGTTTTCGATTTTTGCTGCCCAACGAAACAGGTTCGCGCGAATTGTTTATCTGTGCATCGCATCAGGCAAACCAGAAAAAGAAACTGTTCATTGACAAAGACTTTTGTAGTCTGCCTGTTGATCTCCAATCCTATGCGTTTTCTCTCTCAGCCGACGAACGTCGTATGGCTGAGAAAATGGCAGCCAACCTATTTGTGCAAAAGCATTTAAAACAGACTGATACTACGCGCTCCAAACCCGTTGCTGCCTGGAATGAGCCATTTTATGGAAAACCTTCGCATGTGCTGCATCTGGATGATTATGTGTTGCTTCCCGAACTGGAAGAGTATTTCAACGAGTTGCCCAGCAATGTGAAGGTGCGTGGCAAAAAGGGCGGACGATACTTTAAGGTGCTTGGGACAAATGCAGCCCTCAATGTGTTTGACCCCCTTGTGTTGGTGGATCAGGTGGCAGTGGACGATCCTGAAAAAATTCTGGCCATGTCGCCCAAGCAACTCGACCGCATCGAAGTGGTGACCGAACCTTATGTGAAAGGCGACATCACCTATGGCGGCATTGTGAGCCTCATCACAAAAAAAGGCGATTTTGGCGGCGTCGACCTGCCTGCCTCCGGCCTTTTTCTCACCTATGCCTTGTTTGACGAGCCGGCCCCAAATCCAATGCTTGCACCTGCTGCCAGCAACGAACCCGACACACGAAACACCCTTGCATGGTGGCCTCACCTGCTGCCAAACGACAAAAACATCCTTCCGCTCAGCTTTCAAACAGCCGCCACCACAGGCGAATTTTGCGTGGTAGCCACAATGCTGCTCAAGACGGGCGAGAAAATCCACGCCCTGAAACCATTCGAAATCAGGTAATCAGGTAAGCCGCCACCGAAATAACAGGAAACAGCCAAACTCGATGAAAAAACACCTACCTTTGGTTGTTCATAACGAGACCCCATGACTTCGCGCGCGCTTGTCATCCTTGCCATAATCGCGGTACTGCTGCAATCGGCAGGCCAACTGGTGATTTTGATCAACTTCAAAATCAATCAGGCCTATATTGCCAGCGTGCTCTGCGAAAACAAGGACAAGCCCGAGATGAAGTGCAACGGCAAATGCCACCTCAACAAGCAACTCAAGTCCAACGAGCAGCAACAGCAGCAACTGCCTCCGCAGGTGAAGCTGAAAGAGGTGGTGCTCTATGCAGAAGAAGCCACAGAATCAAGCTGTCAGTCTCACACCGATTCTCCTGGCAAACAGATTTCTTTCTCAGACTTGTTTCTTCTGCAAGGCTTCCTGCATGCCATTTTTCAACCACCTGAAGCCATCTGAATTTTACCTTTATTTTCATTTCAAGCCGGTCAGTTGATTGTATAGCGCAAATCAATGTGACCTGCTGTGTGGCAGTTGCAACAGCACAACAAGCAATTATGTTGAGCCACGCTTCCTGACGGCTTGAGCTGGTTGGAATCAACACACTTTGGCCTGCGGGCTGAAGCCTATCAATCTTTTAATTAATTAAAATTCAGATGAAGTATCAAAATACAAAATTATGGATGTTGACGGTGATGGCGTTGCTGCTTTTCAACATCGGATTTGCACAGACAGAAAACCTCCGCATCCGGCTGACGAGCGGCGACAAAAACAATCCGCTCGAATATGCGCATTTTGCCTATGGCAATCAAAAAGGCAGCAGTGATGCCCAAGGCATGATCAGCCTGCGGTTTGAGGCCGGAACAAAACTCGAAATCTCACACCTCAACACCGGTTATCAAGTGTTTTCGGCACAGCAGCTCGAAGAAGCCTCCACCTCGGGCAGCCTTCACATTCCTGCTACAGCGGTGAACCTGCAGCCTGTGACAGTGATGGCACTAAGGCCTCAAAAAGCTGGTCAGGAAACCATGCAGGTGGGTCTGCAGGAACAACTGGCACACGATGCCGGCACTTATTTGCTGATGAACCCAGCCATTTCGGGCATACGTAAAAGCGGGGCTGCGGCGAGCGACCCTGTGCTTCGAGGTTTCAAATATGAACAACTCACCATTGTCACTGATGGGGCCTGTGCCTCCACCGCCGCCTGCCCCAACCGTATGGACCCCCCATCGAGCCAGGTGTCGCTGAATATGACCGAAAAGGTTGAGGTGTTCAAAGGGCCGTTTGCGCTGCGTTACGGCAATTCGTTTGGCGGCACCATCAATTTTGTGAGTATGGCCCCTGTGTTCACCGACAAGCTGAAGCCGCTGGCCCGCGTGACAGCAGGTTATGAAAGCAACGGATCTGTTTTTCGCACCGAAGCCATGGCAGGCCTCTCGAGCAAGCTTGTCAACTGGCAGTTGTTCGGCTCGCTCTCACAGGGCAACGACTACACCGACGGCAACGGCACCAAAGTGCCGGGCGATTTTTACCGCAACAGCCTGGGCACCACCCTGGCACTTAAGCTGAGCGCACAACAGGAGGCAAAAATCTCGGTGATGCACAACTATGCCAAAGACGTGGATTTTCCGTCGCTACCCATGGACCTGCGCACCGACGATGCCTGGCAGCTGCAGGCCAAACATCAGATCCGCTTTGATGCCACGGCCCTGAAGGAAATCAACACAAGCATTTATGCCTCGCTGGTTGACCACTTTATGGACAATCGCCTGAAACCGCTGAACCCCAGGACGATGAATGCTGAAACTCCGGCCAACACGCGCAATATTGGCGGACGCAGCGAAGCCACTTTTCAAAAAGGTGTGGCACAGTTGTTTGCCGGGCTGGATATGCGCATGGAAGAAGCCGAAGGCACCCGCCGCCGCGAAATTCTCACCGGTCCGATGGCCGGTAAGGTATTCACCGACAATGCCTGGCAGCACGGACAGATCATGAAAACAAGTGCGTTTGCTGAGTATCAGCGCAGGTTCAGCGACTGGGCACTGGTGCTGGCTGGCAGGGTCGAGTTCAATCAAGCAGATGTGAAAGACCCCGATGCTGCCTTCCTTCAGGTTTATCCCGATCCGGCTGAAACGCAAATCAATCCTTCGCTGAGCGCCGGACTCACCCGCAACTGGAGCAGCAGCCTCTCCACCTCGCTGTGGCTGGGTCGTACCCAACGCAGCGGAAGCCTCACCGAGCGCTACATCAACTTTTTAGCCGTGGGCCTTGACGCTTTCGAAATGGTGGGAAATCCGGCCATCAAAGCAGAAAAGAACAATCAGGCCGACCTGGGGATCAGCTATCAGCACGAAGGCACTACGCTCATGTTCAATGTGTTTGCTGCCTTCTTGCAGGACTACATCACCGCGGTGAAAGACACCTCCCTTACGCCTAAAATTGCTACTTCACCGGGAGTGCGCCGCTATGTGAACCTCGACAAAGCTTTGATGACAGGCTTTGAAGCCGGCATCAGCCAACGACTGCCGGCGCACCTTACCGCCGGACTCACCATGGCTTACACCTACGGACAAAACTTAGTAAGCGATGCGCCTTTGGCCGAGATTCCTCCTTTCGACATCCGTCTTTCAGTGGAAGGAAGCTACTTCAAAAACAAACTCAAACCTGTGCTCAACCTACGTTATGTGACGAGTCAGGAGAGGGTTTCGGCTGAGTTCGGCGAAGGTACCACCCCGTCTTTCGCCCTTGTGGATGTGGCACTGGATTACCGGATATCAAAAAGTTTCCGCTTGAAAGCCGGCGTGAAAAACCTCCTCGATGAAGCATATTACGAGCACCTGTCGCGGGCCTTCAGTGGCAAACCCGATATGCCGCTATATGCACCGGGCAGAAATATCTACT
>CAZBMR010000012.1:41162-46545 GCA_964492695.1 uncultured Lentimicrobiaceae bacterium
GCCTTCAGTGGCAAACCCGATATGCCGCTATATGCACCGGGCAGAAATATCTACTTTAGCCTGAACTACACGCTGCCTTAGCAGCTTTACCAATAGGGTGGGTGGTTGGGAACAATGCCGGCTCCTTGTCCGGCCTTTTTTGTTGTTCTATTTATAAGCAACGGATTCCGAAGCTTGTGCATAAAGCCATGGCTGCATTTACCTTGCAGCCATGGCCGAACGTGCACAATCCTTTTAGACTGAATCAGAATCTCAACCATTTACATTGGCCGCTTGTTTCTTGCATGGCATGTGTCGGATTGGCAATTGGCGTGCGTATCTTTGCTGAAATCAGGCATTGCATTTTGCAGTCGGTGACCGATTGATGGAAAAAGGTTATTTCAACAAAAACACAAACTGATGCGGTATTTAAAAGTTGTTTTAAGTGTGATCATACTGATGGCATTGACCACCTGCAAAAAAGATAATTGCCAGCCACAGCCCGACAACCCAACTGCCATGCAGTATTATGCAGAACTAGTCAGACCCGTCGGGTCAGTTGAAGGCTTAACATGGCTCGAAGTGCCATCTTATCAGCAAACCACCGAATACACCTGCGGACCGGCTGCTGTGGTTTCGTTGCTGCACTATCATCATATGCAAGCCAATGAAATGCAGATTGCCACAGAAATGCAAACCAGTCAAACGGTTGGTACAAACCCGCATCAGATGACTGAATGGCTCAACAGCAATGGGTTTGAAGCTTCATGGCATGAAAATGGATCACTGGAAATGCTGCAGCAAAACCTGAGCGAAGGCAAGCCTATTCTGGTAGAGTGGAGCGATTGGGGCGGGCATTGGGTGCTTGTCATTGGTTATGATATCAGGAATCCTGACGATTTGATGGACGATGTGATCATTTTTGCTGATCCCTACGACCGTCACGATGACCATCAGGATGGATTTACGTGGTTCAATGCCCAACGCTTTTACTATATGTGGTATGATGCCCTGTTGTTCGACAGCGTGATGCGAAGGGTATATATCAGTGCCGTTCCTCTGAATTAATCAGCCAAACCCAAGAGCGCAATGCACTTCGATAGTCGCTGAACCTGCCCAAGTGCTCAATCTCCCTTCCCATTTGCGTAAAAGTACTGGTTTTACCCTTCCTATTATTACTGTTTTTTCATTGTGAAATCAGTAACAATAGACCTGATTGAATTTGTGAAACCATGTTACTTTTGCTTCATCATTGTTAAAGAAATAACAGAACCCTTTAAAAAGTACAATAAGATGAAGAAGGCAACAATTTTGGTGGTGGACGACGACATGGACGTGATCACCATGCTGGAGCAAATGCTCCGCAACGAAGGCTATGAAGTGATTTCGGCATTCAACAAAAAAGAAGGCATTCAGCTGGCTCTCAGCCACAAACCCGATTTGGCCATCCTCGATGTGATGATGACCACACAATACGAAGGCTTTGAAATGGCCAAGGAGTTTGCCGACAATCCTTCTCTGCGCAACATCCCCACCCTTATGGAAACATCCATCGAAGTGTTGATGACGACCAAACCAAGCGTTCAGGCAATGGCCCGTGAGTTTCGCAACGACCCCAATTACAAGGAATTGCAGGTGATACTTATTCGCGATATCGTAACCGGAAACTCAGGCATTGACTACCGTGCTGAAGATGGACGTTCGATATGGGTTCCGGTGGACGGCTTCATCCGCAAACCAGTTGACCGCAGCCGCCTGCTTCCCGAGGTACAACGCATTCTCGCAAAAAAAACGGAACAGGTTCAAGCCTAATAACCCGCACAAATAAATTGCACATAAGCAGCAGCCGTTGAAGGCTGCCCGACACAATAAACCGATGTTATGAAAGAAAAAGTTCAGGAAATATTGGCGCACTACCCTGCCGCCGGACACGACAGCCTGATACCCATCCTGCAGCAGATTCAGGAAAAAATGGGCTTCCTCTCCGAAGAAGCCGTGGTGGAAGTGGGTAAACACCTTAAGATGCCCGCCAGCAAAATTTTCGGCGTAGCTACTTTTTACAACCAGTTTCGTTTTACCCAACCCGGCAAATACCACATTCAGGTGTGCCGCGGCACTGCTTGCCACGTGCTGGGATCGGCCACTGTGCTCGACGAAATGGAGAAGCAGCTGAAAGTGAAAGCCGGACAAACCACCCGCGACAAAATGTTCAGCCTCGAAGTGGTGGCCTGCATTGGGGCTTGCGGCCTTGCCCCCGTTATCAGCATCAACGGTGAATTTCATGCAAAGGTAACAAGCGAATCCATCCAATCCATCCTTCAGGATTACAGAAACAAGGAGGCTCAGTCATGACAACAACAAACACTTTTCTTATCAACAATGTGCTGAAGGTGAGCGAGAAGGCCCAGCCTACGGCTGAAACCCTTGGCCAGCTGAAGGTGCTTCGCAACGACCACAACACACAGCCTATCATTTTTGTGGGGGCAGGGACTTGCGGTTTGGGCGCAGGAGCAGCCGAAACCATTCGCGCTACTAAAGCTTATCTCGCTCAGCATCAGATAGATGCACAGGTTATTCCGGTAGGTTGCATCGGCTTGTGTTCGTCCGAACCCCTGATGGATATAAAACTTCCTGGTCGCAAGCGCATCTCCTTTGAAAAAGTGACTGGCAATAAGGTAGAAGCCCTGCTGGCCGGCATTTTCGAAGGCAATTTGCCCGATCAGCCGGTGCTTGGTCAGTTCAGGGAACAAGACGATCAGCAAAGCTGGGAAAATGTGCAATACCTCGATGAGCACCGCTTCTTCCAGCCACAGCAACGCATTGTGCTCGAAAACTGCGGCATCATCAATCCCGAAAGCATTGAAGAATACATCGCCCGTGGAGGCTACAAAGCCTACCTCAACACGCTGAAAGTGTTTACGCGTGCTGAAATCTGCGACCAGATAGAGCAAAGCGGATTACGTGGACGCGGCGGCGGAGGATTCCCGACAGGCAAAAAATGGAAGTTTGCGCTTGGGACAGAAGCCGATCAGAAGTACCTGATCTGCAATGCCGATGAGGGCGATCCGGGTGCATTCATGGACCGTGCCGTGATTGAAGGCGATCCGCACCGCCTGCTCGAAGGCATGGCCATTGCTGCCTATGGCATTGGCGCCACAAAAGCATATGTGTATATCCGTGCCGAATATCCGCTGGCCATCGACCGCCTGGTGATTGCCATCCGTCAAGCCAAAGAATATGGCTTGCTGGGTAAAAATATTTTTGGCACCGGTACCGACCTCGACATCGTGATCAAAAAAGGGGCAGGCGCTTTCGTCTGCGGCGAAGAAACAGCCCTCATTCACAGCATCGAAGGGCAGCGCGGCATGCCGCGTCCAAGGCCTCCTTTCCCGGCCATCAGCGGTTTGTTTGGCAAACCCACCATCATCAACAACGTGGAAACCCTGTCGAACCTGAGCACCATCGTGAATAAAGGCGCAAACTGGTTCAATGCCATGGGCACAGCCACCAGCAAAGGCACCAAGGTATTTGCGCTTTCAGGCAAAGTGGCCACCACCGGCCTCATCGAAATACCCATGGGCACAACCATCCGCGATATCATTTTCAAGATTGCAGGTGGCATCGCCAATGGGAAGAAATTCAAGGCAGTGCAGATGGGTGGCCCTTCGGGCGGCTGTGTAACAGAAGTGAACCTGGATATTGAAGTTGACTACGAAAGCCTTGTCAATGTAGGCGCCATGATGGGATCGGGCGGCATGGTGGTGATGGACGAAGACACCTGCATGGTGGATGTGGCCAAATTTTTCATGGACTTCATTCAGCGCGAAAGCTGCGGCAAATGCATCCCGTGCCGCGAAGGCACAAGGCGCATGCTCGAGATTCTCGAAAGCATCACCACCAAACCTAAAAAAGGCGAAAGCCACGAACCCCTTGCCCGTTTCAAGGGCGTGATGCAGCTCGAAAGCTTAGGGAACGTCATCAAGGATACCTCGCTTTGTGGCCTGGGCCAAACGGCACCAAACCCTGTACTCAGCACATTGCGCTGGTTCAGGGAAGAATACGAAGAGCATGTGTTCGATAAAAAATGCCGGGCCGGTGTGTGTCAAAACCTGCGCGAATACTCCATCGATGTGGATAAATGCACGGGTTGCACGGTCTGTGCCAAAAAATGCCCCACCAATGCCATCATCGGCAGCCGCAAACAGCCCCATTTTATCATCGCCGACAAATGCATCAGCTGCGGGGCTTGCTATGAAGCCTGCAACTTCGAAGCCATCAAGGTTAGCTAGGTATTTAAACTCAAAATCTGACTCCAAATGAATCTCACAATCGAAGTTAACAACAACAAGATACAGGCCAATCAGGGCGACACCATCCTCGATGCACTCAACAGACACGGGATGAGCGTTCCAACCCTTTGCCACATGAAAGACCTCTTCCCAACGGGATCGTGCCGCATGTGTGTGGTGGAGGTCGAAGGCCGCCGAAACCTCGTCACCGCCTGCTCCGAGCCGGTGATGGATGGCATGAAAATCAAAACCCACTCATCGAGGGTGGTCGAATCGCGCAAAACCATTGTGGAATTGCTGCTATCCAACCACCCCGACGATTGCCTCTATTGCGAACGCAACGGCAGTTGTGAACTGCAGAAACTTTCGGAAGACCTCAATGTGCGCGAACGCCGTATCAGTGGCAACAAGAACAACTACAAGCTCGATGTGTCGAGTGCCAGCCTCGTGCGCGATCCCGCCAAATGCATCCTCTGCGGTCGCTGTGTGCGGGTATGCGAAGAAATAGAGGGCGTTTCGGCTATCGGATTCGTTGGCCGTGGCAGCAAAACATTTATCGACACCTCCTTCAACCATGGACTGAATCTTTCAACCTGCGTCAATTGCGGGCAATGCATCATGGTTTGTCCAACCGGTGCACTCAAGGAAAAACCACACATTGCCGAGATCAGAAAAAACCTCAACGACCCCGCAAAAACAGTGGTGGTGCAATATGCCCCCTCAATCTCGGTGTCGCTGGCCGAAGAGTTTGGTTTGCCTGCCGGTCAAAACATCATCGGGCTGATGAATGCAGCCCTGCGCCGCATCGGTTTCCGTTTTGTGTTCGACACCACCTTTTCTGCCGACCTCACCATCATGGAAGAAGCGTCGGAGCTTGTTCACAGGGTGACAAACGGTGGCGTATTGCCCATGATCACGAGCTGCTGCCCGGGCTGGGTGAAGTATGCCGAAGAATTCAGCCACGATATGCTGCCTAACTTGTCAAGCTGCAAATCGCCGCAGCAGATGATGGGCGCCATCATCAAAAGCTATTTTGCAGAAACCGAAGGCATAGCCCCCGAAAACATCTATTCCGTATCGGTAATGCCCTGCACCGCCAAGAAATTTGAGCAACA
>CAZBMR010000012.1:46645-88086 GCA_964492695.1 uncultured Lentimicrobiaceae bacterium
GTGAAGAGATGACCCAAAACGGCATCTCCGACGTGGATGCTGTGCTCACCACCCGTGAGCTGGCAAGGCTGATTCGACTCTATGGTATTGACATCAAACAACTTGAACCAGAATTAGCCGATTCTCCATTGGGCACACGTTCTTCAGCCGGTAAGCTCTTCGGTTCTTCGGGCGGGGTGATGGAGGCTGCTATTCGCACCGCACATTACTTTGTCACCGGCAAAGAAATGGTAAAATTCCAGGTGAAAGCTGTTCGTGGGTTGCAAGGCCGCAAGGAAGCCCGGGTTCAGATGGGCGATCTCGAAGTGGGTGTGGCTGTGGTAAGCGGCCTGAAAAATGCCGAGGAATTGCTGAAGGAGGTGCGCGAAGGCCGCAGCGATATCCACTTCATCGAAGTGATGGCTTGCCCCGGAGGCTGCATCAACGGTGGCGGACAGCCCATCAGCACCAACGAAGCATCAGTGCGTGCCCGCATGGCCACCCTCTATGATATCGATGAGAAAGATGCCATCAAGGTTTCGCACAAAAACCCCTACATCGTTGAACTGTACAGCAAGTTTTTAGGCAAGCCGCTTGGTCACAAGAGCCACCACCTGCTGCATACGCATTATCAAAAAAGAGAAGTATATTAAAGCAAACAACAGGTGCTGAATTGCATTCAGCACCTGAGCTATCGCCGCATATGCCACATAACACCAAATACAAACAACTGGTTTTCACGGTAAAAGACCGCTGCAGGGTGTGCTATACCTGTGTGCGCGAATGCCCTGTGAAAGCCATCCGCATTGTCAACGGCCAGGCCGAAGTCATTAGCGAACGTTGCATTGGCTGTGGCAATTGTGTGCGTGTTTGCCGGCAGGAAGCCAAGGTGTTTTTGAAACTCACCGATGAGGTAAGCGCCTTGCTGGCCTCAGGAAAACCTGTGGCAGCCTGCATTGCTCCCAGTTTTGCCGCCGAATTCAGCGAGCTGGGCGATTACCAGACGCTGGTGGGTATGGTCAGGGCCCTGGGCTTCAAATATGTGACCGAAGTGGCTTTTGGTGCCGACATAGTTGCCCGCAGCTATCGGAAACAATTTGAGTCGGGCGATGGAAAAGGGATCATCTCGAGCGATTGTCCGGCCATCGTGTTTTATGTGGAGCATTATCAGCCCGAACTTGTTGAACACCTGGCAACCGTGGTTTCGCCCATGGTGGCCGCAGTGCGCTACCTAAAAGAAAAATATGGCCCCGAGCTCGAAGTGGTGTTCATCGGACCTTGCATTGCCAAGAAGGCAGAATCGGATGAGGTTGACTACGCACTTACATTCAGCGAGTTGCGTGATCTTTTTCAGTCGGCTGGCATCGAACCACAAAACATTCAACCCTCAGAATTTGATCCGCCACAAGCAGCCAAAGGCGCTGTGTTTCCCATCAGTCATGGTTTGCTGCAAAACATGGAGGTGGCGTCCGACCTCACCAAAGGCGATGTGATTGTGGCCGAAGGAAGGCGCAATTTCATGGATGCACTGCAGGAGTTTGCCAAAGGCGACCTCAAGGTGCGGCACCTTGAACTGCTGTGCTGCGAAGGCTGCATCATGGGGCCGGGCATGTCGAAAAACGGCAACAAATACCAACGCCGGGCAAGCATTTCGAAATATGTTGAAGACAAAATGAGCACGCTCGACAAAGCTGCCTGGGAGTCCGAAATGGAAACAGCTGCGCGCCTTGATGTATCGAACAGCTTTGCAGCGCGCGACCGCAGAATGGATAAACCATCGGCTGATAAAATTGCGCAGGTGCTCTTTGCCATGGGAAAAAACGATGCAGCCGATTACCTCGACTGCGGCGCTTGTGGCTACGACAGCTGTGTGGAACATGCTGTTGCCATCGTGCAGGGCCTTGCCGAAAACGAAATGTGCCTGCCCTATTCCATCGAAAAGCTGCACCAAAGCATCGAAAAACTCAACCTCTCGCACATCGAGCTGAACAATGCCCGCGAAGCCCTCAAGCAGTCGGAAAAACTGGCCCATATGGGTCAACTTTCGGCAGGCATTGCACATGAGCTCAACAACCCATTGGGCGTCATCACCATGTATAGCAACCTCATCCTGGATGAGGCTACCGATACACAAATGAAAGACGACCTGCAACTGATTGTGGAACAAGCCGAACGATGCCGCAAAATTGTGGGCGGACTGCTCAACTTTGCCCGAAAGAATCAGGTGAGGCTCACCGAAACCCATCTTGAGAAGTTTGCTGCACGCAGCCTTCAATCGGTGGTGGTGCCAGCAAACATCACGGTGAAACTCGATGTGGAGCTGCATGATCCGTTCCTGTTTATCGATGCCGATCAGATGATGCAGGTGTTCACCAACCTCGAAAAAAATGCCCTGGAAGCCATGCCACAGGGAGGAACGCTGCAGCTGAAACTGCGCGATACAGCCGATGAGATAACCATTTGCATTTGCGACACCGGAACAGGCATCTCGGCCGAAAACATGGAAAAAGTGTTTACACCCTTCTTCACAACCAAAGAAGTGGGCAAAGGAACCGGATTGGGATTGCCCCTTTGCTACGGAATTGTGAAAATGCACAAAGGAAAAATCAATATTCAATCCAACGACCGTCCCGAAAAAGGACCCACCGGAACTACCTTTATCATTCATCTACCCCGAAATCCAAATAACAATTAAGATTAAAAACCATACATATCATGAGTGAAGAAAACAAATTGATTTTCATCGTTGACGACGATGCAGATTACCTCTTTCAACTGGAAACCATGGTGAAAAACCTGGGATTTAAGGTGAAAACAGCCGAAAGTCAGGCAGAAGCCGAAAAAATGCTCGAAACCCTTCGTCCGGATCTGGCCATTTTCGACCTGATGATGGAAAACGAAGACAGCGGTTTCATCCTGTGCTACAAAGCCAAAAAGAAATACCCCGAAATGCCCATCATCATGGCCACAGCTGCCACAGCCGAAACAGGCTACAGTTTCGACCTCTACAGCGAAGGCAATAAAGGCTGGATTAAGGCCGACCTCTATCTGGAAAAAGGACTTCGCAGCGATCAGCTGCACCGCGAAATCAACAAACTGCTCAAACTCTGACGCAGCCCCAAAACACATTGCTGAATGGCAACATTGCATGTATTAATCGTTGACGATGAACCCGGCATTCGGTCGGGCATCCGTCGCATCCTGTCGAACTTCACCATTGGCTATGCCTTCATGGAAGAAGATTTCGACTTGCACCTGCTCGATGCAGGAACAGGCGAAGAAGCCATCGAAATACTCGGGCAGCAGCAAGTGGATGTGGTGCTGCTCGACAACAAGCTTCCGGGAATGGATGGCATCGAGGTGCTCGAACACATCAAAAAACAAGGCTACGACCTGGCTGTGATGATGATTACCAGCTATGCATCGCTCGAGCTGGCCATCAAGGCTACCAAAAACGGTGCTTTTAGCTTCATGCCCAAACCTTTTACACCCGTCGAACTGCGGGCCAGCATCGAAAATGTGGCCAAACACCTCTATCTCAAGCGGATGACCCGCAAAATGCAGGCCGAAGGAAAGCAAATCAGGTTTCAGTTTCTCTCCGTGCTGTCGCACGAACTCAAATCGCCTATCAACGCAGTGGAAGGCTATCTGAAAATGATGCAGGAACGCCAGCTGGGCGACAAAATTGAAGATTATGAGAAAATGATCGACCGCTCACTCACCCGCCTTAAAGGCATGCGCAACCTCATCATGGATATGCTCGACCTCACCAAAATTGAGTCCGGTAAAAAAGAACGCAAACTCCGCGAAATCGAACTTGCTGCCATTGCACGCACTGCCATGGATACCATGGAACCATACTCGATTCAAAAAAACGTGAAAATCTCACTGAAGTCTGCAGGAAATACCTACCTCCTGGCCGATGCCGATGAAATGGAAATCATTTTTAATAACCTCATATCCAATGCCGTAAAATATAATATTGAAAATGGAAAAGTGGAAGTGATCATCGAAGACCAAGGCACCGGACTTCGGATCACAGTTTCAGACACCGGCATTGGGATGAGCGAAGAAGACCTGGGTAAAATATTTCAGGATTTTGTGCGCATCAAAAACGCCAGAACCAAAGAAATTACCGGCACAGGCCTTGGACTATCCATCACTAAAAAGATGGTGGAACAATACAATGGCACCATCTCTGTAAGCAGCATCCCCGATAAGGGAACAACTTTTGAGATAAATTTGCCGCGCCATTAAACGCAACAACTTAAAATAACACCCGCAAACACAAAACACACGCCCACTTTTAATGAAGTAATACAGGACTTAAATCCTTATTATCAATTCAACCCTGAAAACATGAAATTTTATCCGCAACAATACAATTTGCCCGACCGGCCCATGGAAGCTTTCATTGACGAAGCCGAAATCGAAAGCATGCTCCGCGAAGCCACACCCGACCGTGATTTGGTGAAAGCCATCATCGAAAAATCACTCAACAAAAACCGCCTCAGCCTGCAGGAAACCGCTGTGCTGCTCAACACTACTGATCCCGAGATGATTGAATGGATCAAAGCCGGAGCACGCAGCCTCAAGGAAAAAGTTTATGGCAAGCGCATCGTGCTGTTTGCTCCGCTCTATGTGGGCAACTATTGCTCCAACAACTGCCGCTATTGCGGTTTCAAGGCTTCCAACACCACCGCCCTGCGCAAAACCCTCACCAAAGACGAGCTCATTGCAAATGTGAAAGCACTCGAAGAACACGGTCAAAAAAGGCTTATTCTGGTTTTCGGAGAGCACCGTACCTATTCGGCCAAATTCATCGCCGAAACGGTTGAAACCGTCTATCAGGTGAAAAAAGACCATGGCGAAATCCGTCGCGTGAACATCAATGCAGCACCTTTCGACATCGAGGGCTTTAAAACGGTGAAGGAAGCCGGCATAGGCACCTACCAGATTTTTCAGGAAACCTATCACAGGCCCACCTATGCAGTGTGTCATCCGTCGGGCCGAAAAGCCGACTACGACTACCGCCTCACCGCCCTCGACCGTGCCATGGAAGCCGGCATTGATGATGTGGGCATCGGGGCCTTGTTTGGACTCTACGACTGGCGTTTCGAGGTGATGGCCCTCCTGCGCCACGTGAACCACCTCGAAGCCTGCTACAACGTTGGTCCGCACACCATTTCGTTTCCACGCATTCAGGATGCGCTCGAATACGACCTCGATGACACCTATCAGGTTACAGATGAAGAGTTTACACGCCTGGTGGCCATTCTTCGCCTGGCTGTTCCCTATACCGGTCTCATCCTCACGGCCCGCGAGCCCGAACGCATCCGTAAAGAGGTGCTCGCCTTTGGCTGTTCGCAAATTGATGCCGGCACCAAACTCGAAATCGGAGCCTATGCCGAAAACCCTGAAGTGGATCAAAACCTCACCAAGGAACAGTTCAAAATCAACGACGACCGAACGCTCAATGCAGTGATTGACGAGCTCATTCAAAGCGACTACATCCCCTCGTTTTGCACGGCATGTTATCGCAAAGGCCGCACAGGACAGCACTTTATGGAGTTTAGTGTGCCCGGGTTCATCAAAAAATTCTGCACTCCCAATGCCCTGCTCACCCTGGCTGAATACATCATCGACTATGCCAGCGAGGAAACGGCAGCCAAGGGATGGGCGCTCATCGAACGCACCATCAACGAGATGGATGATGATGATTATCAGGCAAAGGTGCGCGAACGCGTCGAACGCATCAAAAAAGGCGAAAGAGACCTCTACTTTTAAAGTCAAAAAACCACCCCAATTATGTCAAAAGGAAAAGACCTCAAACCCCATATCGGCATTTTTGGCCGGCGCAACAACGGCAAAAGCTCCCTCATCAACCTGCTAGTGAGCCAGGAAGTGGCCATTGTTTCGGCCGAACCCGGAACCACCACCGACCCTGTGAAAAAATCGATGGAGATTTTCGGCATTGGGCCGGCCATTATTGTTGACACTGCAGGCATCGACGACAGCGGCGAGCTGGGCGAAAAACGCATCAAAAAAACTTACGAGGCCCTCAAAACCATCGATTGTGCCATCCTCGTCATCGCCGGCAATGTGTTTGGTTCGTATGAAAAGGAACTTATCACACAGTTTCGCGATTTCGGCGTGCCCTATCTGATCGTCCATAACAAAAGCGACCTGGAAGCCCTTGAAGCCGTAACGCGTGAAAAAATCAGGGAATACACCAAAGCCGAAGTCATCGATTTCACCACCACCCATAGCGATGGACTTAAAGCACTTACCGATTTGCTCAAAAAAACCATTCCGGAAACCACCTGGCAAAAACCTTCGCTTTTGGGGGGCATTGTCGAGCCAAATGGCGTGGTGCTGCTCGTAACGCCCATTGACTCCGAAGCGCCCGATGGCCGCATGATCCTGCCGCAGGTGATGGCCATCCGCGATGTGCTCGACAACGACAACATCTGCGTGGTGCTCAAGGAAACCCATCTGAAACAATATTTCGATGAGCAAATGCCGCGTCCGCAGCTGGTGGTCACCGACAGTCAGGCCTTTGCCTTTGTCAACTCGGTGGTGCCGCCCGATGTGCCGCTCACCAGTTTCAGCATCGTGTTTGCCCGTCTGAGGGGCGATTTTGAACACTATATGGCCGGCACACCCACACTCAGCCAGCTCAACGATGGCGATGCCATCCTCATCCTCGAATCGTGCACCCATCAGGTGAGCTGCGAGGACATTGGCCGGCACAAACTGCCCCGCTGGATCAGGGAGTTTTCGGGCAAGGAGTTGCATTTCGACATGGTTTCGGGCCTCCATGCCATCGACGACATCAGCCGCTACCGCATGGTGATTCAATGCGGCGGCTGCATGGTCACCCGCAAGCAACTGCTCAACCGTCTGAAACCTGCCGTGAAAGCCGACATTGCCGTGAGCAATTATGGCATGGCCATTGCCTGGCTCAACGGCATTTTCGACCGGGTGATGGAACCATTTTTGAAATTACCTCCAAAAACGAATACATAAACAGGCCTTTTTTGTAAAATTACATCGAAATGTAATACCTTTGTAATTACAATTCATTCATAGTCACCATGGAACTGCCTGTAATACAAATTGGAAACTCAAAAGGCCTTAGGTTAAGCAAGACCCTTTTGGAAAAATACAACATCACTGACAAAGTGGAATTGTTGCTCGAAGAAAATCAAATCATTCTTAAACCCATATCTTCTCCCAGAAAAGGATGGGACAAGGCTTTCATTGAGATGGCTGCCTGTGGTGGTGATGAGCTGTTGATGGATGATGTGTTTGAAGATGAAATACCGGAAGAATGGAACTAAAGCAATACCAGCTTGTTTTAGTGAATCTTGATCCTACTCTTGGCAGTGAGATTAAAAAAACCAGGCCTTGCGTGATACTTTCGCCCGACGAGATGAATCAGCACCTGCGCAACATTGTGATTGCGCCTTTAACAAGCACATCGAAAGCCTGGCCCACACGTATCGAAATCATTCAGGAGTCCACTCCGGGATGGGTGGTGATTGATCAGGTTCGAACCGTTGACAAGCAACGCATTATCAAGGTATTAGGCATGCTCTCGACGATCGAAATCAAGAAAGTGAAAGCCGTATTAAAGGAAACTTTCATCGACTAAAAATCAACTGACATTCGTTTGATCACGCTTTCATTCATTCAAACAGAAATCTTACGCATCCGATTATGAACGACTTACTTTTTAAAACTTGCCATACCCGCGAGGAACTGATCACTTTGCTTTCGGCCGCAGCGGGCCACGAAACGGATCTCATCCTCCAAAAGGGGCTGGAAGTGAAAGCTGCGCATCCGGGTCGTATCGTGTACCTGCGTGGTTTGATCGAGCTTTCGAACCGCTGCGCAAAAAATTGCCTTTATTGTGGCATCAGGGCCGGAAACCGCAAGGTGGAACGCTACACCCTGCCGGATGAGGAGGCGATCAAGGCGGCCACTTTTGCATGGGAACAGGGCTTCGGATCATTGGTGATTCAAACTGGCGAACGAAAAAGCAAGGCCTTCAGCCTGCATATCGAACGCCTGCTGAAAGCCATCCATCGGGCCACCAACAACGAACTCACCATCACACTCTCGTGTGGCGAACAATCGGCCGAAACCTACCGCCGATGGTACGAGGCTGGTGCCCGCCGCTATTTGCTGCGCATCGAAACCACCAACCGTGCGCTTTTTTATCAAATCCACCCCCGCAATCAGAATCACGACTTTGAAACCCGCCTGCGGGCACTCGACTTGTTGCGGCAGGAAGGCTATCAGGTGGGAACAGGGGTGATGATTGGATTGCCGGGCCAAACGCTGGCCGACCTGGCCGATGACCTGCTTTTTTTCAAATCGCAGGACATTGATATGGTTGGCATGGGGCCTTATATTGAGCATACCGACACCCCCATGTATCCACTCAGGTTTCAGCTTTTGCCCGCTCCTGAACGGTTCAGGCTGGGCTTGCTGATGATTGCGCTACTGCGCATCAACATGCCATGGATCAACATTGCAGCTTCCACGGCCCTGGAAACCCTCGACCCGCTGGGCCGCCAAAAAGGCATTTTGGCCGGTGCCAATGTGGTGATGCCCAATCTCACACCGGTGATCGACCGCAAAAAATATCAGCTCTACGACAACAAGCCCAACCTCGACAAAGACGCCTCCCTGAGCACCGTCAGCCTCAACCAGGTGGTGAGCAGCATCGGCGAAACCATCAACCTGCATCAGGCTGGCGATTCGTTGCATTTTTTGAGAAGAACGGCCGCAAAAAATCTGTAAACATATCGTCCAAACAGGCGTTCCGCCGCTGATTGACATAAAAAAACAGGCTGCGCAAATCATTTGCACAGCCTGTTTTGATGATAGAATCTGCCTAGATGCCTTCCTGAATGGCTTTCACGCCCGGAAGTTCCTTGCCTTCGATGTATTCGAGCATGGCGCCGCCACCGGTTGAAACATAGCTCACCTTGTCAGCCAGGTCGTATTTGTTCACGGCTGCTACCGAATCGCCTCCGCCCACAAGCGAGAAGGTGCCGCTTGAGGTGGCTTTCACAATGGCCAAAGCGATGTCGCGAGTGCCTTGCGCAAAATTCACAAATTCGAACACACCCATCGGACCATTCCAGAGAATGGTGCGCGAGTTGAGGATGACTTCGGTGAAGGTTTTGATGGTTTCGTGTCCGATGTCGAGGCCCATCCATCCATCGGGGATGCTGTTGGCAGCCACGGTTTGATGTGCAGCTTCGTTGCTGAAGCTGTCGGCAATCACCGTGTCGGTGGGGATGAGCAGGTTTACGCCCAGTGATTTGGCTTTTTCCATGGCTGCTTTTGCTGTCTCGATCAATTCATCCTCAACCAGAGAGTTGCCAACTTTGCCACCCATGGCTTTGATGAAGGTAAACATCATGCCGCCGCCAATGATGAGGTTGTCCACCTTGTCGAGCAGGTTGTTGATGATTTCGATTTTTCCGGAAACCTTGGCACCTCCCAAAACGGCTGTCAGGGGACGGTCGGGGTTTTTGGTCACTTTTTCGAGGCTCGACACCTCATCCTGCATCAGGTAGCCAAAGAGGCTTGCACCGGGGAAGAAGCGCGCTATGATGGCGGTGGAAGCATGTGCGCGGTGGGCTGTTCCAAAGGCGTCGTTCACATACACATCGGCCAAAAGGGCAAGTTTTTTGGCAAAAGTTTCGTCGCCTTTTTCTTCTTCTTTGTAAAAGCGCAGGTTTTCGAGCAGGAGCACTTCACCGGGTTTTAGGGCTGCGGCCTTTTCAACAGCTTGCTCGCCAATGCAGTCGTTGGCAAATTGCACTTTGATGCCTAGCTTACTTTCGAGGTCGGGCAACAAGTGGCGCAAGGAGTATTTGTCCGTTGGACCATCTTTTGGCCGGCCCAGGTGCGACATCAGGATGACCGATCCGCCTGCCGACAGGATTTTTTTCACCGTAGGCATGGCAGCGCGGATGCGGGTGTCGTCGGTGATTTCAAATTTCTCGTTGAGGGGCACGTTAAAGTCAACGCGCACGATCACACGTTTGTCTTTAAGATTGTACTGATCAATGTTTTTCATGACAATAAATTAAAAATGTGTTTGATATTTTGTGAATAAAACTGTCTGATTTTTAATGCATATTTCGTTTTTTCCAGGATTCCAAAGATACGCTTTCAGGCGGGTGCTGTCGGGCATATTTTGAGGCAGATTGATAAAAAATTGCAAACGGGCCTCCCCATTGCCTTTTTCAAAAAAGGGCATAATGGCATGGCTCTTGTAGAACCTGAAATCACCTGGCCCGGTAGCATCAAGCACCAGCTGGATTCCTGCACCCTGCAAGGTGGCTCGGCTGGCATCAGCTTCATACAGCAAGGCAAGAATGGCCGTGTCGGGGCGTTGGAGGATGGTGTCGCTGAGTGCAAAAAAAGCCACGTCGCCCTGCAGGCAGTGTTCGCTTGTGTCTGCTACCGGTTGTTTGGATGCTGAAAGCAGCAGCTTTGCCCAGTGTTGGGTGCTGTCAGCCTGAGCTGTATGGCGATAAATCCCGATTTTTCCGTTGTTGGCCAAAGGCTCAAGATGTTGCGCCAGAGAAGGGAGGTTGCGCAACACTTCGGAACCCAGACTTTGGTTCTGAACAACGATGCAATCAAAAGGCAACTTCAAGGCAGCCTCCAGATTAGATGCCGATGTTTCAATCACTGTGAAACCTTTTCGCTCCATCAGCAGAAGTGGCACATTGCTCGTGTAGGCATCCAGCACCAGCACCCTGGCATCAGGAGCTACTCCCGCCGTAGCCAGAAAGGCATTGCTTCCTTCAAAATTTTGTCGTGTGGTTTCAACCATGTCCCAGCTGTGGGTGGTATAGCGTTGTTGCTGCACCTTATAGCTGGCAGCAATCATCAGGCCCGATGCAGCCAAAGCAACCACCCACAACATCATGGTTTGTATTCTTTGCTCGGGTTGTATTACGGGCATGGCCAGCAGCAGCAGCGTCGCCAATGGCAAAAAGAAACTGTCGAGAAAATAATAGTCGTGTGCCGGAAATTGTTGTGCCATGGCATAACTATACAATACTGAAGCAATCAGGTGAAGCAGTACAAACAGCGTGATATTCCTTTCTGTATGGCTTGACTTTCTTTTCAGCTGAACGAAAACAAGTATGGCGATGCCACCCAAAAAAAGGTAGTGATATCCTGTAAAATAACTCAAGTTCCAGTTCGACCAGGCTTTTGCCATCAGCTTCGCCCAGTCGGAAATGCTGCCGGCGGGCAAAAGGTGGTTGTTAAACTGCGATCCGTATGTGGCAAGCAGCTGTTTGTCCCACATCCAAAATGCTGCAAAAACCAGCAGATGCAGGGCAGCCAGCATCCATTCCCTGAAACGGTCCTTCTTGTGCCATCCGCTGATGCCTTGTGTGAAGATGATGGCCAGAAGCGGAATGAGAAAGGGAGGCCTGATGAGCGCTGCAAGCGTGAGCAGGGCCAGCGAAAGGGCGTAGTGCTTCAACCGATTGTTTTGCTGGTAGCAGATATAGAAGTAAATCCCTCCAAAAGCCAGTGCCAGTGCCGGGATGCCAGGAATGAATCCATTCAGGTAATACGCAAAAACCGGGGTGCTGAAAGCGAAAAGGGTGGCAAAAAAAGCCAGAGAGGCTACAGCACCTAATTTGCGAGCCGCGAGGTAAAAGGCCACGAGACCCGTGAGGCCCGTTAGCCACACCAGCAACCGCAGCACTCCAGGATGCTTCAATCCGGTAGCTTTCATCAAAAGCGCAGCCACATATTCCGGCAGCGGCAGGGCTGCACTTGTGATGCCTGCAAATTTGCTGAAAGCCTCATTGGGCGGGTATTTTGGAAATAAATTCGGGGTAGAGGGAAGAAACAGGTTGAGACCATTTTCGAGGTATCCCACCGCGAGCGCATAGCGGTCGCTTTGCGTCCAGGCATGCAGGTGCGAGGGGAAGTCTGTGAGGCGGCCGTTGTAGAAAAAAAGACTCAGCAACAGCAAAAACAGCATCACTGCCAGCGGTTCGAATCTTTTGATAAAAGTGGCTTTCTGACCATCCATACATTGCGCCTTTTCAGCACTACAAAGGTAAGAAATAGGCGCGTGACTGCGGGGGCCGGAGGCAAAAAGCCGGTCAAAATCGTTTCAATCGTTTGCGGTTTCTTCAGCCTTGTCGAGGGCATCGCCTTGGCTGTCGGCAAGGGTGGTTTGTTGGTCCGAACCAAAAGCCTTCAAGGCCTTTTTCCGAACGATCAGCCGCACGGCACGTGGCACAATGGTGAAATCTAACGGACTGCTGCCCAGCGACTCACCATCGGTTTCGAGAAATATGGAATGTCGTGGCGTGGAAGTAATCTGAATTTTTTTACCCCTAAAGGTGTCCACTTCCGGCATTTGGATAAAAGTGCCGTCGAACAGCCGCTTGATGTTGCGAACCACACGCAGCTTGGTGGTCTTGCGAATCACGGTCATGTCAAACAAGCCATCGTCGGGAATGGCATTGGGCAACTGCATCATGCCACCACCATTGTATTTGCAAATGCCGATGCTCATGCTGAAAACCTGGTCGTTCACCACCTCTGCATCATCCACAATGATGCTTAGCTGCACCACCTCATATTGGAAAAGCCCGAGCACCAGATTAACCAGATACGACAGTTTGCCGCCTTTGCCCTGTGCTTTCAGGTTGTTGGTTTTTTTGGCCACAAAGGCATCATAACCCATACCTGCCATATTGATGAAATAGCGGCTTTTATCTTCGGTTTCGTAGCTATATTTCACTTTGCCCACATCCTGCAAAAAGGTGCGTTCGTTGCGGATGATTTTAATGGCTTTTTCATATTTAAGCGGAAAATCATACATACGGCCCCAGTCGTTACCGGTTCCTATGGTGATCATTCCCAGCGTGATATCCGTGGTGTTGAAGCGGGTTTGCTGAAAGATGCCGTTCACCACCTCGTTCAGTGTACCATCGCCGCCCACGGCAATGATTTTTTTAAATCCGAGATCGTTCACCATGTTGCGGGTGATCTCAATGGCGTGAAACGGGCGCTCAGTGAGCACGCTCAGAAAGGAAAACCCATATTTGATGAGCAGCTCCTTCACCCTGGGCCAGTCCTTCTCACATTTTCCACTCCCGGCTTTTGGGTTGACAACCACCAGCCATTTGTCGGTTTCTTTCATGCGTATCTGTTGTGTTGTGTGTGCAGCCTATTGCTCCGCAGGATGTTAATACATATGTTATCAACACTTTAAATCAAGCATCGCATTGATTTATGTCAGTGTTGGTTTGGTTTGCTGCATCCAACGGATGTGCAAAAATAATCTTTTGAGAATAAGTTACTTAAAAAATAAAAATGGTGCTCAGACCTGAACCGGATTGGTGCTGCGAAAGTTGTTGATTCGGCGGTACTTTTGAAAGGTTTCCCATGCGCTGATTTTACTGATAATAAAGCCGTTTCGGCCATCCAAAAATCCAACTTTGATCACATAGTTGCGCAGAAACTTGGCTGCTGCTTTCAGCAGTGCAAAAGGCAGCGAAGCTTTTTTATTTTTGCCGGCCATGGCTTTGGCTGCAATGGTGGCAAATTTGTCAGCTTGTTTCCAATGGGCTTCAACGGTGTAGTAGCTGTAGTGCAGAAGGTCGCCCGTGAGGTGTTTTACCTGGCTTTTGCGGCCAAAAGGAATCACCTTGTCGTGGGGATTTTGTCCGCCCCATTTGGCCATCCGGCGGTCGAACAAACGCAGCTTGGTGTCGGGATACCAGCCACTGTGGTGTATCCATTGTCCGCAATAATTGGTCAGCCTGTTCATCGAATAGAGGGCTTCCGGAAAACCTTTTTCCTTTTCTTTTTGAATGGCTTGTTGCAACCCTGTCGAAAGGGCTTCGTCGGCATCGAGGCTCAGCACCAGATCGTAGGTGCAACGCTCAACGGCAAACTGCTTTTGCTCAAT
Source organism: uncultured Lentimicrobiaceae bacterium (assembly GCA_964492695.1). Lineage (GTDB taxonomy): Bacteria > Bacteroidota > Bacteroidia > Bacteroidales > F082 > JALNZU01. The sequence continues at coordinate 60,609 of CAZBMR010000012.1, forward strand.
ATATCCCAAAAAGGGCTGTGGTACAAAACGCACACCAAAACTCCGGCAGATTTCTTCGGTCCGGTCGGTCGAAAGCGAATCGATCACCAGCACCTCATCTGCCAAATCCACCACCGAGGCCAAACAGCGACCGATGTTTTTTTCCTCATTGAGGGTGATGATGGCAACAGAGAGTTTTTTCATGATGTGCAAACCTGCGCAAAATTAAACATTATTCCTGTTGCGGTAATTGGCAGCATGGTGGTGCCACAAGTCCATGAATCGCAAAAAAACTACGTAGAATTACTTGCTTGCTGCGAAAAAAATCTATTTTTGACCCGCTGCAACCATGCAAACTGATTGACAATGACCTCATTTGTGGATACGGATGACCTTCAAAACCTGTTATGGCTGGTCATTTTTTTGGCTGTGCTCACCGCGGCATTGCTGGTGTTGCTGTTTTGGGTTCACCGCCGCAACAACTTTCAGCGCATGCATGAAATGGAACAACGCATCAGCGAGCTGGAAACATCGTTGTTTCGCGTTGGCGAACAGCCAAAAGACCCGTTTAAAATAGCCCTGCAACAACACCTGCACGACTTGTCAGTCCGCATGACAAAAAACGAGGACAACACCCACAAGCTGATCAATCAATTGCAGGCCTTATCGGAAATGCTTGGCAGTGAGGAGGCTGCAGCTGAACCAACTGCAGAGGCAGCCGAAGATCAGACGCCGGCAGGAGATTCAGGAATCACCAGCCAGCAAATGATGTAGGCCAGCAAGCCTGCTCCGCCCAGGGCAGTGAAAATGATCCAGCCGATGCGCACAATGGTGGGATCAAGGTTCAGATAGTCGGCAAGGCCATAACACACCCCGCCAAGGATGCGGTTGAAACGCGAACGGTAAAGACGTTTAACTTCATTCATGTTGTTACTGTGTATTTTTTTTTGAAAGGATCAATCCGGCTTCATTGCCTGCAGTGGTTGCACTGGCAATAACCGAAGTAAAAATAAACTTTTTTCGGCCAAAGTCGTACTTTCGCAGCACAAAAAAATCAGATCGTGATCCCTGCCCACACCATCGCCAGCATCATGGAAACCGCCCGTATCGAGGAGGTGGTGGGCGAATTTGTGAACCTGAAACGTCGTGGCAGCAACCTCATTGGTCTGTGTCCCTTTCACCAGGAAAAAACGCCTTCGTTTTCGGTGTCGCCCTCACGCGGCCTCTTCAAATGTTTTGGTTGTGGCAAGGGGGGCGATGCGGCCCGTTTCATGATGGAGCACGAGCACATTTCCTATCCCGAAGCACTGCGATGGCTGGCAAAAAAATATCAGATCGAGGTAGAAGAATATGAGCAAAGCCCCGAGGAGCAAGCTGCCCTCAACGAGCGCGAACGGATGTTCAACCTCAACACCTTCGCGCAGCAATATTTCACGCAAACGCTGTTCGAAACCAACGAAGGCCGCTCGGTGGGTCTGAGCTATTTCAAGGAACGCGACTTCCGCGAGGCCACCATCAAAAAGTTTCAGTTGGGCTATTCGCCCGACCACCGCGATGCCTTTTCGGCTCACGCCCGAAAAAATGCCTATCCGCCTGATTTATTGCTCAAAACAGGCCTTTCGGTTGGCTCGGAAGAAAAGCTTTACGACCGCTTTCAGGCAAGGGTCATCTTTCCTATTCACAACCTCACGGGTAAAGTAATCGGTTTTGGCGGCCGCATCCTGAGCAGTGATAAAAGCAAAGCCAAGTACCTCAACTCGCCCGAATCGGAGATCTACACCAAAAGCAAAAGCCTCTACGGCATCTATTTTGCCAAGAATGCCATCAGCAAGCTCGACAACTGCCTGCTCGTGGAGGGTTATACCGATGTGATTTCGCTGCATCAGGCCGGAATTGAAAACGTGGTGGCCAGCTCAGGCACAAGCCTTACCACCGAACAGATCAGGCTCATCCGAAGGTTTACAAACAACATCACCATCCTGTATGACGGCGACAAGGCCGGCATCAACGCCTCGCTGCGTGGCACCGACATGATCCTGGAAGAAGGCATGAACGTGCGTGTGTTGCTCTTTCCGGATGGCGACGACCCCGATTCGTTTGTGCGGAAAAACCGCAGCAGCGATGTGGAAGCCTATATTGCCACCAATGCAACCGATTTTATCAGCTTTAAAACCAAGCTGCTGCTCGAGGAATCGGCTTCAGACCCCATCAAGAAGGCCGGGCTGATCAAAGAAATTGTCCACACCATCGCACTCATCCCCGAACCCATCTACCGCTCGGTGTATGTGAAAGAATGCAGCCGCCTGCTCGATGTGGAAGAGCAAATTCTGATGAATGAGCTAAATAAGCTGCTTCGCCAAAAGTTCAAAAGCCGAACGGGTGAAACAGCGCTGCCTGAGCCAACACCCGAAGCAGTTGTGCAGGCGCCTGTCAAAACTGTTGGTCCGGAATCGCAACCGGGCTATTTTCAGGAACGCGAACTGGTGAAACTGCTGCTGCAATACGGCAAAAGCGAAATTGTGCATGAATACACCGATGAACAGGGGTTTCCGGCCAGCTACACCGAAAGTGCAGCCCGCTACATCATCGAAGAGTTGCTGAATGATGAGCTGTGGTTTAGCTTGCCCGTGCACAAAAAAATTCAGGAACATTTTGCCGAAGCCCTCAAAGAAGAGGTGGTTCCGGGTGAACGCTTTTTTACCGGCCATCCCGAGCCCGATGTGGCATTGCTGGCCGTCGATCTGCTCACAACTCCCTATAAACTCGACAATTGGGAGAGTAAAAAAATCTATGTCAAAACCGAATCAGACGTGTTGAAATTGTCCATCACCGAAACCTTGTTCCGATACAAAGACCAGGTGGTTGAAATGCGGCAGCATGCCTTGCTCGAAAAAATGAAACAAAGCACAGATATCGACGAGCAAATGCAGCTGATGGCCGAGAAAAAAAGACTGGATACACTTCGTCAGTTGCTCAACAAGCAGTTGGGAATCATCGTGGCGCGCTAAAAAGACCAGCAATCATTGCAACTTTTTGGATGCTGAACTGTTTGAAAAAGAAAAAGCAGTTCATGAAAAATTTTCTCGTCGCCGGTGCATCCACCGGCATCGGACGCAGCCTTGTTCAGATGCTTCTCGACAAGCAACATCAGGTATATGTGATAACGCGCACACCGGCAGCATTCGACCCTCATCCGCAGCTTCATGTGCTTGAGGGGAATATCATGGAAGCCAGCTGGAAAGCAGAAGGGTTTCCCGCTGTGCTTCATGGCGTGGTGTATGCGCCCGGAACCATCAACCTGAAGCCTTTCAGGGGATTAAAAGCCGACGACTTCAGAAACGATTTCGAGGTCAATGTGATTGGAGCCATCAAAGTGATACAGGCCGCGCTGCCCATGCTCAAGGCTGCCGGTTCGGCTGCGGTGGTGCTATTCAGCACAGTGGCAGTGGCTCAGGGCATGCCTTTTCACAGCAGCATTGCAGCATCCAAGGGAGCTGTTGAAGGTTTGGCACGCAGCCTGGCAGCCGAGCTCGCGCCCGGCATACGCGTGAATGTGGTTGCTCCCTCGCTCACCGATACACCATTGGCTGCTCGTCTGCTTTCGACACCCGAAAAAGTGGAAGCCTCGGCCAAACGCCACCCGCTGCAACGCGTTGGCCATGCCGGCGACATTGCATCCATGGCTGCATTCCTATTATCCGACGAAGCCGGCTGGATCAGCGGACAGGTGATCGGCGTTGACGGCGGCTTGTCGCGGCTACGCATCTGATGGTGAGCCATCTCGGCATAGATTATGGGGCGCGTTTTGCCGGAACAACGGCCATCTGTTTTGACGATGGCAAGGCATTGCAGCTTGTTCAATCTGTTAAAAAACAAAATGCGGATGCCTTTTGTGCTGTGCACATCCATACGCTTGGGCCGGCCTTTGTGATGATTGACGCGCCCCTGTCGCTTCCCCAGGCATACTTTGGCAAGGGTGATGATTTCTTTTTCAGAAAGTGCGACCGGGAGCTGGGAGCCATGTCGCCCATGTTTTTGGGCGGATTAACGGCCCGCGCCATGCAGCTGCGCAGCCAATGGAGTTCCATCCCCTTTTTCGAAACATGGCCACGCAGGGTGAAGCAGCATTTCGCAGTTGATGACCATCTTTCGGAAGCAGGCAAACGCGCACTGATTGCAGACCATATCATGGCATCAGCAGGAATGGAAGCCATTTCACCCATCCTGAGCCAGCATGCATTTGACGCGCTTTTGGCCTGGTATGCGGGTTGGCTCAAAACACAAAACCGCATTCAGAGCGTTGGACAGGAAGATGAAGGATTGATTTGGTTCTGAACGGATTATGCTGCCTTCCGCATCCTGAAAACCACCGAAACAACACCAGGCAGATCGTATTTGGTCATTTTATTTTCAATGCGGATGCGGTGCTTGCCGGCTTCGGGAAACTGCATGCCCGAGAGCACGGGCAAAGGAACCATGTAGCCATTGCCCGAAGGTTGTCCTATCCATTGTTGCCCGGTGTTTTGCAGCCTGAAGGTGTAGTCGCGTGAGCGCAGACCGGCATTTGCGAAAAATATCGTGAAGTTGATTGCGATATGGTCCGAAGGATACTCGCTGGTATGGGTAAAATCAATCACCAGGTCGTAGAGCTGATCAGGATCAGCGATATCCACATCAAACTCAATGAAATGAAACCTGTTCCAATTGGTTTGCTCAAAATCCTGACGGTAGGTGAAAACATCTGAAGGCTGACAACTCCAAAAACCAAGCAACAAAAAAAACAACAACAAAGGCTTCATGAACAGCGATATTTTTCAGCTGCAAAAATAAACAAAAGCGCGTTTTTCAGGGACATTGTCTGTGCCATGAAAACAAAAGCTGCAGTCAAAAACAGTCTGTTGGCAACATAATTGTGCCATCCGGTTTTTGCATCAAACGAAAAAAAACTACTTTTGCACATGAAATTGAGTGACTTATTCAATCAAAGACACACCACCAACATATGAAATTTAATTTAACCCGGTTGACCCAAGTTGCACTGACTGTGCTGTTTGGTAGTATTATCCTATTTTCGTGCGTGCCCCAGCGCAAGATGCTCTACCTGCAGGGCGAAAACAAATCAGACACCAGCAGTCGCTTCATCAATGAGCGCAGCACAACCTATCTGATACAACCCGGCGACAACCTCTACATTAAGGTGGTGAGCCTCGATGAAAAAACCGCAACCCTGTTCAACCCACTCGAAAGGGCCACCGGTGGCGGACAAAACATCAACGACCAGGGCATCTACCTTAACAGCTATACCGTGAGCGACGAAGGTTTTATCGAGTTTCCGCTTGCCGGACAAATCGTGGTGCAAAACCTCAATGTGGAACAGGTGAAAGAAAAAATTCAGCTCGTTCTCGACCAGTATGTGAAAGAAACCGTGCTCATCGTAAAACTGGTCAACTTCAATCTGACTGTTTTGGGCGAAGTACGCCGTCCGGGTCAATACAAGGTTTACCAGTCAGAAATCAACATTTTCGAAGCCATGGCCATGGCCGGCGACCTCACCGAGTTTGCCGACAGAAAAGAGGTGCAGATCATCCGTCAAACCAAAAACGGATCGGAAATCATCAACATCAACCTCGAGCAGGCCAACATCCTGAGTTCCGATTATTATTTTCTGAAACCCAACGACATGATTTATGTGAAGCCACTGCCTATCAAGCAGTTCGGCTTTGCCACCTTCCCTTATGCCCTCATTTTTTCGAGCATCTCAACAGCCTTGCTATTAATTAACTTCTTCAAATAAGCACCTCAGTGGAAAACTTTCAACCCTACCAACAGGAAGAAACCATCGACCTGAAAGCCTTGTTTTTCAAGTTCACCAGGTTTTGGTACCTCTTTGCCATCTCCGTTTTTATTGCGTTGCTGGTTGCATTCATGTTTAACAAATACACTAAACCCGTTTATGAGGTAAAAACCTCCGTGTTGGTGAAAGACCAAAAAGGCGGCAAAATGGATGCCACGGCTTTGCTTGGACTGAATTTTGGCGGACAGCAAAACCTGCAGAACGAAATTGGGGTGCTCATGTCGTATAGCCTGAGTTTCCGCACCATCAAGGAAATGAATTTTGAGGTAAGCTATTTCAACGAAGACGGCTTCATCACCAAAGAAATGTACGGCACTTCGCCCTTCATTGTGGAGGTGGATTTCACCCGTCCCCAGTCGGTGAGCCTGCCCTACAACATCCGTTTCAAGGACAACAACAGCTTTATACTCGACGCCGAAGGAGAAAACATTACCTTGTATGATTTTGCAAAGGCAAAGCCAACGGGCGATAAAAACGAAAAAGTGAAATGGAACGGCGAGTTCCGTTTTGGCGATTGGATCGACAACGGTTTCAACCGTTTCAGGGTGTTGCTCAACGACAAGCTGAACCTTGAAGAAGACCGCAAAGGAAATATGAGTTTTGTGATGAATGACTACCAGTCGCTGCTGAAACAAATGCGTGGTTTTAAAATAGAGCCCATCAACCGTGAGGCGAGCATCCTGGAAATTTCGCTTCGTGGCAACATCAAGGAAAAATCAGCCGAATTCCTCAACAAACTCACCGAAACCTATGTAACAAGGGGCTTGGAAAACAAAAACCAAATTGCCGAAAGCACGATCGAATTCATTGACAAGCAATTGGTTGATATTCAGGATTCATTGCAGTATGCCGAGATCGCCCTTCAGGATTTTCAAACCAAAAATGAGTTTATGAACCTTGATGTGCAGTCGCAAAATGTGTTTGAATACCTCAAGGAGCTCGAAAAGCAAAAGGCTGAAATGATCGTCAAGAACAAGTATTACCGCAGCATGCAGAAATACATTCAGGACAACATTGACGAGCTGGATAAACTGGTTGCACCAAGTGCCATGGGCATCGAAGATCCTTTGCTGAACCGCCTCGTTCAGGAATTGGTGAACCTCTCCTCACAAAAAGCCGAGCAATTGCTCACCTCCACCGAAAAACACCCATTGGTTGTCAGCATCGAATCGCAAATTTCGAACACCAAGCGCACCCTGCTCGAAAACATCAACAACATCATTAAAAACTCAGATGTGGCCATCAGCGACCTCAACCGCCGCATGGGCGAGCTGGAAAATCAGGTGAGCACCCTGCCCCTCACACAACGTCTGTTGCTCGGCTATCAGCGCAAGTTTCAGCTGAACGACGCCATCTACACCTTCCTGATGGAAAAACGTGCGGATGCACAGATCACCAAGGCCAGCAATATGCCTGACAACGAAATCATTGACCGGGCCGACGAATCCATCAGCGAAATGGTATTCCCCAAAAAGAGCCTCAACTACACCATTGCCTTGTTGCTCGGTTTGCTCATCCCGGTGGCATACATCCTCGGGCGCGACTACCTGAACGACAAAATCAACGAGCGCAAAGACATTGAAAAGATCACCAAGCTGCCCATCGTGGGACAGGTGTTGCACAGCAGCAAAGACACCCAGCTGGTGGTGGTTGAGTCGCCCAAGTCCTCCATCTCCGAATCATTCCGATCGGTGAGAACCAACATCGACTACCTGGCGCAGGGCAAGGACAAGAGCGTCATTCTCGTAACTGCCGATATGGTGAGCGCCGGTAAAACCTTCGTTTCCATCAACCTGGCCAGCATTTATGCCATGTATGGAAAGAAAACCGTGTTGCTGGGCTTCGACCTCCGTAAACCCAAAATCTATCAGGATTTCGGATTGTCAAACTCTGCCGGATTGAGCACCTACCTTATCAACAAGCATACGCTCAACGAAATCATACAACCTTCGGGCAAAGTGAGCAATTTCGATATCATCATGGCCGGCCCTGTTCCTCCCAACCCTGCCGAGCTTATTGCCGGTGACAAATGTGCCACACTTTTCAATGAACTGCGCGAACGCTACGACTACATCATCATCGACACCCCGCCCATTGGGCTGGTTACGGATGCCTACCTGCTGATGAAACATGCCGATGTCAACCTCTTTGTGGTGCGTCAGGGCTATACCCACAAAAAGATTTTCGAAAGCATCATCAAGGACATCGAAGACCGTCACATCCCGATGAACATCCTCGTGAACGACATCAAGGCCGGTGGCGGCTACGGTTATGGTTACGGCTATGGTTATGGCTATGGTTATGGCTATGGTTACGGCTATGGATATGGCTACGGCTACGGCTATTATACCGATGAAGCCAAAGAAAAGAAAAACGGCTTCATTAAACGGTTGTTGAACAAAATCTGATAAAGCGGCTTCAGGCAAAAAATGGCCGGCACTACGAAAGAGAAACAATGGTATGCGCTCTATACGCGTTCCAGGGCTGAAAAAAAAGTGTACGATGCACTTGTTGAAGCCGGCGTGACAGCCTTTTTGCCTCTCATCAAAAAGGTGCGAACCTGGTCGGACAGAAAGAAAATTGTGGACGCACCCCTCTTCAATTCATATGTGTTTGTGATGGTCAACGAAAAGGACTATTACACCGCACTGAATGTGTTTGGCGCCTTGCGCTACATCACCTTCGAAGGTAAACCCGTTGCCATTCCCGAAAAGCAAATCATCGCCATTCAACGGTATATCGACGACCCCCTGCCCGAAGAAGATGCCGGCACGCTCCTGCAACCCGGACAGCTTGTGGTGATTCGCTCCGGGCCTATGGAAGGACTGACAGGGAAGCTGGTAAACTATAAAAACAAATTCAGGTTGCTGGTACACATCGAAACAGTGGGGCAAATGATCAGCATCAACATTCCCCGCTCAAAGGTAGAGCCGGTGAACCAGCCACCCCAAAGCTCAAACAAGTGATTGCTATGGATGCATTGAAGAATAAAAAAGTGCTCGTCACAGGAGGAGCTGGTTTCATTGGATCGAACCTGATTGAAGCCCTTCTGGCTGTGGGTGCACAAGTTACCTGCCTCGATAATTTTGCCACCGGCCACCGGCACAATCTGGCTGCATTTCTGCCCCATACCGCCTTTCGGTTGATCGAGGGCGACATCCGCAACCAGCTTCACTGCGCCGAAGCATGCAAACAGCAGCACATTGTGCTGCATCAGGCTGCCCTGGGCTCGGTTCCGCGCTCCATCAACGATCCCATTACAAGCAACGAGGTGAACATCAGTGGTTTTCTCAATATGCTGGTGGCAGCCCGCGATGCCGGCGTGCAGCGCTTTGTGTATGCCGCCAGCTCGAGCACCTATGGCGATTCGGAACATTTGCCCAAAGTGGAGGATGTGATTGGCAAACCCCTCTCGCCCTATGCCATCACCAAATATGTGAACGAGCTCTATGCCGATGTGTTTGCCCGCACTTATGGTTTTGAGAGCATTGGCCTGCGCTATTTCAATGTGTTTGGCCGCAGACAAGACCCCGATGGGGCCTATGCCGCCGTGATTCCAAAATGGGTGAAACAATTCATCCGTCACGAAAGTCCGCTCATCAACGGCGATGGCAACTACAGCCGCGATTTTACCTATATCGACAACGTGATTCAGGCCAACCTGCTGGCGGCCACCACCACCAATCCGCTGGCCATCAATCAGGTGTATAATGTTGCCTATGGCGACCGCACCACTCTCAACCAGCTGGCAGTGTGGCTAAGGGAGGCACTGAGTGCATTTGATCCGGCCATCGCTGAAGTGGAAATCTTGCATGGCCCTTTCCGCAAAGGCGATATACCACATTCGCTTGCTTCGGTAGAAAAAGCGCGTAAGTTACTGGGATACAATCCCATGTTTAATTTGAAAAGTGGTTTGCAGGAAGCCTGCCGCTGGTATGTTGAAAACCTTTGATGTTTGCGGTCGGCATGGTCATCTTTGCTGCACTGCACTTCACGGCAGTTTGGCTGTCATCTTTTTTTAAACTACTTTTGTAGCCAAAGAAAAAATTCTGCTGCATCATGGATCATTCACAAGCGGAGAAACGCATCCCCTCACCCAACTCAACCCGTTGGCTTTATATTATTTTGGCTGTCTTTGCGGTGATCATCATCGCGCTTTCCATTTGGCTTATCTCTGCCAAATCGAGCCTCAAAGTGCTTCAAATTGAAAAGGAAAACCAGCGCATGGCCCTTCAGCACGAGGTGGACAGCCTCATCGAAGCACACAACCAAACCAAGGCTGCCTATGGCACCCTGGCCGACTCGTTGATGAAAAAAGACAGCATCATCTTAGCCAACGCCAACGAAATCAAGCTGCTGCTCAACGATCAGTGGGAATATTACAAGGTGAAAAAGAAACTCGAACGCCTGCAGGTGATCTCGCAAAATTATGTGCGGCAGATGGATTCGCTCTACAGTGTGAACCAGGAACTTACCGAGGAAAACGAGCGCATCCGCGAAGAGGTGGTCAAAGAACGCAAACGCTATAAGGAGCTCACCAAAACCACTGACGAACTCAGTGGCAAGATGGAGCAGGCTGCAGTGTTTCGCACCTTTGACGTAGAAGTGACCGGGGTGCGCACACGCGGCAGCCGCGGCGAGCAGGAAGCCGACAAAGCCAAAAAAGTGGAACGCATCAAAATTTGCTTCACCCTGGCGCAAAACAGCCTCATCCAACCCGGAAACAAAAATATTTTCATCCGCATTGCTGCACCCGATTCAAAGATTCTGGTCAAGAGCCGCGACGATGCCTATTCCTTTATGTTCAAGGGCGAGCGTCTGCAATACTCCATCATGGAGGTGGTGGCCTACGAAAATGCCGATAAGCAGATTTGTGTTTACTGGGATAAACGAGACACACAGGAATTAAGCCCTGGTCTATACTACGTTGATATTTACGAAGGTGACAACCAGATTGGTGAAGCCAACCTGATGTTGAAATAGGGTCGCAAATCCAAATAATTTTAAAAAACCGCCGGTATTGCCGGCGGTTTTTTTATGCGCCTTCGTGTGCCGTGCGGCGAATAATTTCTTCCTGCAGGTCGTCGCCCAAATCGTTGAAATAGTCAGAATAGCCAGCCACCCGCACAATCAAATCCCTGAACTGTTCGGGCTCTTTCTGTGCCTGCCGCAGGGTGTCGGCATTCACCACATTAAACTGAATATGATGGCCATTGAGTCTGAAGTAGGTGCGAATGAGGGCAGTGATGTGGTCGATGGCCTCCGGCGAATCAAAGAATTCGGGGGTAAATTTTTGGTTGAGCAGCGTTCCGCCGGTGCGCAGGTGGTCGATTTTCGCAGCCGATTGCAACACAGCCACAGGCCCGTTGACATCGGCACCCTGCACCGGACTGATGCCTTCGCTCAGAGGCTTGCCAGCTTCGCGGCCATCGGGAAGTGCGCCGGTCACGCTTCCAAAATAAACATGCGAGGTGGTGGGCAACAGGTTTACCCTGAACACGCCCCCACGGTAGCTCGGGCGGCCGTCGACCAGGCTGAAAAAGCTTTCGAACACACGCACGGCATGCTTGTCGGCACACTGATCATTGTTACCCCATTTTGGGGTTTCGTAAATGAACTTTTGCTGCCAGTCGCGGTGCTGTGCAAAATTATCCTGCAGCATCTCAAGCATTTGCGGCAAGGTGATGAGCTGTTCCTGAAACACCCACTTCTCAATACTCGAAAGGTTATCGGTGATGCTGCCCAGGCCCACACCCTGCAAATAGCTGGTGTTGTAGCGCGCGCCGCCGGCATTGTAGTCGGTGGCATTGGCAATGCAGTCGCTGATGTGCAACGATAAAAACGGAACAGGCATGGCTTCGGCAAAGCAGCGTTCGATGATGTTGTTGCCCTGAATCTTCACATCGATCATCCAGGCCAGTTGCTGCTGAAAGGCGTTGAAAAAAGCATCAAAGCTGTCAAAAGCAGCCGCCTCGCCGGTTTGTGGTCCAATCTGTCTGGCTGTTCGCGGATCGAAGCCATTGTTCAGCGTTAGCTCCAGCACCTTGTTGAAGTTAAAATAGCCCGACAGCGTATAGGCTTCGGTTCCAAAAGCGCCTGTTTCAACACAGCCGCTTGCACCGCCGTTGCGCGCATCTTCGGTGCTTTTTCCCTGGCGCAGCAATTGACTGATGATGGCATCGGTGTTGAAAAAGGAGGGCTGTCCGTAGCCTGTTGCGGTGATTTTGAGGGCACGTTTGATGAAATCGTCGGGATTTTTCCGGCTGATCTGCACCATCGAGCTGGGTTGCAGCAGCCGCATTTCCTCAATCACATCGAGGATAAGAAACGACAATGGGTTCACACCATCTTCGCCGGTGCTGGTGAGACCTCCCACATTGATCAGGGCAAAATCAGTGTAGGTATTGCTTTCAAGCGCCGTGACACCAACCTTGGGCGGGGCCGGATGGTTGTTGAACTTGATCCAGAATGCCTGCAACAGCTCGGTGGCCCTGGCGCGTGTGAGCGTGCCTTCGGCCATTTCCTTTTCGTAGAATGGCATGAGGTGTTGATCGAGCCTGCCCGGATTGAACGAATCCCACGGATTAAGCTCTGTGATCACACCCACGTGGATAAACCAGTAATGTTGCAGGGCTTCGTGAAAGGTTTGCGGGGCGTGTGCCGGCACACGCTCACACACACGAATCATGTCGATGAGCTCGTTTTTACGGCTTTCAGATGTTTCTTTCAGAAGGGCTGCTTTCAGTGCTTCGGCATGACGCCATGCAAAATGGATGATGGCCTTTGCACTGATTTCCATGGCTTCGAGCTGGGCATGCTTTTCCTTTTCACCGGCATGAAGTCCGGCTTTCACCTGATTGATTTCTTCGATGAGCTGAAGCATGCCTTTGGCGAAGAGCGACTTGCCTGCAACCGTGTGGCCCGGCGCACGCTGTTCCTGAAACTCGGTGAACACTCCGGCAGCATAGGCAGCCTTCCATTCATCAGAAAGTGAGGCAAAGATCCTGTCGCGCTGGGTTTTACCCTTCCAAAAGGGAATGATGCGCGTTTCATATACCCGACGGGTGTGGGCATCCACTTTGTAAGACACTTTTTGGCGCTGATGGAGCATGTCGAGGTCGGCCAGACTGTGCAGCGAAATCTCGGGATAGGTGGGTGTGGCCTTGGGTTGTGGTCCGCGCTCGCCCACGATGAGCTCACCTTGTCCGATATAGATGGATTTGTGCTGCATCAGGTATGCGAAAGATTGCGCACGCTGCACAGCCACAGGCCAGGCTGAAACTTCTGCCTGACTGTAAAAATCGGTGAGCAACATGGCCCTTTCGGCCGAGATGGTATTCACGGCATCCAGGCTTTCGTTTCTGAGTTTTTCGATGCGTGGTGTAAACATTTGGTCTTGATTCAATGGGTTTTCATAAAAATCTATCCCCCTATGCTCACTGTTGTGGCCAGGGGCTTGAAAAAAATACGGATTTGTTCGCTTTTGCTGCGTTCGTAAGGAGGGGTGTGGTCGAAGTCAAAATTTCGGCCCAGCCGTTCGTATTTGCTTTTTCCCAGGTGATGAAAAGGCAAGAGGTCGATGCGCTCCACCATGCCCAGCTCACTGATGATGTCGTATAACCCTTCGAGGTTGTAGCGTGTATCTGTTACACCAGGAACAAGCGGAATGCGAATGAAAAAGCGCTTTTGCATGGAGCTGAGTTGCCGCAGGTTTTCCAGAATAAGCTCGTTGCTTTGTGAGGTATATTGCGCATGTTCACCGGCATTGGCCAGTTTCAGGTCGTACAGCACCAAATCGGCAGCCTGCGCCACATTTTTGAAAATCTCAGGATTGGCATAGCCCGAGGTATCGAGCGCAGTGTGAATGCCTATCTCACCGGCTGCCTTCAGCAAAAAAAGGGTGAAGGCCGGTTGCATGAGCGGCTCGCCACCCGAAATGGTGATGCCTCCACCCGACTCTTCGAAAAAAGGCTTGTCAGCCTTGAAGCGCGACAGAACAGCCGATGAATCAATCTCTGTTCCAAGGGTTTCGGTGGTTTCAAAGCTTTCTGCACCCAGCTTCCTTACCTTTCGCACCGTCTCGGTAAGGCAGCGCTGACTTTCCGGATTATGACACCAGCTGCAACGCAGCGGACAGCCTTTCAAAAAAAACGTGGTGCGTATGCCAGGACCATCATGAACAGAAAAACTTCGTATATCAAAAACCAATCCTTTCATGGATGTGAAAAATGCAATGTAAAATATTGGAAATCAAAATGGGAATGCATGCGTGTTGCTCAACAAATCCAACAGGAGAACAAACCCTTCCCGTTGAGGTGGTACATATTCGAAATGTAATAAAAGCGCATGTCTTTCTTAGTAATGGCGCAAATGTATGCAAATCCTTTGATGGGTGCGACAGGCTTTCAGTTTCCGGCAAAAAAAATGCTGCCAACATCTGTCATTGGCCCATCAAACAACTCCAGCACTTCGAGTTCAAGCGCCCCGGCCAGCGCCCGCACTTGCTTTTCTTCTTTCAGCATACGCAGGCTGCCGCAGCACACGAGCTGTTGCTTCCAAAGGCCAAAACAGCCGCCCGCAAAGCCGTGCTGATGCCCCTGCAAGGTCACCTGCCGGGGGTCGATCATCAACACCTGCATGCCGGCTTCGTGCAGCGCAGCTTCGATGGCCACATCGCTGCACAAAAAGTTCCGATGGCCCAATGGCAACAGATTGCAGCGCGTATAAGCCTGTGGCACATGCACATAGCGCTTGTCTTTGCAAACCGAAATCAAGCGCGTATCGGTCGCACGACGGTGGTGAATGAGCAGGCCTTCGGCCACCACCGCATTGTAGCGGGCTGTGGCAGGATAGGCAGCCCCCAGGCCTTCAGCGCCAAAAACCAGCTCCACACCTGCCTGCAACAAGCGGTTTTTCCATTCGGCTGGTATGTCGGGACTGGCCACGAGCTGCTGGTCAGTCTGGCAGAAAAAGATATCTGGATGGGCTGCAATACTTTGATATACTTGTGGTTGTGGTTCAAGCCACAGCACCTCGCCCAGGTGACTGAGCCTACGGGCTGCTTCGGCTGGCATGCGACTGTCGGCAAGGATGATCATCAGAAATAGTTTGTTCGAAAGCTGAAAGGCAACAGCGTGGCATCGGCCCTGAAACGCACTTCGGAATAACGTTGCAACAGCCACTTTTTGTTGACAGCCTCAAAGCCTACCGCGTGGTTGAGCTGATGGGGCGGAACAGTGAGCATCAGGCCCTTTTCAGACGCCAGAAATTGATGTGCTTCAAAATGTTGCTTCCATATGTGCGTCATCACCAGTTCGTTGAAGGAGGGATGATAAGGCCCTGCTACCAGGCTACCGCTGTTTAGGTCGGCTGACGGGTGAAGGCCCATGCGCAACACCTTGACGCCGGCTGATCTGAAAAGTTCGTACAACTGAGCGCTGAGTGCCACCGCTGCATTCAACGGCTGAGGCTGGTATGCTCCACGCTGATAAAAAAGCTCCAGGGGAGTGTCTTTGATCACCAGACAGGGATAAATCCGCGTTTCGGAAGCACCAAAGGCAATGATGCTGCGCGCTGTTTCAATGGCTTTCTCTGGGGTGTCGCCCGGCAATCCGGTCATCATCTGCAATCCCAGCCTGATGCCGTGATTTCGGATTGTTTCGGAGGCTTGCTGCACCACACTCCTGCTGTGGCCGCGGCCGCTCTGCTCCAGCACATCGTCGTTGAGCGATTGTGCTCCCAACTCGATGGCATGCACCGGAAAACGGCTCAGCAATTGCATCACAGCCTTGTTGATGTAGTCGGGCCGGGTGCTCAGTCGGATGCCCTGCACCTTTCCTTCATGCACAAAGGCCGAAACAAGCTCCAGATAATGTTGCTGCACGGGCAACGGAAGGCCGGTGAAGTTGCCACCAAAAAAGGCCACTTCCACATACCGGGGCACGGCAGTCATTGAGGCCAGGTGCTCATTGATGATGCGTATAATATCCTCGTCTGCAGGCAGTTGGTGCTGCCCTGAAATGGCTGCCTGATTGCAGTAGATGCAACGAAACGGACATGCCAGCTCCGGAAAAAAAATGGGAATATTGTAGTGACGCACCATGCTACAAAAATGCAATAAATTGTAAAATTCGTTAAATATTCAATAATTTTGCCGCATGTAAGTTAATAGTAATGAATTCAAAACATTGATACACACATGAAAGTAGAAAACGTATCCCGTTTAGCACCACGTTTTTTTCTGGCTTTGATGCTGTTGGCTGTTGCCCTGGGTGGAAGCAGCTGCAAGAGCAAGAAAAAGATTGCACAGGAACAGGCTGCAGCCGAATATGCTGCGCGCGTGGAACAGGCTAAAAAAGACCTGACAGCCATTTTGAACGACGCAACCGACTGGACTTTGCAGGAAAAGGAAAACCGCGTGAGCACCATCAAATCATGGAATTTGCAGGACGAAGAAGTTCAGAAACTGATTGATCAGGTGGAAGATAAGCTGGCACGCGAACATGCCGATGCCATCCGCAAAGCCGAGGAAGAGCGGCTGAAAAAGGCCGAAGAAGAAAGGCTGAAATCGAAAGTCTCAAAATATACCGACATCGAAAACATGCTGCTTTCGGTGGCTGCTGCTCCGGACGTGAACACCGCCAACGCCAAGATCAATCAGGCACTGCAGCTGTTTGCCACACCCGATGCACCCGTGCTGATCATCATCAGCCAGGCCGGCGGTTTCAACGATTACGACCGCCCCACAACCATCCGCCGTTACCTCGAATACCTCAAAGACCAAAAGGTGTATAACAACGCCATTGAGCAGGTGAAATACGATGCCAGCGGAAAAATTACCGAACTTGAACTGATAAAAAAGTAAAGCCATGAAGATAAAAGTAGTTATTGCCATGCTGTTTGTGGGCCTTTTTGCCGGCATCACACTCAAAGCACAGGACATCAGCCCCGAAAGAAAGCAAGCCATCGACAGCCTGGCACTTGAAAAAGTGCGCGACCTGAGCAAATACATCAGCATCATTGGCAACAAATCAACACCCTGGAGCGAGGCCAACCGCGTGATTGACCGTGCCGAAGAATTGTTTATGCAGGGTGCCGAAATGGGCGTTTCATCACTCTATTCGCAAGATGTGCTTTACTTCAAGGTGCGGCAGTATTTTGAGCGCCTCATGCGCCTCAACTACGACCGCGTTGAGATTGAATGGTATAAAATAGAGTATGTCAGTGATTTACAGCGTCAGCCCGATGGAACATACGTGGGTGTGATCACCATCTTTCAGAAGTTCAAAGGCTACGATGCCGAAGGCAATCTGGTGTATGAAGATACCACAAAGAAAGACATCACCGTGTATGTGAAACGCAAGGAAACCCAGATTGGCGGCCGCCTGATCGGTTTCTGGGATGTGCTGCTGGGTGATATCCGTGTGAAAGAAACCAGAAAATAAACAAGCGTTTCATTACAAAAACAACCCTGCCGGTCGCGCACCTGCAGGGTTGTTTTTCGTTCAAGCTGACTGCTGCAAGCAATTCCATTTTAATTGCCTCATTGATAACCGTTTATAATCTTTTGACCTCGTGCATATTCAAGCAGTTGATTGCTTATTTTTGCCATCATTTTAAATCATGATTCATTTGCGCCAACGCCTGCTCTTTTCGCTGACCGCACTCCTGTTGCTGCCTTTCTTTTCGCTGGCACAAACCCGCAATGTGGGTTCGTTTGTGGTGGATGAAACCGAACTGTATGCGATGACCAAACAGATGAGCCAGTTTTTCAGCCGGTTCAATCAGGAGGAGGACCAGTTTGGAAAAAAAATCCACCCTTCCTCGCCTGATTACCGAAACAATGAAAAGCGCCGGGCTGTGCTGCCGCTGCTGTTTGATGCCGAAAACCCACGCACAGGCGGCACTTTGAGAGACTTGTTCATCGAAGACCTGACACGGCCGGGCGATACCAATTTTATGGAATTTCTCGGTGGGCGCTGGTATGCCGAGGCTGAGGCCAGCTTCGACTTTCAGGGGAAACCCATCACCGTGATCATGATCCTGACCATCGAAAAGGAAGGCTATGGCTCCAAATGGGTCATCACCAATGTGTATATTCCATCTTTCAGCAAACTTTTTCCCGAAGGCGAGATGGCCGAACGTGAAAAGCATTTTTTGCATCCCATGAGCCACGAACTCGATTTTATGAATATCCACAAAGCCTTCCGCCAATCCGATCTGATTGATTATTATGCTGATAAATCATATAAGCCCGATTATCTGAGCATCTTTTTTTATGAGGTGAAACTGGGCCGCATGAAGTTCAAACAAATCAACAACCTGAAATTTCACATCTTTCAACTCACCAACTGGTATTTTGAAGTATCCTATTTCAACCGGCCCGGAATGAACTCGGGATGGTTGATTTCCAACCTGATGTATGTGAAAGAAGCCGATAAAGCAGCCTTGTTACAATTTTATCAACCCCGTGGTCTATGAAATTTTTCTCACTCCTTTTGATCTTTTTTCTATCGCTGACAGCTGTCGGTCAGCAAACGAAGGACGATGCCTACAAGCTTAGCCCCGAAGAAGTGGAGGCATACAAAGCCCAAACAAGGGCCCTGGTATCCTATTTTGAGGGTACACTCAATTTTTTGGGCGATGCCAGCGCCACCACCCAGGAAAAAGAAATTGTGATCAACGAGAGCTGGTCGAAAATCTTCGTCAACAGCGAAGTACAAGTTGAAGACGACCTTGACGAACAGCGCGAAGTACCCATTAACAAAGACGTGCAGGCCTATCTGAAGGATGTAGATTTTTTCTTCCGCTCTGCTGTTTTTGCATTCGACATTCAGTCCGTCGAACCCATGGTGGGCGAAAACGGCAATATGTATTTTAAAGTCACTTTCATGCGCCGGCTCAATGCCATCAGCCTGAACAACGACACCCTGCAGTCGGCCAAACTGCGCTATATGGAGGTGAACCTCGACCCTTTTAAAAAAGACTTGAAAATTGCCAGCTACTACACCACCCGCATCAACGAACAAGACGAACTTAGGCAGTGGTGGACATCGGTACCGCCCTACTGGAAAGCCATACTTGGGCGCGATGCCGTGGTGTTCGATACCCTGCTGATGGCTGATATAGAGGGTGTTGTGAATGAAAAAATACTCGTAAAAAAACGAATCCCGGTTGTGCGTAAGGGCACCTTTTTGGTTGCCGGCAACGATACCCTTCCCGAATCGGAAGCCGCTCGCCTGTTCAACCGAAGGCCCGACACCATCATACAACTCAACGATGTTCAGCTGCAGTGGGTGACGGATAGCCTTGATGTGAACCTCAGCGTGATTGACAACAAACTTAAACAAATTGTTTCGACCACCAGCCTCGACCTTGCATACAAGGTAGAGGTGGTTGATCTCGAACCACTCAGCCAGCTTTCGGAACTCATCGATCTCAACATTTCCAACACCTCGGTGAACGACCTCAGCCCCTTGCGCAACCTCAGCAAACTGGAGAGTCTTTATCTGTCATCCACACTGGTGAACGATTTGAGTCCATTGCAATACGCTTCAAATCTACGGGAGATCTATTTTCACGATACTGAAATTGAAAACATTACAACCCTTGGCCACCTGCGCAAGCTCGAAAAACTCTATTGTTTCAACACCGGGGTGCGCAGCCTGGCGGCCCTGGCACAGTTGCAGCAGCTCGTGGTGCTCAAGGCCGGAAATACCCAGATCGAAAACATCGAACCACTGTCGGGTTTGGTCAACATGCGTATGCTCGATCTGAGCCAAACACTCATCACCTCCGTTGATGCGCTCGAAAACCTCGAAAAACTGCAGCAGCTCATCCTTGATCAAACCCTTGTTTCTGACCTTCAGCCACTTCACAAGATGCAAGACCTCAGCCTGTTGCAGGTGAGCGGCACACGTGTGCACGACCTTTCGGTGTTGAAAGACCTGAAAAACCTCTCGAGGGTGTATGCCGACGGAAACGACCTTGTGCCCGGACAAGCCACCAGCATGATGCTCCAAAAGCCTGGCCTGCTGATTATTTTCGATTCGCAGGAGTTGCGCAACTGGTGGAACAACCTGCCCATCTACTGGCGTGCACTCCTCACAGCCCAATCGGGTACGCCTGCCCAACCCACCGACGAAGACCTGCACCAGATCACCAGCCTGCAAAAGCTCGACCTGAGTGGCAACGCCTATCTGCAGCAACTCGACCCCCTCAGCCGGCTCGTCAACCTGCAGGAACTCTCCATCCAAAAAACGGAGGTTACAGACCTCAAACCACTGAAAGAACTGCACAACCTGAGAAAACTCAACCTCTCCGAAACCAGGGTGAGCGAGCTTGACCACCTGAGCGGACTGTTTCAGCTGGAAGAACTCAACATCGAAAACACCCGCGTAGCAAGCCTCGAACCATTGTTTGAACTCAAAAACCTTTCCTTGCTGCTGGCCGACAAGAGCCGCGTTGCGAGTGCGGAAGCCATGAAACTCAAATATGCCAACCCACAGGTGCGGCTTGTTTATCAAACCGAAACGCTCCTGTTTTGGTGGAACAACCAGAGCACACTGTGGCAAGAGCTCCTTGCACAAGATTTGACACTGGAGGCCACACCCAATGCACTGCAGTTGCAAAGCATTGCCGACCGCACAACGCTCGTTATCGAAAACCGACTCGAAGTGTCTGGCCTCGAGCCACTTATGCCACTTCTGATGCTCGAAAAACTGGTGATCAAAAGCAGTTCGGTCACCGATCTGCATCCGCTTGAAGTGCTTACACAACTGCGGTGGCTCGAACTTTCGGGCAATCCGTTGTCCGATCTGAGCCCGCTCGCAAAACTGCAAAAACTTACCTATCTCAGCCTCGAAAACACCCCTGTGAGCGACCTGACGGTGCTTGCTAACCTCACACAACTCGAACAACTCAATGTGGGCGGCACACAGGTGAAATCGCTCAAGGCCACGGCCAATTTGAAGCAACTGACTGAGCTGTCGGTTTACAACACCCGCCTGAAAAGCCTCAGCCCTGCCGATAAATTGCCCGCCCTCAAGCACCTGCGCTGCTACAACACCCGCATCAGCAAGAAAAGCATTGATAAACTGAAAGCCGAACGACCCGAGCTGAACGTACTGTATTACTAGACTACCGGCGCCAAAACACCCGCGAGGTCATGATCACGAGTGTGAAAATCTCCAGCCGGCCAAACATCATCAGGGCCGAAAGAATCCATTTGGCAGCATCGGGCATGGCAGCATAAACCTGCTGAACTGGCTGGCCTAAATACACGACAGGACCAATGTTGCCCAAACTTGCTACCGATGCGCCCACAGCCATGCTGAAATCAAGTCCCACAGCGGCAAGCAACACCACACCCGATGCAAACAAAAGCATATACAACAAAAAGAAACCCATCACCTTGTAAATGATTTCCTGTGGCACACTCTTGTTGTTGTACTTTACAGGCAACACCGCATTGGGATGCACCGAGCGACGCAACTCCATCCAGGAATTTTTTAACAACAACAACTGCCGCACCACCTTGATACCCCCACTTGCCGAACCGGCCATGCCGCCCACAAACATCAGCAGCACGACAAAAACACTCAGATAGAGCGGCCACGACTGATAACCCTCCGTTACATAACCCGTTGTTGTTAATACCGAGGCCACCGTGAAAAGGCTCGTTCTGAAATTGGCTTCAAGATTGCCCTGCGCCCTGATTACCAATCCCACCGTGGTGACAAAGGCAAGGCCGGCCAGAATCAACAAATACACCCGAAACTCCTCATCGTGAAATACTTGCCTGATTTTTCCGTGCAACATGAAATAGTGGAGTGTATAGCTTGTTCCTGCCAGCACCATAAAAACAACCACCACATATTGGCTGTATGGTCCAAAGGCAGCAAGGTTGCTGTTTCGGGTTGAAAACCCACCGGTTGACATGGTGGTGAAGGCATGGTTGAGCGCATCGAACCAATTCATTTCGCCGGCCCACAAGCTTAAAAAGGCCAGCAGCGACAGCAGCACATAAATGCCCCAAAGCCGTTTGGCGGTGGATGTGATGCGCGGGTGCAGCTTCTCGTGTGTCACACCGGGCATTTCGGCCGCAAAAAGCTGCATTCCGCCAATGCCCAACATGGGCAGGATGGCTACCGACAAAACCACGATGCCCATGCCGCCCAACCACTGGGTGAGGCTGCGCCAAAACAGCAACTCCGGCGGCAAGGCCTCCACATTGCTGAGGATGCTGCTGCCTGTGGTGGTGAAACCCGACATGGTTTCGAAAAATGCATCCGTAAATGAGGGAATATGGCCGCCCAGATAATAGGGCATCGATCCAAAAAAGGCCACTACAATCCATGAAAGCGACACGATGAGAAAGCCCTCACGCTTGCCCATTTGCTTGCTGGCATTCAGGTTGATGCCAAAAAGCAACAAACCCGAAATCACGGTGGTGAGCGAGGCAATCAGCATGGCTGGGTTTTCGAGGCGGTGAAACGACCAGCCCACCGCCGATGCTGCAAGCATGAACAAGGCTTCCAGTATGAGTAAAAAACCCAGGGTTTTGGCAATAAGCCGCAGGTTGACCTCTCTCAGAAAGGTGTTCATACCCGGAATTCCTTAGTGAAATAGTTTTTCAACTTTGTGCACCGCAAAGGGCAGCACAAAGGCAACCACTTTGTCATTGTCCTGCACCTGAAAGTCGCCCGTGGCAATGTAAGCCCTGTCTTCGCGGATGACACCCCCAACAATCATACCTTCAGGCATATTCAGTTTGCTGAGCGGCTTTTTGGTGATGGCCGAACCAGGACGCGCAATCATCTCCATGGCATCGGCTTCGATGCCACTCAAGCACTTCAGATTCAGCACCTCGGCTCCCATCGTGTAGCGCACCATATAGCTGGCCGCAATGAGCTTTTTGTTGATAATGGTGTCGATGCCAATGTTTTGCGAAATATCGATATAATCGATGTTTTCGACCAGGGCAATGGTCTTCTTTACCCCGTTCATCTTGGCATGCAGGCAGGTGAGGATGTTTGTTTCGGTGTTGTTGGTCACAGCAATAAAGGCATCCATGCTGCGGATGTCTTCATCTTCGAGCAATTGGATGTTGCGGGCATCGCCGTTCACGATGAGCGTATCTTCAAGATAGTCGGTGAGCACCATGCAACGGTCTTTGTCTTTTTCGAGCAGCTTGATGTTCATGTCTTTCTCAAGCCGTTTGGCGGTGATGCGTCCCACCCTGCCACCACCAATGATCATCACATTGTGGATGTCGTGTTCCACTTTGCCGCCTAGTTCGAGCAGGTGCTCAATGGCTTCGGGTTTGGTGATCACATAGGCCAGGTCGTTTTCGAGAAACACGTCTTCGCCCCGCGGGATGAAAGTGGTTCTGTTGCGATGGATCGCCACGGCACGAAAGTTCAGGTTTTTATAATCCGAAGCTATCTGGTTGAGTGTTTTGTTCACCACCGGAGCGCTGGTTTCGAGCTTGATCATAAAGAGCTGAAGCTTGCCATCAGAAAAGTCGAATACCTCGGTGGCAGCCGTTTGGCGCAGCAACGAGATGATTTCCTGCGCAGCGATATCTTCTGGCGAAATGAGTGCATCAATGCCCAGCTCCTGATAGATTTGCCGGTTCTGCAGACTCAGGTTTTCCATCGTATTGACGCGGGCGATCACTTTTTTGGCACCCAACTTTTTAGCCAGAATACAGCTCATCAGGTTGATGTGCTCATCGTGCACCACCGAAATGAGCAGGTCGGCCTTTTTCACATTCGCTTTCTGCAACACGCTGATCGAGGTGGAATCGCCGTTGATGGTCATCAGGTCGGCATGCGATTCGATCATTTTGAGCAAATCCTCGTGTGGGTCAACGATGGTGATGTTATGATTGCTGTTTACGAGCGACTCGGCCAGGTGCAGCCCCACTTCACCGTCGCCGGCAATGACAATGTTCATAAAAATGAATTAAGAATCAGGTGGCAAATGTAGGATATTAAACCAATCCCAATCAAGGGCCACCTGAAATTTATCCCTGAAAATCAGCATGTCAGCCGCCACCAGTGTGGTTTCCAGCACTGTTTCGCGATGGGCCGGGGCAGCAGCCACTTGTTGCCCTTTGGCATTGAGCACCACCGAATCGCCCGAATAGCGGTTGCCCACCCCATCGGTTCCGACACGGTTGAGGCCCACCACACAGGCCATGTTTTCGATGGCGCGTGCAATGAGCAGCTGCGACCATGGCCATGCGCGCTGCTCGGGCCAGTTGGCCACATACAGCAAGAGGTCGTAGGCATACACCCCGTTTTCAAAACGGTTGCGGCTCCACACCGGAAAACGCAGGTCGTAGCACACCATCGGCCGAATCTTCCAGCCTTTCAACTCAAGGGTGATCAGTTGATTGCCTGCCCTGATATGTTCGTGCTCGCCCCCCATGCGAAAAACGTGGGCCTTGTCATAGGTTTCGTAGGTGCCATCGGGCCGCATCCACACAAAGGTGTTGCTGAAGCTGTTGTTCCTGTTCAGCAACAGGCTGCCGCACACCACCGCCTGATGTGCCACTGCCATGTTGTGCATCCATGCCATGCCTGGCCCCTCCATCAGCTCGGCAAAACGGTGCGGGTCAACCGGAAAGCCGGTGCTGAAGGTTTCGGGCAGCACAATCAGATCGTTGTCCCTGCTTTGCTGCTCCATGAGCGCCTGCAGGTGCTGCCGGTTTTCGGCAGGCGACTCCCAATACAGCGAGGCCTGCAGCAGGGCTATGTTCAAATCCTGCATAAAATCTCAGCGGCTTTGACAAGTGTTTCTTCCTTTTTGGCAAAGCACACACGCAGCAATTGCTGATCGGTTTGCTTGTGGTAAAAAGGCGAGAGGGGGATCAGCGCTATGCCGTGTTCAAGCACCAGGCGTTTGGCAAAGTCCATTTCGCTTTCGTGGCTGATGTTTTGATAACCCAGCAATTGAAAATAAGTGCCGTAAGAGGGCAGCACCTCAAAACGCGACGATTTCAGCTGTTCGTCGAAAAAATCACGCTTGGCCTGATAAAATGCAGGCAGCTGCATATAGTTGTTTTCGTCTTCCAGAAAATCGGCCAGGGCGTGTTGCACCGGCGTGTTGGAGGCAAACACCGTGAACTGATGCAGCTTGCGAAACTCAGCGGTGAGTTGAGCCGGTGCCAGCACAAAGCCTGTTTTCCAGCCCGTGGCGTGAAAGGTTTTGCCAAATGAGCCCACCACCAGGCTGCGCTTGAGCAATTCGGGATAAAGACAGGCACTTTGGTGTTTCTTTCCATCGAAGATCAGGTGCTCATACACTTCGTCGCTCAGCACAATGATGTCGGTATTGCGTGTGAGGGTGTCGAGCATTTTCATGTCGGCGGCTTCGAGCAGGCTTCCGGAGGGATTGTGCGGACTGTTGATGATGATCATCCGTGTGCGGTTGGAAATCATCTTTTTGATGTCGTTCCAGTCGATCCTGAATTGCGGGGCTTTGAGCTCGACATATTTCACCAACCCACCGTTAACCTTCACAGCAGGGGCATAACTGTCGTAGGCCGGCTCAAAAATGATCACTTCATCGCCTTCCTTCACAAAGGCGCTGATGGCGGTGTAGATGGCTTGCGTGGCACCCGCTGTTACGGTGATTTCGTCTTCGGGATCATACGACACCCCGTAAGTTCGGGACGCCTTTCCGGCAATGGCCTTGCGCAGCGACAGCACACCCGGCATGGGGGCATACTGATTGAACCCCTTTTTCATGTAGTGGTTCACCCGGGCAATGAGCTTGTCCGATATCGGGAAATCAGGAAAACCCTGCGACAGGTTGATGGCGTTGTGGTCGTTGGCCAGTTTCGACATCACCGCAAAGATCGACGTGCCGGCCTGTGGCAGCTTCGAAAACACTTGACCCTGGTATGTTGGCATAAGCAGATTGTTTGTTGGGTAGCTTCACACAAAATTAACACGATTTTGAATGCTTTATCCTTCAACCATCATGGAATTGTTCCAAATAAGCACAGGATTGTTTAAAACGCTGTAAAACAACCTGATTGAAGCGTGCACCCCTGGGCAAAAAAAAGTAACAACCCTCTTTCAACTGCGGACACCAGCCCACGGCGGGATGAGTTGTTGCCAACATCGGCGGCATCAACAAGCCGGTGTTGATAAGTAATGCCGCTTGAAGCCGACACGGCCTTTGTGGCATTTTAACTTTACACACCTTTAATCTTCAAAACGCCCGCATATGCACGCTGCCAAAGAAAAAACCAAAAAGATTTTCGTGCTCGACACCTCTGTGATCATCTACAACCACAATGCCATCAATACTTTCGACGAACACGATGTGGCCATCCCCATCACCGTGTTCGAGGAGCTCGACAACTTCAAAAAGGGCAACGACACAAAAAACTACGAAGCGCGGGAGTTTATCCGTTTCATGGACAAGATTTCGGGCAAAACCACCATGAAAAACTGGCGCAAGCTCAACGGGCCCGAAAAAGGTCGCTTCAAGGTGCTGATGGATGAAAAAAGCAGCTTGGATGCCAACCACATCTTTGGGGGCGACAAACCCGACCACCGCATTCTGAATGCTGCCCTGAAGCTCTCCGAAGAAAATCCCGGCACCAAGGTGATCCTTGTTTCCAAGGACGTGAACCTCCGCCTCAAAGCCAAATCGCTGAGCCTGCAGGCCGAAGACTACGAAACCGGCAAGATCAAGGATGTGGAATCGCTCTACACCGGCAAAACAAGCCTCGACGATGTAAACCCCGAGGTGATTGACAAGCTTTATCAGCAAGGCTTTTGCCAGCTGGAGGAAATTGGACTGAGCAAGGCCGTTCCCAATCACTACTTTGTGCTCAAGAGCCCCAAAAACTCCACCCTCGCTTATTTCAACCCCATCACCAACCGTATCGAACGCATCGAAAAACAGGCCATCTCGCGCATCATGCCACGCAATGCCGAGCAGGTGTTTGCGCTGCACGCCCTGCTCAACCCCGAGGTGAAGCTGGTTTCCATTCAGGGCATTGCAGGCACTGGAAAAACATTGCTGGCCCTGGCAGCCGCATGGGAACAGCGCCGCAGCTATAAGCAGGTGTACCTGGCCCGCCCCATCGTGCCACTGAGCAACAAAGACATCGGCTTTTTGCCCGGCGACATCAAGTCGAAACTCAACCCCTATATGGAACCGCTGTGGGACAATCTGAAGTTTATCCAGAACCAGTATGGCGAAGAAGACAAGGAATACAAACGCATCACCGAAGCCATCGAAAAAGAAAAACTGGTGATCACCCCACTGGCCTACATCCGCGGACGCAGCATCTCCAACGTGATCTTTATCGTTGACGAAGCCCAAAACCTCACCCCACACGAGGTGAAAACCATCATCACACGTGCAGGCGAAAACACCAAAATCATCTTCACCGGCGATATCTTCCAGATTGATACGCCCTACCTCGATGCCCATTCCAACGGCCTTTCCTACCTCATCGACAAGATCAAGCACCATAGCATCTATGCCCACATACGCCTCGAAAAAGGCGAACGCTCCGAACTGGCCAATCTGGCGAATGAACTGCTTTGAGGGGTTAATTTGTTGAATCGTTGATTTGTTGAATCGTTGATTTGTTGCGTGCGCCAGCCTCTGCGG
>CAZBMR010000013.1:0-15054 GCA_964492695.1 uncultured Lentimicrobiaceae bacterium
TCTTCAGCCAGAAAGCCACATTCACCAGACCAATCATCACCGGCACTTCCACCAATGGACCAACAACAGCTGCAAAGTCCCTGTCCTGGTTCATGCCGAAAAAAGTGTCGGCAATAGAAACAAAATATCCAGCAAGAGGCAGACCAGAATTCCAACTAATTGTTTTTCAGCATTACAATGCCTGTTGGATTTGTTCTTGAAAAAATTTCAGGAAAACTTCCCTGATTTCATCGCGGATGCGGCGGTATTCGCTCATGATAAATTCCTCGCTGCCTTTGGCATGCCAGGGGTCGTAGAAGCCCATGTGCAGCCTATTTTTGACTTTGCCAGGAAACACCGGGCACTTTTCGTTGGCACCATCACACACGGTGATGACATAATCCCAGTTTTGATCGAGGTACATGTCGATAGAATCTGAAGTGTGGTGGCTGATGTCGCAGCCGGCTTCTTTCATCACCGCCACGGCACGTTGGTTGAGTGCACCAGCAGCTTCGGTTCCGGCCGAATAGACTTCCAAACGCGGATCGAATGATTGCAAAAAACCGTGTGCCATTTGGCTGCGGCATGTATTTCCGGTACAAATTATGAGAATTTTCATTGGTATCGTATTGTATTTGAATTTATTAAGCAAACAATGCTCCAAATAATAACCCACTCAGCGTGGCCATCACAATCACCAGCAACACAAACACCACTGTTTTTTGCGTTCCCATCACGGTGCGGATCACCAGCATATTGGGCAGCGAAAGCGATGGTCCGGCCAGCAGTAAGGCCAATGCCGGACCTTTTCCCATGCCCGATGCCATCAGCCCCTGTATGATGGGCACTTCGGTGAGGGTGGCAAAATACATGAAGGCACCAACCACTGAGGCAAAAAGGTTGGAAAACACCGAGTTTCCACCCACAAGGGCAGCAATCCAGTTGTTTGGAATAATGCCCGGAATGGCAGTGCTGTCGTGTGTTGACCCCAGCAAAAAACCGGCAGTAAGCACACCAACAGCGAGCATGGGCATGATTTGCTTGGCAAAATCCCAGGCCGATCGTGTCCACTCAGGGTTGTCCTCATCCTGCTTGTCGAGCAGGGTGATGACCGACAAGCCTGCCATACCCACGATCATTGGCACCAAAGGCGAATCAACAAGCAGGGCCGAACCGGCTGTGGCCACGCCCACCAGGGCAACATGCCACCATTTTAGTTTCAGGATAAAGATCAGCGAATACGCCAAAAACAAACTGAAAAAAGCTGTGATGTGCCACTTGTGTTGCCACAGCCAAAACCATGTGCCATCGCTGACCCCTTCGCCGGGCTTGCCCCAGTTGGCAAACACCAGAATAAGCACCAGGGTAAAGAAATGAAAAGAGGTTTGCCACAAGGGTCTTTTTTCGGGTATATCGGGAAAATTGATCTGCGAATCACGCCTGGCTTTTTCTTCCTTGCGGTAGATGAGCGCCATCAAGCTGCCGATTACCACCGCAAAAACCACCGCCCCGATGGTGCGGGCCACCCCCATCTCCAAACCTAAAATGCGGGCTGTGAGGATGATGGCAAGGATGTTGATGGCCGGGCCTGAATACAAAAAGGCGATTGCCGGGCCAAGGCCGGCGCCACGTTTGTGGATACTCGAAAACAAGGGCAGGATGGTGCAGCTGCACACAGCGAGAATGGTTCCCGACACCGAGGCTATGGTATAGGCCACCCACTTTTTGGCTTTCGCACCAAAATATTTCATCACAGCGCCCTGACTCACAAAGACGCTGATGACCCCAGCAATGAAAAAGGCCGGTATAAGACACAGAATCACATGCTCGCGGGCATACCATTTGGCAAGGTCGAGCGTGGCATCAATGGCCGTGGTGAATTTCACGTTATCGATGGGCAGGAAATAAGCAAACAAAAAGATGGAAATAATCCAGCCGAGGGTTTTGAATTCTTTTTTAATGTCCATTTGATGCGCTTATTGCTGAATGAAGAAAATGAAAATATAATACAGGCCTACGCCAATAAACACCACGGCCACCACCTTTCTGAACCATTTTTCAAAGGTTTTCAGCTTTTTGTAGAAATTGCCCACTTCCGAGACCATATAGGCGAGCATCCACGAAAGGATGATCACCGGCAAGCCTGTGGCGATGGCAAAAATCAGTGGCAGATAAAGTCCCGAAGGGCTTGCCACAGTAATGGGTATTAACATGCCAAAATAGAGCACGCCGCTGTAGGGACAAAATGCGAGCGCAAACACCATGCCCAGCAGCAACACCTGCCAGAATCCCCGCTTGTTGTTCTGTTCAAATCTGTCGCCCAACTTTCCAAGACCCGGAAAATTGATGTGGATCACATCGAGCATGAAAACTCCAATGATCACCAGAAGTGGCCCAAGCAGGCGCTCGCCCCATGACTGGAAGAAACCCGCGATGGAGAAGGTGCTGGCACCAAAAAACAGGATGAGGCCCAGCAGGGTGTAGGAGATAGCACGGCCCAGGGTGTAGATCAGGCCGTTGAGAAAAACACGGCGCTTGTTGTCGATGTCCTTGCTGATGAAGGCAATGGCCGTAATATTGGTTGCCAAAGGGCAAGGACTGATGGCCGTCATCAAACCCAGCAACAGCGCTGTGAGAAACGGCAATGATGAGGCATCGAGGAGACTTTGCAGTGTTTCCATGCTAAATGTGTAATTAGCTCAATAGCTGAGGTTTGCAAACACAAACCGACTATTTCAGGAGTTTGTTGAGGCTTTCGGTGAGTTTTTCCCTGAACACTTCGGGTTTGGTACGTGCCGATGCAAAACCTTCTTTGGTGAGGTCGACCATGGTTTTTTTGTCGCCATTTTTCACCAGAAAAAGGCTCGATCCCCAAAGTTCGTATTCATCCACGATCGCTTTGTTGGCTTTGAGGTCGATGTTCACCACCGTGAATTTTATTTCTCCGCTTTCAAGCTGCTTCTTGAAGGTTTGATCGAGGGTGGCCGTTGTCTCCTTTTCGATGGCCATGCAACCGGGACAGCGGTTGGTGCTGTGGGCATAAAAAACTTCGACTACCGGTTTCTTTTCGCTTGACTGTCCAAAAACAGCTGAATCGGTGACTGTGCAAATTGCCAGCACAAGTCCAAGAACTATCAGAATTCTTTTCATAGTTAAAAGGCTTAATGGGTTATTACTTTTTTAACATGTCGCTGATCTCATTTTTACCGGGAAGCCGGCCGCTCATCACCACTTTTCCGTCCACTACAAGGCCGGGTGTTCGCATGATGCCATACGCCATGATATCTACAATGTCTTCCACCTTGCTGATTTCAGCACTGATGTTTTGCTCGGCAACAGTTTCGCGCACGAGCTGTTCGAGCTGTTTGCATTTGGGGCAACCGGTGCCCAGGATTTTGATTTGCATAGAATTTTGTTGATTTGTTGATGCGTTGATTTGTTGATTTGTAAAAGTGTGGTAACTCCATTTCAACTTACTGAATGTTTTTGAAACAACGCATCAGATTTTATACAATTATTTATACGTAGATTTTCTTAAACTATTGATTTGATTAGAGATAAGTTCAATTTCGGATCTAATTTCTGTGTACTTTTGCTCATCGATAAACCCCAAATCAAAGGATAAAATAAGCTGATTGAGCAGTTCGACCAGGCTACTGAATGCCATTGTGTAGAAATGTGCCTGATCGCTATCCGATTTTCTTGATGATCCTTCTGCTATATTGGAACCAACCGAAATTGCCGCTCTTCTCATTTGAGATACCAATCCAAATTTCTCATCAGCAGGAAATTCTCTGGTTACTGTGTAAACCAATTTGGTGAGTTTTCTGGTCTCTTGCCACACATGAAGTTTTTCGAATGAAAAGGTATACATGATAAATAGGTCATTTATTAATTTTTGCAATTGCTGATTGCCTGACTTTTGATGAGTGTTCTATTAAGACCAAGACAAGCTGATTTAAACCAAAACGCAAATTTTTTGATTTTCACAGGAAAGTGTTTTTTATCTAAACAAATCAACTCATCAACAAATCAACAAATCAACTTGTTACACCACAACTGACGGCTTCCTTCCCAAACAACTCCCCAAACATCCCCCTGGCCAGTTGCCAGTTTTCCTGATTGAGGCAGTATTTGATTTTTGGGGGGAGCACTTCGCCCTGGATGAGGCCGGCGTCTTTGAGTTCTTTCAGATGCTGTGAGAGTGTGGAGCGGGCGATGGGCAGATCGTCGGCAATGTCGCCGCTGTAGCAGCAACTTTGCTTGGAAAGCAATTCCACAATCATCACCCTGGCCGGATGACCTAAGGCCTTGGCAAAGCGGGCCATCTTCTGATGGGTTTCGGAATAAACAAGCAGTTCGGTAGTCATATTTCGTATTTCGTAAAATTACGAAACAAAAATAAGTAATTTTATGAACGAAACTTCCAACTTTTATTTGGAAAAAAAAATTGATCATTACCTTTGAACCATTAAAACCCAATCAAATGAAAACGCTTCGTCACTTAGGCTGGTCTGTGCTACTGGCTTTTCTTTTATGTATTTCATCTGCAATAATTTATGCACAGACAAGTCGTGCCAGTTTTGAAGTGGCCGTCGGACCGGGCTATTCTTTTTTGCCGGGATCAACAAGTCCTCCGGATAAAATCGGATTTCAGATAGGCCTGTTTTCCAACATCAGGATCAATCATCTGTTTTCGATACACACAGGAATAAGTTTCGACCGAAAGGGAAGTAAGTACAGTTCAATCCGTCTTCATGAATTTCAAAATATGGAGAATGAGATGCTTGACTTGAATTATGACTACTTTTCCATTCCGCTGGTTTTAAGACTTACATTTCACAAACCATTTACGTTTTTTATCAACAGTGGCTTTTATGGTGCGCGCCTTCACAGCAACATGCTGATAAGCAATGGCAAATATGAGGGATACATCTGCTATAATAACACACCTTTTGCACCCACTTTTGATTATGGTCTGGTAAACGGCCTCGGAGTTCTGATTCCAATACACAGGCAGGTGGAGCTTACAGCTGAATTACGAAATAACCGTGGGTTGTCAGATATTACTGGGGAACCGGATTATTTTTTACATGAAGGCAAGTCTGTGCGGACAAACCTCACTACATTCTTAATTGGCGTCTCCATCCGGTTGGGAGAATAAGCGTTCGGCCATGCAGCAACATTGTTTTGATCATATTATGCAGAAAGCTTGCTGCATCTTTTCAGTTACCAGAAGTACCCATGACCCATTTCAGTGAATTCTGATGGCTATTGAAAGCAATTGTATCGAAGCCAGGGATGCTTTTAAAAGGTGTTTTTTAATTATCGTTTGAGAAAAACGGAGTCTTTCAGATGAAGATTATATCGTAATCACTTCATTTTGTTTGAATTATATTACATTCCAAGTGTTGCAGAGAAACCATGTTGGGGTTCTCATTCTTTAAGTTAAACCCGTCCTAATTGAATGAGCAAAACCATTCAATCGGGTCCCTGATCGCTTCCTTATGCATTCTGCAACCGTTGTAAACCAGTAAAGTAAGTAAAAAGAAGGCATTATAAACCCCTTGCATAATTTAGTTTAATTTTGCCGCCTTTTAATCCTCCCTGTCATGAAGAGTCACTCGAATGACTATTTATCGAAACTCAGCTTTGCTGGTGTAATTGTCACGCTTGGAATCATTTACGGAGATATTGGCACCTCTCCGCTTTATGTATTGAAGGCCATACTTGGTTCGGCCACCGAGGTAAATGAGTTGTTGATACTTGGTTCCTTGTCGAGCATTTTCTGGACACTGACACTTCAAACCACCCTTAAGTACGTCATCATCACCCTCAAGGCAGATAATAAAGGTGAGGGCGGTATTTTTTCGCTGTTCACATTGCTGCGCAAAGACTACCGCTGGCTAAGCACCTTTGCCATCATTGGCGGGAGCACCCTGCTGGCCGATGGCATCATCACCCCTTCCATCACGGTTACCTCTGCCGTTGAGGGGCTCAGTTTGTATAACCCTTCCATTCCTGTGATTCCGATCGTGCTCATCATCATCACAGGCTTGTTTTTTGTGCAGCAGTTTGGCACCTCGGCAGTTGGCAAGGCATTTGGACCGATCATGTTTTTCTGGTTTTTGATGCTTGGTACATTGGGTATGGGGCAGCTGGTGCTGAATCCGATGGTCATCAAGGCTTTAAATCCGGTTTATGCCATTCGCCTCCTGGCGGAATATCCGGGCGGAATACTCCTTTTGGGTGCTGTTTTTCTGAGCACCACCGGTGCCGAAGCGCTTTATACCGACCTGGGTCATTGTGGCATTAAAAACATCCGGATAAGCTGGATTTTTGTTAAGTCGATGCTTGTGATCAATTATTTAGGGCAAGGCGCATGGGTGCTGAACCACCTGAGTGAGATCCAGGCAAGCACCAACCCATTTTACACCATTATGCCCCAATGGTTTTTACCATTAGGCATTTTCATGGCCACAACAGCAGCAATTGTGGCAAGTCAGGCATTGATTACGGGTTCGTTTACACTGATCAGTGAGGCCATCTCACTCAATTTCTGGCCAAAAATCCAGATAAAATACCCATCCATCGCAAAAGGACAAATGTATATTCCTGCCATCAACTGGATTTTGTATGTGTCCTGCATTTTGGTGATCCTCCTCTTTCAAAGCTCAGAAAATATGGAGGCTGCCTATGGGCTTTCGATCACATTCACCATGTTGATGACCACGGTGCTGATGATTTTTTACCTGAAAACTAAAAAAGTATCTGTCCTCCTTATCGGGCTGTTTATTGTGGTTTACGTCACGATTGAGGGAGCTTTCCTCGTTGCAAACCTCGACAAATTTGCGCATGGCGGCTGGTTTACAGTGCTCGCCGCCTCGTTGATCGCGTTCATCATGCTGATGATGTACAGGGGCAGGCAGATCAGAAACAGGTTCTTGTCGTTTTTAACGATCAAAGAATACCTGCCCATCATCAACGACCTAAGCCAGGATCTTACTGTGCCCAAATATGCCGGACAGCTTGTTTACACCACCCATGCCGACCGCATGACTGACATTGAAGAAAAGACCATCTACTCGATTCTCAAACGTCAGCCAAAAAGAGCTGATGTGTACTGGTTTTTGCATGTTGACATCCTTGATGAGCCGAATACCCTCGAATACAAGGTAACAGAACTGTATGACAAACGCATCTATCGCATTGATTTTTATCTGGGTTTCAAAGTTCAGCCGCGTATTGCCGATTACTTCAACCAGGTTTTGCTTTCGTTGAAGGAAGAAGGCCGTATCGATCTTGTGAGTCAATATCCCTCGCTTCGGCAATACAATATCCCGGCTGATTTTAGGTTTGTGCACCTCGACCGAAGGGTGAATAAAAGCAACGATCTGCCGCTGCTTGAGCGCTTTACACTCAATATGTATTATCTTTTCAAGCGGATTGGCATTGGCGACATCAAAGCATATGGGCTCGACATCACAATGGTGACCGTTGAAATGATACCACTCTCGATACCGGGAAGGTCGAAATATCAGGTGATAAAACCCTATTGTGAGCGACTTGAAAAAATGTCAGAAAACTAGCTTCCCCGCCTTCACGTTCAGTGCCTGCAAACATCTGCAACGGTTTGCCCCCAACCAACATCATGGCAATTTCGGTGGCATTTGATCCGCCACATGTCAGCCCGTCTAAATTTTTTTAAAAAAATTTGGACACTTTTAAAAAAGCATTAATTTTGCACCCTCATTTCGGAGAAAATTCCTCCTTAGCTCAGTTGGTCAGAGCATCTGACTGTTAATCAGAGGGTCGCTGGTTCAAGTCCAGCAGGGGGAGCAAAAAGGGAAACTAAAAACGGTTTCCCTTTTTTATTTTATCACCCTGACCAAACAAAAAAAGCAGCACCTGGGTGCTGCTTTTATTTATTATGTTGCTCAACTAGAACTTGATAGCAATGCCAAGGTTGAGGTAAGCAATTCCGGTTCCCAGTTCAGCCATGGCCGCAAACTTGTCGTTGAAGTAGTAGCGACCACCCACATAGGCGCTGAAAACACCTGAGCTTCCATTGGCAGTATATCCTGACTGAATGGTTCCAATGTCCTTCACTGTCACCATATCGTATCCCAAAAGAATACCGGCATAGGTGTCGAGTTTATCAACCAATGGGTAGTGGAAAGAGCCACGTGCTCCGATGATGAAGTTGGAATACTTCCAGCCCCAGGTGTCGCCACCCCAGCTGGATTCCCATTTTGCGGAGGCATAGCCCAAATAACCGCCTACGCCAATCGAACCCACATCGAGTACATCGTCCAAAATACCATACTCGAAGGATGCGGAGATGGGTGGCATTTTGCTGGTGTAGCCTGAGCCAGTGTAGAGGCCCGACAACAAGCCGATCCCAACGTTGACTACTTTGTCACCTTTTCCAAAGGTGCTCTCCTGTGCATGAAGCATTCCTCCTAAAAAGAGGAAAACAACCAGTACTGCTGTAATTTTTTTCATAGGGTTGGATTTTTTGTTAATAACTTCACAAAATTAAAGAGGATGAAATCAGAAAACAACTTAAAAAAAAACATTTTTGAAAAGTGTTTGGTTTCTCCACAAAAAGTGTGAAGCCAGTTATGGAATATGAACCTATTTTACATTGTTAATCAGATCATTGAAGGTTTTAAACACCCATATTCTGTCAAATTTCCACGGATAACAAATCCTGGCATCTAATGGCTGATCACATGATACAAAACTTAACTTTGAGTCGATAGCTGGAACATATTTGGAAAATCCAACGCCTTAAAAGACCCGTTTCATGCAATAGTGGCTGACAACAACCTGAGAATCGTGCCTCAAAACAAACGAAACAACTGCCCGGGCTAGCACGCCATTTTTCATCGATTGCTTTGCAATTCAGAACTAATGTTTATTTTTAACCTTTCAAAAAACTCAAAAACCACTGCCAATTTATGGTCTATTGGTATGAAAAGGTCTTTTTAGTAGCAGCCACTTTGTTGTTGTTTAGCACTTTAGCTTTTGGTCAGCAACAACAAAGGAGTGCAGTGGAAGATTTTACGGTGACGATCACCTTTGCCGAAACGCCGGCCCAGATGCCTGCCGTTGTGAAAACACCTTTGAAATACAACAAGGATTTTGCCTTGATCTTGCAGATGGACGATGGCAATCCAGCCATCCACGATCTGGTGATGCCCTATTTCAAAGGGCAGCAAGGAAATACCGGCCTGTTCTACACCGAGGGGAACCCGCAAAACAATCAGCCTTTCAAAATGGATGCCGTGCACTATTCTTTCAACGGGCTGGGGAACGACATCCATAATTATGTGAATGGCTATTTGCACTGGGACAACCTCATCAATCTGTGGGCAGGTGAATTTGGGCTGGTTAACC
The DNA here is from genome assembly GCA_964492695.1 of uncultured Lentimicrobiaceae bacterium. GTDB lineage: Bacteria > Bacteroidota > Bacteroidia > Bacteroidales > F082 > JALNZU01. The sequence continues at coordinate 9,382 of CAZBMR010000013.1, forward strand.
ATGGCCTCACCGATCCGCCACTCACCGATTACGAACTGGATGTGCGGCGCAACCTCAGCTACACCAAGCGAAAAACGCTGAGTGGAACCATTCCCGGAGGTTACGACATGAATGTTTTCGTAGTCCCCAACAACACCGTAGCACAGATTCCCTATGCCAAGGAGCGGCATTTAGCGGTCTATCACGATGGTATCAACAGCCTTGAAAACCCTGTCAAGGTTGAATCCTTGCCAGCCATTCAGGGCATTGAAATTTCCCGGAGCAGCATCACTGCCAACCTGTTTCAACAGGTTCAGGCCATCGCCAGTCAAAGTGGAGAAAACAACCATTTGATTGCCACCTTCTTTTGTCATGGCTTTGGTGGCGTCGATATCAGCTTCGACCAGTTTAAGGCTCAAATGAACCAAATAGCAGCCGCTTACGGAAGGGATGGTGCCAACAACATCTGGTCGGCATCCTCTTCCGAAGTATTTGAATATCTGCGGTTAAGAGAGCTTGTCACGGTGAATACCAACTTAAACGGAAATGTGCTCACCATCACGCTGAGCGGGCAAAACATTCCAACAAACTTCAGGTATTATGGTGTGACGCTGACGGTGGAGGGTGCATCGAACATTGTAAGCATGACCGTTCAGGAGCCAGATCAGCTTTCTACTTACCTTTATAATCAAAACAAAGCCTTGCTTAACCTGAAGTGGAATGGTCGTGTGGTGGAGGATGCAGTGGTGCGTGCCACCAACGCTGTGACGCTTGCCGAGGGCAGCATCACACCTGCCAACGCCCTCACTGCCATGGATTTTGTGCAGATGTTGCCCGATGGAACAACAAAGGAAGAACTCCGCGACAGGCTTTGCGCCCTGGGCGGCATCACCTACGAGCAGGGATTTTGCCGCAACATCCCCTTTCTGGGCAACGACACCACCATTTGCTACGGCGATACACTTCAATTTTCTGCACCTGCCGCCGACAGCTATGTATGGAGTACGGGTGCAACCACTCAAAACATTAGCCTGATTCCCAACCAAACCATGGAGCTATGGGCCAGGGCCACCACCGGCAACAATGTGGTTTCCGACACCATTCAGATTGGTGTGCTGCCGCTGCCCGAAGTGATGATTTTGCCGGCACAGGCCATCATCGATCCTGGCACCGAGGTGGAGCTAACAGCAAGTGGCGCAACATCCTACCTTTGGTCGAACGGCAGCACCGGCCCATCCATCACCGTTGCGCCCAGACAAACAACTGAATACTGGGCCCTGGGAACGGACATGAATGGCTGTAAACAGAGCGACACAGCCCGCATCGAAGTGGTGTTTACAACTGAAGTTGATTTCACATACAATGCGGTATGTGCTGGTGATACAGCCCTGCTCATTGCCCATATTACCACCAACGACTCGGTGGTTGAAACAGGATGGGATGTTCGTGGCGACGGACTATTTCAGGATGGCAGCAATGACAGCCTTTATCTGGCCATGCCTGCTGCCGGTGAAAAACTGGTGGGTCTGCGCGTGAAGACCTTCAGCGGGGCCATCCATACCCAATACCACAGTGTGCCTGCTGCCGCTTTTCCGCAGGCTAAAATAGTCGTCGATGGCTATTGCTTCGGACAGCCCACCGTGTTTACCGACGCCTCGGTTTCGAGCAGTGGCAGCATCGAGACACGCTATTGGTCGGTTGGAGACGGCAACGAATTCAACGAGCAGTCCTTCTCCTACGAATACATTCAAACCGGTGATTATGAGGTGATGCTGATTGTAACGAACACTTTTGGTTGTGCCGACACCGCCCAAAACACCATCACCATCAGCAATCCCCCTTTGATTGATCTGCGACTGGCCGACGGAAGCCTGGTGGCAGAAGGGCAAACCATCAACATTCCCTCCGGGGGCAGCGCTACATTTTCTGTCGAGAACAACTACGACAGCATTTTTTGGGTTGGCACTGTACCCACTCCAAGCTTCAAGGTGATCAATGCCGGCGCTTTTTATGTGGATATATATGTGAACGGCTGCAGCGCCCGCAGGCATTTTACAGTGACTGAGACTGCCGGCCCGGGCAACACACCGGATGGCATCATGAACCTGATGACGCCCAACGGCGACGGATACAACGACCTGTGGGTGATCAAAGACCTGGCAACGCTTGCACCAGCCCGTGTGGCAGTTTACACCCGCGCCGGTGCACTCGTGTATCAGAACAACGACTACGACAACAATTGGAACGGCTACTATGAAGGCAACCCTTTGCCTGAAGGCACCTATTATTATGTGATTCAGGCCGGCAACGGCACGGTGATCAAAGGACCATTAAGCATTGTCAGATGATGAAAAAAGCAATTTTGATCACCGGAATGCTGCTATGGTGGGTGCATAGTGGGCTCAATGCTCAGCAGTTTCCGCTTTCGTCGCACTACCTCGCCAATCCGTCGGCCCTCAATCCTGCTTTTGCAGGCACCTTCAGCAGGTCGGAGTTTTTTATGAACTACCGGCGCGACTGGTCGGCCATCGAAGGGAGTCCACGCACTGTGGCTCTTAACGGCGATTTCAGGCTCACACCCACCATGCACCTGGGCGCTGACATCTTTGCTGATTTTGCCGATATTTTTTACCGTCTGCGTGCCGGAATCAATTATGGCATCCGCCTGGAAGTGGGCATGGAGCAATACCTGAGCTTTGCCCTTTCGGGTCATTACTATCAAAGTGTAATCCGCCTCGACCAGGCCAATGTGGATACCGACGACCCCTTGCTCAAGGACCTCGACCGCTTGTTTCATGCCAATTTCAATGCCGGTTTCGGACTAGTTTACAGCAACCGCGACCTGCACCTGGCCTTTGGTATGCCCGTGCTGTTTCGCACCAGGGACGCATACACCAGCCTTGGATCGGGTAATTTTGCCTTTGAAAGGGCCTGGAACTTTTATGTGACCAACTGCTTCAACATCCATCCGCACTGGGACCTGCGTCCTGCACTCCTGCTGCGAAAAACCATCAATCAGCCGCTGATTTTCGACGTTTCGGCCCTCTTTGTTTACAATAAGCAATTGTGGCTTGGCGCCCTCTTCCGCAACACTTCCCTCTTTGGATTCACGGCAGGTGCAAGGGTTTTCGATGGCATGGTGCTCAACTATACCTTTGAGGCAGGCTTTGGCGGCATACAGCCTTATGCCGGAAACACGCACGAAATCACCCTGGGCTTCACACGTCCGCTCGACGACACACATTACTACAGGGGAAAACGAAGCGGCAGCCGCAAAACGACCGACATCAGAGAAAAAACCGAACAGCCCAAAGAAAAGAAACATAAGAAATCGCGGGAGAAGAAATCCAGAACGAAAACAAAAAAACCAGAACGCACACAACCCCTTCAGCCATTGAAGTACGCTCCTTACGAGAAATTTTAAGCCTGAAGCCATGAAACATTATTTTGCATCCGGCTGTTTTTTTCTGCTGCTTTTGCTGGCAGGCAGCTCGCTACCGGTATCACAAATCCGCGCGCAGTCAGGCGTGCAATATGTGATGGTGAACTTTGATGCCCCACCCGGAAATGTAATTGTTAACAAGTCGGTACTCCGCTATAACAAGGATTTTGCGATCACCTTTCATGCAGACGATGGATTTGCTGATGTTTATACACTTGGCTTTCAATTTTTTACCGGAATAAACACCACCGGCACAAACTACCCTGGCCTTTTCTATACCGATGGTTGCGGCAACGATATTCCTTTCAGACTGAGTAGCTCGGTGTTTTCATACAGTGGCTACAATAACGAAGACATGCATCAGGACGGCAACGGTTATGGTGCCGTAACCTGGACACAGCTGGCCACCATGTATGCAAACGGCTGTAGCGTGAACAACCATGGTTTTACTTCAGATGCCTTTGTTGAACCTGATTATATGGCCTATTCCATCAGGCGCAACGAAAGTTTCATACGCAGGAGGTTGTTGACAGCCACACCGGGAGGTGTGAAAACACGCATTTTTGTGAACCCCAACGGGGCTACACCATACACCGATGCAGCCTTTGCAGCGGGCTATCGCAGCACCCTGCGCATGGGGGCCTGGGGGGTGATTCCCAACGAAGGCCTCGATGTGGGAAGTTTCAGCAACTGGACGCAACCGCTCGAACTCAACCGCGTTTTGGCCGAATCCATCGATGTGAAGCAGATGGCCGATCAGTTTGCAGCTGCAGCCGCCAATGGCCAACATTTTTGGATGCCGGTTTTCACACATCGTCTTGTTGAGGACTACCCGCAGTCCGATTTCATGAGCGATTTCAACTACATAGCAGCAACCTACGGCAAAAACGGCACCGACAAAGTGTGGATGACCACCGAAGAAGAGCTGGTGGACTACCAGATTGTGCGGCAACTCACCACCGTGAACTATGCCGTCACCGGAAACACCTTGTTGATGACCTTCAGTGGAGACCTGCCCACCAACCTGAGGCATTATGCGCTAAGCCTGACCATTGAGGCAGAAGCAACTGTGAGCAGCATCACCATCATTGGCGGGAACAACAACAGCTATCAAGGCATTGGCAGCAATCAAGCACTTATCAACCTAAGCTGGGAAGGCAGTGAGGCTGACAATCTTGAAGCTTTGGCAACAAGTCAGGTGGAAGCGGCTGAGCAACAGCCCACCGAATACAACTGCCTCATTGCCATGGACTATGTGCTGATGTTGCCCGCCGGCACCCTGCGCGATGCCCTGCGCGACCGCTTGTGTGCGATTGACGGTGTGACTTATGAGGCGGGATTTTGCGCTACATGCAGCATCGATCTGGGCCCCGACAGGGATGTTTGCGCGGGAAGCTGCGACACCCTGAGTGTGGAAAATGTGAGTGGCAGCAGCTATCTCTGGAGCACTGGCGAAACCACCCCTTCCATCGTTTTCTGCCCCTCCTCCACCACGGATGTTTGGGTGAAGGTGACCGATGCAGCCTCCTGCATCGCCTATGACACCCTGACCGTGAACCTGTTGCCAGCCATGAGCTTCGATCTGGGTGAAGACCGCGCAGCCTGTCCTGGCGACACAATGAGCATTCAGGCACCTCAAAATCCCGATTATGGCTATCAGTGGTTTATTGACGGGCAGGCCTCCAACAACACAACTTCCTTACTCGAGTTCGTTGCCACCGACACACTTATCGTTAAACTTTTGATTACCAATCCAAACGGCTGTATTTCGGTTGACTCGCTACAGGTGTTTGTGTGGGATCAGCCCATCGTTTTGATTTCTCCGCAAAGCGCTTCGCTTTGCACCGGCGAGAGCATTACACTTCAGGCAACGGCACAATTTGCTGACAGCTATGTGTGGTTTGATGGCAGCAATCAAACTTCGCTCCTTTTCGAAGCCACAACGCCGGGCATCACGCAAGCCTGGTTTAGGGCCACAAACGGCTTTGGCTGCAGCGCCACCGACACCTGCCTGATTGAGGTGCATCCTGTGCCCGAATTCACGCTAAACCTGGCAGGAAATCCAGCCACCATCTGTGCCGAAAGCACCGTTACAGCAGTGGTGACCATTGCAGCCACAACAGATGCCGACACCGTGATTTGGAATGGCAACCTGGTTGTTCCCACACAGGGACAGAACATCATCCAGCAAAACTTCGTGCTCAGCGAAACCACCACCCTCAGTGCAGAGGTGATCAGCACACAAGGCTGCA
>CAZBMR010000013.1:15154-18494 GCA_964492695.1 uncultured Lentimicrobiaceae bacterium
GTGCTCAGCGAAACCACCACCCTCAGTGCAGAGGTGATCAGCACACAAGGCTGCAGCACCAGCCTAAGCATTGAAGTGCAGGTGACACCACTGCCAGCTGTGGCCATCAGCGGCGACAACCTTTTGTGTGAAGGAGATACCCTAAAACTGGAAGCCACTGGAGGTGCCAGCTGTAGCTGGTATCAAGGCAGCCAACTCATTGGTAACGGCTATACACTTGCGTATGTTCCATCTTCAGGAGGCTGGTTTAAAGCCATCGTCACTGATGCTGGTCCTGGACAGTGCACCAATGCCGATTCAGTGAATGTGAGCATCTTTGCCCTTCCGTCGGTTAGCATCGCAACACCACTGCAAGCCGTTTGCAGTGGAACAGCGCTCACACTCAGCGCCACCGGAGCTGACACCTATGTGTGGAACAACGGATCAACAGGCAGCATACTGAACATCAATCCATTAACCACCACAACCTATGTGGTGACAGGTACCAGCACCACTGGAGGCTGCAGCGACACAGCCGCTTTAACCATCGAGGTATGGCCACTTCCGGAAGTTGTGCTCAGCGGGCTTCTGCCTGTTTATTGTCAAAACGACAATCCGGCCCTGCTAAGCGGCACACCCGCTGGAGGCCTGTTTGCCGGAGGCAGCGTGACCAATGGTATTTTTGATCCATCTGTGGCCGGTCCGGGCAATCACACCATCGTTTATCAGTTTACGAACGATCAGGGCTGTGTGGGCACTGCGGTGGCAGAAACCCATGTGGTTGCGTTTGATAAAAGTATCGATCTTGGCCCAGACCGCAGTATTTGTCCAAACGAAAGCCTAAGTCTCGATGCTGGAGAAGGTTTCGAGCAATATTTCTGGAGCACCGGTCATCAATCGCGTCAAATCGAGCTGCAGGGCAGCGCTTTTGCGGCCGGCACAACGCGCAGCATCAGCGTGGCAGCCACCATAGGCGGCTGTGCAGCCACCGATGCCATGCAACTAACCATTCGTGACGATTGTTTCATCGGTCAGGCCGAATTGGCCAATCGCCCTCCCTTTCGGATTTCGCCCAATCCAAATCGCGGCAACTTTACACTTGAGCCCGGCTATGCCATTGATAGCTTTAAATTGCAACTCATTGACCTAAAAGGTGATGTGGTTTGGCAGGCTGAATATCAGGATGGTTTTGATAAAGATATTCATCTGCAAATGGCGATCAAACCATTGAAAGCAGGCATCTACTTTTTGGTGATTTCGACAGCAACCGAACATCACCGGCTGAAAATGGTTGTGGAATAGAACATTTGCAACGCATTGATTTACAGAGCCAGAACATCAAGTGGCTGGGCTTGATTGGCGCGATGATTTCAAACTCAATGTTTTATTTAGGTCTAGCTGATAAACCCTCCGAACCAAATATTGAAAACTTTTCATTATAGCCGTCCAAAGGTGAGAAGTTTATGAATTCGCATTTATCCGGGCCAAAAAAGTTTAACCGCAGGAGCACGCGAAGGAGGTGCGGAGTACACAGAGCAATTTATGATTTCAATTGCTTTGTTCTTATTTCATAATCGACAATGCGTAAGCCCTTTGCGCTCTCAAATACGCCGCCTCTCCGGGACGAAAAAGTCCATTTATCTATAAATTAATCACTTATATCTAAAATCTAACAAACATCACTAAACCAAAACCCTAAAACGTCAGCGTAAACACCGTACCTTCTTCTGGCTTGGATTTGAACGAGATGGCCCCCTTGTGCATCTGCATGATCTGGCGCGAGAGGCTCAATCCGATGCCCGACCCTTCTTTTTTGCTGGTGAAAAAGGGCATAAAAATTTTGTCCATCAGATCGGGCTTGATGCCATGTCCGTTGTCGGCAAAGTCGATGGTGATGCGGTTGTTCAGGTTCACCGAAGCCACGATGGAGATGCGCGGCTCGGGTTGTCCTTTTACGGCATCAATGGCATTCAGGATCAGGTTGATCACCACCTGATCCACCAGATCGGGGTCGGCCACAATCATCAGGTCCTCGGGAAACACCTTGCAAGTGCAAGTGATGTTGAGTTGTTCAAACTTGGGCTTGAGCAATTCATGCGCCCTGTCGAAGAGCTCCTTCACCCTGAAATGCCTGAAGTTGGGCTTGGGAATGCGGGTAAGGTTTCGGTAAATTTCAACAAAATTGAGCAGTCCGCGGCTGCGGCTTTCGATGGTGCTCATGGCGGTGTGGATGCTTTCGATGTCGTCGGCATCCAGCCGGCTCAGTTCAATCTGATTGGTTTTGGGGTCAACAAGCATTTCCTGGATGGTGGCCGCCAGCGATGAGATGGGCGTGATGCTGTTCATGATCTCGTGGGTGAGCACCCTGATGAGCCTCTGCCAGCTTTCGATTTCCTTTTCTTCGAGCTCGGGATGGATGTTTTGCAGCGACACAAGCACATAGGCCTCGCCCCGCATTTTAAATTCGGTGGCGTTGATGGAGAGCTGTATCAGCTCGTCGTCGAGGATGAGCTTTACGAGGGTTTTGTCGCCGGCCTGCAGCTTCATCAGCAGTTCCGGAAAATCGTCTTTCACGGCTGCCAGCTCGCTGATTTGCCGCAAGTGGTTCACCTTCAATATTTTGCGGATGGCATTGTTGAACACATCCACCTTGCCGTCGCGCCTGAACACAATGATGCCGATGCTCACATGCTGCACCACCGTAAGCAGGTAGTTGAAATGTTCTTCTTTTTCGGCCCTGTTTTTTTTAAACTCCTGGATAATCTGGTTAAACTCGTTGTTGAGGTCTTCGAAGCTTTTGCCCAGCCCGGGATCGGAAAAGGAGGATGAGAAATCGGCATGACGGATGCTTTCGAAAAATTTCGACAGCCTGCGGTTGGTGCGTTCGGTATAGATCACCAGCGAGACGATTTGCAGCAGCGCCAGCAGTGCCAGCAGCAACATGCTTACCAAAAACTGTTGGTTTCCAATCAGCTGCGAAGCCAGCACTATGGTGGCTGAGAGCAGCAGCACCCGCAAAACGATTTGCAGCCGAAAGCGTTTAAAGATCATATTTTTCCATTCTGCGGTACAAGGATGCGCGTGTGAGCCCCAATTCCTTGGCGGCGCGGCTGATGTTGCCGCCGTATTTGTCCACCACTTTGCGGATAAGCATTTTTTCGGTTTCTTCTAGGTTCATGTTGCTGGGCAGCACATCGGCTTCCACCACTTCGTTGTTCTCGGAAAGGAAAAAGTCGTGCGGTTCGAGCACATGGCCTTCGCTCATGATCACGGCGCGTTCCACGGCATGTTGCAACTCGCGGATGTTGCCCGGCCAGTGGTGCATCATCAGGCGCTTGAGGGTGCTGGCGTTGAGGCGTTT
>CAZBMR010000013.1:18594-47990 GCA_964492695.1 uncultured Lentimicrobiaceae bacterium
TCCAGAAAGATGGAGCCTTTGGCCGCGGCTTCAAAACGCCCGGCGCGGTCTTCCTTGGCATCGGTGAAAGCGCCCTTTTTGTAACCAAAAAGCTCGCTTTCGAACAAGCTCTCGGTGATGGCACCCAAATCAACGCTGATGAAGACCTCGGCCGCACGCATCGAGGCACGGTGAATGGCACGGGCAATCACTTCCTTACCTGTTCCGTTTTCGCCCAGTATCAACACGTTGGCATCGGTGCGCGCCACCTTCGACACGGTGTTCATCACCTTCATCATGGCCGGTGAGCTGCCGATGATGTTGCTGTAGGCGGCATCCTGATCGGCAATCATCAGCTTCTGCTTGCCCTTGAGCTGTTCGAGTTCCACGCGCGACTTGCGCACCTCGAGCGTGGCATTGATGGTGGCCAGCAGTTTTTTGTTTTCCCAGGGCTTGAGCAGAAAATTGGTAGCTCCTTCCTTGATGCCCTGCACCGCCAGCTCGATGTCGCCATAGCCGGTGATGAGGATCACGGCTGCAGCAGGGTCAATTTCCAGTATTTTGTTCATCCAATGAAAGCCTTCGGTGCCGCTTGTGGCATCGCGCGAGAAATTCATATCCAGTAAAATCAAATCATAAGTGTCTGATTTTAAAAGATCAGGGATGTTTTCGGGATTCTTTTCCGTGTGCACAATGTCCACATGCTGACGCAAAAAAAGGCGTGCAGCCAGCAGCACATCGGCGTCATCATCCACGATCAAAATCCGCGCTTTGGTCTTTTCCATAGGTGGTTAGAATTATTTTGTGGCAAACAAACGCATAAAATTAAGCAATCTGTACGCATCTGTACAACTTCATGGACGAAAATGAACACCAAAAGTTACAGACACCGTACACAATGTTTCTAAACCGAACAATTCCAGCGGCTTACCATACGTGGCACAGTCTTGGTTAAAATCTGTTAAACCGAAAAAAATCACATGGACCGCAAAATAGAAAAGCCATTCTGGACCACTCAAAAAATCATGGCCATTGCTTCGGGCGCGGCACTGTTGATGTTGCTTGCCTACCTTTTGCTCTTCAGAGACAACAGCAGCAAATATTTTGTCAGCCGCAACCAGCTCACCATTGCCGAGGTGCGCAAGGACAAGTTTCAGGAGTTTATTCCCATTGATGGGATTGTGCTGCCCCGTACCACCATCTACATCGATGCCATCATGGGCGGCAATGTGCAGGAAGTGTATGTGGAAGATGGTGCCATGCTGAAAAAAGGCGACAAAATCCTGAAGCTGGTTAACACCAATCTTGAGCTCAGCTATATGGAGCAGGAAACACGGATTTTTGAAGCCATCAACAACCTGCAAAATACACGTATTGCATTGGAGCAGAACAAATTTACACGCCAGCGCGAGACCGTGGGCGTTCAAAAAGAAATCGAACGCATGGAGGCACAGTTTGAACGTCAATGCCAGCTCTATGCCGACAGCCTGATCTCTGACGAAATGTTTGAACAAGCCGAGCGCGACTACCGCTATGGCCGTAAACAGCTGGAGATTGCGCTGCAGCTTCAGAGCCTCGACAGTATTTCTACCATCAGCAGGCACCAGCAGATTGATGTATCGATGGACCGCATGAAGGACAACCTGCAGCTGTTGCGCGAAAGCCTGGGCAACCTGGTAGTGAAAGCACCAGCCGACGGACAGCTGTCGTCGTTCAACATCGAAGTAGGTCAAACAGCCAATGCCGGCGAGCACCTTGGTCAGATTGACGTTCCCGACGGCTTCAAAATCAGGGCCGGCATTGATGAGCGCTACATCTCGCGCGTGAGCGCCGGACAAGAGGTTTCCTACAGCTTTGGTGGTGAGGAATATACGCTATACATTCAAAAGATTTATTCCGATGTAAATTCCGGCATGTTTCAGGTGGATTTGCTTTTTGCAGATCGTTTTCCGGTGCATATCAAACGCGGCCAAACACTGCAGCTGCGCCTGAAATTCAGCAGCGAAACCGAGGCACTCATCATTCCGCGTGGTGGCTTCTTCCAGCAAACAGGTGGCAACTGGATTTTTGTGCTCGACCCCACGGGTAGCTTTGCAACCAAACGCAGCATCCGCATCAACCGCCAAAACACCCAGCACTACGAGCTGGCCGAAGGCCTGCAGGAAGGCGAAAAAGTGATTGTTTCGTCCTACGAAAGCTTTGGAAATAAGGAAAAAATTGTGTTAAAAGACTAAATTATTAATCGTATAATCAATTCATTATAAATATATTACAATCATGATAAAGGCAGATAAAATCACGAAAATATTCCGTACCGACGAGGTGGAGACCACCGCGCTCAACGAGGTTTCGTTCGAGATCAACCAGGGCGAATTTGTAGCCATTATGGGACCATCGGGATGTGGTAAATCAACCCTGCTCAATATCCTTGGCCTCCTTGATAACCCCACCAATGGCTCTTATCAGTTTCTGAAGCATGATGTTTCGCAAAGCACGGAGCGTCAGCGGGCCACCCTGCGCAAACAAAATATTGGCTTTGTGTTTCAAAACTTTAACCTCATTGATGAGCTCACTGTGTTCGAAAACATTGAGTTGCCGCTCATTTATCTGGGTCTTCCGTCGAAAGAGCGCAGGCAGCGTGTTGACGAAGTGCTGGCACAGATGCAGATCAGCCACCGTGCGAAGCATTTTCCGCTGCAACTCTCTGGTGGTCAGCAACAAAGGGTGGCGGTGGCACGTGCTGTGATTGCCCGGCCGGCCCTCATACTGGCCGACGAACCCACCGGAAACCTCGACTCGGTGCATGGCGAGGAGGTGATGAACCTGCTGAGCGGACTCAACGCGCAGGGAACCACCATCATCATGGTGACGCACTCGCAGCGCGATGCAGAATACAGCCAACGCGTTATCCGCCTGTTCGACGGACAAATCATCAACGAAAACATCAAGAAATCGGGCATCTGATTGTGCCGAAGCCGCACGTGAACTATGATACGCAGCTACCTCACTATCGCTTTTCGCAGTCTGGCCAAGCAGTTTTCCTACACGGCCATCAATGTTTTTGGCCTGGGTATCGGTCTGGCCGCCTTTTTGCTGATTTTGCTCTTTATCCGCTTCCATCATGGCTTTGATAAGCACATCCCCAATGTAGAGCAGCTCTACAGGGTGGTGCAGATTCAGCAAGCCGAAGGCGTGGGCGAACAGCATGTGGCTGTGAACATGGGGCCGCTGGCAGCGCGTTTGAAGAGCGACATACCGGAGGTGACCGATGCCCTGCGACTGATGCACTGGGGGACCTTGCCGGTGAAGGTAGGCGATACTTATTTTTCGCAGGACAATGTGATGTGGACCGATCCTGCTGTGTTCAGGATTTTTGGAATTCGCCTGATCGAGGGTGATACGGCGCGCGCGCTCAACGAATTGCATTCGGTGGTGCTGTCCGTTTCAACAGCAAAAAAATTCTTTGGCCGCACGGAGGGATTGCTGGGCGAGGTGATTAGCTTCAACAACGAAGACGGTTATATCATCACCGGCATCATGGAAGATCAGCCACGTGAATCGCACGCCTGGATGGACATGCTGGTTTCGTTTAACTCGGCCGAACTGCAATATCCCTGGCTGAAAGAGTGGGGATCGAATTCGCTCACGGTGTATGTGAAACTGCTGCCTACAGCTAAAAAGGAGGAAGTGGAGGAGAAAATCAGGCTGGGCATTGCCGAGTTTGTGAAAGAAAGTGTGTTCACCAATCCGCCGGCCATGTACCTGCAGCCGGTGGCCGACATCCACCTGCATTCGGGCCATATCAAGTTTCAGATGAACTTCAGGCAGGGCGACTGGCGCACTGTGGTCATTTTCAACATTATCGCCCTGTTGGTGATTGCTGTTGCAAGCATCAATTTCATCAACCTTGCCATTGCACGCTCTGTGAAACGCGCCAAGGAGGTAGGTGTTCGCAAGGTGCTGGGTGCCAATCGCATGGCCCTCATATATCAGTTCATGGGCGAGTCGGTCATCATCACACTGATGGCAGTTTTTCTCGCTTTGATCATGGTGGAGCTTAGCCTGCCGGAGTTCAACCGTGTGCTCGACACAGAGCTGAGCCTCAACCTTTTGCACAACCCGCAAATGATGCTGATCCTGCTGCTCACATGGATGGGCGTGAGCTTGCTCTCGGGCATCTATCCTGCACTTTTTATGAGTCGCTATCAGGCTGTGGAGGTGCTCAAAGGCGTAAAAAAACAAGGCAACGGCATGGGCAATCTGCTTGGAAAATCGCTCATCGTGTTTCAGTTCAGTGTCACCATCCTGCTCATCTTTCTGGTGATCGTCAGCTACCGGCAGTTCAACTTTATGCTCAAAAAAGACCTGGGCTATAACGGCGCAGGGGTGACAGGCGTTTTTCTGCAGGGCGGTGAAGCCGGTCGCAAGGCTGAGTTGCTTAAAAACCGGTTGAGCGGGCATGTTCAGATTGAAAAGATGGCGGCGGCCTCTTTTATCAATGGCGTGGCAGGCAACCAATCCACCATTTTTGTGGACGACACGAGTGCTGCCAAGCTCATGGTGCGTTTTGGCTATGTGGACGAAGACTTCTTTTCGCTCATGGAGATTCCGCTTGTGAGCGGTCGCTATTTTTCGAAGGACTACCCCAACGATGCTGCTGAATCAGTGATTCTTAACGAAGCCGCCGTGCAGTTTCTGGGTTGGGAAAATCCCATTGGCAAACGGTTTAAAACCTTTGGCATCGACAGCACCGGACAGCGCACCGTGGTGGGTGTGGTGCGCGACTATCACTACTACAGCATCCACTCCAAAATTGAACCTGCTGCCTGGGTCATCTGGCCCGAAAGCTATGGCGTGCTGGTGGTGAAAGCCGCCAGCGGAAAAGAAAGCGAAACGGCACAAATACTGGAAAATGAATGGAAAAGCTTGTTTCCAACCACTCCTTACGAGAGCTTGTCGGTGCGCGAACACATCGAAAAACAATACAAAAACGAACGCAACAGCATGCAGCTCTACACGCTTTTCAGCCTGTTGTCAGTGTTGATCAGCACCCTGGGTCTTTATGGCCTGTCGTCGCTGCGTGTGCAGCAGCGTGTTCGCGAAATCGGCATACGTAAGGTGCTGGGAGGCAGCAGCCTGCATATCCTTAAGCTTATTGGCATGGAATTTTTACCGTTGGTGGTTGTGGCAGGCGTGGTGGCTTTGCCTCTGGGCTATTTCTTTGGCAACCAATTGTTGGATCAGTTTGCCTATACCATCGCCTTATCTCCGTTTGATGCTTTGGCCGCCCTTACGCTGTCAGTTGTGGTTGCATCGTTCACTTTATTGTTCCATGGTTACAGGGCTTTGCAGTTCAATCCCGTAGAGGCATTGAAATATGAATAAAATGCTGATATTATGAAAGAAGTTATCATATTAATCCCTGAATTGGGGGAAGAGCAAAACATCGAAATTGATGTACGCATCAATGGAAGAAAGAAAACGATGCAATACCGCGTAGAGTTGCTCGACTGGGAGGGCGACGGTTGTCCGCCACAGTCGAAGGTGCAGGTGCTGCGCCACCGCATTGAGGCCTACGACAAAGACTGGGAGCTGGTGGAAGTGGGGCCTCCAACCGAGAAGAACATCTCGCTCATGTTCAGGAAGAAACACGTAGAATAAACAAACACGCCCATGAAAACACTTGGAATATTATCGGTTAACTATCTGCAGACCACCATCCGGCGCATGGTGAAGCAACCTGGCTATGCCCTGATCAACATGGCTGGCCTGACGAGTGGCATCATGGTGTTTTTGCTCATATTCTCCTATGTGGCCCGCGAATACAGCTACGACACCGGATGGAAAGACGCTGCGCGCATCCACAGGGTGAATGCCGCGCTCAGCTTCAGCGGGAAACTGGATGCAGTTGCGCTCAGCTCATTCAATATTGCTGAAGCCATGAAAACACGCTTCCCCGAGGTGGAAGCATCCACGCTCATTTTCAAAACCAATGTCACCAACAACGAAAACGGCATCACCGTCTGGGTGGACGACCGTAAGCTGGAGATTCCGTCAGTCACCTATGCCGACGCCGATTTTTTCAAGGTGTTCAACTATTCTTTCCTGGAAGGGGATGCCGAAAAGGCGCTCACCGAGCCACGAAGCATGGTGCTGCCAGCAAATCTGGCCCGAAGCTTGTTTGGCACAGAACCCGCACTTGGAAAGCTTGTTCAGATCAACAAAACAACCTTTGTAGTTACCGGTGTGATCGACAAGGCAAGTCAGCTGAGCCACCTCGAGTTTGATGCCCTGGTTTCGATGAGCACCCACAGCCAGCAAACCTTGCAAAATTTTCGTGAAGACTGGTTTTGGCTGTTGGGTTATACCTATGTGAAACTCAATTCGGAGGAGGCTGCAGCAGGCTTCGGCAAAAACCTGCAGCAGTTTACAGCCGATGTGATTGACCCGTGGATTAAAGAGGTGAATGTGGATGGTTCAATCGTGCTCACACATGAGCCAATCAGCGGTATCCATTTCAACAACAGCCTGCAATACGACAGCACCACCAATGTGAACGAGCGCACCGTGCAGATTTTTGCCATCATTGCAGCTTTTCTATTGCTGATAGCTGCCATCAATTATATGAATCTGGCCACTGCGCGCTCAGTCAGGCGTGCCCGCGAGATAGGCATCCGCAAGGTGGCCGGTGCGCACAGGCTGCAGCTCATCGGACAGTTTTTGGGCGAGAGCTACCTGCTCACTGCATTGTCATTCGGACTGGCCTGGTCGCTGGCCGAGCTGGTGATGCCCTGGTTCAACGACCTCACCGGCCTTCAGCTCTCGCTTTCAGCGCTTGTGTTTCAGTCGGGAAAAACATTGCTCGTGCTCCTGAGTACTTTTTTATTGCTGGGTTTGCTGAGTGGCTTTTATCCAGCACTGGTGCTGTCGTCGTTTTCGCCGGTCAAGGTGTTGCGTCCGGGCGCAACCATGAGCCGCAGCAGTGCCTTTCAGCTGGCCAACCTGCGCAAGGTGCTGGTGGTCATTCAGTTTGTGATTTCCACAGGCATGATCATTGCCACGCTGGTGGTGTCGGATCAGCTGCGTTTTGTGATGAACCATGCCAAAGGCATCGACAGCGATCAGGTGATGGTGATCCACTTCCCGCGCGACTCGGTGTTGCTGGCCAACCGCAATGTCATCAGGGAGCAATTGCTTACGCTGCCTGAAGTGCAGGACGTTTCGCTCACGGCAAGCATGCCTGGTTATCTGAGTGGAAGGCTCATGTTTTTTGTGGGCGACACTGCCAAACCAGAGATACAAACCATGAACTTTTATGTGGTGGGGCACGACTTTTTTAAGCTTTTCAACATTCAAACCGTTGAGGGCAGGGTGTTTTCGCGCGATTATCCCAACGACGACAGCACTGCTTTTGTAATCAACGAAGCGGCTGCACGCCACCTTGGGTATAGCGATCCCACTGCGGTGGAGATGCGCTGCGGATTGGGTGTGGATGGCAAAATTGTGGGTGTGGTCAAAGATTTTCACTACAGCTCGCTCCACAGTCCCATTGAGCCACTGGTGTTTTTGTTGAGCGAACAGCATCTGAGTTTTGTAGCGGTGAAACTGCACAGCAACGACATGCAGGCAACCGTTGGAAAGATTCAGCAACTGTGGCAGGATTTCGACAAAAGGCATTTTTTCCATTACAGCTTCCTCGACGACCGCTATGCCCGTGCCTACAGCCATGAAGCGCGCATGCTCACCCTGTTCAGCTACTTCAGCCTCATCATCATCCTCATTTCCTGCCTTGGCTTGTATGGTTTATCGGCCTTTTCAACCGAACAGCGCACACGCGAAATCGGCATCAGACGCGTGTTGGGCGGCAGCAATGCCGACATCTTGCTGCTGCTCTCTAAAAGCTTCTTGTTGCTTGTGGTGGTGGCAGGTTTCATCAGCATTCCCATCGTTTACTACCTGATGGGCGAATGGCTGGGTAATTTTGCATTCAGCACGGGGCTGAAATTCAGTCACTTCTTCTTCGGATTCATCATTTCGGTTGCCATTGCCATGGCCACAGTGATGGTGCAGGCATTCAAGGCACTCAAGAAGCAGCCCGTGGAATCGTTGAAGTATGAATAGGGCCTGAACAGCGATGGAACAATGATCAGATATCGAAGAGCTTCCCCTGAACGGCAGGCTTCACAATACCCAGGTGCTTGTATGCCAGCTCGGTAGCTTCGCGGCCGCGGGGGGTTCGCATCAGATAGCCTTCCTGAATCAGAAAAGGCTCATACACTTCTTCGATGGTGCCGCTTTCTTCGCCCACCGCTGTGGCAATGGTGGTGATGCCTACCGGACCTCCCTTGAACTTTTCGATGATGGCGCGCAAAATTCTGTTGTCCATCTCATCAAGGCCATGCTGATCCACATGCAGGGCATGGAGTGCAAATTGTGAAATTTCGAGGTTGATGGTGCCGTCGCCCTTTATCTGGGCAAAATCGCGTACGCGGCGCAACAACAGGTTGGCTATGCGCGGAGTGCCACGGCTGCGGCGGGCAATCTCAAAGGCGGCCTCGTCGGCAATGGGCATCCGAAGGATAGAAGCCGACCGCTTGATGATGCCGGCAAGCGTGGCAGCGTCGTAATAGGCCAGCCGCGATGTGATTCCAAAACGCGAGCGCAGTGGCGAAGTGAGCAGGCCAGATCGTGTGGTAGCCCCAATCAGCGTAAAGGGATTGAGCGCAATCTGCACCGAACGGGCATTCGGGCCGGTTTCGATCATGATGTCGATCTTGAAATCTTCCATGGCCGAATACAGGTATTCCTCCACGATCGGGCTGAGCCTGTGAATCTCATCAATAAACAGCACATCGTTGGTTTCCAGATTGGTAAGCAAGCCGGCAAGATCACCGGGCTTGTCGAGAACCGGTCCTGAGGTGAGCTTCAGGTTCACGCCCAGCTCGTTGGCAATGATGTGCGACAGCGTGGTTTTGCCCAGACCCGGAGGCCCGTGCAGCAGCACATGGTCGAGGGCCTCGCCGCGTTGCACGGCTGCTTTCACGAAAATGCGCAGGTTTTCAACCACTTGATCCTGCCCGGCAAAGCTGCTGAAAGCATCGGGACGGAGCACGTTTTCGAGCTCTTTCTCGGCTTTGCTTAACTTATTGCCCTGGGCATCGAGGTTTTCGTTCATCCACTCTGGTGTTTGATGCTGCAAAAGTACGTGTTTGGCATTCTTCGACAATTAAACTCTTTGCTTTTCTTTTAAAATGATGTAAATTAGCAACGGATATGGCATCGAGGTTTGCACCGGAATGATGCACTCCAAGCTGCCATCCGCCTAATACTCATGCTTATGAAACAGCTACTTGTGGCCTTCGACTTTTCCAGAAATGCTGTGAACACCCTGGAATATGCATTGATGATGGCCAACAAATCCGGAGCAGCCCTTAGTTTGGTGTGGGTCGACAGCAGCAGTACGCCCGATGCCGTGATGAACATTGACCATGAACTGCGCATCGAAACAAAACAGCTTTTTGAGCAGGTGATTCCCACCTACGAACCGCGACTCGTGCATGGTAAAATCAATGTAATCCTGCGCAAAGGCAAGGTTTACAATGAGGTAGCCAATGTGGCACGTATGCTCGAAGCCGACATAGTGCTTGCCGGAACGCATGGGGTGAGCGGATTTGAGCAGTATTGGATTGGCAGCAACGCCTATCGTATTGTTACACATGCACCTTGTCCGGTGATTACGGTAAGGGGCGATTATCAGGCGAGCAAGACCACCCAAAACATCCTGCTACCCATCGACAGCACACCCGAGACCCGTCAGAAGCTTCCATTTGCAGCCCGCCTTGCCAGCATTTGCGGTGCAACCATTCATCTGGTTGCGGTGTACAACAGTCCTATCAGCGTGATTCGCCACCGCGTGAAAACCTATACCGAGGAAGCAGTGAAGTTCCTGAAACAACAACAAATTGCCTATGTGCTCGAAGAGCTGGAAGCTGAAAACCTGGTGAGCAGTGTGCTTGATTATGCCAACAGCTCGCATGCTGATTTGATTTGCATCATGACAGAGCAGGGAGGTACTTCGGGTGCCATGTTTTTAGGCCCCTATGCACAACAATTGATCAATAATGCGTTAATGCCTGTGCTGAGCCTTCAGTCAGGGCAGCCGGAAACCGTACGTTTTTAACATTATATTTTTTAAAGCTTTGAAGAACAGCTATTTATTACTTTTTTTCTTTACGCTGCTGTTGCCCATGGCAGTTGTATCGCAAACTACCGGTAAACCTAAAGTCATTCAACCGGCCTTGCTTGATAGCCTGATCGAGTTGAGCAAACGACCGGCTCTCAATAAAATAGAAGGTTTTCGGATTCAAATTTTTATGGAATCGGGCAACAATGCCGTGAGCCATGCCGAAGAAACCATTGCCGGATTCAATGCGGCTTTTCCGGATATTCCGGCCTATCTGAGTTTCGGACAGCCTTACTACCGCGTACGGGTGGGCAATTTCAGAAGCAGGCTTGAAGCCGAAAGCCAGTTGCGCTTCATCATCATCACCTATCCGAAAGCCTTTGTCATCAAGGAAACCATCGAACCACCCGCCTTGTATCCCGCAACAAATACCCTTACGCCATGAAAAAAGTAATCTTAACCGGAATCGATTTCTCTGATTGTTCCATCAATGCGCTGGAACACGCCATCACCATTGCCAACAAAGCCGAAGCTGATGTTTGCATGGTGTGGGTGAACAGACCTGTCAGTGGGAAACAAATCTACAATATCGATCAGGAACACATTGTGGATGAAGTTGTTAAGCGCTTTGAGGCCTTGATTCAAACTTACAGCCCCCAACTTAAAAACGGGAACATTTCGTTCAGAATCAGGAAAGGCAAAATATACCACGAAATCGTGCAGGTGGCTGATGAGCTGGATGCTTTCCTCATCCTGATCGGCACACATGGCGCATCAGGATTTGAGGAATTTTGGATTGGCAGCAATGCCTACCGGATTGTGTGTGCCACCGAACGACCCATTATCACCATCCGGGGAGGTGTTGACAGCAACCGAAGCATCAGCACCATTGTGATGCCCATTGACAGTTCGGTCGAAAGCCGCCAGAAAGTGCCGATGACGGCGCTTCTGGCAAAGTATTTTGATGCAGAGGTGCATGTTTTGGCGCTCTTTTCAGCTGATGTTGAAGAAATTGTGGACACCGTGCGGGAATACATCAAGCAGGTGGAAATTTATCTCAAAGAAAACCAGGTGCGCTATCTGGTGAAAGAACGCTATTCTGACAACCTCACCGAAACCACGCTGCAATATGCCCACGAAGTGCATGCCAACCTCATTACCATCATGGACGAACAGGAGGTAACAACCTCCAATCTCTGGTTGGGGCCGTTTGCCCAACAAATGATTCATCACAGCTCGATTCCGGTGATGAGCATCCATGCGCAGGATTACACGTCGTCGGTGTCGATGTAAAACGACGATTTATTTTGGCGACCTATCTGTAAATGTGGCATATAAGCCAAACATCAATGCTGGTTTATCATTCACCCAATCCCATAGCCCACTAACAAAGGCAGTGAGTGGCACCTTGTTGCAGCAGCTGAGCTCCAGACGCGGCCCGGCTGCATACATGCTGTAAAACCGGATGAGCTCAGCACCTGCCTTCCATCGGCCTTTGTTGTAGAAAGCCATCACGTCCCAGCGATGCCGGAGGCCTCCAGCTTCGAAGGCGGCAAAAGCAGAAAACTTTCCGCGGTTGAAATTCAGGATGGGTGAAAACCGAAAAAGCCGCTCCTCGTTGGACTGGATGCCTGCTAAAAACCCCAGCGACAGGCCTTTGACGGGCGTCCAAACCGGACCTGCCAGGCCTTCGCCCCAACTGCTCCCTTTGGTACCATTAACATAAAAATAGCCTGCAAAACCCCAATGACCACTCAATTGCTGGCTTGCATAGAGGGTAAACACAGGCATCACCACCCCGTTGTACAGGATGTTGTATTGATTCAGCCTGAAAACCGTTTGCGCCTCAGGGCGGAAACTTGCTAAAATGATCAGCAAGGCAACGATCAGCTTTTTCATGATGGGGGTTGTTTTTCGGGGATGGTGATGATAAACTCGGTGTATTCGCCTTCAGCTGATTTCACTTCCAGCTTGCCTTTGTGCAATTTGTTCACGATGTCGAAACTCATTGAGAGACCCAGTCCTGTTCCTTGTCCGGTGGGTTTGGTGGTGAAGAAGGGGTTGAAAATCTTTTCAATCACATGGGGCGGGATGCCTGTACCGTTGTCGCGGATGCTGATTTCAATTTTATCGCCTGCCTTGCGTGTGCTTATGCGCACCTCCGGACGGAACCCTTGAGGGCTACGGCGGGCTTTTTCGTCCACAGCGTAGCAAGCGTTGTTGGTGATGTTCAAAATCACCCGGCTAAGGTCTTGTGGAATCATCTGCACCTTTCCGATGGCAGGGTCCAGATCGGTATTGATGGCTGTGTTGAAGGTCTTGTCCTTGGCCCGCATGCCGTGATAAGCCAGGCTGGCATATTCGCTCACCAGGTTGTTGAGCTCCACTTCTTCAAACTCACCGGTTTTGCCGCGCGAATGCTGCAACATACCTTTCACGATGCCCTCCACACGTTTACCGTGTTCGTTGATTTTGAGTACGTTTCCGCGAATCATCCCGATCACTTCGGCAGCCTCTTCGTAGCTGTCGGCAGGGATGGCTTCTTTTGATGCCTCGAGTATTTCGATGAGCTCCTGGCTGAGGTCGGCTGACAGGGAGGCGAAATTGTTCACAAAATTGAGCGGATTCTGAATTTCGTGCGCTATACCTGCAGTGAGCTGTCCGAGGGAAGCCAGCTTTTCCGATTGGATGAGCTGCTCCTGCGTATCTTTCAGGTTGTGAAGGGTTTGCTGCAGGTCGTCGAGGATGCGGGTGCGGATGATGGCCGAGATGATGTGTTCCTTTGCATTGCGCATGAGGCTGAGCTCCCGCTGCTCAAAGGCTTTTTCGCGGGTGAAATTTTCGAAAATCAGGAAGGCTTCCACACGCGTTTCGATGCGGATAACGAGCACCATCATCGAGCGTGGTTTCATAAACTGCTGCAAATCAGGCAACAATTCGAGCGAAGCAAAATCAGTTTTCACAAAAATGTCTTCAAACACTTCCTCCGTTTGGCTCAGGTAGCGGCTCTCGGCTTCGGACAAGCTCAGTGTAAAGCCCGTGATTTGTTCGAGTGGGTAGCCCACTGCGGCCTTGTACTGAAATTGTCCGGTGCGGTGGTCGAGCAAAAGGGCTACCGATTTTTCGGCTGTGCGGATGATACGCAGTTTTTCGAGCAGCGATTGCATCAGGTTGTCGAGGTGCACCTCCGCGTTGATGTATTTGATGGCCGTGTTGATTTTCTCGAGCTCATCGTTTTTGTCGGCCAGCTCGCGCGATTGCTGTTCAATCTCTTCCTTTTGCTTCACCACCTCGGCAGTTCGCCGCCTGATGCGCTCCTCTAGCACCTTTTTTTCTTTCAGCAGGTTTTTGTTGCGCAGCACCACAATCAGCCAGATGAGCAGGCCGGCTGCCACCACATACAGGATGATGGCCAGCGCAGAGCTATACCATGGGGCTTTCACCTGAAACGAAAAGGTGGCCACCTCGCTTGTTTGTCCATAGACGTTGCGTGCCTGCACATGGAAGGTGTATTTTCCACCGGGTAGGTTGGTGTATTCCCGCACATTGGCCGTGCTCCAGAGGCTTCGGGCATCGTCGAATCCCTCCAAAAAATATTGATACTCCACTCCCCTGTTCACCGCATGGAAAGGGGCAGCAAACTCAAAACGGATGCTGTTCAGCGCGTGTGAAACCACTGGGGCTTGCTCCGCTAAAGCAGGACTCCCATGCACCAAAACCGAGTCAGAACCAATGACTACGCGTCGGATGTGCATCGAAACAGGGAGGGTGTCGCGCAAGGCTTCGTTGCGGTTAAGCATAAAAAGACCGTCGGGACCGCCAAACCAAACGCGTTCATCCTCAGCCAGAATGCTCCAAACAACCTTGTTAGCAATGGGACTTGTTTCCAGGCCAGTTTCACGAAATCCATTCCCAACTGATTTATACCGCGTGATATGCGTTTCATTTCCATCAGTGGCCCACACATGTCCCTGCACATCGCTCACCAATGCCGAATACCAGTTTTGCTGTGTGCTGTCAGCAGGCACAATCAGGCTGTAAGGTTCAAAAACTCCTTTTGATTCATGGTAGGCCAGCAAACCACTGCTGCTTGTCAACACCAGGCGTCCGTTCAATTGCTGCAGTCCGATGCCTGTCTTTTCAGCGATCCCATCCTCAGCACCATAAAAACGTACGGCGCCGTTCAAAGTGTTCAGGCTGAAAAGGCCTACTGCGTCGCTCCAACCCCACAGGTTGTTTCCGATGGTTTTCAATTGCGAAACACCAGCCTGAAATTGTGGCAGTTTTTCGCTGGTCCAGGCTTTCTGTTTAAGCTCATAGCGACGCAAACCATCCGTTTCGCCGGCAAAAAAATGCCCTGATGAGGTGGCATCCGACGCAAGCGAAAGGCTAAAATGGTCGCTAAGCTTGGTCTGGCCCATGTCATTCAACAGGAAAACGCCTCCTGAACTGGCGACTATCAGCTGATTTCCAACAAGCTGCAGATCCCACACTGCCGTGTTGATGCCTGGATGCGGCTCAAAGCGAAATTGCTGTGGAAGATAACTGTAAAGCCCCTGATAGGTGGCAACATATAGCTTTTCATTGAAGCGCAAAATATCTTTCACCCCACCTTCAAGCCCCGATGCTTCATTGAAATAGCCCAGCACCGAAGGATACCCTATGAGTGAAACCCCGTTGTTGAGTGCGGCATAAAGGCTGTTGTTGCTGGTTGCATGAAGCTGTCGGACAAAGCTGTTTTGCAGACCGGCTTCTTTGTTTACGATTTGTATCAGACCAAATTCTTGATCAAGAATGACAATACCAGTTCGGCCGGTCCCAAGGGCAATGTGGTTGTTTGACAACCGTATGCCGCACGTAACCGGATTGTTGTTCAATATCTCAGGCAATTGTGCTGGCGGTGCGCTGAGTGTCTGGCCATCAAACAGTTTGAGGCCACTGCTGCTGAAAGCCAACAGCATTTTGTTTTCTGACAGCCGTAAGGCAGCTGTAAGCACATCGGCCTGACTCAGACTGGTGGCACCCGGCACCACCTTGATGTGCTGATTGCTAAAGGTGCACAAACCTTCAGTTTTCATGCGAAGGTATAATTGGTTTTGAAACACAAAGGCCCCCATGATTTCGGAGCTGGCTTTCCAGGCAGTGACTTTCTCTTTGTTCAGGATAAAAATTTGATTATCTGCCACATAGATTACATCATCATTCAAAACCAGAATATGATTAATCTCGGTGAAGGGGTGTTGTTGGAGCAGCTCATCAGGGATCACCGATACAAAATAAAGCGCACCTTTTTCATCATTTACCAACTTCCCTGCTTCACCCCTTGCGCCGACATAGATCATCCCGTCAGACGAGCTTGCCAAAGCCGACACTTTTGAACGTTTGCCCGTGGGAATGAGCCGCCAGGTTTCGCCGTCGTACTGCAACACACCGGCAAAGTTTCCCACATACAGCATGCCACTGGCATCGCTGGTCAGGGCAAAGTTCTGCGCATGCGCATGGTAATCATTTGTTTTGAAGTTTCTTACAAAAGGGTATGCCGTTTCTTTCTGCGCCAGTGCCGGCATGGCTGCCAAAGCCGCAAGGAATAGCAGGATGTGGATAAATTTATGCATGACTCATTTTTTTTATGATTGAGACGTCGGGGCATGCCACCAGCTCTTCGATGCCATCGAGCTGAACGAGTGCTTCGGTGAAGCAGTATGACGGAATGCTGATGGTGTAGCCACCGGTCATCAGCTGCAGCATGTGATTTTCAAAGGACATGCTGGTTGATGCCGAATCAGCGCTTTTGTTAAAGGCAATCTCGGGATAAAAGTTAAGCCAGGTGACGAGCTTGCTTTCCGGCACAAGATCGAAAAAACCACTGTTTTTAAGCAGACTTGTTTGTTGCATGAGCGGCAGTTTTTTGCTTAAGCGACGGTCATCGGAATTTGCCACGCAATGAAGCAGTTGCATGCGCTGTTCGTAAAAATCAGGTGCCCGTTGCTTCAGAGCCTCCTCTGCCGCTTCCGCCAACAATGCATCGGGATGCAGCAAATGGGCCGATAGACGGGTGAGCAGGGCTTCTTCGTCATCGGTATTCAGCTTTTGCAGCAGGCGCAATGCGCAGGCTTTGATGTAGCGGTCAGAAAGTGTATAAGGCCGGTCGAGCAGCACATAGAGCCGCTGCACCACCGGGAGCTGCAACTGCGGGAAGAGTGTGCCAAGGCGCTGCAGTTTCTCAGTGGCAGAGGCATCTTCAAACACAGGGAAAACGAGCTCTCTGAGTTCGCGCCGGATGGTCATTTCGCCCATTTCAAGCGCATAAACCCGGGCGGTGGTGTCTTTGCTTTCAATAAATTCCCTGATATGCCTGATGGTTCGCTGGTCGTAAAGGAGCGTAAGCATGTTGAAGATGTACTCTTTTTCTTCGTCAACGGCTGTCATGAGCGAAAGCTTGAGCTCCATCGCATCGGCTAAGTTGGTCAGGTCGTTTAGCGAGGCCAGGTAAAACAAGATGTGCTCCACCTCATGTGAAATATTTTCCTCCAAAAAGAGTCTTTCTTCCTCGTCGGGCTGTTCGTTGCGCTGGCTTAACGCCTTCACAAGGGCCTGACGCAAATCGTGGTTGGCTGTTGGCAGTTTGCTGCGAAGCCATTTGCTTGCCGATGCCCCCGGTATTTGGGCGATGATGCTGATGATCCGGAACGGAATTGCTTTGAGCGCCGATTTACCATACAACACATCGAGCTGCCCAATGACCGGTTCGCCAATACGAACTGCGGCCCTTGCAGCAGTGGCCGAAAAACGGGGCTGAAGCAGGTGATCGGTTATCATGGGCCAAAGCTCGATGCGGCGTTGCTTTCCGCAAGCCTCCAACACAGCAAGCCGCAACGCTTCGTCTTGATCACGGGCCATTTGCTGCAGCAGTTTCACGGCACCATAGCGTGCTGTTTGACCGGCAATCCGTGCTGCCCGCAACCTGGCTTCCCTGTCGGTTGAAGCAGCCAACGAATGAAGCTCTTCCATATCAGCATGTTGAGATTTGGTGAGAACTTCAATAGCCTGATTTAATTTTTTTTCATCCTCAACACCTAACTGACACACCGACCGAAGCTGCATGAGTGCCGGCATGGCTTCTGTGATTAAATTGTTTTCAAAGTGCTGGATAACAATCTGTTGAATAGGTGGTTTCAGGCTTGTCAGGTTTTCGGCTAAAGTTGCTGTGCTGAGATCGGGCTGTGCCAGATGCCACCAGCGAACCAACTGCTGTGCTGCTTCGGGACTTGCTTTTTCAAGGCTTTCGAGCATGCGTTGTTTCCACGAGAAAGGAATCGCCTGCGCATGATCCAGCTCTTTGATCTTATGCTTCAAGGTGTTGCGGTATGCTTCATACATTTTCACCGAAGTCCAGACCCAGAAAGCAAGGGCCGGTAAAAAAAACCAGGAATAGCCGACAAGGTTGACAGAAGCCACCCATGAAAACAAGATGATTACCAGTCCGGTAAGCATCGTTCCGAGTGCTTTGGGAATGCCTTCTATCTGACTTTGAAACACCAACCTTTGGGCTGGCTCAACAGGCTGATACAGCAATTGAAAAGCAGGCTCATACACTGCAGCGCGCACCGATCGCTCAAACAGGCGCGACAAGGCAACAAAGGCAAAAAAGAGCATGGTCGATCCATAGAAAAGGCCTGCCAGTGCTGCAACAAACACCGATGCGAGCATCATCACCGGCAACGAAAGGAGGCTGGGCAGGATGCCGTACTTGTTGAGAAACCTGCCCGAAACAAGCTTGAGCAACAATTCCACCACTGCCACAAATCCCAGAAAGATACCAAAGAAACCTGCAATGGATTCGGGATTGCCGGCAAAAATGATTTTGGTTTGAGAGAGGAAGATGAAATCAACAAACAGATAGCCAAAGATGGGCAGCAAGGCCATGAGCGAGATGTAGCGGAAATAGGGCTTGCGCACAAGTTTGAGGTAACTGTTGCTTTTTCCCGCTTTGGCAGGCTGCATGCCTGCTGGTTTTGCCCCCTGATCGATTTGTTGCCTGAACGCGTGCATGATCCAAACTGCCATCACAAAGCAAAGAAAAAGGGTGAGCGAGGCCAGAAGCAGCAGGTCGGGTGTTTTAAGGAACCGCATCAGCAGCGGAATACTGAAATAGCCAATGATAATGGACACCACCTCGCCGGTGGTGATGAGGCCAAAAATACGCTTGCCCTGCCTCAGGTTAAAAAGCTTTCCGGCAATGCCCCAAAAGGTGACAAGGGTGATGAACACTACGATTCTCACCCAGGTGTAAGTGAGAAAAATGAGCCACGAAGATGGAAAAAGATAGACGCCTGCAGTGATAAGGACAACACTCACAACCACAAAAGCCAGCTTGAATGTCACCTGTCCGCGAAAACCCAGCCGCTTGTCGATCATCGAAAAAGCGAGCCACGAAAGGTAGATCAGCAGGCCAGATGCAATGAATGAAACCGGAATCATGTCGGGCGCAAAATGCCTCAAAAACAGGGTGTTGGATGCCGTGAAATAAAATGAAAGCGAGAGCCCTGCAAAAAAGGAAAAAGCGATGAGCATCACAACAGCCCTGGCCTCATCGGCCATGATGTTCATCAGTTTCAATATGCCTTTGGAACCGGCCATCAGCTTTGGTGTTGAAGGAGTGGATGGAGTGGAACGCAATATTTTTCATTCAGGTCGTTCAAGGCAGGCTTTCGAAGCATTGCCTTCAGGTTGTCGTCCATTCTTGTATCAAAATCGATGGACGTCACACATGAGGGGTAGTCTTGTTCGTTGGCCTTTATCAGGGCATCCACCAGTTCAACGCCCATCCAGCCGCCAATGCTTGTGATTTTATCCAGCAGCGTACGCACGCTCACAGGATAGCTTCCATCGGCCAGGCAGATGTTTACATGGGGCGAAACACCCACAATAGGGCCAATATCAATAAGTTCGGTGACACGATGAATAACCATCGGTGCGCTTTTAAGGCCATTTTGCATGGCGTTTTGAAAGGGCTGTGTTCCCAGGCCTATTTTTTTGGGGAGGTCGCTGGGGTGAAAATTGTATGCACCGGCTGGTGGACTGTCGTAGAGCGGGGCATCAATTTTTTGCCCGAAACAAAACATGATCAGGGCATCGGGATGCCATTGGCCGAACACCGCCCTGAAATAGTCTGTTTTTACCGCTCCGGAGTAGCAGCTCAAACCATGGGATGTGGCCTCGTCCACCAATTCGGCAAAGATGGCAGCACGTTCCTCGGGCTGAAACTGACTCCATACGCGTTTTTTGAGCGATATCCGTGCTGCGGGGTCAACCGGGTCGTCGGTCACGACGCCTGTAATAAAGAGCTTTTCGGGATACAATGCTTCAAACTGCAGGAGCTGACGCAGCATATTTGTGCCACATTCGCAGCTCACAAAAAGCACAATGCGCAACATCGCAGCCCGTTCGGCCTTGGGTTTCAGTGGCAAAAAATGCTTTCCCCAAAGCATTTGCTGATCGTTTATGACGGTATAGGGTTTCTTAATCGTCTTCATGAGATGGTTAGAATTGGTAGGAAAGGTTGAGCAGAAAATGCCTCCCCCTTTGAAGAATGGCTGTTGGACTATTGATGCCCTCGGCTGCCTTTGTTCCTGGATGATAGTACAGCGTATTCAGCACATTGTTGCAAACCAGCTGGAGCGAAAGCCCCCTTACAAGGTTTGGATTGGAATAAGCTGCAGCCGCATTCAAGATAATCACTGACGGAAAATGATCTGTGTTGAGCGGCACAGTTGTGCCTTCGCCCACAGGCCTTGAACCGGTGTAGTTGGCCCGAATATTGATGTTAAGCTGCTTGAAAAACAGCTGGTTGGCACCCACATTCCATTGATGTGAGGCGATGTCGCCCACGCGGTTGCTCACCTCACCAACCTCTGAAAAGGTTTGCTTTGGGTCGCAAAAAGTATAATTGAAATAGGCAGTGAAATCGTTTTTCTTGTAGGCAGCATTTGCCTGTATGCCCCTGATTCTGAAGATGCCGATGTTATCGTTTTTTATTTTGCCCGGAATTTCCGGCACATTCACCGTGCCCACCACATTGTCGATATATTCTTGATATAACGAAACATCAGCCTGCAAATGGGTGTTGAATCTGTAGGCGGCATTGAGTTCGATGTTTTGAATGTTTTCGGTTTTAAGGCTGGGATTGGGGATGCGGTTTCCGGCCGACGAATATTTTGTCCAGTTGCTCACATTCATGATCCCCCTGCTGTAAACGGCTTTCAAAGTTGCCCTTCCCGGCGACCAAACCACGGCTGCACGCGGGCTGAACTCGCTCCCAAAACCATCGCTGCTGCGCACTTTGTTGTAGTCATAGCGCAAGCCCAGGGTCAGTTTCAGGTGCTTGAGGGCTTGCCATGTACCCTGACTGTAGATTCCAAGATCCCACACATTGAAATCGTTGCCACCTTTTGGCGAGGGCAGTATCACAGCCGAATCCTGGGGGGTGTCGGTGAAACTGGTGTAGTAAGCACCTTGCAAACTGCTGTTTCGCACCTCAACACCCGAAACAATGTCAATGGCAGATATGGGCCGGTAGTTGATCTTCAGCTCGTTGCGCAGCTGTTTTGAGCGTTCAAACATGTAAAGGCTTGTCCATGCAGGGGCTTCGTCGATGACAAGTGAAGGCAGTTTTTTATTGCCCCGGGCATAATTGCTCAACGAAACGAAGCGTGTGTCGTCGGTAACTTCATGGATGCGAAAAGTGGTGAGGTTCGAAAGAAACACTTTGTCGCTGAGCTGACTTTCATAGCGCGTGTAAAAATTGCTCAGCCTCGGAACCCAGTTGAAACCATTCTCGGAGCCAGCCACAAACAAATCGGTGTATTGCGTGGTGCCTCCCCGGAAATATTTCCAGGTTTGAAAGCCAAAGCTGAAATTTCCTACACTCACTTTGCCGTTCAGCAACCAGCTGTCGGTATTGTTCGTAAACCCGATTTTTTGGCCGCCAACCACCTGTTGGTAGGCTGACTTGTCGAGTTCGCGGGCTTTATCAATCCCGGCCTGACTAAGAAAAAGCTGCGTTGAGTCGGCAGAAACAGTGTAATAAGGGTGCGTAAATGGCAGGTTGTTGCTCATGAGGTATTGATAGGCATTGGAGGTAATCCCCATCAAAGCGTTGTAATCCACCTGGTCATACACATCCGGGTTGTAATCGAAAAATTCCTGCGATGAAAGGTCGTGCTCATCTGAGTGATAAAGCCTGCCCGACAGCGTGAACGAAATGTTGCGTTTCTTTCCGGAGAGGCTCATATCCAATGTTTTGGTGTTGTAGGTACCATAACTTAATTTTCCACTGAACCCGATATTTCGTCCCGGACCGATGGCATCGACAGAGGGGCGGCTGATCACATTGATTACGCCGGCAAAGGCATTTGGGCCATACATGGTGGAAGCAGGTCCATAGATGATTTCAACGCGTTCCACATTCGTGAGGGGATACTGACGGTCGATGTAGGCCCAATTGGTCCACAAATCATTTTCTTCCATGCCGTCGAACAGCAGCAGTGTTTTCTCGGTGTTGTTTTGCCTGAAGCCACGTTGGTAGATGTTGGCATATTCCGGACCGTAGAACATGCTCAGATCGAAACCAGGTACATCTTTCAGCAACTCAACCAGGTCGTTGTAGCCGCGGCGCAGGATGTCGTCGCGTGTCACAACAGTGATGCTGGCAGGTGCTTCAAGGATATTTTCTGCTTTTTTGGATACCGAAGTAACCACCTGGGCCACATCTGTCATTTTAATGGTGCTCACCAGTCTGATAAAGGCAGGCGGATCGAACAGGTTAGGCTCATAGAGCGGGTTGATTTGCAACAAGCGCGCTGTTTCCTGTGTGGCCTCATCAATGCTGTCGGATGCAAGCCATGCGAGCGCCATCAAGCGGTGGGCTTCAATCTTTTGCTTTTCGTTGAAACCCCTCTGTGTACATGTTTTCAACGCACTCATGACCTCCGAAAATTTGCCCATTTCATAGCGTTTGCGTGCCTCGGTGAGTGTCACTTCGTCGCAGTTTTGTGCCTGCAAAGGCGTTGCTGCAACCACATTCAGCAAGATAAGCAGGAGCAGGATGATGCTTTTGCACGGCACCGTGGTCTTCCCGGGCAGGTTGATGTGAGCGGGTGTTTTCATGGCAGTTCTTCGATGGTTTTTTGATATGGCACATCACTTCCCACCAATTTTTGCCATTCGGCGGGACTCAGGTTTCGGCTGATTTGCGGCCTTATTTTGGCCGCAAGCGCTGCTTCGTCAATGGTGTGGATGCGGATGGTCTTGTCGCCACTGCAGCTGATGATTTGCTTTCCTCCGGCACGAAACAACAGATCGTACACCCACCATTCATGCCTGTTAAGGGTTTTGGTTTTTTCTTCCAACACTGGAAAAGGGGTTACTTTAATCGTCCAGTCGAAGGATGAGGTGGCCAATAGCGCATTATTTTGGGCAAAATCAATCGCGGTGATACTGGATATGTGCCTGGCTGGCATGACGTTATCAAGCTTAAGGCTGGTGTCCATGATGTTGAAGCTGTGCAGCGATCCATCGGTGCAGCCCACCAGCAATTGCCTGCTGTCAGGTGTGAACTGCAAGCTGCGTGCCGCACTTTTGAGCATTGTTTGTTCAATCAATTCATAGGCCTTGCCACGACCATGAATGACTTTCAGCAAACCACCGGCTTC
Organism: uncultured Lentimicrobiaceae bacterium; assembly: GCA_964492695.1. Lineage (GTDB taxonomy): Bacteria > Bacteroidota > Bacteroidia > Bacteroidales > F082 > JALNZU01. The sequence continues at coordinate 41,470 of CAZBMR010000013.1, forward strand.
GGCATAGGCCATCAATTCCTCATCATTGCTTAAGGCAATTGCCGTCAGTGGCTGTGCAAGCTGATCAATCAGAAAGGCTTTCGGCTCGTTTTTCACCAAATCCCAGCGGATGAGTTTGCCATCAGCTCCTGCCGTAAACACGCTTTCGTTTGTTGGGGATGGCAGCATTTGCACCACAGCCCCATGGTGTGCGGCAACAGACGCCGCTTGTGAGGATTTTAAATCCATGTTCCACCACAACATCCTGCCTTTATCCGATGCGGCAATAAGCCATTTTTCGCTTGCCGTGAGGGCGATAGCGCGCAAGGCTTCCTGAAAATCTTTCGGCAGGGCAACTTCCAATGGAGCCAATGCGGTATTATCAAGGTTCCATTGCAGCAGCTGTCCATCGTCGCCGCAGGAGAAGAGTGTTTTTTCATTGCGCATAAGCGCGATTGCCCTCACGGCATCTTTATGACCGCGCAGGATAAGCTGATCGTTGGCCACGGCCGACAAGGCTTCAAAAATGGCCGGATCGCCCGTTTGACCGCCGTTATCGCGGTGCAGCCGATAGGCGGTGAGTGCCAGCAGTGCCGCGGTTTGATCGGCCGAATTTGCATGAAGCTGAACTGCCTGAACGGCCATGGCGTTGGCAATGGCCAGCATGCGCAGGCGCTGAGCTTCCTCCTCCGATGTTTCTGCCTTGAGCCGTTCGGTATCCGCAATGTGTTTTTGTGCGAGGGCTTCGAGCCGTTGTGCTTCGGCCTCGTCACGGGCTGTCAGGGCTTCTTGTCTGGCCTGATCGGCCTGCTTGCGCTGCCGCACAGCTTCAGCAGTTTGCTGCTGAGCCACTTGTTGTTGCGCCACAGCGTATTGACGCTGCTGATTGGCAATCAGTTCCTGTTGCTCGGCAATCTGCTGCTGCTGTTCCGAAATTTTACGTTCCACAATGGCCACTTTGCGTTGCTCTTCGGTGCGTTTGCGCTCTTGTACAGCAAGTTTTTCTTTTTCAAGTGCTTCGCGCCGGCTTGCTTCAGCTTTAAAACGCAGGTTGAGCGAGATCACCAAAAATAGGATCGAAACAGCCGAGGCAATACCCAATACGATGGCTGAATTGCGTGCACGCCGCAAATTGCGCTTTTGTTGCCTTTCTTTCTTAAGCTGCTCGTTTTCATACTGTTGCCTGCTATTTTCGAGAAAAACAATGGCACGGTCGAAACCACTGTCGTAGCGCGAAGCCCACACAATATTGGGTTTGTTGATGGTTTTCCATTGCAGCGCAAGTTGCAGCTCGGGGTTCACCCAAAGGCCTGTTTTTCCTTCCTGAAACAAGGCAGCAGAGCGTGAGAGCCGCAGATAAAGCTGGGCCGATTCGCTTTCGTCTTCCACCCATTTTTTGAGGCGCGTCCACACGCGCATGATGCTTTCGTGGCTGATATCTACCAGGCTGTTCCCGGCAAGCCGAATATGGGCAGGCGGCATCAAAAAGGCGCAACCCGGGCTGCGGAAGCGGTCGATGATGTGAAGCAGTTCTTCCTCGCGGGCACTGGTGAGTGCACAAAGTTCGTCGAGTGGTGTGGGCCGCCGTGTTCCCCTGTTTTGGTTGGATACATCGGTGAGGGCTTTAAACAGTTTTTCAGTCAGAAAACGGTTGCGCTCATCAGGCAGGCTTTCATAGAGCTCTTCGAGATGCACCGAAAGGGCTTCTTTCATGGTGCCAATGGCCTCATAGTGCTGCAATCCAATGGGTTGGCCTGTGTTGCTGTGGATGGTCCAGTGTTCCCATGTGCGCATGAGCGCATGTTGGAGAATGGGCAGCTGGTCGGGGTCATCGCCCGTATCGTTCAAAAGGGTTTCCACCAGTTCGCCGGTGATGGTCGCGCCTGCTTCTGTGATCGGTCCGGTGATGGCCCTGCGCCTTTCGGCTTCGTTCATACGCGGAACGAGGTAGTATCCCATGTTGATGGCTTCGCTCAATCCCCGGTAGGTGGTGCAGTCGTCCAAAAAGTCGGTGCGCATCGAGAGGATCACAAACAGCCCGGAGGCTGGATTGTGGATGGCTTCGAGTATCGTTTCAACAAAACGGGCAGCCTCAGCAGCGTGTTCGGCACTCCCGCTGCTTTGCCTGAAGCGGAACAGCTCTTCAAACTGGTCGATGTAGAGAAGTGTGCGGGTTTTTAGGCCGGCCACCTGGGGGATGAGTTCGCTCAAAGTTGCTTGATTTCCGGCAAGTTGTGCTTTTACAAAAGCCACCGGTTTGTTGCCGGCAATGGCTTCGGCCAGGCGGCCAAGGGGGTCGCTGCCCGGTCTGAACATCAGCAGCTGCAAGGGTAGTGCCGGTTCGGAGGCTTCCAGCAGCCGGGGAATGAGGCCTGCTTTGATGAGCGAAGATTTTCCGCAGCCCGACGAACCGACAATGGCTAAAAATCGGGTCGTTTCCAACTTCCGGGTCAACTCTGCTATCTGCTGTTCCCTTCCGAAAAAATGCCGGCTTTCGTCCATTTCATAGCTGCGAATGCCAGGAAATGGGTTATTGAATGTGCTTTGTGAGGCCATAACATTGGTTTCGTCATGAACCTTGCAATTTACGCAAATAATATGCCTGTGCTGAAATACATTGATAAAATAAATTTCCGGCTGCACGTCCGAAGTTTATCCCGGCAGCCTCATATGTTTTGTCCAGCTTTTTACAAGATGCCGATCTGTCAACGGTTCAAAAGGTTGATCGTTGAAATGTGAACAGTTTTGTTATTTTTGATGTTTATTCTCAAAATTATCAAACATGAAATATCGCAACTTAGGACGTTCAGGCTTAAAAGTATCTGAGCTTTCATTTGGCTCGTGGACCACCTTTGGCAGTCAGGTGAACGAAGATCTGGCATACAGCCTGATGGTGAAGGCTTTTGACAATGGCATCAATTTTTTTGACAATGCCGAGGTATATGCCAATGGCTTGTCGGAGGTGATCATGGGCAAAGCGCTGCAGCGAGCTGGCTGGAAGCGTGAAGATTATGTGGTTTCGACCAAAATTTTCTGGGGAGGAACCGGCCCAAACGACACAGGCTTGTCGCGTAAGCACATTGTGGAAGGCACCAACAAGGCCCTGCGCAGGCTCGGTTTGGAATACGTGGATTTGATATTCTGCCACAGGCCCGACTACGAAACCCCCATTGAAGAAACAGTGTGGGCCATGAATCACATCATCCAACAAGGCAAGGCATTGTATTGGGGCACTAGCGAATGGCCGGCCTGGATGATTCAGGCTGCCTACGACATCGCCCGCCGTGAACACCTGATTCCGCCGGTGATGGAACAGCCTGAATACAATTTTTTCAACAGGCAGAAAATCGAAATGGATTACCTGCCACTGTATGACAGTGTCGGACTTGGAACAACCATTTGGAGTCCGTTGGCCAGCGGCATCCTCACCAACAAATATGCGCATGGTTTTCCGGAGGGAACGCGCATGTCGTACAAAGAAAACGAGTGGCTGAAGCGCCGGCTCGAAACCGAAGAGGGACGGCAAAAAATCAGAAAAGCGGCTGAGCTCAATGGCCTTGCGCAAAACATGGGCATCACACTGGCCCAGCTATCGATCGCCTGGTGCCTGAAGAATCCGCATGTGAGCACTGTCATCACCGGCGCTTCGCGCATGGAGCAACTCGTGGAAAACCTGCTCTCATCCAATATGGTTTCACTCATCAGCCCCGAGGTGGAGGCACAAATCGAAAGCGTCCTGCAAAACAAGCCCCATCAGCCTCAGGCGTTCAGGTAATGACTGAAGACAGAGGTTGAGGTAAAGGTTGGGGTGAAGTTTAAGGTTTTTCGCAACCACCTTTGCCTCAGCCTCAACCTGTTTCCCGCTATTTTTTGAGCGAAATCCTGAAGGTGGTGCCTTCGTTCACAACGGAGTTCTTCACAAAAATTTGCCCTTTGTGGTAGTCCTTGATGATGCGTCTGGCCAGTGTCAATCCCAGCCCCCAGCCTCTTTTTTTGCTGGTGTATCCGGGTTTAAACACTTCCTTGAGGGCGCTTTTTGGGATGCCTTTGCCTGTGTCGCTTATGTCGAGGTGGATATATTTGTCTTCTGTTTTCAGGCTCAGCGTAATGGTTCCTTGTCCGTTCATGGCATCGATGGCATTTTTGCAGAGGTTTTCGATCACCCACTGAAAAAGCGCTTCGTTGAGCGGCAGCATCACACTGTTGCGCAGTGGCACCTGCAGGATGTATTCCACTTTTTTGGAGCTGCGCGGACGCAGGTAGTCCACGGTTTCTTCGAGCAGGCGCACCAGGTCGGTGAGCTCCAGCACAGGGGTTGAGCCGATTTTCGAAAACCGCTCGGTGATGGTCTCAAGCCGCTCGATGTCCTTTTCCATCTCGCCAATACCTGCAAACTGGCTGTCTTCCATCTTGAGCAGCTCAATCCAGGCCATGAGGCTCGACAATGGTGTGCCTATCTGGTGGGCTGTTTCTTTGGCCATGCCGGCCCACACCTGATTTTGCTCGGCCCTGCGCGCATAGCTGAAGAGCAGGTAGGCAATCAATAAAAACAGGGCAATGATGAGGATTTGCAACAGCGGAAAGTACTGCATCCGCAGCAACAGGGGCGAACTCTTGTAAAAGATATACGTCTTTCCATGATCCAGAAAGGTGATCTCGATGGGGGTGTTTTCCGATTCCATCAGGGCAATCTGCTGCTTCCAAAAGAGGCTGTCGCCATTTGCAGGCACATCGAGGTTGCCATATTGCAGCACATTGCTCAATGTGCTGTCGGTGATGATTACGGGGACGTTGCTGGCATTGGACGCAACATCTTTCAAAAATGAGCTCACCAAATCGTCGAGTACCCTTTTCAAATCGCTGAAAATGATGGATTCCTTGTAATAGAGCTTTTGTTTGGTATCGCTGATGGCAATGGGGCTGTATTCGGAAAAGCTTTCGCGTAGTTCCCCTTCAAAAACAGATTGACCGTCAAACCGCTGATCCACATTTTGGCGTTCGAGGATGTTGCCCTGATCGTCCACGATGATCACCGGAATGCTGGTGTTGTTGCTGATGATTTCCAGGTAAAAAGTGAGCTCTTCTTCCAGCGATCCATACAACACTTTTTGATAGGTTTTGGCAAGCAGCTCCACGCGCTGCCTTTCCTGTTTACGCAAGGCCACGAAAAAATCTTCCTGATAGCGCATGAGGCTGGCACGGCGCTCCACCGCATCGGCCCAGCTCCGAACCCTGCTGCGCTCCTCCTTGGCAAACTGCGTCACCAGGCTGTTGGTGTAGTACACCGAAAGGCTGATGATGAGCAGCGCACCAAAGGCCAACACCATCTTCCACCGCTTTTTTTGGTTGTAAATGTTCAACTTTTACTGAGATTTTTGTCCAAAACGCATCCAAAGGGGTAAAAGTATAAAAAAATGCAAGATACTTTCATCAGCTGGATGAAGCACCTGTGCACTATAACAACACAAAAACAACAAAACAGGTCAGGATGACGGCTGCAAAGCTGTGCATTGAATGATGAAAAAACTATCTTTGTGCCACTTAAATAACGTCCATCCGGATCATTATTCATTCAAAAAATCCGCTATGAAAAAAATCTTCAAAGCCGGTGTTGCAAGCCTTCACCTGATTTTATTAACCCTTTTGATGTCAACACAACTTATGGCGCAAAAACCACCTGTTATTCCACTTGAAGACTTCTTCAGAAATCCCGAGAAGTCGTCGTTCAACATCAGCCCCGATGGCAAATACATTTCCTATATGGCTCCATATGAGAGCCGTATGAATATCTTCGTTCAAAAAGCAGGCAGCGATAAAGCCATCCGCATCACTTCCGAAACCGACCGCGACATTGCCGGCTACTACTGGGCCAACAACAGCCGCATCCTCTTTTTGAAGGACAATGGAGGCGATGAAAACTTTGCCCTTTATGGCGTGGATATGAACGGCAAAAACGCCAAATGCCTCACCTGTTTCGAAGGCGTGCGCACACAGATCATCGACGATCTGGAAGACCAGCCCGACTTTGTGATTGTGGGGCTGAACAAGCGCAATGCCATGGTGTTTGATCCCTACCGCCTGAACATCAATACAGGCGAAATGACCATGCTGGCCGAAAATCCGGGCAACATCCAGGGCTGGATGACCGACCACGAAGGCAAGCTGCGCGTGGCCATGGCCATTGTGGATGGCATCAACACACAGGTGCTCTACCGCGACACCGAAGCCGAAGAATTTCGTCCACTGCTTACCACCAGCTTCAAAGAATCCATGAGCCCCGAGTTCTTTACCTTCGACAACAAGAAACTCTATGCCACCTCCAACATCGGCCGCGACAAGAGCGTGGCTGTGGTGTTCGATCCCGCCACCTCCACCGAAACCGAGGTGCTCTTCGAAAACGAAGAATACGACCTCTCGGGCCTGAGCTACTCACGCAAACGCAAGGTGCTCACTGCCGCCAGCTACGTCAGCTGGAAACGCGAGCGCCACTTCTTCGACGAACAAACCAAAAACATGTTTGCCGAACTCGAGAAACAACTGCC
>CAZBMR010000013.1:48090-84540 GCA_964492695.1 uncultured Lentimicrobiaceae bacterium
ACTTCTTCGACGAACAAACCAAAAACATGTTTGCCGAACTCGAGAAACAACTGCCAGGCTATGAAATTGCTATCGGGTCTTCTGACAAAGCCGAAGAAAAATTCATCGTCCGCACATACAGCGACAAGTCGCTGGGCGCTTACTATTTCTACAACCTGACTAAAAACACCCTGAGCAAAATCCAGGATGTGAGCCCCTGGCTCGACGAAAACCATATGGCCGACATCAAGCCCATTCAGTACCGCGCGCGCGATGGCAAAATTATACATGGCTATCTGACATTGCCCAAAGGCGTGGAAGCCAAAAACCTGCCTGTGGTTGTGAATCCTCATGGTGGCCCCTGGGCACGCGACAACTGGGGCTTCAACCCTGAAGTGCAGTTTCTTGCCAACCGCGGCTTTGCCGTGTTGCAGATGAACTTCCGCGGCTCGACAGGCTATGGCAAAGCTTTCTGGGAATCCAGCTTCAAGCAGTGGGGATTGACAATGCAAAACGACATCACCGATGGCGTGTACTGGCTCATTGAGCAGGGCATTGCCGACAAAGACCGCGTGGCCATCTATGGTGCCAGCTATGGCGGCTATGCCACACTGCAGGGTTTGGTGGTTACGCCAACCCTCTATGCCGCTGCCGTGGACTATGTGGGCGTATCGAACCTCTTCACCTTCATGCAAACCATTCCTCCCTACTGGAAACCCATGCTCGACATGATGTATGAAATGGTGGGCAACCCCGAAAAAGACAAGGCCCAGTTTGAAGCCACCTCCCCGGCCCTCAACGCACACCGCATCATGACGCCTTTGTTTGTGGCTCAGGGTGCCAAAGACCCCCGCGTGAACATTGCCGAATCTGACCAGATTGTGGCTGCCATGAAAGAACGTGGCGTTGAAGTGGAATACATGGTGAAAGACAACGAAGGCCACGGATTCCACAACGAAGAGAACCGTTTCGACTTCTACCGCGCCATGGAACGTTTCCTCAGTGCACACCTGCTGAAATAGGCAACCTTAGAACACAGCATAACATTGGCGGACGCCCCAATTCGGGGCGTCCGTTTTTTTTATCAAAAACAATTCCGAAACGCATTGCGCTGAAACGAGAAAAAAACTTCAAACTTTTTAAAGTGGTATAATCCAAAACCAAAATGGGTGTAAATATCACATTTACAATTTGATGGCATATTTAAGCTGTGCGTTCACAGGCATGAGCTGTGTGATCTTAAAAATAGAAGGGTTGCTAAAAAACTATTTTTGCCGCAGTCAACCGTTCCGGCACCGGAACATCAAAAACAAATCACGATGAAAAACACCTACTATTTCTTTCTTGGCCTGATGCTCGTTTTTGCTTTACTTGGCATTGCTGCTCCGGGGGCAGCCACTTTCAGCGGCGATGCTGCCCTGGTGGGCGCCGACATTGCCTGGATGCTGACAGCAACAGCACTTGTGTTGCTCATGACCCCCGGTTTGTCATTCTTCTATGGGGGGATGATGGAGAAGAAGAACGTGATTTCCACCATGTTGCAAAGTTTCATCGCCATGGGCGTCATCAGTGTGTTGTGGGTGATTGTGGGGTTCAGTCTGTCGTTTGGCGAAAGTATTGGAGGTGCGGGCACAGGCATCATCGGCAATCCGGCCACCTTTTTCATGTTTAAGGGGGTGGGCGGACAGTCGCACCCGGCCTTATCGCCCACCATTCCGCTGGCTTTGTTTGCTTTATTTCAGCTTAAGTTTGCCATCATCACACCGGCACTTATCACCGGCTCTTTTGCAGGACGCATTCGGTTCAGTGGCTATCTGGTGTTCATCAGCCTGTTCAGCCTGCTCATCTATGCGCCTTTGGCCCACATGACCTGGCATCCGAACGGTTTGCTGCGCAACTGGGGTGTGCTCGATTTTGCCGGTGGCACTGTCGTTCATATGTCGGCCGGTTTTGCAGCACTGGCGGGCGCTTTGTTTCTTGGAAAGCGCAAAGATGCCGGCCACCACAAGCCTGCGCGCGTCACCTATGTGCTGCTTGGCACGGGCATGTTGTGGTTTGGCTGGTTTGGTTTCAATGCCGGCTCGGCCCTGGGTGCCAACGCACAAGCTGTTCTTGCATTTTTGAACACCAACACTGCCTCAGCGGCAGCCATGCTGGCCTGGGTGTTTTTCGACGGGGCCATGGGCCGCAAACCCTCGGCCATGGGCGCTTCCATAGGTGCAGTGGTTGGGCTGGTGGCCATCACACCGGCAGCGGGTTTTGTGGGCATTGGTGCCAGTATCTTCATCGGGGTGGTGGCCGCCATCATCAGCAATGTGGCCATCAGCATGAAAAGCAAAACCAACATCGACGATACCCTCGATGTGTTTCCGGCTCACGGCATGGGCGGCATCACCGGCATGATACTTACCGCGGTGTTTGCCAATGAGGTGGGTCTGCTTTCGGGACAAACACAAACTTTTTACTACCACCTGCTGGCCCTCGTCATTGTGGGTGTGTTTGCTTTTGCAGGATCGTGGCTGCTTTATAAAATCACGGATATGCTTGTGCCAATGCGCGTTACAGCCGATCAGGAGGCCATGGGCCTCGACAGGAGTCAGCACGACGAAACCATGTACAGCGGCGAAGGCTATGAAGCTTTGCGTGGCAATTAGGCTGGAAAATTATAAGCACCTCCACAGCCTTCGAGCTATGGAATTTGTGGGTTGGGCAGGTTGTTGCGTTGGTAATGAAGATGTTGAGCTTCTGTCTTTGAATTTCCTTCGGGTGCATGCTGGTTAGCAGGCAGCCCCGGAGCAAAATCAAAATTTATTTCACGTTTTCCTTTTCACTTGTTGGCGCAATGGCTTAACTTTGAAAGTTGATTTTTAGCCTTTCAGTTATGAAACAACTTGCCCAACTGATTTTATTGCTGTGTTTTTCTATTGTGTCGCAGGCGCAATCCTGGAAAGCATTCAGCACTACAGACACCTTGAATTATACCCACAGCCAAAACGAACTTGCGGTGCCTGATTACGGCATGCGCGTGGTTGCAACCCAAACTGCCGGCAACGACACTGTGTTCATTCTGAATACCATGACACGGATAGTAAGCGATTATGTAGCGCTTACCAACCAACCTACCTTTCTACAGAAAAAGTATCAAACCTATGTCGATGGCCTGACAGTTTTCAGTGATACGGCCACCTACAACCTCTACCCTTTGGCTGCTCCGGGGCAAAGCTGGATTTTTAATCCAGGCAGAAATATCACAGCCACCGTATTGGATGTGAATGCTATAAACTTATTCGGTATCAGTGATTCGTTAAAAACCATCCGGCTTTCGACAGGCGACACCCTTCAGATCAGTCAAAACTGGGGCATCAGCCGCTTTCCCGATTTCCTGAATGAGGGGGAATATTATCAGCTGACCGGCATCGACAACAAGCGGCTCGGAATTTATTTGCCAAACAAAAGAGACTTTATCCTGAATAATGATGTCGATGATAAGTTTCACTACCGCGTCATATCAACCTACAGTTCTCCATACAGCACGGGCACCCGGAAGTACTATTATTATAATGAATACCTCATTACCGGTAAATCAGTCAGCGACACCGGTGTGGATTATACCGCGCTCAATGTCGGGTATTCTGTCTATTACCCTCCATATAACGGGGAGCCTGTCGTTCAACCAATGAGTGCCTCAACCAAACATTTCCGTTTCGATTTTTCTTACAACCCCATGTATGATGGATACCCAAATGAATTTTTCTTTGATGAGGGACAAAACAATCCACGCTACCACATTATAAAAGCAGGTGTTCAGACTGTTTCCGGGATACGGATAAAATATACGAACAATAAGCCCTACAACATTTTCAGAAATGATTCGCTCATTTTTGAACCCTATGATGACTGGACAGGCACACAAAATCCCGTATTGAGGCGTGATTACGTTATCATTCCCGGAGTTCCGTTTAAAATTACACCCAATTCTGTGTTTGTAGACTGGCTTGACTATAACAATGTGTATGGTGATTTGTTGGCCTGGCGCAACCAATATGGATCAGCCGGCAACTGGATGGCTAATTCCTATTCCAACCAATACTGGCCCATCATCAAAGAAGACGACACCTTGAAATACACCGTTCAAGCCGAGGGAGAAACACAGATGCAAACCGTCTGGGTGAAAGAAAAAGAAGCAGTGGGAAGTGATGTGAAGATTTATCTGAACACTTACCTGAAACCTTTGCCCGACAACAGGTACCTGATGAACCAGGCAGGGAATTTCGGAGCAAGTATCAAAGAATTCGAAAATCAGAAATACCTCCTAAAAATGGAGGATGAAGACAATCCATGGAACAACAATTATTTTTATCCTGCAGCAACTTTGGGGTTTTCCTGGATCAGCGACCCCAATGGGACAAAAACGGTCTGTGTTTTAAAGGATCAATATACGCAACTGTACGGTTTACAAGACAGAATAAAGACCTTTGTTGCTTCCGATGGCAGCAGCTTGAAGCTCAGCCAGCGCTGGGGCATTCTGACAGACTCCCTGTTTCTCAACAAGACCACTGTTAGTAAGTTAAGCGACCCCAGGATTGCTGCCAATACGCCAGTTCCTTTCATTCGCAAAATTGCCAATGGCATGCAAGTTGGAGATGTGTTTCAAACCAAAACAGGCACCAAAGAAGAGGGTATGGATGGCCGGTTCAACATCACGCAGGCTACCAACCGGCAGTTTGAAATCAAAGAGAAGATACAAAGTGACTCTGTCATCAGCTATGTTGTTCAGGGTGCCTGGTGGGATGAGCCCAGCGATGGTGAGATGCAATTTTTCCCTTATCATGACACCCTTAGTTATAACCTTTATGTGCCTGATGGACAAATCAACAGGGGGCTCAGCAGGATGTTGTACAAACTTCAACCTGATACCATCAAAACAACATTCAACGGCAAAACCTACATCCATGTGGTTGAAACCTACTGGAACGATACGCAGCAGCGTGAGGGTTGCCGGCTTGTGCCATACCTGTATGGCTATGTTGACAACGACACGCTGAATCTTGCGACGGGCGAGCCCGGGGACCTCGTTTCGACCCACTGCCACTACCTGGAAGGCCTGCCTTTGCTGGAATACCGCGATGTGACCGCCGCAACAGCCACCACGCCTTCGCGCATGGATTTTCATGAACTGACGGCATGGGCCACCAGGCTTGAATCACACGGTTATATGATGGTGTATCCTTCAGGCGGCAACGAACTTCAGGGCTTGCTAAAGCTGCAGGTTTATCCAAATCCTTTTTTCCTCCAACTGGGCGTGGAGATTGATGCGGGCGAACAAATCGAGCGACTGGAGCTTTGGAACAGGCAAGGCGCATTGGTCATGCTTTTGGAAAGCGACAACAATAAACTTGTGCTTGACACATCCGCCTTGCCTTCAGGCATTTACACACTTCGGGTTTATTCAGGGTTAAGTTACCAATCGCACAAGGTAATAAAGCTATGAACCCTTTGGAAAGCATTAAAGCGATGAAATACAGGCACTATCTTTTAGCAATGGTAATGACCGCCTTGCTTCCGTTGGGTTTGAAGGGACAAGACGATGTCGGATATTCCCATTTCAGTCAGTTTGGCTTCTATGGTGATCAAGTTTGTAATGACTTCATCAAAACCTGGTCGGGCGGTTATTTACTGACAGGATCAACCACTTACCTTTGGTACGTATTGGAACCAAAAGACGAATCAGCCACCAAACAGCCTTTGGATGCAATTTTATTTCGATTCAATGAGCAGCATGAATTTGCATGGAAAAAAAGGTATGGTGGTGAGGCAGACGATGCTGGCAATGCCCTGATCGAACATTCGGGCGGGGGAGTGTATGTGGCAGGTTATGCCAAGTCAATCACAGGGGATGTTTCGGGCAATCATGGGGGCAGTGATTTTTGGCTGTTCAAGACCAATCCCTCCGACCTCGTATGGCAAAAATGCTTTGGCGGCAGCAGTGACGAAGCTGCCAACGACCTGATTGAAACGGCTGATGGCGGCCTCCTTCTCGCGGGATATACCTCCTCCTCCGATGGCGACATTGGCAACCATTACGGTCAAGAGGATGCCTGGCTGGTAAAAACCGGTATCGACGGCGCATTGGAGTGGGAGCAAACCTATGGTGGAAGCGGCAATGACCGGGCCAATCAGGTGCTCCAAACAGCGGACGGCGGTTATATCATTGCTGGTTATACCGATTCGGCGGATGGATTGCCTGGAAAAAATACCGGCGATCAGGACGCCTGGCTGATTAAAGTGGATCAAAATGGCAACCTTCAATGGCAACAAACCTACGGAGGGCCGTTTGATGATATGGCCAAATCATTGACCATGAATAACTTCGGTGGTTATACATTTGTTGGCACAACCACAACTGCGCAAAGCAGCGACGTATGGGTGGTGGCTGTTGATGCTCAGGGCAACATGGTTTGGCAAAAGACTTTTGGCAGTGAATTAATGAACGATCAGGGCGTTTCTATTTTGCAAAAATCAGGTGGTGACTATGCCATATCCGCCAATATGATGTCAGAAGGGTTCCCTGACCCGCAAAGCGACATCGGCCTTATCATTTTGGATCACCTGGGCCAGACAAAACATCAAGGCAAGTTTGGAAACAACTATCATGATTATGCTTCCAGTGTTTATGCCGAAACAGATGGAAGTTATTTACTGGCAGGTTCAAATAAATTCAATGGGGATTTTGGACTTAATACCGGTTACTACAAAACCTGCATCACTAAAAATGCCGAAATCACCATCAATCCGATACACTATTGCACCTTTACCAATCTCAGAACCAGCGAAGAATTCGACTCATATCTGTGGGACACAGGCGAAACAACCAGACAAAATAAAGTTGAAAAAGAAGGTTTTTATTCTGTCATCACAACTTACAATGGCTGCTCTAAACAACTCAATGTGGTAGTACCCGACCCCAAACCAATCTACAGCGGGCCCGAAATTCACCCTGTTTATGAGTTTTACAATTGTGATTCAGTGATGGTGAGCATAGATAGTATTTTCTTACATGCAATATGGGACCATGATTATTGGTATAAACAATATGCCGTTCAATGGGGAGAGGTCTATCATGTAACCGGTATCGTTGACGGAGGCTGCAAATCAGAGAATTATTTCGATGCACCCGACGGCCCTCCTACTTTTTCACTTCAGGCGAGTTTCGTTACTTACGACGAATTTTCGGGCAAGAACATCCTGGTTTTTCCGGATGTGTTGGAACCACATGTTATACAGTTAGACATTCTGAGGTCAACCCAAAAGGAAGAAGGCTATGAGTTGGTGGGTCAACTCGATTTCAGTCAGTCAATCTGGGTGGATGAAAATTCAGGATCTACTACCGATGTTTATTATTACAAACTCATTGCCAGAGATTTATGTGGTGCAATAACCGGTGAAACAGTGATATATGCATCCACCCAAATCACAGGACGAAAAAACGAGGATGGTTCAGTAAGCCTTTCCTGGAACAAACCCGCGCATAATTGCATCTCACGCGTTGAGCTTTACAGATCAGTCAACGGCCAGAATGAACAGTTGCTGATGGATTTTTCTCCATATGTGGAGCAAATCACCGACCCATATCCTCCAAAAGGTATTTTACGCTATTGGGTACGCATGACTTTGTCAGAGGAGTGTCAGGCGCATACCAGCAGTTATCCGTTTGCAAGCTCTAACAAAATCATAATAAACACATTAGGTGATGATGAAAACACATTATCATTTGTCAGGGCATTTCCAAATCCTTTTGGTGAAGAGCTGCATCTTGATTTTTGGGAAACTTATGAAACAATGAAGGTAGCATTGTTCGACCAATGCGGACGCCAATTGATTGAAGCCAGCCTCAATCAAACATCACAGGCTACCATTCCCACTGAATTGCTGCCCGACGGTGTGTACTTTCTGCGCTTTTCATCCTGGCAGTATCAGCGAACGGAAAAAGTAGTTAAGATGTCCCGAAAATAAGTTCTTTCTAGGGTTGGGTGAGGAAATAATCATAACAAGCCCTCGCAATGTTTGCGATCAGGCGGTCGTTGGTGGCTTCATCTTCCTTGGAATCGGTGATAAAGATACTGATATAAAAGAACTTACCATCAGGTAAAAAAACAATGCCAATGTCGTTCACAGCGGCAGTAAGTCCTTGTTCATTGCTGCCTGACGAGCCTGTTTTGTGCGCCACCACCGTTCCTTTGGGCAGTTGGCCTTTCAGGCGGTTGACGCCCGTTTCGGTTTCGCGCATCATGCGCCATATAAAGGCATGACTTTCGCCACTTAACAGCTGGTTGGTGTTGGTGTAGAATTTTACCAGTACTTCATTGGCCGCTTTTGGTGTCGTCCAGTTTTGAAACATCCTGTCCCAGTTGGACTGCATGGTTTCTTCGTTGATTTTGATGGAGATGTCGTTCAGCTGATGCTTTTTGAAATAGGCTTCCACTGCTTCGGGGCCGCCCATCAGTCGCAACAGGGCATCACAGGCCACATTGTCGCTTTGCGAAACGGCATAACGTATCAGACTGCCAATTGTAAAATTCCCGCCTTCGGGATTTGCTTCGCGCAATGGGCTCCACAAACCGGGAAGCAGGTCTTTTTTCTGAATTTCAACCTGCTGATCCAGGGTAAATTTCCCTTCATCCACTGCGGAAAGAACCGCAAGCGCAATGTGAAACTTAAAAACGCTTTGCATGGGGAAACGCTTGTGGCTGTGGACAGAGAACACTTCTTTTCCGTCAGCTCCAGCCACGAAAACGCCCACAGTGGCTTGCTTGCCGGCAGTGATTTGTTGAATCTGATCGTGAAGAACCCTTGTGGGTTGAGAGAAAAGCCACGACTGGTTCAGGACTGATAAAAGAACCAATGCTATAATAATCCTGATTTTCATGAAATTAGCCGTTTGATAAATTTGCATAATCAACAATGCAAGGATACAGCAATGTTACGACTTGGAACAATGAAATTATCCAACTACGCTAGGGCTTGCTGAAAAACCAATAAATATCACAATATCAATAAATAAAGCCTGTATTTTAGTCTTCATGAGCATGCATTTTTATCCGTTCATCCCAAAAAGCTTGTATCCCAATTGAAACTCGAAATCGGAATTGAATGAAAAATAGCTTTGGTTACGATTTTTATCTTACCGCAGAGGCCGCCATGGAGGCGCAAAGGACGCAGAGAAATTTATAATTTCAATCGCTTTGTTCTCTTTTCATAATCCACTATGCGTAAGCCCTTTGCGCTCTCTGCGCCTTCTTGGCGCGCTCCGCGGTTAATCTTTTTTGCCCGGTTAGACTTGAATACATATACTTATCACCTTTGGACGGCTAAATGAAAAGTTTGCAACATTTGGTTCGGAGAGTTTTTCGGCAGGCACTACCTAAGGGTGAGAGATGAGCGCTACGTTTCATCAGCGATCTGTAACAGTCCTGCATTTTCCGAACAACCTACACCTCCTTTTTCCAGGTGTGCCAGGTGGCTCTGTGCCAGAGTGTTTCGAGTGGTCCTTGTTTGTGCCGCTTCATCCACCATGCGCTGAACCAGGCCTGAAACACCACCAACAACAGGCCGATGAGTAAGCTGTAGGTAGCTCCGGTATATTGGTATAAACCCAATCCGAAGCCATAAAAGATAAACGATCCCAGCACCGATTGCATCACATAATTGCTCAGGCTCATTTTGCCCACCGGTTCGAGAAAAGATACCGTGCGGCGGAATGGCTGCATGGTGTAGAGCATCACAAAGCCGCTTACCAGCACACCCATCAGGGCCAGGTTGGCATACGATGCCATGATGGTTTGCCAGGGTCGGCGCATGGCTTCGTAGCCAATCATGTTTTCGGCGGAGGTTTGCAGATAAAAAAGCGGAACAAAGGCAATGGCAGCAATGGTGAGGCTTCTCACCCAAAAGTGCTTGCTGGCCTGTCGGAACGAAAACAACTGCCGGCGTCCGAGATAATAGCCAAGCAGAAACAAACCGGCCGTTTGCAGCACCCGGCCGTTCTCCCAGGTCCACAAAATCACCGCCCTCTTACCATTGGTGAGGTTGCCCAGCGCGAGCGCCCAAAACGATGAGCCTTTCACGTAGGGTTCCATGCGTCCGAAATAGGCCCACGATTCAGGGTCGGTAAGCACCATACCCGGATGTGCTGCAGCCCAAAAAAACCGCATCCATTCCACCGGCTGAAACAGCAAAATCAGCGAAACAACAAGCAATACCGTGTTCGATGCACGACGGAATGGAATCAAAATCAGCCCAATAACAGCGTACAGCACCAGAATATCGCCCTGATAGAAAACGGTGTTAAGCAGCCCGAATCCCAGCAGCAGAAGCAAACGCCAGGCAAAACGCAGGCTGAAGTCGCGCCCGGCTTTTGCCTGACGCTCGTATTGAATGTAATAGGTCAAGCCAAAAAGCAGCGCAAAAATGGCATAGGATTTTCCCGCAAACAGAAAGAAAAGGGTGTCCCAAATGGCCTTGTCGAGCTGTTGCATCCAGAGGGGCAAACCTTCGGGGGTGAAATAAAAATCGAAATGTTCCAGGTTGTGCAGCAGCATGATCGAAACAATGGCAAATCCACGGAGGGCATCCACCACGTGCAACCTTTTGTTGATACTCACAGCCATTTTTCCAGGTTTTTTTGGAGCGAATAAAAGGCATCATTTCCGCCTTTCAGAGGAAGTCTTGCTTTTTGTTGAACAAGCCCAAAGTTACACATTATCCCGAAATGGAAAAGTGTTCGCAAGCAGAATTCGATGCCGACCTGAACTCTGACGCTATTTCCCGCAAAAAACCATGCAAACAAGCGAAAAAAAGCCGCAGGTGGGTTGGTTTGGCAATTAATTCCGGTTGCCGGACCGGCATGTGAAGGGCGAACAAAAGAAAGCTGTAATTTTATCCCCTAAACTAAATCAATAACCATTAAAAGACATTTTTTATGGCAGCAACAGTGCAATACACCGCGCCGGATCATTACCTGGTGGATGAGCTTTTCACCGAAGAACACAAGATTGTAAGGGCCGCAGTCAGAGACTGGGTAAACCGCTCGGTGAAGCCTACCATTGAAGAAAATTTCGAAAAAGCCGTCTTTCCGCGTCACCTCATCAAAGAGTTGGGCGAAATCGGTGCTTTTGGTCCGTTCATCCCCGAAGAATATGGCGGTGCAGGCATGGACTACGTGGCTTACGGAATCATCATGCAGGAATTGGAGCGGGGCGACTCAGGCGTGCGTTCCATGGCCTCGGTGCAAACCTCGCTGGTGATGTATCCCATCTACAGCTATGGCAGTGAAGAACAAAAAAGAAAATACCTGCCCAAACTGGCAACGGGCGAACTTGTTGGTTGCTTTGGCCTTACCGAACCCAACCATGGTTCCGATCCCGGCAGCATGATCACACGCTTCAAAGACATGGGCGATCATTACCTGCTCAATGGAGCAAAAATGTGGATCACCAACAGCTCCATCGCCGATGTGGCAGTGGTATGGGCCAAAGACGAGAACAATGTGATTCGCGGCCTCATCGTTGAAAAGGGCATGCCCGGCTTCACTGCTCCTGAAACCCATGGCAAATGGTCGTTGCGGGCTTCGGTCACCGGCGAACTGGTGTTCGACAATGTGAAAGTTCCGAAAGAAAACCTCTTGCCCGGTGTCACCGGTCTGCGCGGACCACTCAGCTGCCTCAGCTCGGCCCGCTTTGGCATTGCCTGGGGTGTGATTGGTGCAGCCATGGATTGCTACGATGCCGCTTTACGCTATGCCCTCGAACGCCAACAATTTGGAAAACCCATCGCAGGTTTTCAGATTCAACAAAAGAAACTTGCCGAGGCACTCACCGAAATCACTAAAGCTCAATTGCTTGCATGGCGTGTGGGGGTATTGCGCAACGAGGGCAAAGCCACACCGGCACAAATTTCGATGGCCAAGCGCAACAATGTGGAAATGGCGCTCAACATTGCCCGCGAAATGCGTCAGGTGTTGGGAGCCATGGGCATCACCAACGATTTTCCAATGATGCGCCACATGATGAACCTCGAATCGGTGATCACCTACGAAGGCACGCACGATGTGCACCTGCTCATCACCGGACACGAAATCACCGGTATTCCTGCCTACAAAGGCTAAGCATTTGCCTCTAACATACAGCAATGGCCGGCTTCAATGCCGGCCTTTGTTTTTTCTACGGAACAGGCTGCAAACCGTCGGCAGGCATGGTTTTCAAATCTTTGAGCAAAAACACAAAATAGCGCTTGGCCGGCCTGCCGTTGCGCGAAATTTCGATGGTGTCAGCCGCCACAATCTGTTCAAACTGTGCTTCATACAGCTCGGATGGATGCTTGTAGTCGCGGCTGCTGGTGAGGTACCAAAAGTCATCGCCATAATGGAACCCTCCTCTTATATGATTGATCCAAAGGTATTTGTGCAGGCGCTCAGGCTTGCCGATGCCCATGGTTTTCATGTGGAGTGGTCGTCCCACATAATAATCCAGGTTAGCCAATGGAAACCAGTTTTCCCCCACGAGTGCATCGTCTGCTTCCATCAAGCCCTCTGCGATTTTTTGGTTCCTGATGGTTTCAAAAGCCGGCTTCAGTGCGCGCCATCCATACATATCGAGCGTCACATCGTTTTTTCCAAGCAGGTGATAGGGCTGCTGATCGCGGACTGGAATGAGGCCATATTTCACCTGAAGGCTTCCAAGTGTGATGATGACCAGCAGCAAACTGAGCGCTGCAACTGCCTGCCATGGGAAAAGCAGCCTTTTAGCCGATGACAGGCGCGCTGCAGCCAACAACAACAAGGTGTTGTAGGCCGGCCCGGTCCAGTGTGGCAGTGTTGGCCTGAACAGGCTGAAAAACAGAAACAATACAATGAGTGGCATGCCCAGCCACAAGAGCAGGCGGTTTGGTTCGTGCCGCATGCGTTGCTTGTTGCGCATGACGGCCATCACTGCAAGCCAGACGAATACGAACACGAAAGGGTTGTTGTAGAGAAATTGTCCGCCAAGTTCCGTAAAAAACAGCGATGGACGCAAACCGCCTTCGAGGATGTTGACGCGTTCGCCCTGAAACGAGAAACTGATAAATTCGTTTTGTACATTCCAATAAATCACAGGAATCAGGCAAAGTGCCGACAGCAACACGGCTATCCAAAGCATGGGCAATTTTAGCCATTCACGACGGTGGAAAAGGATGTAGAGTCCAAAACCAACCCACAAAAAAACACTCGTGTATTTTGATATCATGCCCAGACCAATCGCAAGTCCGATCAGGAGCAGCAGGAGTTTGGGCTGCTTGTTTCGGTCTTTCTTCACAGCCCACAACATCAGCAAAAGGCTGAGCATCCAGAAGAAGTTCTGTGGGGTGTCGGGCAAAATCATGAAGCCTGTAATCACAAATGCGTACACCGAGCTGGTATAAAACAGTGCGGCATACCAGCCTGTGCGTTCACCCTGCAGGGCTTTGCCAGCCAGAAAAATGAGCAGGGTGTTGGCCGACATAAGCACCACCGACGACATCCGCAACGCCAACTCACTGTCGAAATGCAGGTTCAGGCTGAAGAGCTGCATCATCCAGCCCACCATGGGCGGATGATCGAAGTGGCTCCAGTCAGGAAAAAGCGCGTAGGTATAATAGTACACTTCGTCGTTGCCCAGCTCGAGCCAGGCAGCCAAAAATGCCCGAATGGCCATGCTGATAAGGATCAGCAGTGCGAGCTTGCCACGGTAGTAGGGCGAAATGCCAAAGATTTCTTTCATCGCTTTGCTTTTCTGCCTGAATAATGAATGAACAGTGCCAGAAAGAAGACGATCAGGATGGTAAAAGCAGCGCGCATCAGGGCTGTTTGAACAGAATCGAAAACGGCTGCCGGCTGCTCTGGCAAACCGGCATTGCTGCTGCGGGCTATGGGGTTAAGGTAGATCGTGCTTCCGTCGGCAAATGACAGTTGCACACGCACATAGCTGTCATCTTCTTTCAGTGGATAGCCTGCAGCAGGCAGTTTGTCGTGGTGAAGCAGCACCTTTCCGTTTTGCCCGATATACGTGATGGATGTTGCTTCGGGCATTGTTTTTACGGTGAGGGTATCGTTGTTCACCTTCACCGAAATCAGCTCCGGGGCGGGTGTTTCGGACACCGAAGCCGGCCGCGAAAGGTTGAAAAACCGCCCGTCCAGCAAGGCCTTGGTGAGCGTGCCGGCGTTAATTTCGTTCATCAGCATTTGGTTCGAAAACAAGATTTCTTCTTCCAGGTTCAGCCCTTGCTTGTCGAGGTTGGTGAGCAGGAGGTGAATATAATGTCCATGACTCAATGCCACATCCCAGGCGTGCAGCGAAGCTGCTTCGGTGTTGGTAAGTTCCATCAGCTGATATCCGCTGAGCAGCTGAAGCTGTTCGTCAGTGTAGGAGCGGGCGGGGTCGGTGAGTGCCACCACTTTTGCACTGCGGCTGAGTTTCCAAAGCACATCCTGCTTGTGGCGCAATTGTTGCACAAACGGGTATTCGGTCCAGATCACCTTTTCGGCACCCACACAGAGTTGCTGATCGTTGGTCAGGCCATAACCATGGCGGTAGATGGTCAGCAGCTCGTTGTTGCGGTCAAGATAGCGATGGCGGTATTGAAAATTGCTGATATCCAGCTCAAATGGTGGCTGCGGAAGGGTGTCGGCATGCTTGATGTGCAACCTGACCCTGCCATTGAGCAAAACATCAGCAAGGTGCAAGGCATTCATTCTGAATGAGATGTGCTTCGCTTGGGGCAGCATGCTGTCGGCATAGGGATTGTAAAAATGCTTGCCGGCAAAAGCTTCGGGCTTAGGAAACTGAAAATAAGGCGCTGAAAGGTAGAAAACAGAAATCAGGATGACAACCATCCAAAAACCAGCTTTCACCAATCGAACAACAAACCGATACCAGCTGAAATTAGCTGAGGTGTAGGGCATCTGTGCATGTATTTACAAGGCAAATTTATTCCAAAATCGACATGTTTCTGTTTTTTTCTCTGAGTTGTTGTTGCGCAATTCGCCAATAAGGTTCAAACACATCCCTACAAATTCCCTACCTGGTTCCCATAATTGGAAAATTCCAATCCAAAAACTTGCTATTTGAATGTTAAGTCATTATTTTTGTCCAACTTCCAGAAATGAGAAAAAGGCCGACCGGACAGCCTGCAGCTTTTTGAATGCCATTTTATGGAAGATTCAATATCAAACCATCAGCTATGGAGAGTTTCAGAATATTTGTCATAGAGGACGATGTCCTGTACGGCGAGATGCTCAGACACCACCTTTCGTTGAATCCTGACAATGAGGTTCATTTGTTTAAAACAGGGCAGGATTGTCTGAAAAATTTATACAGGATGCCTTCGCTTGTATCGCTCGACTATAGCCTGCCCGATATGTCGGGCCTCGAGGTGATGAAGCAAATCAAGAAGGAAAATCCCGAAATTCCTGTTGTGATTGTTTCAGGACAGGAAGACATCTCCACGGCTGTGGCCTTGTTGCGCGAGGGGGCATATGATTATTTTGTCAAAGACGATGATGTGAAAGACAGGCTTTGGAACATCATCAAAAAGATCAAGGAAAACCTCTCGCTCAAAAGCGAAATCAGCCAGCTGAAAGATGAGATTGGCCGAAAGTATGAATTTCGGAATGTGATCAAAGGAAACAGTCCGGCCATCAGGCAAATTTTCAGTCTCATCGAAAAAGCCATCAAAACCAACATCACTGTTTCGATTACCGGAGAAACAGGGACAGGTAAAGAATTGGTAGCCAAGGCTATACACTACAATTCATCGAGGGCCAAGAAGCCTTTTGTGGCCGTTAACGTTTCAGCCATCCCGCGCGACCTGATCGAAAGCGAAATGTTTGGGCACGAAAAGGGTAGCTTCACAGGTGCCATCACACGCAAAACCGGCAAGTTTGAGCAGGCGCAGGGCGGGTCGATTTTTTTGGATGAGATAGGCGAAATGGACATGCACATGCAGTCGAAGCTGCTGCGCGTATTGCAGGAGAGGGAGCTTACGCGCGTGGGCGGCAACGACACCATTAAGATTGATGTGCGCCTGATTGTGGCAACCAACAGAAACCTGGCCGACGAGGTGGCAAAGGGCAACTTCAGGGAAGACCTTTATTATCGCCTGCTGGGACTGCCCATCGAGCTGCCGCCCCTGCGCTACAGAGGCTACGACATCATCGTGTTGGCAAAATATTTTGTGGACGAATTTTGTGCCGAAAACAAGCTGCCTAAGCTCAGCATCAGCGAAGCCGCCCAGCAAAAACTCATGCAATACGCTTTTCCGGGCAATGTGCGCGAGCTCAAGGCCGTGATGGAACTTGCTGCTGTGCTCACCGACGGTGATCAGATCGACGAGTTCAACATCTCCTTCAATTCAACCAACATAGCGAGCAATTTCCTGCTCGAAGAAAATACGCTGGAGGAATATAACTCAAAAATCATTCGATACTATCTTGACAAGTATGACAACAATGTGGTGATGGTGGCCAAGAAGCTCGACATTGGCAAATCGACGATTTACCGCATGCTCAAGGAAAACAAACTCTAGCATGCCCATGACAGCCGAAGGGGAAAAATTGTACAACTTGTCGAAACTCATTGAATATGTGGGCGACGATCCCGCCACCATCAAAGAAATGGTCGGCATTTTTTTGACGTCGGCCCGTGAGCTCAGCGCACAAATGAAATCGGGCTGCGAGGCCGGCAGTGTGGAGATGACCTCAAAAGCTGCGCACAAGCTCAAACCATCGCTTGATATCTTTTGCATTCCGGGAGCTGCTGCGCAGGTGCGCCTCATCGAACAAGCGCATCAAAATGCCCTCAGTTGCCAAAGCCTGGCCGGCTTGCTGCATGTCTTTTTTGAGCAGCTCAATCCGGCCCTTTCAGCCCTGGAAAAGGATTTTCTGACGCATTAATCCTTTGGTTTTCCTGCAATTAATCGCACTACTGCTCCCTGCCCCTTGTGGTGGTCGCCTTCATGCAGCATCACCAGTTGTTCTGTCAACGAGATGATTTCCAGTTGGGTAAAATCACTTATCAAATCCGCCGGACGATAAAGTAAAGCAGGATCTTTGGGGCCTCCTGAACTGTATTTCAATTGTGGCAAGCCAAACCACTCCCCTATGAGCAGCCCGCCTGGCTTGAGCGATTCGGCCAGTCGTTGATGGAATTGCGGCCTCACATCCGGCGAAAGGTGCACAAAAACCAGTGCAATGGCATCGTAAGCCTCTTTTTCAGGAACATAATCGCGCAGGTCGGCAACCGTATAATCCGAAAGGCTCAATCCCCTATCCTGTGCCAGTTTCAAGGCTTTGACACGTGCCACTTCGCTGTAGTCAACTGCATCCACCTGCCAGCCCAGACGTGCCGCAAAAGCTGCATTGCGACCTTCGCCCTCACCTGGGAGCAGCAGTCGGCCAGGAGCAAGTTTTTGAAGTTCAGAGGCATAAAACACATTGGGTTGCTCGCCATAAACAAAACCGGCAGCAGCATACTTGCTATTCCAAAATTCTTTCATTTGCGGAGTGGATCAGGTGAAAGCATGTAAACAAGGCTTTGAAACCTTTGTTTCATGAAAGGTCAAAAAACTTCCTTGCCAAACACCTTGAAAAAACTCAGCCGATTTGTATATTTGCGTTTGGTCAGTCGTGTATGAAAAACCTCCTGATTTCCATTTGGTTGTTGTGTCTGTTGACGGGGCTGAATGCCCAGACGCCTTTTCACCGCATTTACGATGGCAGAATGGGCTTGCCCTCATCCGAGGTGTATGATGCGGTGCAGGACGAAAAGGGCTACCTTTGGTTTTCTACCGACCATGGCCTTGCACGCTTCGATGGCTACCAGTTTCGCACCTACGATATCCAGGATGGTTTGCCCGAAAACTCCGTTTTCTACTTTCGCAAAGATACCAAAGGCAGGATATGGTTCAATACCTACGACGGAATGCTTGGTTATATCCAAGATGATGAAGTGCACCCCTATCAGCACAAAGAAAAACTGGCTGAGTTTGTGCGTTCAGCGCAATTGACCAATTATGCCGTTTTTCACTCATTTTATGTTGACGAACAAGAAAACGCGCATTTTTTCATACAGAAAACGGGAAGCTTCGTCATCCATGCAGATGGCAGGGTTAGCCAATCATCTGATACCAACAGCCGCACGCTCAACATTTCATTCGATCGTTTAGGGAAAGCTATTTTCAGCGGGTCGGGCAAGATGCTGTTTGATAGCGCTCTGGTTGCACAAAACGGGCAATCTTACCATGTTGATCTGGCCCCCATGAAAAGCAACGCCATTTCGAGAAACTTGTCGGCAGTGCAGTCCGACACCTCTGTTTATCTGGCTTACAACCAGCGTATCGCACAAATCAGCGGTGGAAAAATCAGGCAGGTGGTGCATCTTTCTCATTACATTGTGTCGATGCAACTGGACAGGTTTGGACGTATTTGGGCTCTTACGCTAACTGGTGGCGCATTCATTTTCGATTCCTCCCTCCATTTGCTAAATCATTTTTTTGATGGAGAATCTTTTTCAGGATTTGTCGAAGACCACGAAGGCGGCATCTGGCTCACCTCGTTGAACCGCGGCATTTTTTATATCCCCGACCATCAACATTTTCTGCCATTTCTGGACCTGGGTTTTCCCAAAGAACCCATTGTAGATGTTGATCTGGACGATAAAGACTGCTTGTGGGTGGTCTTCTATTCGGGCAAAATAGGTTGCTATGCGCGCAATGCTGCGCGGTTTTGGGATATGGCCCTCTATTCAGGCGAGTTTGTGGTGGACCTTCTTTACGACTCCTGCAGAAAACGAACCTGGGTTGCCACCAACAAGCGATTGATGTATGTGTATGATAACCAATTGAATAGTTTTACTCCAAAATACGACAATCAAAGCGACCGCAGCATACCGGCCATCAAATCACTCGCACTCGACAAACAGGGCTGCACCTTGTGGCTGGGTCTTTTTTATGGTATTGCCAACATCAGCCAACACGATACAACCACCCTGGTGACTGCGTTGGAGGGAGGGTTTCACGAACGTGTTGAATGCATCGAAACAGATGGTAAACAGGTGGTATGGGCTGGCAGCACGCGTGGTTTGTACTGCATGAAGGATGGCAGGCTGCAGAACCTTGGCGAGCACTATCATTTACTCAAGGAACGCATCACCGCCCTCAGGGCAGATGGCGATACACTTTGGATTGGCACCAGGGGCAACGGATTGCTGAGACTCACCCCGGACACCCTGCTTCAATACACCACGACTGAAGGCCTGCCTTCAAACTCTGTAAAAGCCATTCAGTTGCAGGACGATTGCGTGCTGGTGGGCACCAACAACGGTTTGTCGGTGCTGTCGAAAAAAAACGGACAGCTTAAACCCATCAGGCAGATGGGCAATATGGAGCTCCTGAGCAAGGAAGTGATTCAATTGCTTGTGCATGCCGACACCAGCATCGTTCTGACAAAAGGCGGCGTCAGCTACTTCAAAGGGCTGGCTGGTAAAACACGCTATTTCGAGATGCCTGTCATGATTCGCAGTGTGATGGTCAATGAAAAAGTCGTGAGCATTCATGAACCGATCAAACTCAACAGCCATCAAAACCGGCTCATCTTCGAGTATTTTGGAATTTCTTTTGTAAAAACCGGAAAACACACTTACAGACACCGCTTGTTGGGCCTGGAAAAAGAATGGGTTGTAAATCAGCAAACCGTTGCACAGTATCCCTTTCTGCCTGCAGGAACCTACCGCTTTGAAGTGGAAGTGCACAATCCCGATGGCAGCTGGAGTGCCTCTCCAGCCACTTTTTCCTTCGTCATCAGCCGGCCATTTTGGCAAACCTGGTGGTTCATCAGCCTGTCGGCCGCCAGCTTGCTCCTGATTTTTTTGTTGTTCTTTAAGATGTACGACACCCGACAGAAAAAAGAACGCCTGTTGCTGAGCGAAATCAACCGCTACCATCAGCAAGCGCTGGCCAACCAGATGAACCCCCACTTTATTTTCAATGCACTGAATACAGTACAGCGCTATATACTTGAAAATGACAAGATTTCATCAAGTAAATACCTTTCCACCTTTGCCAATCTGATGCGGCAGATGCTCAACATTGCACAGGAAAAGCACATCTCAGTTCGAAACGAAATGGAAGTCCTCAAAGTGTATATCGAAATGGAAATGGCCCGCTACAAGGATACCTTCACCTATTCCATTGTGTGCGAACCGCCTGTTAATGCCGATAAAACCTTCATTCCGGTGTTTTTCATTCAACCGCTTGCCGAAAACGCCATCAAGCACGGACTGATCAACAGTGGCAGACCCGGCAAGTTGTCGGTGCGCTTTTATGGACACAACAACGAGCTTGTGTGCGAGGTGCAGGACAACGGAATCGGGAGGGCAAAGGCTGCAGAGCTTGCCAGCAAGCTCGATAAATCTTCACTGGGAGTGAGCATCATTCAAAAAAGAATATCTTTGATCAATCAAAGCGCCGGCACTTCCATTCGGTTGGAATATACCGACCTTTTTGATGCAGAAAACAATCCGGCAGGTACCAGGGCTGCCATCATTTTCCCTGATGTTGTTAACAAAGCTGAAGGCTATGAACCATAAAATCTCCGTTGTCATTGTGGATGATGAACCGGATGCAGTGACTTCTATCGAATTGATCATCAAGGAGTTTTGTCGCGATCTGGTGATTGTCGGAACAGCAAATATGATTGATAAAGCCTGGGACGTGATCAAAGAAACCGAACCCGACCTCGTTTTTCTCGACATCGACATGCCCCGAGGAAATGGTTTTGATTTGCTCGAACGTTTTCCTATCCGAAAGTTTGGCGTGGTTTTTATCACGGCCTACTCCAAGTATGCAGAAAAGGCAGGACACTATGGTGCTTTTGCTTATCTGTATAAACCGATTGATATTGAGCTTTTTAACCAAACGGTTGAGCGTTTTCGCGAGCAGTTGCAACAAGGCCTGCTAAAACCTTTTCGCATGATTTAAAAAAAAAGAGGCTGTCGGTTTCGACAGCCTCTTTCGTATCAACAAAACAGCTTGTGCTATTCTTCTTCTTTTTGCTTTTCTTCGTATTCCTTGAGGAGCTTTGTCTGAACATCGCCCGGAACCTGGGCATACTCGGCAAACTTCATGGTAAAGGTGCCGCGTCCACTGGTGATGGCGCTGAGCGAAGTGCTGTAGCGGTCCATTTCGGCCAATGGCACCTTGGCCTTGATGATCTGGTATTTGTTGTCAGAATCCATGCCCATGATCACAGCCCGGCGTCCCTGAAGGTCGGTCATCACAGCACCCATCATGTCCTCAGGCATGCGCACAGCCATGTCGTAGATGGGTTCCATGATTTTTGGTCCGGCATTTTTGAAGGCGGTGCTGAAAGCATGACGTCCGGCCAACTTGAACGAAATTTCGTTTGAGTCAACAGGGTGCATCTTACCATCGTACACATACACCACAATGTCGCGGGCGTAGGAGCCGGTGAGTGGTCCTTCTTCGAGGCGTTCCATGATTCCTTTCAGAATGGCTGGCATAAAGCGGGCATCGATCGATCCACCAACGATACAGTTGTTGAAAATGAGCTTTCCGCCCCACGAAAGCTGGTGCTCTTCCTTGCCACGAACCGGAAAATCGGTGGGGTCTTTGTAGCCTTCAAAATAGGGCTGAACCATCAGGTGAACTTCACCAAACTGGCCCGAACCACCTGATTGTTTCTTGTGTCTGTAATCAGCTTTGGCCGATTTGGTGATGGTTTCGCGGTATGGAATTTTAGGGGCAAAAAACTCTGCCTCGATTTTGTAGGTATGATCGAGGTACCATTTCACGGTATTGAGATGATACTCACCCATACACTGGATGATGAGCTGGCGCAATTCCCTTGAGAGTCCGGCGTGGAAAGTGGGATCGATGCGGTGCATATCCTGCAGGATGCTGCCCAGCTTTTCGTCGTCGGTGGAGTTGGCTGCTTTCACTGCAGTGGAGAAGATGGGATCGGGATAAACGATGGGTTCGAAGCCTGCATCAGCCACCTTGGGGTCCATGAGCGAATCGTTGGTGCGTGCGTCTTTCAGTTTGATCGTAACAGCGATATCACCAGCCACAACGCGTTCGATCTTTTCGCGGTTTTTGCCGTTCACGATCATCAGCTGCGAAATGCGTTCCTTATTGCCCGAACGTGGATTGATCAGGTCCTGGCCTTCATAAATCTCACCGCCATACACCTTGATCAGCGAAACTTCGCCCAAATGCTGCTCGTTGGCCATTTTGAAGATAAACAATCCGGCCGGATCAGTGGTGCTGTTTTTAAACACTTTGCCAGCAGTGGTAGCCCTTCCCGGCATGCAATTGGGTGCAGGACACGTAAATACGATAAAGTCCATGAGACGTGTGACGCCAATGCCATGTTTCGAAGCTCCGCAGAAAACCGGGAACACGCCACGTGAGATCATTCCCATCTGAATGCCGCGCCTCACTTCACTCAGGTCGAGGTTGTCCGTTTCAAAATATTTTTCCATCAGCGATTCTTCGCCTTCAGCAGCATTCTCGATGAGCTTACGGTGAAGTTTTTCGGCTTTGTCCATCTCCGGGGCCGGGATATCGAGCACTTCGGGAGCCCCGCCGCCTTGCTTATATTTGAGCATCTTCATGAGCATCAGGTCGATGATGCTGTCGAATCCTTCACCGGTTTTAACCGGGTATTGAGTGAGGGTCACTTTTTCGCCGAAATACTCCTGCAACATTTTGAATGTTTCATCAAAATTGGCATTGTGATGGTCGAGCTGGTTGATGAAAAACACCACAGGGACGGATGCTTTTTCGGCCTGACGCCATGCGTTTTCGGTTGTGGCTTCAACACCACTCTGGCCGTTTACTGTAAAGATGGCGGTGTCGGCCACACTCACTGCTGCCAGAATATCGCCCGTATAATCACTAAAACCAGGCGCATCGAGGATGTTTATTTTTTTACCCTCGTGCAAGGTATAAAGCAACGAGGTGTTGACAGAAATCTGACGCTCTGTCTCGATGGGACGATAGTCCGACACCGTATTTTTATCGTCAACAGTTCCTTTGCGATTAATGACCTTGCCCTCAAAAAGCATGTTTTCGGCCAAGGTCGTTTTACCCGATTTGGCTGCACCTATCAGGGCTATGTTCCTGATCTCTTCTGTTTGGTAAATCTTCATATAAATCTCTGTTAAATTAACACTTATGCCCGTTAATAAAAGGGGCAAATTTAAGCATTTCGGCCGAATAAAAAAACCGGCTTCTTATTTAAAATGATACTGAATAAGGCAGGAAAAGCTGCTAACAGAAAGTATCATCTGATGCAGGTGTCCAACAGCCACAGTTCAAAGCTGACCGATTGCCTTGCTGATGGCTGCCCAGCGTGCATCGTCCATTTTAGGACCTACCACTTCAACCACATTGCCTGCCAAAACAGCTCCTGTGAGGGCTGCTTTGCGAAGCCCCTCGCCATTGATCAGTCCAAACAGAAAACCGGCTGCAAAAAGATCGCCTGCTCCTGTGGTGTCAATGGCTTTTGCCGCAATGGCCTCCACTTTCACAACTTCATCGGCCCGCTGAACATACGATCCCTTTGCACCCACCTTCACAATGGCCACTTCACACAGTGCGGCAAGCATTCCCAGCGCAAGCTGTGGCTCCTGACCGGAGAAGGCTTTGGCCTCCTCTTCATTGGCAAACACGATGTCAACATAATCTTTCATCACGCGCTGAAGCAGTGGCAGGTTGGATTCCACCACATTGTAGCTGGCAAGGTCCAGCACCACTTTCAGTCCGGCGGCTTTGGCCAATTCCATGGCTTTGATGAGCAATGCCTCATTCTGAACAAGATAGCCCTCCACATAGAGGTAATCATAGCCCACAAAGAGTGCTTCGTCCAGATGAGCGGCAGATAGTTCGATGGCAGCTCCCAAATAGGTGGCAAAGGTGCGCTCCCCGTCGGGGCTGATCAATCCGTTGGCAATGCCGGTGGGGGTAGCACTTCTGAACAAAAGGGGTTTGATGCCTGCCTGCTGCATGTCGCTGCTAAAAAAATGGCCGGTGTCATCATCGCCAACATGGCCGATAAAAGCTGTTTCAACACCCAGCCTTGCCAGGCCGTGAATGGTGTTGGCGGCCGATCCGCCTGATGCTTTAGATTGCCGCATCCCATTGGTTGCCAATGCAATATCATTGCAATGATGCCCATCAACCAGCTGCATGCTACCCTTCGGCAGCTTCAGTGCCTGCATCAGCGATT
This sequence comes from uncultured Lentimicrobiaceae bacterium, assembly GCA_964492695.1. Taxonomy (GTDB): domain Bacteria; phylum Bacteroidota; class Bacteroidia; order Bacteroidales; family F082; genus JALNZU01. The sequence goes on from CAZBMR010000013.1 coordinate 72,386, forward strand.
CATCTTCAACCATCGTAAGAATGTCAACAAGCGCATTCCCGATTCCAAGTACTTTTGTCATGATCTATTTTTTCAGGCAAAAGTAGGCAAATAAGACGGATCACATCATCACCACCTTGCGCATGTATTGGCGCTGACCGGTTACAATGCTTACCATATAGACGCCTTTCGGCAGGTGCGACAGGTTGATGCTGCAGGTTTGGCCATCGCCGTCGCAAGCCTCGAAGCTTCCGGCAAATACGGCCGAGGCCCTGCCATCAAACACCGTTACATGCAGCTCCCCGTGCTGGCCGTCAAGCCTGATCGAGAATATGCCGGTGCTGGGGTTGGGCATGAGCACAAGCTGCTGGCTATCGGTTTCATCCAAACCAATGTAGCAGTCGTTGCGAATCGTCAGTTCAACGCTTCCGCTTACCGAACATTCATCCACCATGGCAATCACGGTGATGGTGCGTGTGGTGCCGGCAAAGTAGGCATTTCCTTTGATGGTGGCAGTTTGCGTAAGGTCGCCTGTTGACCAGAAATACTGATCAAATCCCGGACCGGCATCAAACACCACTTCTTCATGGGGACAAATCACAGCATCCTCGCCCAGGTTGATGGCTTCGGGAACGAGCACCACCCTTGTTTGGAGTGTATCCGAACCGGTGCAGCCAAAATTATTCACATAGCTGTAAACCACCTGATGCAAGCCACCGCCGGCAAGCGACGGATAGAATTTTCCGCCAATCACGCCGGCATCGCCACTAAATATTCCACCAACCGGCAAACCGGTCAAAGTCACAGGATCGTGGTTGGAGCAATAAGTTTCATCCAGTCCGCTCAAACTCACCGAGGGAGCCGGAATCATATTGAGCACAAAGATGGCTTCGGCTGAGCAGCCATTCTGATTGATTCCTGTCACGCTGTAGGTGGTTGTCTGCAAAGGAGCTACCGTGATGGTTGACCCTGTTTGACCCGTTGACCAAACATAGGCATTGGCTCCGCTGGCAACCAACACCACAGGTGTACCACCACACACATTTTGCTGCGAGGCTGTAATTTGTATCTGCGGAATGGGATTCACTGTCACGAGCACACTGTCCGTTGTGCTGCAGCCGAGGTTGCCATCGGCAAACACGGTTGCATAATAGGTGTGCGTTTCAAGCGCCTCTATTTCAAGTGTATATCCACCGCCAAGCAAACCTGAATCATCGCTCCAGATGCAAAGCGAACCGCCGCTTGCCTCCAAAACCAGCATGCTGCCGGCACAAACAGTGGTGTCGGCTGTGATGGTCATCTGGGGCAATGCTTCCACACTGATGTAAATGCTGTCGGCAACCGAACAGCCGCTCATGCTCACCATTTCAGCGGTTAGCCAGCCACTTTCGGTAAACACCTTTTCGAAATACACCACTGGCTCGCTGCCCATAGGTGTTAAATATTCATTGTCCCAGATCACATAATCGATGTCCAGTCCGGCATTGTCACTTGCAGCAAAGGTTATTGAAGTCCCTTCACAAACCAGTGAAGCACCTTCGCTGATGGCAAGCTGCAGTTCAGGCAGCGGATTGACCAGCACCTGGGCCGAATCGCGGAAAACACAGTTGTCGGCGCTGATCACTTCAGCCCAGTAGTCTTTGATGCCGGCGCTCGAGGGCGTCACAATGCGGCTGAGGCCGGTGAAACCGTCCCACCATGCAAATGCAACGGCATCGATGGTTTCGGCTGTAAGGCTTACAGATTCTCCCAAACAAATGCTTTCGGCCGAAACCTGCACAATCACCTTGGGCGAAACAAGGGGCACAATTTGAGCGGTGTCGCTCGCGGTGCAACCGTTCACCGTATTCATTTCCAAACGCACTTCGGCATTCTCTGTAACCACAAGCTCAAAATCGGGTGTGATGATTCCGGTGGGGCTGTCGTTGACATACCAGGCATAGCTGTAGCCGGCACCGATGGGTCCACTCAGCACAACCGTGCTTCCTTCGCAGGCTTCCACCGTCGCAGGCAAATTGATGTCGGGGGTGTCAAACACTTCAACGTCAACGCTTTCGGTACTCATACACAAAAACTCATTGATCACATGCAAAGACACAGTGGTTGAATTTTCGGCCACAAATTCAAGTTGAGCCTCGGTGGAAACCACCTCCCCATTGATGGTCCACTCATAGGTATATCCCTCAACCAGCGGGGTTTGGAGTATCATGGTATCACCCTGGCAGATGCTCGTTCCCACAGGGGTGAGCACCACAGCCTCCGGAAGGCTGTGCACGCTGATGTAGGCAGTGTCGTAAGACACGCATCCGATGCTGTTGATGCCCTGCGCCCAGTAAACATAGGTGATGTCGGGCGCTGTTGGAACGATGGTGCGGCTGGTTAGGTTTCCTGCCAGACCATCCCACCATGCATACGAAACCACATTTTGCGGATTGATGGTCAGGGTAAACGAATCGCCGAAACAGACATCCAGGCTGTCGGGGCTCAGCAATATGCCCGGCTCGTTGTGCATGAACACAGTGAGCGAGTCGCTGCCAAAGCAGCCGTTTTGATCGGTCACTTCCAGCTTCACCAACGATTCTTCCAAAACGGTGAAGGTAAGCCTGTCGGCATTGCTGCCGGCGGGCAGGCCATTCACAAACCATTGATAGTTGTAGCCTTCCACCGATGGCCCAACCACGGTGGCCTGCGTATATTGGCAGAAGGTGTTTGCAAGTCCCTGAATATTAATATCAATCACCGGCGGATTGTTCACGGTCACAAAGGCGGTGTCGCGGCTTGTGCATCCAAGTTGATTCACAGCCTCGGCCCAATAGGCATAGGTTGAGTCGCCCTCAAGCGGCGTAAAGGAGCGCGTGTGCACATTGGTTCCCAAACCATCCCACCAGATAAACGATGTGCCGTTGGTGGTGAGTGTCAGGGTGGCTGTTTCGCCCAAACAAAATTCCGTTTGATCTGGCGTAAGGTTAATGGTGGGTGAGGACAGTTTTGTGAGATTGATGTTGTCCGAAACAAAACAACCATCGGGCGAGGTGACATCAAGACGCAAATTCATGTTTTGGGTCATGATGAACGAATAGGACGAGTCGTTGCTAACGAGGTTGTTGTTCACAAACCATGCGTAGCTATGAGCTGCATCCAATGGTCCGGTGAATGTTAAAAGATATCCTTCGCACACCTGGGCATCACCACCCAAATCAACGGTGGGTGCATCCAGCACGGTGATGGTGATTTCGTCTGATTGCTGACAACCATTCGTATTTGTTACGAAAAGCGAAACGTCAACGGTTTGATCGGCAGTAAAGGTGTAGGTAGAAGTGTTGTTGACCAGTAATCCGCCTACGTACCATTCAAAGACATCTTCTTCTGAACCCGAGCCAACAAGTGAAACTTCCTGACCTTCACAGGCTGTTGTTCCATTTGCAGCAAGGATGAAAACTTCGGGAAGCGCATGCACCGAAACATAAGCCGTGTCGCGCGAAATGCAGCCAAAACTGTTGATGCCCTCCGCCCAATAGGTAAATGTTCCTGTTGTGGTAGCCTCGAAGGTTCTTTGCAACAGGTTGCCGGCCAGGCCATCGAACCAGCTGTAGGCGTTGATGTTTTGTGGGTTGATGCTGAGCGTGAAATCAGAGCCAATGCACACATCAAGGCTGTCGGGGCTCAGGATTATGCCGGGCAAATTTCGCGATAAGATGCTGATCTGATTGCTGTTGACACATCCATTGGCATCGGTTACGGTGAGTTTCACCGTTACGTCTTTGGTCACCAGGAAATTCAGCTGATAAGCATCGGTGCCGGCTGGCACATTGTCAATAAACCATTGATAGTGGTGGCCGACAGCTTGTGGTCCGCTTACAGTAGCTATCGCGTTGAAGCACACTGTGTTGGATCCCCCGGCAACAGTGAGCGGCACATCGGGCAGGGGATTCACACGCACCAGCACCGTATCGCGCGATTTGCACCCCAATCCGTTGATGGCTTCTGCCCAAAATGCCAGTGTTGTGTCGTTTTCAACTGGCACATAGCTGCGGTTGGTTAACCCGGTGAAACCATCCCACCACACATAGGATGATGCATTTTGGGTGCTGAGCTGCAGCCCGAGTGTATCGCCATAACAGATGGCACTGTTGTTGGCCGAAACGTTGATGGTGGGGATTTCGAGCGGTGTGATGCTTACCTCATCCACAGTGGTGCAGTTTCCCACTTTCACCTCGAGCCTGACAACCATCGCCTGGGTAACGATGAAAGAATAAGCATCGGAAGTATTGGCAATCTGTGTGCCGTTTACAAACCATTTATAAGTATAGTTTTCATTAACAGGCCCTTGCAAATCAACGGTATAGTTTTTACAAACCAGCAAATCTTCGCCTAAATCCACCTCAGGAGCTTCTTCCACCTGTATGGTGATTTCGTCTGTTTCGATGCAGCCGTTGTTATTCTTCACCTGCAGGGTGATTGTTTCCGACTGCAGGCGATTGAATACATAAGTAGCACCATTGCCAACAGAATCACCATCAATCATCCATTTATACTGATGATTGGCCAGGGTGGTGGTGCTGAGGCTAACGCTCTGTCCCTGACAAATGGTTGTGAGTGCAGGGGTGATGATGTGGGCCACGGGCAGGGCATGCACCTCAACAAAAGCCGTATCGTAAGAAATGCATCCGGTGGTGTGGTGGAGGCCGCTGGCGCTGAAAGCAAAGGTGCCTGTGCCCGCGGGTATGAAGGTGCGGCTGGGCAGGTTGCCTCCTAAACCATCCTGCCACACATAGCTGCTGATATTTTGCTGGTTTATGGTGAGGGTGACTTCATCTCCGAGACAAATTTCGGTCTGATCCTGACTGAGAATAATGCCCGGAAGGTCAATCACCTGCAGATCGAGCACAGCTGAAGTATTGCTGCATCCGTTCATATCGGTCACTTTCAATGTCAGCTCGGTGTCTTCGGTCATCTCAAAGCTGTACTGGTGGCTATTTGTACCTGACGGCATCCCGTCCTGATACCATTGGTACTGATAACCTGCTGCCTGTGGGCCATAAACCGTGGCAGTGCTATGGATGCAGATGTTGTTGCTGCCTCCGTTAACACTGAGGTTTACCTCGGGCAGGGCATGCACCAACACTTCCACGCTGTCGCGGGCTGTGCAGCCAAGGGAGTTGGCAGCCTGAGCCCAGAAAACATAGGTGGAGTCGCCTTCGGATGGAACAACGGTTCTCGGGTTGATGCCGGTGATATTGTCCCACCAGATGCTGCCTGTGGCACCGGTGGTTGACAGGTTGAGCACGATGTTTTCGCCCACACATACGGCACTTTCACTGGCGGTGAGGCTAATACCGGGAATGGCCCTGGAAGTGATGTTTACTGCATCGCTGCTGGTGCAACCCTCGGGTGTGGTTACTTCAAGACGGATCAGGCTGGTGCCTTGAGGAACGACAAAATCAAGGAGTTGCGTGCTGGCATGTGCCGTAGCAGCATTGTTCAGAAACCAGGCATAGGTATAGCCGGTGCCTGCAGGCCCACTCAGGCTGAGGGTGTAGCCCTGACACACCTGCTGATCGGCTCCCAGATCAACCAGGGCTGCTGATTTGGTGGTGATATTTTTAACGGCCGAACCAGAACAACCAGCTATCGTATCGGTTACGGTGAGTTTGACAATGGCGTTCTGGGTAAAGCTTCTGACGAAGGTTTGCTCATGAGCACCGGCAACCACCACACCATCCACCATCCATTCATAAACATAGTTGGTTGCCGATGGTCCGGTAAATGTTACTTCCTGCCCTGTGCAAACCACATTGTTGCCGTTGGATGACGTAATGCTGAAGGCAAGCGTGTCTCTCACCGTAATATAAAGGGTATCTCTGGTGATGCACCCGGTTGAGTTGATGGATTCGGCCCAAACAAGCGTGTCTTGTGTAGGAATGAAGCCGCGTGTGAGCACGTTGCCCTGCAGGCCATCACCCCAGGCAAAATACACCGGCGGTGCGCTTGGCGAGCTGAGTGTGATAAACGTTTGATCACCTTCGCACAGCTGAAGTCTGGTGGCTTCCATCACCAAAACAGGCGACTGGATGGGATTCACAATCAGGGAGTCGTATTGGTGACAACCTGTACCGGCATCGGTGGCCTTCACCTTGATTTCGACGGGACTTGTTCCGGTGATCGTATGATTGAAACTCGCTGTGGTTGCAGCAGCCGAGGGCACATCGTTAACGTACCATTGATAGCTGAAATCCGGATCGCTGGTTGCGGTGTATGTTTTTATCTGTCCCACACAGGCATTGTTGCCACCGCTGGTGCTGATGCTGACCACTGGCTTTGGCAGCACTGTAATGGCAACTTCAACCGTATCACTACATCCTGAGACGTTGGTTGCCACAGCACTGTAAGTGTGTGCGCCAATGGCAGGAAACAGCACCACCGGATTCACATTGGTGGTATCTGGCACGATCCAGTTCCACACCGAACCCTCCTGTCCGGTGAGGTAAAGGCTCAGCGGCTCGTCGAGGCATACCGGGTTGTCAGCCGTGATCAAAAGGTTGGGTTTCGGACTAACAACTGCATTCACGGCCGCGATAGCTGTACATCCTGATGCCGATTCGCCCTTGATGTAATAGGTGCCATTGGTGGCTGCAGCAGGCGTTGGATAGGCATTGGTGGCCTGGGCATTGGTCCAGTAGGTGAAGGTGAGGCCTGCATCGCTTCCGGCTGTCACGGCAGGGGCAGTCAGGTTGATGGTTGCCGGAGCGCAAACACTGGCGGGCTGGTTAATCACCAGATTCGGTGTGGGGTTAACGGTGATGGTGGCCGTGGTTGACGAAACGATGGCACATGCCCCGCTTTGCACGATGGCTCTGAAGTAGGTGGTTTCTGATAATGGCCCCGAAAGGAAAGAGGTGGCTGTATAGGCAGTATCAACCCAGTTGGTCAGGTCATCAGAGTATTGCCACTTTAAGATGTTGCCCACATAGCCGCTGAGGGTCATGGCACCGCTTGTTGAGCCTTCGCACACTGTTTTCGTGCCTGACAAGGTGCCTCCAACTGATTGGGGGGCTTTGGTGATGCTTACGGCATCATCGCTGGTGCAGCCTGTAGCCGTGACGGTCTCTGTGACTGATATCGTGCCTGTACCGGTTGTGCTCCATGTAACATCAATGGCATTCGTCCCCTGTCCGTTCAACAAGGTGCCGCCTGTAACGGTCCAAACGTAAGTATTGCCAGCATTGTTGATGACGGTGTACGGCGCGTTGGAAGGCAAGCCGCAAATGGCCAGCGGCCCTGTGATGGCCGGATTGGGCAATGGATGCACGGTGTTGGCAGCACCTGTGAGCGATGCTGAACAGCCTGTGGCTGAGGTCACGATCACCTCGACAGCCTGACCATTGAGCAAGGCATCGGTGGTGTAGGTGTGCCCGGCACCTGTCTGTTTGGTTACGCCATTCACCCTGAAGGTATAGTCTGTTCCGCCACCGGCGGTGAAGGTCACGCTCGTTCCTGCACAAAATGCGTTGTCAGCATCCGAACTCGTGAGTGTGGGCGTTGGAAGCGGGTTCACAGTGATGGAACCATTGGCAGTTTGGCTGCCACAACCTCCTGTAAGCGTGATGGTATAGTTGTAGTTTCCAACCGCGGTAGGCGTTCCACTAATGGTAATTACGTTGGCGTTCCAAACACCCGTAACACCAGGTGGCAGATCGGTAAAGATGGCACCTGTTGCACCCGTGGTGGCATAGGTGATAGAGGGAGCAAGCGAGGCATTGAGACAAACGGTTTGAATATTGGTGCTGGCACCAGAAGTGAGGGTAATGGTATTCGCTTGGTTTACTGTGATATAACCATTCAGCGTTTTGGTGTTGATAACGCTGCCATCCGTAAGTGTTAACGAAACATTCTTACTGCCCTGGCTGCTGTATGTAACCACATGCGGACCAGCACCACTCGCCGTTGCAGGGCTTGCGCCGGCACCAAAACTCCATTCGTAAAAAGTTGTGGGCGTTACACCCGTTGACTGATCGGTGAAAGTAACTTGCTGGCCAATGCAGGTGGTGGTGATGTCGGCGGTGAAATTGGCCACCTGTCCACTGAGCTGCTGTGGAATGACGACCAGCGACAACAGCATGGCCAGACTGATGAGAAGAAGTTGGTATCGTTTTTTCATGCCTTAATCCCTCCGGTATTTTTGTTCGTACATCTGCTGATATTCGTGAAGCATATATTTTTTGCTTTTTGATTTTCTTGGGTTTGGCTGGTAGTTTTCAACATCGTCGGCATTCAGCCGTCCGAAACGGAATCCCAGCGTAATTTCATGCGAGCCGCCGCCATCATAGTGGATTCCGCCCAGGCCCAGCTCGTAGGTATAATACAGGTTCATGCTGTTGAACAGTTGGCCACCCACACCCAGCGCAACCACCTGGCTGTTGCGGTAAAGCCCTGTGATATAAAACTTTTCGGCGAAAATAAAAGAGGCCGAAACATCCACTATGGTGGGCTGGTTCGAGGTGCGGCGGAGCAATACCACCGGACGCAACTGCACCGCCGGGCTAAGCCGGAACCTGTTTCCGATATGAAACTGAAACTCCTGCTCAAAGGCAAAGTTTCCCTGACTCACTTCCAAATAAGCATCTTTGGTGCGCAGCAGGGTGGGCATGCCAATGCCTGCCTCAAAGCCCCGGTTGAAATACACCAGGCTAAAGCCGGCGTTGTAGGTCATCTTTGTGAGTTGATCGAGGTTGCGGATGAGCGGGTCGTCGGGGTTGCCGGTGATTTGATCAATACGAACCGTGTTTTGATACACGCTCCCCCAGATGCCAAAATGAAGGTATTGTTCCTCAGCCATTTGCAGGCGATAGGTGTAGCTGAGCGATCCCTTGAAGCGTTCCATGATGTCCACCTTATCGAGGTAGGCTTCTGCTCCCAGGTACATATTGTTGCCGATGTGGAAGTGCGTGTTGAACCGCATGGTTTCGGGGCTTTTGCCCAGGTTGAGCCAGTCTTTGCGGTAGTTGAAAAACAATGCGCCTTTTTCGAGGCTTCCGGCAGTGGCTGGGCTGAGCGAATAGGCATTCACCAGGTAGTGGTTGGTCATCGGAAACTGCTGAGCCCAAACCATGGTGGAGAGCAGCATTGCCGCTATAAGTGTGATAAAAGGCCGTAGTTTTTTCATCATCTCAACAGTGTTATCGTTCCTTTAAACACCTCACCTCCGCTGCCTTCCACCACATAAAAGTAGCTGCCCTCGGGAAGCGGATTGTTGTTGTATTGCCCTTTCCAGTCGTTCTGATAGTCGGTTGATTGCATCACCTGCAAACCGGCGCGACTGTAGATCGTTACTTTGGCGGGCCGCAAGCTGTTGAGCATGGGCAGCTCCCACACGTCGTTGTAGCCATCGCCATTGGGCGTGAGGAAGTTGGGGATTTTCAGTGAGGGGTCGTAAGGAAATTCACTTTGGGTTACTCCAATGCTCAGGCTGTTGCTGCTGCAGCCATCACGATAGGATACAGCAGAATAGGTTCCGGCACGCGTCACCTTGAACAATACATTTTTCACCTGCCTGTTCCAGATCACACTGTCGAAAATGCCATTGGCTTTCAAGGTGATGGTGTCGTTTTTAAAAAGCACCAGCGGCAATTGTTCGATGGGCGTACCATCGCCAAAGCTGATGGAAAGTGCCGGACGGGCTGAGGTGGTAAAAGCCCTTGTGGCGGTGGCCGTACAAGCTGAGGTGGTGGTCACTTCAAGTTGAATGTTGTATTGACCTGCCTGCCCGAAGGTGGCGATGGGATTTTGTGTGGAAGCAGTCTGTCCATTGTCAAAATCCCAGTTCCAGCTTTCAATGCTTCCAAAAGCAGCAAAGGCATGTCCTTCGAACTGTATGGGTGTTGCAATGCAACTGCTCAGAAAATCGATCTCAACCACCGGCACATCGCCCACCACCACCGGCTGATAAACCACATGGGGCTGTGGGGCATATTTTGTGGTCACCCTCAAACCCACCAACCATTCGCCGGCTTCCTGAAAGTGGTAAAAAACCTGCTCTCCGATGCCGTCGTCAAACATCAGGTCGTGATCCAAATCCCATTCAATCAGCTGGATGGTGTCGTTGGTCAGGATTTTGGAAGTGAAAAAGGTTGTGTCGCCTATGCAAGTATTGGTGTTTGCGAAAGCAGCCTGCGTGGTGTAGTTCACAAACACGGTGGCCTGCGCCGAAGCGCTGCAGCCATGGATGTTGCTGCCAGTGACGGTATATAAGTTTTCGGGCATTGCAGGAGCAGCAAAAAACTGCGAACCTGTTGAGCCGTCGGACCAGGTGTAGGTACTGGCACCGGAAGCAGTGAGCAAAACGGCCTCGCCGGGCAGCAAGGTGCTGATGGCGGGCTGGATCGCCACCGTGGGTTTTGGGTGCACAGTCACCGTCAAAGTGTCGCGCTGTTCAAGCCCTTGCAAGTTGATCATCCGCACCCAGTAATCTGTCGATACCACAGGCATCACATCAATGAAACGGGTGGTTTGTCCTGTACTCCAGAGGTAGCTGATGCCAAGTGGTGCTTCGATGCGAAGTGTGTCACCGGCACATATGGCAACATCAGGCCCCAGAAAGCCATCTGCTTTGCCTTGGGGCGCTTCATGCAAGGTGTTCATTTCCATGTGTATCCATGCCATCGAAGAAAGTGGCACATTCAACACCACCCATAAAACACACAGTTGCAGACTGCGTAAATATTTCATATCCAGTTTCCCGATTGATAATTAATCCGTAAAAATAAGGTCTCTTTCACAATTCCCAAAATATAAAAGCATCTTGTGCGCAGATTTACTTACAAAAGTAGCATTTTATCAATCCATAATGAAGGTGTAACTGGCTTTTCTGTTGGCTTGAGCGCTGCATGAAATGGATCAACAGATGTCAGGGAATTGTATTGCAACAATGATATGAAATTTGGCTGCTTGTCGCCCTGTGAATCAGGATGGTGACGGGCTAATGAGGGCTTGCTGAAAAACCAATAAGTATTACAATATCAATAAATAAAGCCTGTTTTTAGGCTTCATGTGCATGCATTTACATCCATTCACCCCAAAAAAGCTTGCATTCCTTTTGAAACCCGAAGCCGGAATTGAATGAAAAATAGCTTTGGTTACGATTTTTATCTAACCGCAGAGGCCCCAGAGAAGGCGCAGAGCACACAGAGAAATTTATGTTTTCAATCGGTTTTGTTCTCATTCCATAAACGACAATGCGTAAGGCCTCTGCGGTCTCCTTTGCGCTTAAACTTTTCTGGCCCGGATTGACGTGAATTCATATACTTCTCACCTTTAGACGGCTAAATGAAAAGTTTGCAATATTTGGTTCGGAGAGGTTTTCAGATGGCCCTAATTATCAGGCTAATACGCTGTTTTACAGGGGTATTTATTTTTACAGCTGGAAACGATTCAAAATCTCAAATTTTCCATTTTTCAGCAGAATTTCCCATTCGAAAATGCTGTTTACCGGAAACGTTTTTTGCTTGCCCGGATTCCATGTCAAATTCTTCGCGATACATTGAATCATTTTCTCATCAAGCTGTGGATAGGCCGACCTCTTTACATGTATCCTGATACTTTTTCCCGTGCAGTCAATGGTTTGGCTGAAATAAAACCTGCCTTCTGTCTCTTTTAACCTGTCTGGAATGTCGACCTCAGACGCTAAAAACGCTTCAATTTGTTTTTTTGTTTGTTTGGGGACAGCCTTCTCATCTGTGGTTATAAATACATTTTTTCCACAATCAGTGGAAAATTCAACTTCAATGGTTTCCTGGGCTGTGCAAGTAAAACCAATGATGAGCATCATTGCTGTGATCATTTTTAATTTCATATTGTTTTTTTTTGCCAATTCAATATCACAATCCTCACGACTTGTTCCTGCTTTGTCATGGGCCTCATACCACTAAAATCATTCATTTTCAATAGCATGGCAAGAATCTTAAAGTTTGGTCAATTCAGGGAAAGGTGTCTGACACCTCAAAACTAATCACTTTTTGATCTGCTGCTGTGCAAGCCGTTAAAATTTAACATACAAGCCATAGCGGGGGCAGGCTGGTTCCGGCATCAAAGAGGAAACAACACTACAGCTGAGCTCGCATCACATTGCTATGATTTCCGCTCACCTGAAATGTTGAATTCAGGCATCGACAAGCCGTTTT
>CAZBMR010000013.1:84640-86733 GCA_964492695.1 uncultured Lentimicrobiaceae bacterium
GCTATGATTTCCGCTCACCTGAAATGTTGAATTCAGGCATCGACAAGCCGTTTTTATCGAAAAAATTACAGCTGGTTTCGTGCAAGCGCATGTGCATGAACCGCCGCTATGATTGCCAAATGCTGAAGCAAAGCAGCCTCCATCCTCCGAAGGAGGTGGAGGAACTCCGTACTTTTTTATCAGCCTCCGGCCATACCGGGATGTGTGGAGGTGTTGTTATCCCCGACTTAGGGTCGTTTACCTTTTGGGCTTTTTTTGTCGCCCCAGTCTTTGCGCTTGTTTTTGGCCCAGGGCTTTTCCCAGTCGTTGTCCTCGCCTTTGCGGACATTGCCGGCCCTTTTCTTTTTGGGTGTGTCGCCACCCCTTTCGCCTGCCAGTTCAACACGCACGTCGGAGAGATTTTTATTGCGGTTTCCAAAGGCTTCGAGCACCATATCGGCATGACTTGCAGCCACATCCACAAAGGAGAAATTCTCCATAATGTCGATGCGACCCACCACCACATCGCGCGAGCGCGTTACTTCGTTCACCAGACCGATGAGGTTGTGTGGCCCCACCTTGTCTTTTTTGCCCACGCTGAAAAACATCCGCACGAAGCCTTCGCGGCGCGGGGGTTTGCCCTCGAAATCCCTTTTCTTTTCGCGGTATTTCTTTTCATCGGGAAACTCGTCGCGGCGCAGCGTTTTTGATTCTTCCACATTGAGGTCGGCCGAGTCGCGGTAGTAGTCGAGGAAGCGGTTAAACTCCAGTGCCACAAAGCGTTTGATGAGTTCTTCGCGGTCCATCCATTCGAGCTTGCGGTAGATCACGGGCAGGAACGAGTCGATTTCTTCGTGTTTGAGTTCCACTTTTTCCATGCGGTCAACATGGTGGAAGAGTTGTTTTTCGCACACCTGCACACCTGTTGGCACCTTGGCTTTGGCAAATTCGCGGCCCACTTTTCTTTCGATGAGCTTCATCTTGCCTTTTTCCTTCATATTGATGATGCTGATGCAGGTGCCTGTTTTGTCGGCTCGTCCGGTGCGGCCGCTGCGGTGGATATACACCTCGGGTTCGTCGGGCAGGTTGTAGTTGATCACATGGGTGAGGTCGTTCACGTCGAGGCCACGGGCAGCCACATCGGTGGCCACGAGCATTTGCAGGCCACCGGTGCGGAAGCGTTTCATCACATGGTCGCGCTGCGCCTGGCTCAGATCGCCATGGAGTGCATCGGCATTGTAGCCGTCGCGGATGAGCATATCGGCAATTTCCTGTGTTTCGATGCGGGTGCGGCAAAACACGATGGCATAGATGCTGGGGTTATAGTCGGCCACACGTTTGAGTGCGGCATAGCGGTCTTTGGCGTGCACCAGGTAGTAGAGGTGCTTCACATTGGCTGTTCCGGTGTTGCGCTCGCCCACGCTTTTTACCACGGGCTTGTGCATGTATTTGCTCAGGATGCGTTCCACCTGATCGGGCATGGTGGCCGAAAACAGCAGCGTGTTTTTTTCTTTGGGCATCTCCTGCAAAATGCTGTCCACATCGTCCTGAAAGCCCATGTCGAGCATCTCGTCGGCTTCGTCGAGCACGGCCCAGCGCACGTGGGTGAAATTAGTTTTACCCCGCCGGATCATGTCGTTCATGCGGCCGGGCGTAGCTACAATAATCTGTGGATTGTCGTACAACTGTTTCATTTGCACCTCGATGGATGCGCCACCATAGATGGGGGTGATTTTGATTTGCGGCATAAAGCGCGCGAAGTTGGTGAGGTCGCGGGTGATCTGCATGCAGAGCTCGCGTGTTGGACAGAGGATCACGGCCTGGGTTTGGCGCAGGGCCGGATCGATGTAGTGCAGCACGGGCAGACCAAAAGCTGCGGTTTTGCCGGTTCCGGTTTGGGCCAGGCCCACCAGGTCGGTGGTTTGTTCGATCAGGGTGGGAATCACAGCAGCCTGAATCGGCATGGGGTCTTTGAAACCAAGTTCTTCAACTGCTTTCTGCAGCTCCGGTTTCAGACCCAATTCTTGAAAAGTAGGCATAAAAGAAATAAAATTTTGAGCCTGCAAAGGTAGGTCATTCAAGCTAACAAAATCATTATCAGTCAAAATAATGAA
>CAZBMR010000014.1:0-5431 GCA_964492695.1 uncultured Lentimicrobiaceae bacterium
GTTGTGCTCAGTAAGTCAAAGATACAATCTAAAAGCAATTCACAACTGCGTTTTTGTAAGTTACAAAAGCGATGTTGTGTTGCCCATCAATTTATAGTTCCAACACAAAATCCATGCACAACGGCCGCTGCTGCAGCGCAGCTTAAGAATCAGATAACCAGTGCCATGCAGATTCTGAATCATCCCTCATAGGGCGATGCTTTGCCCCTAAACAGTTTATCCACACTATTTCTGAGGCCATTCAATCAAACAACTTTCCCGGTCCAACACCGAAAATCAGAGCGCTGAAACGAGCATTTTTTTGATGTCAGCGGCATGCAATTGTTGTTTTTTTTACCTTCGACTTCTCAAATATCCTTGTGCATGTCGAAAAAAAATAACCCAAAAACCGCAGCTCCATTATCCCCCGAAAACTACATCCGGCAAAAGGCCCGCAGCCTGCCCATCTTTGAATGCCACATCAACCGCGATTGGCAGAATAGGGGTTTGGCCAACATCATTGTGGCAAGAATACACAAAACCGGTCACATCACACTTGGTATTTATCTGGTTGATTTATTGTGTCTTGGAGTGAAAGATGCAGGTTATAAGTTCAACATCAGTGCGGGTGAATACATGCAGCTGTTATACCAATACCAACAGTTTGATGCAATGATGAAAACCGACTATGCCCTTGTGCACAACATCATCTTCGAATCCATTGCTTTTGCCGACCTGTATGAGTTTCAGCCGCACAAAGACTTTATTTCGGTGGCCCAATACATCCTTGAAGATGACGATGATGAACAGGTTGAACTCATCAGCATCGAATGTGGCAGAGACGGACGGCCTTTTTATGTGCGCGGGCCATATGAAGACGACCGCCTTGCAGCGAAAATCATTGCACAACTCAGGCGTATTGCCGGCCCCGGTGGCTTCTCGTTTGCCAATAATGGCGAGGAGTTCAATGGTTTTGCGGCGAATGATTACCCCGATGATGACAGGGATGACGAAGCCGATGATGATGCGATGCGGTTTGGCAACGAGGGCGCCAAAAGGAAGCAGCCATCGACCGGGACGATGGACAATAGCCAGACTTATGAGATGAAAATCAAGCTGAAAGGTGTTTCTAAGCCGCCGGTATGGCGTTCGATAACCGTGCCATCACACTGTACGTTTGCCGATTTTCACCTGACGCTGCAGATTGCTTTTGGGTGGGAAAATAATCACTTCTACCGCTTTTCGGAAAAGGGCTGGGCTTCGCGTGAGGTGATCACCGACAGCCCGGAGGAACAAGATTCGAATCCTTTCAACCCAACAACCTACCTGGATCCGTATGAAGAACGTTTGTCGGATGTTTTCTACAAAGCCGGTCAAAAATACACCTATATCTACGATTTTGGCGATAACTGGGAACACGAAATCGAGCTGATTAAAATCAATGCGTTTCAAACCGACATGCCATTGATCATGAGTGGCAAGGGAAAGTGCCCGCCCGAAGATTGCGGAGGCGCACCTGGCTACGAACGACTGAAACAAATCCTGGCTGATTCCGGCGATCCTCAGCACAAGGATATGCTGGGGTGGATGGGGCTTAAAAATGGCAGCGACTGGCGGAGCGATGAATTTGACCCCATGCCTCACAACCAATCTCTGATGCGTCTTTTTAACCAAAACAAGTGAAGCCTGCTTTCAACCTGACGTCTTCACTTGATTGCAGCCCAAGCATGGGTAACAACAAGGCTCCATTTTTAGTGAAGGCTGTTTGTTGTGCCTGAGCAAAAAAGCGCAAACATTTCGCGTTCTCGGCTGTTATGAGGTAAAACGAAATCATGAAAATCATCATCGCAGGGGCAACAGGATTGATTGGCGAAGCACTCGTCAAGCGGCTCATCGGCCGGCACGAGCTGGTGTTGTTCAGCCGCAATGTGCCTGCTGCCCGTCAACGCTTCAACGCTCCGGGCATTCACTTTGCCGACTGGCATCAGCCGCCATCGCACCTGGCCGCACTCATCGAGGGGAGCAAGGTGCTCATCAACCTGGCAGGTGCCGGCATTGGCGATGCGCGCTGGACCGCGCAACGCAAACAGGCTTTGCTCTGGAGCCGTGTGCAAACCGTGGAGGCGCTGCACACGCTCATCAAGGCTTCGGAGCTGCAGCTCGACACCATCATTCAGGCTTCGGCGGTGGGATATTATGGCAACAGCGATGAGGAGGTGTTCGACGAAACGAGCCAGGCCGGCAGTGGTTTTCTGTCGGAGGTAAGCGTCAAATGGGAAGAGGCTGCACACCGCATGGCCGACATCACCCGCCGCCTTGTCATCATCCGCTCGGGCGTGGTGCTGGCTGCGCAGGGCGGAGCCTTGCCAAAAATGGCCTTGCCATTCCGCTTTTTTGCCGGCGGACCTCTGGGCAGCGGCAAGCAATGGCTGTCGTGGATCGACATTGAAGACGAGGTGGAAGCCATTTTGTTTTTGTTGAACAACACACATTGCGAAGGGCCCTACAACCTGGTGGCACCCGAATCCGTTCGTCAGAAAGACTTTGCAAAAGCCCTTGGCAGGGCGCTCAATCGCCCCGCTTTGATGCCTGCGCCTGCCTTTGCCATCAGGCTGGCGCTGGGCGAAATGGGGCAGGAGCTCTTGTTGCGCGGCGCAAGGGTGCAGCCCGGGCGACTGCTCGAGGCCGGTTTCAACTTCCATTTCACCCGTGTGGAAGCTTCGCTCCACGACAAACTAAAGCCTTCATGAACCACAAGCGGCAAGGTAAAGGCATCGTGCTTTTGAACTGTTCAGCAGCCGCGGCATAATTGCTGTGCAATGCTGCAAGATCATAACTGCCTGCAGCTGCACATCCTGCTGATTGGATGAACCTGATGATGGCCTGAAATGGCAGCCATGGCGAAGCGCTTGATGGCAAAGCCACAGCCGGGGCTTTGTGGTTTGCTTTTTTATTAATTTCGCGCGCTGCTGCACATTTTTAATACAAATGAACATTTTTCCGCATTGCATGTTATTGGGTTAACTCACATTACTACAGCACGATGTCAACGTATTCGATCAAAGACCTTGAAAGGCTCACCAACGTGAAAGCCCATACCATCAGGATATGGGAAAAACGGTATGGTATTGTGGATCCAAATCGCAGCGAAACCAACATCCGCAACTACACCGACGAAGACCTGAAACGCCTGCTGAATATCAGCATCCTGAACCGTCACGGCATCAAAATATCCAAGATTGCCGGCATGACGAATGCCGAGCTGAACCAGAAAATCATGGAGGTGGTGAAGCCCGAATCGGACTACCTCAGCCAGATCGAAAGTCTGGTGGTGGCCATGATCGAGCTCAACGAAGTGCGTTTTGAGCGCATCCTTAACCAAAGCATCATCAAGATTGGCTTTGAAGACACGCTTTACCATGTGATTTATCCGTTCTTCGAGAAAATTGGGGTGCTTTGGCAAACCGGAACCATCAATCCGGCCCAGGAGCATTTCATTTCCAACCTCATCCGAATGAAGTTGTGCGTGGCCATCGACAGCCTGCCTGCGGTGAGCGATCCCAAGGCACGCCGCATCATTTTGTTTTTGCCCGAGTGGGAGCTCCACGAGATTGGCCTGCTCACCTATTATTATCTGGCACGCAAACATGGCATGAAGGTTTACTATCTGGGTCAGAATGTGCCGGTGAACGACCTCTTTTCGGTGTCGAAAACTGTTGATCCACATCTGGTGGCTACCTATTTTGTGTCGGCCGTCACGATGCCCGAGCTAAAGAAGTATGTGGCACTGCTGAGCGAATTTTTCGAAGGTACGGAGCTCTTTATGAGCGGCATACAATGCGCCAACATCAACTTTGAGCTGCCCGACAATGTGCGGCTGGTGCCAAGTGCCATCGAGTTCAGGAGGATGATGAAGCTCATCACCGGATAAAATCTTTCAACTTCTCCCTTAATTCCGCAAGAGCTGCTGCCCGATTGCCTCTTTTTGTTAAATTGCCGCCTGTTTAACAGGTGAAACCATGCAACAAACGGTGATCAACTTACTGCGTTCGGCAGCCACACGCTTTGCCGATGCGCCTTATCTCAATCAAAAAGGCGATGCAGGCTGGGACACAGCCTCCTTCAGCACAGTGCTCCAAAAATCGGGCTGGTTTGCCTCGGCCTTGCTTGATGCCGGCTTTGGTCCGGATGACAAGGTTGCCATCCTTGCCGAAGGACGCAACGATTGGGTGATCACCGAATATGGCATTCTGCGTGTGGGCGGCATCAACGTGCCCCTTTCGATCAAACTGCTGCCCGAAGAGATTCATTTCCGGCTTGAACATGCCGCCTGCAAAGGCATGGTGCTGTCGTCGAACACCATCGAAAAGGCTTTGGAAAGCTTGCGAACACCTGAGTTGAAAAGCATTCGCCTGATCTATCTGGACGACAACCTTCAGCAATACCATGCACAGCTGAATGCTGCTGGCATCAAGCCGGAAGATGTGTTGCTCGTGAGCAGGATGTATGCGGAGGGACGCCTGACCATAACAAAAAATGAGGCACGCCTGGCTGAAATAGAGCAAAACATAGCCTCCGACCAGCCGGTGACGATTTCCTACACCAGCGGCACCACAGGCAACCCGAAGGGCATCATGCTCACCCACCTCAACTATCACAGCAACAGCCACGATGCCATGCAGTATTTCGATGTGCAGCAGGGCGACAGGCTGATGATTATTCTGCCCCTCGACCATTCGTTTGCACACACGGTGGGCATATACGCATCGGCAGTGAAAGGCCTTTCCATCTTTTTTGTTGATGCCCGCGGCGGCAGCAAGAATGCCCTGAAAAATATTCCCATCAACCTTAAGGAGGCCAATCCGCATTTCATGCTCACCGTTCCCGCGCTCACGGGCAACTTCATGAACAAAATGAAAGACGGCGTGGCCGCCAAGGGAGGCCTCATTCAAAAACTGTTTGAAGCAGGTTTGCAGGCCGGCATTGCCATCAATGGCAACGGGTTTCAAAAACCCGCAAAGGTATCTCTGGCGCAGCGGATCACCTACAAACTGGCTTACAAGCTCATCTTTAAGAAGTTGCAGTCGGTTTTTGGAAATAGTATCCGCTTTTGTGTGGGTGGTGGTGCGCTGCTCGACCTCTCGCAACAGCAGTTTTTTGCTGCCATCGGGGTTCCGGTTTATCAGGGCTATGGCCTCACCGAAGCTGCACCCATCATTTCGGCCAACAATCCGGCAGTGCACAAATTTGGAACCTCAGGAAAGGTGATTCCCCATCTGGAATGCACCATCCGCGATGCCAGCGGCAACATCCTGCCAGCCGGCACAAAAGGCGAAATCGTAATCAGGGGAAACAATGTGATGAAGGGGTATTACCGCAATCCGGAAGCCACCAGCAGTGTCATTCGCGATGGATGGCTCTACACCGGCGACCTCGGCTATATGGATGAAGA
>CAZBMR010000014.1:5531-10132 GCA_964492695.1 uncultured Lentimicrobiaceae bacterium
CAGTTTCCTGAACTGTGGATTCCCCGCAGGTTTGTAATTGCCGCTGAACCTTTCACCGAGCAAAACCTGATGATCAATTCAACACTGAAAATGGTGCGTCACAAAGTGCTTGAAGCCTATAAAGCACCGGTTGAAGACATTTACAAAGCCGAAGGCGATAAAAGCATGAGCAAGCACAACCTGCAAATGATTCAACAGTTTTTCGGTTTGTAGCTTCAACAAAAAGCTTCAACAAACATTTTGTTGAAGCTTTTTCTAACACGTTTTGTTTCATTTTTCATGCTTTTTTGAAGCGAATGCTTCAACAAAATCTCCCTTTTTCTGTCTTTTTTACTGGTTTTAAGTTTTGTTTAAGTAAAATTAACATGGCTTATTTAATTGTATTTCAATTATATAGCACTATCTCCCAAAATTTTGTTTAAAATATTTCTAAATAAGCTTGACAAAACTATTAATATGTTTAATTTTGTCCCATAAACGTTAAACAAAAACACAATGACAGCTCTTGAATTCAACTATAACCTCACCGCGATGCAGAAGTACCTTGAGGTCTTCGCAAAACAACTCACCGGCAATGAAGATGATGCCAAGGACCTGTTGCAGGAAACATTTTACAAGGCCCTCATCAACCGTGATAAATATGTAAACCAAAACAACTTCAAGGCCTGGGTTTACACCATCATGAAGAACATCTTCATCAATAATTACAGGAGAAACAAGAAGGCAAAAACATTTATCGATCAGAGTGACAACCTGTTCCATATCAATTCGGTTTCTAGGGACACAGAATTTAATCCCGAATCAATCATTGCAACCAGGGAGCTCACCAAAGGCATCGAAGCATTGGACAAAGACTTCAGGCGTGCCTTTGATATGTACAACGAGGGCTACAAGTACAAGGAGATTGCCGATGAACTCAACCTGACAATTGGTACGGTGAAAAGCAGGATTTTCTACAGCAGAAAAAAGCTGATGGAAAACATGAGTGAATATCAGCCTGCTTAAAATGTTCCAAAAGTGGACTAAAACATTCAACAAAGATTTAACCATTCATTAACAATAAAAGTAGCTTGCAAAAAAAAGCCTTCCTTTGTGTAATCAAAAAAAAGTGTTTCTTTGCAGCCGAAAAATAAAACCCAAATGTTGAACCCACGCACCCAAATGATGTCCATGATGATGCAGGTGAAAGCCTGACGCGGACGATTTGTGTGCTCTGAATATAAACTGTCCCCGTCAGCATGCTGACGGGGATTTTTTTTACTGGAAAATGATGATAAACACCTTACTCCTTTCTGTTAACACCATGATGATGGCTGCTTCGATGATGATGCAGATGTGGCGGCGTGTGCAGGAGTTCGGATAAAGCATTGAAATAGATGTAAATAGGCCCCTCCTGCAAAATGCACGAGGGGCTTTTTTTTTAACCCTAATAAACACCATAAAATGTCAACACTTCATTTTGAAACGCAAGCGCTCCACACGGGCCACGACACCACACAAACGCAGGGCACAAGGGCGGTGCCGATTTATCAGACCACATCCTATGTGTTCAATAATACCACCCATGCAGCCAACCTCTTTTCATTGGCCGAGCCGGGCTATATTTATACACGACTCAACAATCCCACCAACGATGTGCTTGAGCAGCGCCTGGCAGCGCTCGACGGTGGCGTCGGAGCAGCAGTTTTTGCGAGTGGCACGGCGGCCATTGCCACCACGCTCCTCACCCTGCTCAAAACAGGCGATCACATTGTGGCCTCGTCTCACCTCTATGGTGGCACCTGGAACCTGTTGCAGGTTACACTTCGTCGCTTTGGCATTCACACCGACTTTGTTGATCCTACCGACATCGCGAATTTCAGCACAGCTGTAAAATCCAACACAAGGGCCTTTTTTATTGAGACACTCGGAAATCCCAAGCTGCATGTACTCGATATTCAGGCCATCGCGGGTGTTGCGCACGCGGCCGGTGTTCCTTTGATTGTGGACAACACGCTGGCAACGCCTTTTTTGTGCCGAACCTTCGATCATGGTGCCGACATCAATGTGTATTCGCTCACCAAATACATTGGCGGACAAGGAACCTCGCTCGGTGGGGCAGTGGTTGACAGCGGACGATTCGACTGGACCAATGGCAACTTTCCGGAGTTTACAACCCCCAACCCTGGTTATCATGGACTGAAGCTCGTGGATGCACTGGGCAAGGCTGCCTTCATCGGCAAGATCAGGCTCGAAGGCCTGCGCGACCTGGGCGCTGCTGCCAGTCCGTTCAATGTTTTCCAATTGATACAAGGACTTGAAACCTTGCCGCTCCGACTGCTGCGCCACAGCCAAAATGCACTGGCCCTGGCGCAATGGCTGCAGGCTCATCCGCAGGTTGCCTGGGTGAATTACCCCGGATTGCCCGAAAGCCCGTCATACGAACTCGCGAAAAAGTATTTGCCCGCGGGCCAGTCGGGCATGCTCACCTTTGGTGTGAAAGGCGGTTATGAGGCTGCAAAAAAAACGGTTGACAACACCCGGCTTTTCTCGCTCCTCGCTAACATCGGCGACACCAAATCGCTCATCATTCATCCTGCCAGCACCACGCATCAGCAGCTCTCAGCCGAAGAACAGCTGGCTTCAGGCGTTACGCCCGACCTCATCAGGGTGTCGGTGGGCATCGAAGCCATCAACGATCTGATTGCCGACCTCGAACAGGCGCTTGCCCAATAACCAACTGATATACCCATCATGACTGCACATAACTGTCATTACCACACCATCCGCAACTTTCAGACTTGCAGTGGATTTCATTACAAAAATCTGGTGCTCTCCTACGAAATTTTTGGGCAACCCATCCGCGCAGGCAAACCTGTTGTGCTGGTTTGTCATGCACTTACCGGCAACTCAACCGTGGCAGGTGAGCATGGCTGGTGGAACCAATTGATTGGTTTCGACCGGCTTGTATCGCTTCATGACTATACGGTGGTGGGGATCAACATTCCGGGAAATGGCTATGCCGGTGAAGCCCCGTTGGGATTTGATCATTTTAA
Organism: uncultured Lentimicrobiaceae bacterium; assembly: GCA_964492695.1. Lineage (GTDB taxonomy): Bacteria > Bacteroidota > Bacteroidia > Bacteroidales > F082 > JALNZU01. The sequence continues at coordinate 8,567 of CAZBMR010000014.1, forward strand.
GCACCTCACGGTGCGCGACATAGCCGCCTTGTTTGTTCAAACCCTGAAAGCACTGGGCGTAAAGCAGCTTCATGTTTCCATCGGTGGCTCGCTGGGCGGTGCCATCAGCTGGGAAATTGCAGTTAGTTTTCCCGACTTCGTAAAGTGCATCGTTCCAATTGCTACAGATTGGAAAGCGAGCGATTGGGTGTTGGCTTTCAACAAGGTTCAACAGCAGATTTTGCGCCATTCAACACAACCGGTGCACGATGCCCGCATGATGGCCATGATGTTTTACCGCACGCCCGAATCATTCCAGCTGCGGTTTAACCGTTCGTGGAACGACGAGCTCGACATGCCCAACATTGAATCGTGGCTGTTGCACCACGGCAAAAAACTCGAAGGCCGTTTTGGATTGGATGCCTACCTTTTGATGAACCATTATCTGAGTTCGCACGACATCAGCCGCGGACATGGCAGTTTTGCAGAAGCCACCGCACAGTTGAAGGCGCGTGTGGTGATGGTGAGCATTGATTCGGACCTGTTTTTTCAGCCTGCCAGCAACAGGGAGACTGCACAGGTGCTGCAACAGCATGGATTGAATGCCGTTTACCGCGAAATCACGTCCATCCACGGCCATGATGGTTTCCTGATCGAATATGATCAGCTGAACAAGTTGTTGGAGGATGTTTTCGCGCAAGGCAGCGAATATGAGCAGCTTAAGGGACATGCATCAATTCAAGTTTTATCAAATCTGACATAAGCATTTATGAAAGTATTAAAATTCGGCGGTAAGTCGCTGGCCAATGGAAGTGCATTGGAAGGTGCGTTGAACATCATTCAAAGCAAGGCATCAGAAGGAAAAATTTTTGTGGTTTTGTCGGCGCGGGCCGATGCCACCGACAGCCTGGAGGCTTTGCTCGCTGCCGCAGCTTCGGGGCAGCCTTATCAGCAATCGTTGCACGCGTTGCTGGCTTATCAGCAGCAGCCATGCAGCCGGTCGCTTTTTGAAGAAGAGATGAAAACCTTGTCGCGTCTGCTCGGGGGGGTGGCCCTATTGGGTGAATATTCGCTTAAGATCAAAGACGAGGTGCTGGCTTATGGCGAAATTATCAGTTGTAAAACAGTGGTGCATCTGCTCACGCAACGGGGTTTCAGGGCCCGCTTTGTGGATGCCCGTAAGCTCATCAAAACCGACCTTCAGTTTGGTTCGGCCCAGGTGATCTGGGACTTGTCAGAACAAAATTTTCGAACTTACTTTCAAGATGCAGAGGAGGATGTGATTGAAGTTGTTACTGGCTTCATTGGCTCGGCACTGAACAACCAAACCACCACACTTGGGCGCAATGGCAGCAACTACACGGCTACCCTGGTGGCGGCTTTTCTGCAGGCGGAAGAAGTGCAAAACTGGACAAATGTGGATGGGCTGTTTACGGCCGATCCGCGTTTGGTGCCCGATGCAGCCATCATCCGCCGGCTATCTTTCAGAGAAGCCAACGAGCTGGCCCAGTTTGGTACACAGGTGTTGCACGCCAAGACCATCCTGCCGCTGATTGACCGGAACATCCCTGTGCGCATCCTGAATTC
>CAZBMR010000014.1:10232-18595 GCA_964492695.1 uncultured Lentimicrobiaceae bacterium
TTGCAGGACATCAGCACCATTCATGTGGACACCTCTGTGGCCGTAATTTCGGTCATCAGCCGAAACCTCCAGTTTCTCGACACGGCTTACCGATCGCTCAACCGCAACAACATCAAACCCATTTTGATGACCAACACCATCAATGGCGACCATATTTCGCTGGTTGTCAGGCTCGATCAATTGCGCAAGGCTGCCAACATCATCCATGGACATGTGTTTGGGGCTTCGCGCCGGCTCAATGTTTTTTTGTTTGGAAAAGGCAAGGTGGGCAAAACGCTGCTGCAGCAACTCGTTCAATCGAAGCAACGCATTGCTGACCGCAGGGGTGTGAATATCAATATCTTTGGCATAGGCGATTCACAGCGGCTGGCTTTGAATGTACACGATCAGGGCAACGACTGGCTCAGGCAGCTTTGTCATGGCAAAGAAACCTATACCCATGCCGATATCATCCGTTTTGTGCAGGATCATCACCTCGAAAACGTGGTGCTGGTTGACAATACGGCGAGCCGCTCGCTGGCTGAAGCCTATCCCGAACTGATTGCTGCAGGTTGCGACATTGTGGCATCGAACAAGCATGCCAACACCATGCCGATGGACCATTACGAACGAATCAGAACGACACTGAAGCGCGAGGGGCGGCAGTTTTTCTACGAAACCAATGTGGGGGCTGGTTTGCCGTTGATCGACACCATCAAGCTGTTGCATGCCTCCGGCGACGATATTTATCGCATCAGGGGGGTGTTCTCCGGTTCGCTGAGCTATATTTTCAACCGTTTCTCAGTGAGCGATGTGCCTTTTAGTCAGGTACTTGACGAAGCCATGCAGGCTGGCCTCACCGAACCCGATCCACGTGAGGATTTGTCGGGAGGTGATGTGGCACGCAAGCTGCTGATTTTGGCACGCGAACTCGATATGCATGTTGAAATGAATGAGGTGTCTGTGGAAAATCTTGTGCCTCAGGCGCTTCGTCATCTTGAAAAGGAGGCCTTTCTATCCGGCGATCCCCGGCTGATCAATGCAGCTTTTGCTGCCCGTAAGCAACAGCTTGCCAAAGGTGAAGTGTTGCGCTATGCAGCCACACTCGACTTGAGGGAAAACCTTCTGGATGTGAAGCTGGTGGCAGTGCCCGAACGCTCGGTGTTGGGCACCCTCACAGAATCCGATTCCCTCTTTGAGATTTTCACCGAAGCTTATGGCAACCAACCACTGGTGATCAGAGGGGCAGGGGCCGGACCTGAGGTGACGGCGCGAGGCGTGTTTTCCGACCTGTTGCGCCTGGCTTCCTCACTTAGCTGAGCAGCGCATGAAAAACAAAAGCCTGTGTTGGTTTCAACACAGGCTTTGATGTTCATTCAATGTGGTATTTATTGTAGAATTTTCCGGTCGATGTCAGTGGCATACGACCTGAACTGTTTGTCAGTATCAATCAGGTTGGCAATGGTTTTGCAGGCATGCAGCACAGTGGCGTGGTCTTTGTTTCCACATTGCAGGCCAATGGTGGCAAGCGATGATTTGGTATGTTTTTTTGAAAAGTACATGGCCACCTGACGAGCCTGTACCACCTCGCGTTTGCGTGTTTTGGCATGAATCTGATCCACCGGAAGGCCAAAATAGTCGCACACCACTTTCTGTATGTAGTCGATGCTGATTTCTTTGGCGGTGTTTTTGACGAATTTGTCAATCATCTGCCTTGCCAGCTCCATGGTGATGGCTTTTTTGTTGAGCGACGACTGCGCAATGAGCGAGATGAGTGCACCTTCCATTTCACGCACGCTGGTGGTGATGGCACCTGCCAGATAATCAATCACTTCGTCCGAAACCTGAATGCCATCATTGTATAATTTACGGCGCAGTATCGCTACACGGGTGTCGAAATCGGGCATTTGCAAATCGGCTGAAAGGCCCCATTTGAAACGGGATAAAAGCCTCGGTTCCATGCCCTTGAGTTCAACAGGTGGTTTGTCGCTGGTGATGACAAGCTGTTTGCCGCTTTGATGAAGGTGGTTGAACACATGAAAAAACACATCCTGCGTTTTATCTTTGCCAGCCAGAAACTGAATGTCGTCGATGATCAGCACATCGATCATCTGGTAGAAATGCACAAAATCGTTTTGATTGTTGTTTCTGACCGATTCGATGTATTGATTGATAAACTGCTCTGTTTGAACGTATAAAACCGTTTTATCGGGATAATTGGTTTTCACCTGCAAGCCAATGGCGTGGGCGAGGTGTGTTTTTCCAAGGCCGGTTTGGCTGAAAATCAACAAGGGATTGAAGGCTGTTTTGCCAGGGTTTTCGGCAACGGCATAGCCGGCCGAGCGTGCCAGGCGGTTGCATTCGCCCTCGATAAAGTTCTCGAATGAATAGCTTTGAACCAGTTGCGATTCAACCTTGATTTTCTTGAGGCCGGGAATGATGAAAGGATTGGGAATGTCGTTGGAAGTACCCCTGTTCAGGTCGAGTGGCATCGAAACATAGGGGTTTTTGGTGGCTTTTTGATTGCTTGTGGGATAATTGATGGCCAGCGGCCCTCCGGGACCGGGGTGACTGTCCATGATAATGCTGTATTCGAGCCTGCCTTCGGGACCAAGCTCTTTTTTGATGGTTTTTTTCAGCAGAACAATGTAATGCTCCTCCAGCCATTCATAAAAAAACTGGCTGGGTACCTGAATGGTCAGTACATTGTTTTCGAGCTTAACCGGGACAATTGGTTCAAACCATGTTTTAAAGCTCTGTGCATGAATGTTGTCCCGGATGACATTCAGGCAGTTTTCCCACACCTCGACGTACTTTTTCTTCATTACTCTTTGAAAATCAATCAGTTAATTCTAAATTAACGCAAGCCCCGCAATGCCCCTCAGCGAAGTAGCTGATTTTTACTGCTTTGTAAATTGAGCGATTTGCTTTTTAGTTTTCAACAAAAGTGAGTGAAAAAAAGTTTAAAAAAAAATATTTCAGCTATTGATTTTAAAAAATTTTCAGCATAAATATCGAAATCCTCAGATATGAGTTTGAGTACTGAAAAACAGTTTGTTATGTTGTAAAAAGGTATTTTGTGCGCACACCATAAATTTTTTCTAGCTTTTCTATCACGCGTTTTGCCTGCGATGAGCGGCATTTCACTTCCAGTTCGCAGCTTTGTTCAAAGCGGGTGCGGTAGGGTTGCAGGTTTTCTTCGCGCAGCACGCGCATCACTTCGTTCATCAGGGGCCACTCGAACGACACAAGGTGGATTTCATCCACGGTTTTTGTTTCGATATCGGCTTGCGACAGTGCCTCGCGTGCTGCGGTCTTGTATGCATTTACCAAACCGCTTACGCCCAGTTTGACGCCGCCAAAGTAGCGAACAACCACGAGCAGCACATTGGTCACATCGGCCGAATAGATTTGATTGAGGATGGGTTTTCCAGCGCTTCCCGATGGCTCGCCATCGTCGTTGGCCCTGAACAGCTCTTTTTTTGGCCCCAAAACCCATGCATAGCAATGATGCCGGGCATCGAAATATTTTTTCCGGATGCTGACCAATGCCTCCTTCACTTCTTCCTCGGTGTGCACAGGCATGGCAAGTGCAATAAACTTGCTGCCTTTTTCCTTGTAAAGGCCTTCGGCGGGGCCACGGAGCATGAGGTACTGATCGTCCATTATCCCATTGCAATGAAGATGATCGCCACAACTGCCAGCGAAATCCCGATGACATTGGTCCAGGATGGTTTTTCGCCAAACAAGAGGAATTCGGCAAGTGCGGCAGTGGTCACCACACCGATGTTCATCAGTGGATACATCACCGAACTGTCGAAGAATTCCATGCTGCGAAACATAAAGTAGGTAGATGCAAAGTTAACAGCGCCCAGCAACATGCCGGCCATCAGGCTTTTGGTGTTTAGGCGCAACTGATCGCCGGCCAGCCGAAACAACAGCATTGCCAATCCAAACACCATGGCGATAAAGAAAATCATGGCGAGCAGCAGAAACAAATCGTTTTTGAGAAAATGAAAGTCGGTGTATTTCATCAGCAGGTCGTTGAAGCCTGCGCCTAAAAAGATGGTCAACGGCAGCAGGATGGTCCACGAAAGCAGCTTTTGACCCTTGCCTTTTTTAAAGGTGAGGTAAAAGGCTGGCATGGCAATGGCAATGCCTGACAGTTTAAGCACGGTGGCTTGCTCACCGAAAAGGATGAAGCCGCCAATCACTGGGATGATAACCGACATGCGGCTGGCAACCGCCGTAACGGCAACGCCTGCCTTTTGCGACGACCATGCAAACAAAAAGAAAACGGCAATAAACGAAAATCCCAAAAACAAGGAAATTGGAAACCAGGGACGCTGCAGGATGCCTGAAACCGATAGCTCGCCCGGATACGCCAAAAAACCCACCACGGCCGCAAACAGGTAATTGGCAACGATGGCTTGCAGGTTGTCCACCTCCCATTGTTTGAAGTATCTGAAAAGCAACAGGATGGTGGTGCTCAGTGCGATGGCAAGCAATAGAAAGACCATAGAAATATTTTTGCAAAAATACGAATCCACTCCGAGGCGGTTGCAATTGAATACGGCCTGTGCCGAACATTTTTCACAACTGATGTAACTTTTTTTTCAAGACTGCCGTCATACAGCCAAATTTTAATCTTTTAACCATGAAAAACCATATGAAATCAATCTTTACCTGGATACTTCTGGCAAGTATGATGTTCTCGCAAGCCTTGCTGGCACAAAAAGCAGGCAATGGAAATCTCAGTACCCGCACCTTCGAGCTGTCGCAATTTAGTGGCATTGAGGCCGGTGGAGCGATCAAAGTAATTTATAATCAGGCACCTGAATACAACGTGTATTTCGAAACCGACGAAAACCTGCTCGATCAGGTGAAAATGGAAGTGGAGGATGGTGTGCTGAAAATTTCGGTATCGAATGTACGAAATGCAACGCGTTTGCATGCCAACGTCACCTCTCCGTCACTCGAAAAGGTGAAGCTGTCGGGTGCGGCTTCTTTTGTGGCCGAAACGGCTGTTCAAACCGAGGTGCTTTCGCTCGAGGGCAGCGGCGCAGCTAAGATAGATCTGGCTGTGAGCGGCAACCAACTGATTACCAATCTTTCAGGTGCAAGCAAAGCCACCCTGTCGGGTGCAGTCGTAACGCACGAAGCGCAACTCAGCGGTGCTTCAAAGCTGATGGCTAAAGCGCTCGAAACCGAAAACACAAAGGTTTTGGCAAGTGGAGCAAGCGATGCCTGGGTGACAGCCCAAAACCTGGAGCAGGATTTGAGTGGTGCTGCCAAGGTGAACAACGAAACAAAGCCGGTTGTGGTGGTTGATCATGAAGACAAGGTGTATGTGCGTACATCTGAGTCGCACAATGGCGACACGGTGAATGTGAATGTTGGTTCGGTGCGCGTGCAGGTGATCGATGGCGACTCTACGGTGGTGGTTGTGGGTTCGCGCAAACTCATTGTGGATGAGGATGGTAATGTGAACCTGACACGTGACAAGAAAAAGGAGCATCGCTTCAACGGACATTGGGCTGGTGTTGAAATCGGCATCAACGGCCTGCTTACGCCCGACTTCAATATGAGTTATGGACAGGGCCTCGGGTTCCTGGATCAGCGCATGGAGAAAAGCATCAACGTGAACCTCAACTTCTTTGAACAAAACATTCCGCTCAACCGCAAAGGAACGATCGGCCTGGTAAGTGGTCTTGGATTAACCTGGAACAACTACCGTTTTGCCAATAATGTGATGGTGGTGAACGAAGATAACCGCTTCCAGGGTTTTTATATGGAAGGGGTGAGCGTGAAAAAGAGTAAGCTGGTAAACAACTACCTCACGCTGCCATTGTTTCTCGAGTTTCAAACAAATGCCGAAAGAAAGCGCGAAAACGCACACCTTGCCATAGGTGTGGTTGCCGGATGGCGGTTCAGCTCACACACCAAAATCTATTACCTGGAATCGAACAAAGATTTTTGGCTCAGCGATCCGGTGGATGGAAGCTTTGTAAGGGATATGCGCACACCCTCCAACAGTGGTCGCAACATCATCAAGGATCACAGCAGCTTTCAGCAAACGCCCTTCAAGCTCGATGCAAGCGTGCGCATTGGTTGGGGAATTGTCAACCTCTACGGCACTTACGCCATCACTCCGCTCTTTATCAAAGACCGCGGACCAGAGCTGTATCCATTCAGCGTGGGCATCACCCTCAACGGCTGGTAGCATACATCTGGAAGTTAAAACATCAGGAGGCGGGCTTGTGCCTGCCTCTTTTTTTTATGCAACGCTTTGCAACCGCTTTCAGCGCTCTTGGGTGGTTTCTTGTGGTTTTTTTGCGAAAAATTGACTAATTTTGAACACTCACTAATACATCCCCCATGAACCGTTTACATTATGTATTTCTTTCTCTGCTTGCTCTGGTTTTCAGCCTTGGGCTTCAGGCACAGCTCATTACTGCAGATCCCGTGTTTCCCACCGATCAGGATGAGGTGACCATCACCTTTGATGCTACACAGGGCAGCGGAGGTTTGGCAGGCTACACCGGCGATGTGTATGCCCACACCGGTGTGATAACCAACCTGAGCCAAAGTGGTTCGGACTGGAAGCATGTGGTTGCCGGCTGGACAGAGAATCTTCCAAAGGCCAAAATGACGCGCATTGCACCTGATCTTTACACACTTACCCTCACACCGTCGATTCGTGCCTATTACAATGTGCCAACAACCGAAGAAATTCTTCAGCTTGCTTTTGTGTTTCGCAGTGCCGGACCTGTGGGTGGTTCATACCTCGAAGGCAAAACCGATCAAAACGGCGACATCTATTACAATGTGTATGAAGCCGGCCTCAATGTGATTTTTGTGCAACCCGACCAAAACCTTGTTTTGGCCGAAGCCGGCGAAACGGTCCCTTTTTCGGTTGCTTCCATCGATGCCGATTCAACAGTGCTGTTTCTGAACAACAACCGTGTGGCCGGAACTGCTGCCGGACAACTTGATTATCAGTTTGTTGCTACAAACACCGGAAGTTTCACCCTGCGTGCAACGGCTTATGGCAACGGCAATCAGGTGAACGACTCGGTGAGCGTGTTTGTACGTCCTGCCGTGACGGTGGAAGCATTGCCCGAAGGATTGGTAGATGGAGTCAACTACCTGAGCGAGAGCAGCGTGATCATCAACCTGCTTGCGCCTGGAAAATCATTTGCTTTTGTTATCGGCGACTTCAACGACTGGGGGTTGGGCTTGCAAAACTATATGAAGCAAACACCTGATGGCGAACGCTTTTGGTTGCAAATCGACAATCTGACACCCGGTCAGGAGTATGCTTACCAGTTTTTGATTGACGGCGATCTGCGTGTGGCCGATCCGTTCAGCCATAAAATACTGGATCCCTGGAACGATCAATACATCCCATCCTCCACCTATCCCAATCTGAAACCCTATCCCACCGAAAAAACGAGCGGAGTGGTTTCTGTGTTGCAAACCAATCAGGCTGCCTACAACTGGCAAAATGCCAGCTTTAGTGGCCCTGATCCCGGCGAACTGGTGATTTACGAATTGCATGTGCGCGACTTTGTTTCGGCAAAGAACATCAAAACAGTCATGGATACCCTCGATTATCTGCAACGCCTGGGCGTGAATGCCATCGAGCTGATGCCCATCAACGAGTTTGAAGGCAACGATTCATGGGGCTACAATCCTGCCTTTTATTTTGCTACTGACAAAGCCTATGGCACTGCAAACGACTACAAGGCCTTTATCGATGCCTGTCACAGCCGTGGCATAGCCGTGATCATTGACATGGTTCTGAACCACTCCTACGGACTATCGCCATTGGTGCAAATGTACCTGGGCAGCAATGGATCAGTGGCGGCCGACAATCCCTGGTACAACACCAGCTGTCCGCATCCTCCCTATTGCTGGGGCTACGACTTTAACCACGAAAGCACTTATACACAAGACTTTGTGGATAAGGTGAACCGTTTCTGGATCGAGGAGTTTAAGGTGGATGGGTTTCGCTTCGACTTCACCAAAGGCTTCACCAATAAACCCGGTGATGGAAGCAGCTACGATGCTTCGCGCATTGCCATTCTGAAACGCATGGCCGATCAGATTTGGGCTGTGAAAGACAATGCTTATGTGATACTGGAACATTTTGCTCCCAACACTGAAGAGAAGGAGCTGGCCAATTACGGTATGATGGTGTGGGGAAACCTGGTGTATGCCTACAACCAAAGTACGATGGGCTATCCGGCCGACTCTGATTTTTCGTGGATTTCGTATGTGAAACGCGGCTGGGACAATCCACATGTGGTGGGTTATATGGAAAGCCACGATGAAGAGCGGCAGATGTATAAAAACAACAAATACGGAAACAATTCAAACTC
>CAZBMR010000014.1:18695-32558 GCA_964492695.1 uncultured Lentimicrobiaceae bacterium
CCGGAATGTATTTTCTGCGGCTCGACACTGGTCAGCGGTTTGTGACGCAAAAGCTCATGTTGAAATAAAAGAAAAAAGGAGCATTCAGCTCCTTTTTTTTATGGGTTGATTTGTTGAATGCACTGGTCGATGCCAACATATGCGGTGGTGTCAACCCAGGCTTTGTAGCTCACTTTAACCGAGCCATCGCTCACCTTCACTGCGGCTTTGACCATCGGGCTGGCTTGGCCGGTGAAATGCAAGGTGATGTTGGAGGGGACTTCGGGATTGTTCACCACCACTTCTTCGCCCGAAGGGCTGATGTAGCTCCAGTATGCTACTTGGTAGATGCCTGTTCCTTCGAGGCGGTAGTCAACCCTGATGCTGTCGGCAGTTATTTGATGTTGAATACTTTGCAGCTCGCAACTCAAGTCGGTCACGGCTATTTCGTCGTGGCAGGAGATGAGGCCGGGGAGGCAGATGGCTGAAGCCAATGCAGTCATTTTTATTGCGCGGAGCATGTGCTACAGATTGGCCATAAATTTTGCTGTCTCCACCACAAAGCGGGTGTGGGTGCCATGACCTACAAGCAGTTGATCGTCCCAAACAGATACTTCGAACACCACTTTTCTGCCCTGCACCTCCACCACGCGGCTTTCGCAGCGAAGGGTTTTTCCAACGGGTGTTGCCCTGAGGTGCTTGATGCAAACCTCTGTACCCACACTGGTGCTGCCTTCGGGCAGGAGCCATGCAATGCTTTTGAGTGCAGTGAGTTCCATGAGCGCAATCATGGCTGGGGTGGCAAACACATCCACCATGCCTGAGCCATATTGCAGGGCTGTTGACGCAGGTGTCACCACCTGATGTTGTTCGCCGCGTATTCCTTTGCTGATGGTGCTTTCCATAAACTCAGTCGTTGAAATGAAGGTTTACTTCCTGTTTAAGCTCGGGGTGCAGGCTGAGCGCAACGGGGCAGGTGCGCGAGATGTGCTCCAATATTTTGCGCTGTTTGGGGCTATAATTGTTTGGTGGGAAGTACAGCTCGATCGTTATGCCTCCAATGCGACGGGGGTCGGATTGCATCAACTTGGTTACTTCGGCCCTGGTGCCATCGATGCTGAAACCATGCTCCGAAGCCGAAATGCCCATGATCGTCAGCATGCAACTGGCGAGCGATGCGGCAACAAGGTCGGTGGGAGAAAAAACTTCGCCTTTACCCTTGTTATCGACAGGAGCGTCGGTAAGCACCCTGGTTGACGATGCCAGGTGCGTCATTTCGGTGCGCAGACCGGTGGTATAAATTACTTCAAAATTTGCCATGGGGATATTTTCGTTGCAAAGCTAATTGATTTATTCGGAAAGAAAAAAGCCCCCCGATTCACATCGGAAGGCCCAAACCAAATTAAAACAAAACGTTAGGATGAGTATTATTTCTTGTCGTCAGACTTTTTTTCATCGCATTTTTCAGCTTTGGTGTCTGAGCAACATTTTTTCTTTGGAGCACATTCTTTTTTCTTAGGTTCTTCTTTTTTCTTGTCATCGTCCACGCGGGCAATTTCAATGCCGGTGCTGGCTGCTACAACGCTTTGAAGGCTGCTGGCACCTAAGGTGAGGAATGTTAGAAACGCAATCGAAAGGGCAATTTTTTTCATAAAGATAAATTTTTTGATGGGCCAAAAGTATATCAAGCAGAGGCCCTTTGTTGTTAATCGGTGGTTAAATCCTGTTAACGATACGTTAAATGTGATTTAAAACTGATGCAGTGCGTATTTTTGCTTGCTTAACCATTCAAAAGTGACGGTTCACAAACTCAATTTGCTTGCCATCATGGCGCTCATTTCGCTGCTTGGTGTGGTGGTTATGCAAGTGTATTGGGTGAAAAACGCCTTCGACTTAAAGGAAGAGCAGTTTAACCAAAGTGTTGGCATTGCCATGAAAACGGTATTGAACCGCATTTTGGAGCTCAACACCGACGAAAACCTTCGGCGAATAGCCCTGCGCGAACCATGCGTCGATGAAAAAACTGACATCAGAGATGTGATCGCACCCCGCCTGCTCGACTCGCTCATCCGAATGGAGTTTAAGTGTCTGAAGGTGTCGCGTGGTTATGAGTATGCCATTTATAATAAGAAAACCAATAAGCTTGTTTTTGGCAATTTCAGGCAATACCCCGACCAAATCCTGCTGTCGCCCTATCAGCAAAGCGTGGAGGCTTTGTTTAAACCTGGCGCTTACTACCTGTCGATTTATTTTCCTCAGAAAACAAGTGGTGTCATCATGCAATTGCTTGGCTGGATGATTCTTTCGGCCTTGTTCATGGTGGCAGTACTTGCGAGTTTCTGGATCACCCTGCGCACGGTTTACCGCCAAAAAAAGTGGTCGGAGATGAAAACCGACTTCATCAACAACATGACGCATGAGTTCAAAACACCGATTTCAACCATAGGGGTGGCTTCGGAAATGTTGTTGAAAGACGAAGTGAATACCCAGGCTGCCAGGGTGTTGAAATATGTGGGCATTATACTGAGCGAAAACAACAGATTACAAAATCAGGTGGAGCAAGTGCTGCAAAGTGCCATGCTCGAAAAAGGAAACATCCAGTTGCGGATGAAATCGACCGACGTACACCGTTTGATTGCCCAAACCGTTAACAGCTTTCAGTTGCGCATTCAGGAGCGCGAAGGCACAATGCATACAGCGCTAACAGCGGACAACTACCATCTCACACTCGATCGGCTTCACATCACCAATGTGCTGGCAAACCTCATTGACAATGCCTTGAAGTATTCCCCCTCCAAACCCGAAATCACCATCAGTTGCTACAACCAGAAAACAGCACTTGTGATCGAGGTGCAAGACAAAGGCCTTGGCATCAATAAAGAGTCGCAAAAGCACATATTCAAGAACTTTTACCGCGTTCATACTGGAAATATTCACGATGTGAAAGGCTTTGGTATTGGACTTTTTTATGTTAAACGCATTGTAGAGCTGCATGGAGGCAGCGTTGAGTTGGAGAGCGAACCCGGCCTTGGGTCAACTTTCAGGCTTTTTTTACCTTTGAAAAGCATACATAATACAGGAGGCGAACATGGAAACAACGAATGAAATCAGGATCTTGCTGGTTGAAGACGACAGCAACCTGAGCATGGTTTTGCAGGACTATCTTGAACTGATGCACTACCGGGTGGTGGTTGCACACGATGGCGAAATGGGTTTACAGTTGTTCAACACCAACAGTTTTCACTTGTGTGTGCTGGATGTGATGTTGCCAAAGCTCGATGGTTTCAGCCTGGCAACTGCCATTCGTGAATCCGGTAGTCAGGTGCCGATCATTTTTCTCACAGCCAAGTCGCTCAAGGAAGATCGGTTGAAAGGGTTTGCCTACGGTTGCGACGACTACATCACCAAGCCGTTCAGCACCGAAGAGCTCAACCTGCGCATCAAAGCCATACTGCGCCGCTGCATCCGAAATTTTGCCCCTGATGATCTGCTCGAACAAAGAATTTTCAGCTTTGGAAATCTGGTGCTCGATACCCAAAACCTATCACTGGCCGGCCCCGTTAAAACCCACAGCCTCACCAAAAAGGAAGCTTCGTTGCTCAGGTTTATGTGCGAAAACAAAAACAAGGTTTTGGCACGCGACCTGGTTCAAAAAACCATCTGGGGCGAAACAGATTATTTTGTGAGCCGAAGCATGGATGTGTTCATTGCCCGGCTGAGGAAATACCTCAAAGACGACCCAACAGTGAAAATTATAAATGTGCATGGCGTTGGATTCATGCTCGAAGTGCAAGATAAGCAAATGGAATAGCCGCTTGAATTCTTATTGCTTAAGGCAAACAATCAAAAAAAAAGAGGCGTGTTGAGCGCCTCTTTTCATTGACCGGGAAATGGTATCCCCCCTTTCGCAATCAATTGATTTTTTTCTCCAGTTCCTTGTAAACAAGGGCGCTTGCACCCACAATGGCAGCATCACCTGGTTTAAGTTGTGAGGGAAGCACCTTCACCTTGTTTTTGAAAATGGGGAGCAGGTGTTGTTCCATGCTGTCGATGGTGGGACGGAAAATGTAGTTGCCGGCTGCTGTGGGACCACCAAAGAGAAAAATGGCCTCCGGACTGAGGTGGTGGATGGTGTCGGCCAAACCTTTGCCGAGCCAGCGTCCGGTGAGCTCAAACACTTCCTGCGCCACCCTGTCGCCTGTTTCGGCAGCATCGAAGATCATCTTCGAGTCAAGTTCGTTAAAGCATTTGGTAGCCAGCGGACTAGAAGCTGCATTGTATTTCGAAAGCAGTTCAAATGCCGTACGTTTCATACCCGGCGCAGAACAATAAGCTTCCAGGTGACCAAGGCCGCCACATCCACACAGGCGGCCGCCTTCCACAATGGTGGTGTGGCCGCATTCTCCTGCAAAACCATCGGCACCATACACCAGGTCGCCATTCACCACAATGCCGCTGCCCACGCCGGTTCCCAGTGTATAAACAACAAAGTTTTTCATGCCTTTGGCACCTCCGTAGATCATCTCGCCGATGGCCGCAGCATTGGCATCATTGGTGATGGCAATGGCTTTTAGTTCGGAGAAACTGTTTTCGAGCAGCTTCACCAAAGGAATCACGCCCTTGAACGAGAGATTGGGCGCGTGCTCAATGTTTCCGGTATAATAATTTGCATTGGGCGCTCCAATGCCAATGCCCAGCACTTCGATTTCGGGATTGAGTTTTTTTACGGCATTGATCAGGTCGCGCACTGCTCCGGTCAGCTCGTCAACAAAAAGTGCCACATTGCCATGCGATGGGGTGGAGATGCTGTCTTTTACCAGCACATTGCCTTCGCGGTCAACCACGCCAATCACAGTGTTTGTGCCTCCGATATCAATACCTATTGCAACTTTTTTCATGAATATAAACTATTGTGGATAAATTATTTACCTGATTCTACTTCCCGAAACGGCATAATAGAAAATGTAAAGGTAACAAATGGCCGGAACAATAAAGGCCCAGGTATAGCCCATGCTGTCGGCCACAAAACCCATGATGGGAGGAATGATGGCACCGCCCAGGATGAGCGCATTGATGAGGCCCGAAGCACCACTTAATTCACCTTTATCAAGGTCTTTCACTGCAAGTGAGAAAATGTTGGGGAACATGATCGAGTTGAACAAGCCGATGGAGATGACGGTCCACAAGGCAACCGATCCACTTGCAAAGGTGGTGGCAATGTCGAGCAGGGCGGCAACAAGGGCAAAAACGGCCAGCGTTTGTGCAGCTTTGCCTTTGCCGATTTGCATGATGATGAAGTTGACCAGCGCGATGCCTGTAAAGATGAGCCCGATTGACCAGTTCCAGTCAGTAACAAAAGAGCCTGAGATGGCAGCTAAGATGAGAACCGGAAGCGCGTAGGTAAACTTTTTGGAAGCAGCCATATCGCTGAACATAAACGAACCAAAGAAACGGCCAACCATGGCACCGCCCCAGTAGATGGCTGCATAGGTGGAGGCTTCCTGTGGCAACATGCCAAGATTCATTTTCAAATAGTTCACAATCAGTCCGGCATTGCCCACTTCTGCGCCCACATACATGAAAATGGCAATGGCACCCAACACCACATGGGTGCGGTTGAGAATACTTTTTTTCTCACTTTTTTCACTCTTGATCACAGGGAGCTTGATGCTGAAAATGGCAACAGCCACCAAAGCAACAATCACACCCATGATGATGAATGGCATGGGGACGCGCTCAGCAGCAATGGCTGCATCAGCAGGGAAACTAAGCCCTTTGAAAATGGCCACCGAAATGAGCCAGGGGGCAATCATTGTTGCAATGGAATTGAGCGCCTGGGTGAGGTTGAGCCTGCTCGATGCTGTGGCATCAGGCCCAATGGCTGTAACATATGGATTGGCTGCAACTTGCAGAAAAACAACGCCTGTTGCCAACACAAAGGTGGCGATGAGGAAAATGGGGAACGATGGCATGTTGGAAGCCGGTATGTAGAGGAAACTGCCCAGCGACATCAGCAGCAAACCTGCCATTACCGTCCATTTGTAACCAATGCGGTCGATGATTTTGCCGGTGGGGATCGACATGAGCGGATAGGCAATGAAGAAGGCCGACGACAGCAGCTGTGCATTGAACTCTGACAATCCAAAAATTTCTTTAACAGGGGCACTCAGCGTCACGATGAAGGTGGTGGCAAACCCGAAAATAAAGAAGATGGCACCGAACACCGACATGCCAACTACCAGGTTATTGTTCTTCTGACTCATAAATTGAAGTAGTTTTAAAATTGTGTTAAACAAAGCAGTCCCGCAATGGGGCTGTCAAAAGTACAAATTTATCATTTCGATTGACAGCCGTTGTTTTTTTTGTAACAGCCCCCTCAAAGGCATTGCAAAGACGGTGCTGTGCGTATGCATCCTGGCCTTTGTACAAGGCAAGCCAGAAGTCATTACTTTTGCATTTGTTAAATACCATTGATGGGAAAGATCAAAGAGCAAACGATTCAGGGAACAGTGTATTCATATTTGGGTGTGCTGTTGGGTTTTGCCGTTTCGGGCCTGATGATGCCGAAGTTTTTTACCACTGCTGAGAATGGACTGATCAGCGTGCTCATTTCATGGTCTGCTTTGTTTGGTCAGTTAGCCACCCTTGGATTTGGTAATGCCACCGGCAGGCTTTTTTCGTGGTTTCGCGATGAGAAAAGCAGGCATCATGGCTTCTCCGCCCTGATGCTTATGGTTGGTTTGGCTGGCTTTTTACTGACGATGGTGCTGCTTTTTTTTGCCAGGCCCTTCATGCTTCAAAATTCGGCAGGTGAACAAAGTGCCCTGGTAGACTATTTTCTTTTTTTGGTGCCGCTGAGCTTTTTCACCATGCTGTATCTGCTGCTTGATGTGTATTTCAAAATGCTTTACCGCACGGTGATCGGCACCTTTATCAAAGAGTTTCTGCTCAGATTGCTTGTAATTGTGTCGCTGGCCCTTTTCTATTTCGGGGTGATTGATTTCGAGGGATTTATACTCGTTTATGTGATCGTGAACTGCATTCCTGCCGTCATCCTTTTTGTGATGCTGGCTGTGCAGGAGGGCGTTCAATGGAAGCCCGACACCGCTTTTTTGGATAAGGGCATGGTGCGCTCGCTTGTGAGCATGAGTTTTTTCGGCATCATTGTGGGTTTCTCTAATGTGTTGGTGCTCTCGGTCGATCGCATCATGGTGGAGCGTATGCTCGGCATGGAGGCAGCAGGCATTTATGCCATCACTTTTTTCTTTGGCACCCTGGTTGTTATTCCTGCAAGGTCGCTGCGGAAAATTGCCGGCACACTGCTGGCCGAAGCATGGAAAAACAACGATCACAAACAAATTGAGGAAATCTATAACAAAAGCATTGTTAACCAGCTGATTATGGGAACGCTGATCTTTGTTGGCGTTTGGTCGAATATCCACAATGTGTTCGAAATTTTGCCTGCTGCCTATGAGCCGGGAAAATGGGTGATTTTCTTTGTGGCCCTGTCAGGGTTGGTTGAAATGAGCTCCGGCGTGAGCGAGATTTTGGTGCAAACAAGCATTTACTACCGCTTCAGTGCACTGCTCAACGCATTGTTTTTTGTGCTGATTGTGGTCTTCAATTTTGTTTTCATCCAGTTATTTGGACTGGTAGGTGCAGCCATTGCCAATGTGGTGGCTTATTTTCTTACAAACATCATCCGATACCTTTACATCTATCAAAAAACAAGCCTTCGGCCTTTTCACCTCAACCACCTGATCACGCTGGCACTGGGAGCTGCTGTGTATTTTATAGTGGCGCAAATGCCTGTCATAAAGCCATTTATGCTGGATATACTCATCCGTAGCAGCCTGATCAGTTTGATGTATGTGGTGCTTGTTTACTTCCTGAAGCTTTCGGAAGACCTGAATGCACTCATCGACGGCTATTTGCGGAGGTTGGGGCTCGTCAACTGATGGTCAGAGCTGGTGGATGATTTCCTGAAGTCCTTGCAGACGGAGCTGGCATTTGAAGCGGTTTAATACCTCGCCTTGTATCAGATTGCAGGTGCTCTCAGGCGCTTCAAGACCATATCTGATTGCCTCAACGGCCTCATTCACATTTAATTGCTTAATCAGTTTTGCATCGGTTCCGGCCAAAATCTCTTGTGTGCCACCAAAAGCATATCCAACCGGAAAACAGGCTGCTGCGATGCCCTCGATCAAAGCAAGTCCAAAGGCTTCATGGCGCGAAAACTGGCAAATCACTTTGCATTCAGCATAAAGTTGCAGCAAATTCTCGTAAGGCATTGGCTTGAGGATGATAAGGTTGGGAGCTTTTCTGGCATTGAGGTAAGTCCAGGCTTCACCGGTGAGCCCTGCAACGATAAATTGCTGATCTGGCATGGCGGCCGCAACCTCGTTGTAAAAATCAACTCCTTTTATAAAAAGGGTTTCTACTTTGGAGGCCAGGCACACGGTGATGATGTTGCGGCGTTCGGCCAACAATCTTTTATTAAGGCTTGTCGGGTCGTAACAATTATAAACCACTTTGGTTTTTTCAGCGAGCTTCTCCGAAACGTTGGCAAGCAGGGCGCGGCGGGTAAAATGGCTCACGGCAATCAGACGGGTGGCAAAGGTGGTGGAAATGAATACGCTCATTTTTCCCAGCCATTTGGTTTTTGTGCCGTAGTGATATTGAGGCAGGTAGGCAGCGTCGACACCTCCAATGACGATCACTGATTTGCGCCGGAAAAGCCTCGAAAACAAGACCGGAATCACTGCATGAAAGTCGGCAAACCAAACAAATACCAGGTCGTGCCGAACCATTTCCTTTATCATAAACCAACTTTGCCTGACAAGTCCGGGCAGAATGCGCCAGCCTTTGTTGTTTTTGAAATGAAAAACTGTTAGTTGGTTTTGTCTGGAAAGCAAAGCCTCATCTCTTCGTATAAAACTGGAATCGAGATGCTTGATGAAAAGAATCTTTTTTTGCATCACAAAATGGTTTTGTGATTGTGGTTGGCGCTCTTCCCGCCATTCGACCGGCCTGCCTTGGCAATGGCAATGCTCGCATTCAGTTCAAAACCAATCATTAAAATAAATGCGTTGAAAAAGAGCCAGATAAGAAAGATTATCAGTGTGCCGATGGAACCATACAATGCATTGTAGTTTGAAAAGTTGGCAATGTAATAGTTAAAGCCAATGGTTCCAAGAATTAGCAAAGCTGTGGCGAGCGACGAGCCGGGGCTGATAAAACGGTATTCCTTCCGCTTGGCCGGCCCAAAATAATACAGGAATGACACACTGAAAAAGGTGAGCGCCAGGGTGCTGACCCATTGCACAATTTCGAGCAAAATCACCGTGAAATCATCATTGATCCAGTCGTTGTTGATCAACCATTCAATGGTGCTTCCTCCCATGGTGATGAGGGCCAGTGCAATGATTACAAGAAACGACAACACCAGCATCAGAAAGATGGCAACGAGGCGCTGCTGAAACCAGTTTTTGGTTTCGGCCACGTGAAACGAACCGTTGAAGCCTTCGAGGATGGCGGCAATGCCATTGGTGCTGAAGAAAAAGGTGAGGATAAAGCTGAGCGATAGCAAGCCCGAATTTTGTTTGGTCACGATTTCGAAAATCGTTTTTTCAACCATGCTGTATGTGTCGGGGGGGATGATTTCGGCAAAAAGGTCGAGCAGCAAAGCCTGAAAGTTTTCGATTGGTATGTAGGGGATGAGTGTGAACAGGAACAGGATAAACGGGAAGATGGCTAAAAAGAAGCTGAAAGCCACCGCGGCTGCCCGCACCGAAAGCGCTCCCCTGAACAGGCCGTTGATAAAGAAAACCAGCACATCGTACAGGGGCACACCTTCAAATCCGGGCACAATGATTTTTCGTAGTGCCGACGTCAGCTTGTTTCTGATCCGGATGAATCTTTTCAGATGGTGAGGAGAAATCTGCATCATGCCATGGTGTTGTGCCTTGCCGCTGTGTTTCTACATTGCCCGCAGGCTCATGTCGAGGCTTGTGATCTGATGAGTGAGTGCCCCCACACTGATGTAGTCAACGCCCGTTTCGGCACACTGCCGAAGTGTTTGCATGGTGATGCCACCCGATGCCTCGGTTTCGCAGCGGCCTGCAACGAGCGTCACAGCTTGTTTTAGCATTTCGGGACTGAAATTATCCAGCATCACGCGCTGTATTCCGCCAAGCTGCATGGCTTCATTCAACTCATCAAAGTTCCTGACTTCCACTTCGATGGCCAGATTCAGATGGTGCCGCTGCAGGTATTCAAGACTGGCTTTTACGGCGGCTGTGAGCCCACCGGCAAAATCAATGTGGTTGTTTTTGATGAGGATCATATCAAACAAACCAAAGCGGTGGTTATGTCCGCCACCTATTTTCACGGCCATTTTTTCAAAAACCCGCATATTGGGTGTTGTTTTACGGGTGTCGAGCAGTTTCACAGGCAGGTCAGCAACCAGGCTTTGCATGCGGTGTGTTTGGGTGGCAATGCCACTCATGCGCTGCATAAAGTTCAAAACAAGTCGCTCGGCTGTGAGAATCGAACGGCTGCTGCCATGCACCGTAAAGGCGGTATCGCCGGGCTGTACCCAGGCTCCGTCAGTTAATAGTGGCTTGAATTGCAAGCCCGCATCCATCAGTCGAAACACCTCAGCAGCCACTTCCATGCCTGCCAAAATGCCCTGCTCTTTGATCAGGAGTCGGGCAGTGCCCTGGGCCGCTGCCGGAATGGTGGCCAGCGAGGTGTGGTCGCCATCCCTCACATCTTCAGCGATAGCCATTTGAATGAGTTCTGAAGGGCTTGGATAGTTTTTCATTTCTTATTCGCGTTTATTTGAAAAATGATGTCTTTGTTGGATGCCCTGCGCCACATCAAATATAAATAAAAGGTGCTGCCCTGGCTGAAATAGTCGCCAATCACATAGCCATTGTTTTGCCCGGTCGATCCTTGTTTCACAACACGAACACTGTCGGCCGGATAGCTAATCAGGAATTGCTCGAAATGCGTTTTGGCAGCCGACTTTTGAAAATGGCCTTTTATTCCGGGCAAGTCGCAGGAAACCACGTCGTCGAACAAATCGGGTATGTGTTTCAGGTTCGCGGGCTGCAGGCTGAAGGTCAATTCCCCCGGTGTGCTGTTGCTTTGCGCCCATGTCTTTTCAGGGAGCACAAAGGCAGTCAAAACCAGCCAAAGCAAGCTTACTGAAACGAAAGGAGCTGTCTTGTTCATGCCGGCTTTCAATTTAGAGGGCAAAGTTACGAACAATATCGTAAGAATTGTTTCACATTGTCTGGATGTTGAGCGGCACTACCCACCCAGCCGGAAAATTTTCGGCCGGTGATCGATGCCTTCACTTAAAATATCCTTACTTTTGAACGTTCAATCCCAAATTCTTCAGCCGAATGAAAATGATTGCAGTAAGGCGTTTTTCAATGATGTTGCTCATGTCGGTTTTCCTTTTTTCATGTGAGCCTCCGCAGCAACAATCTCAGACTGAGAAGTTTGAAAAAGATCTGCAATCTTTCAATCAGAAGATGGACAACATCAGCCAAACCATGGGCATCCTCGAGGCGATGCAAAAGGAGCTGGATCAACTGGAATTGCAGCGGGCCGAAGGACGCATTACGGATGAGGAGTTCAACAGGCGCAGCAACGAGGTGAAAGATACCTATGGCAGGGCACTGGCCAAAAGAGACAATCTGACACCTGCTTCCGGACTGCCGCAATGGGCTGTTCAGCTTGGGCTTACCGAACCGCAAGGGATGGTGCTCGACCCTGCATTTTCCCAGATAACAACAGTTGATAACCGCGCCGAAGGATTCAATTCGGTGCTCCTTGTCTATACGGGCGAATATCAACATGCACTCAAAGAAGCAGCCCGTGTGGCGCGTCAGGCCGGCATTCCGCTCAGCAAGGATTTTGTTCAGGCCAAAGAACTTGCTGACACTTACAGCACCACACCCATGAAAGGTGTGGCCTACATGAACTTCGACCCCTTTGTGAAAGATGCCCCAGTCAACATTTCCATCACGGTGGACGAAACGGGCATGCTCACCATCAGCGCGGTTGACGTGGAGCAGATGCGCCGGCAGTTTGAACGAAGCGGAGGTGGAGAATAAATCCCAAGGCAAACAGCATGGACATCCTTATCACCGGTAGCAGTCGCGGCATTGGGTTCGAATTGGTGAAGTTGTTTTGTCAAACGCCCGAAAACCGCGTTTTTGCCATTTCAAGAAACATTGAACCACTCAAGAACTTAATCCCGTTGGTTCGGGCAAAGCTCCTCCCATTCGAAGCTGATATTGCGGCCAATGACTTTGCAGGCGCTTTCGGTGATTTTGCCGAAAAAATGCAGTTGCATCCTGCCATACTCATCAACAATGCCGGATTGCTTGTCAATAAACCATTTCAGAGGCTTGAAGCTGCTGATTTTGAACAGATGTTCCGGGTGAATGTGTATGCAGCTTTCCAATTGGTGCAGCTGTTGGCCGGGCGCTTCGAAGCCAATGCACACATCGTTAATATAGGCAGCATGGGTGGTTTTCAGGGTAGTCAAAAGTTTCCCGGCCTTTCGCTCTACAGTGCCAGCAAAGGGGCTTTGGCCATCCTCACCGAAAGCCTGGCAGCCGAGCTTACGCCCTATCATGTAAAAATCAATTGTCTGGCTTTGGGTTCGGCTCAAACCGAAATGCTGCAGGAGGCCTTTCCGGGTTATCAGGCACCCGTCACAGCAAACCAAATGGCTGAGTTTATACACAATTTTGCACGTACCGGTGCGACTTTTTTCAATGGAAAAGTCATCCCTGTTGCCGGAACAACACCTTGATCTGAAA
The DNA here is from genome assembly GCA_964492695.1 of uncultured Lentimicrobiaceae bacterium. Classification (GTDB taxonomy): domain Bacteria; phylum Bacteroidota; class Bacteroidia; order Bacteroidales; family F082; genus JALNZU01. The sequence continues at coordinate 31,517 of CAZBMR010000014.1, forward strand.
GGCCTTATGTCGAACAATTCATCTGTTATTGAGCATCCGGGCGTTGTGCTGACGGTTGATGAGCACGGCATCGATGTGATGATTCTGTCGCAGTCGGCATGCGCAAGCTGCCATGCCAAAGGAGCCTGCACGGCAGCGGATATGGAGGAGAAAATTGTTCACGTGCCCAACGATCCCAGACAGCAATTTGAGGCTGGTCAAGCTGTTACGGTGATGATGCAGCAAACCATGGGTACAAGGGCGGTTTTTTTTGGATATGTACTGCCATTTCTGTTGATGGTGGTGGTGCTTGCAGGTTTCATCCTGGCCGGATTCGGCGAAGGTGCGGCTGGATTGTCATCGCTGGCGGCGCTCATCGTTTATTATGGCACACTTTATTTTTTTCGAAAAAAACTTGACGCCACCTTTGTTTTTGCATTGCGCCCCAGCCAAAATACATAATGCCGGCCTGCTGTTTTAAACGTTTCTAAATAGCCGAAAGGGATATAATTTAGAAAGATTCCATCCTCATCACTTATCTTGCTGATTCACAATAACATTTAGTTATTTAGCGTGATCGTGTTTAATTTAGCCAAGTTGTAAATATTTCAAAAACAAAGGGTTATCGTTTTCTTTGTTTTTGCAGCTTGTATTTGCTTTCGTGTCAAATACCCTACTTTTGCATACTGTTTATTATTTAACAGTTGAATTGGCATGTTTCAGATAAAACATTTTGAACAGTGAATGATACATTGCTTTTTACCTTGCTCACGCTGGGTTTGTTGGGTGCCGTTCTTGCGGTGATCCTGTATTTTGTGGCGCAAAAATTTAAGGTGATCGAAGACCCGCGCATCGATTTGGTTGAAGAGGCATTGCCCAAGGCCAACTGCGGGGGCTGTGGATTTCCGGGTTGCAGAAGTTTTGCCGAAACCACTGTGAGGGAAGCCACTGACAACCAATCCATCGAAGGTTTGAACTGCCCTGTTGGCGGAAACGATGTGATGAAGCAGGTGGCAGCCATTCTGGGCCTGGAGGTGGACGAAAAAGATCCCATGATAGCCGT
>CAZBMR010000014.1:32658-73604 GCA_964492695.1 uncultured Lentimicrobiaceae bacterium
CCCCAAAACCGATTGTTAAAAAGGGCGATGTGGTGAAAAAAGGTCAGCTTATCGCACAGGCTGAAGCATTTATTTCGGCCCACATCCATGCTCCTGCAAGCGGTAAAATTTTGAAAATCGATGATGCAACCGATGCTTCGGGCTATCGCAGACCAGCCATTTTTTTAGAGGTGACAGGTGATGATTGGATGGAGGGCATTGATGCCTCTGACGAACTGGTGCGCGAAGTCAGGCTGAGCCGGGAGGAGATTGTTGCCAGAATCAAGGCCTGCGGACTTGTTGGCCTGGGTGGCGCAACATTCCCAACGCATGTCAAGCTGATGATTCCCGATGGGAAAAAGGCTGAGTATTTGCTCATCAACGGCGTTGAATGTGAGCCCTACCTCACCTCCGATCACCGGCTGATGCTCGAAAAGGCCGAAGAGGTGGTGGTTGGCGTCAGGATCATGATGTTGGCCCTGGACGTGAACAAAGCCATGATTGGCATCGAAAACAATAAGCCTGACGCCATCGAAAAGCTTCGGACGGTCTGTGAGCAATATCCTGGCATATCTGTGCAGGCACTGAAGGTGAAATATCCGCAGGGTGGCGAGAAACAATTGATCAAGGCAGCCGTCAACCGTGAGGTTCCATCAGGCAAGCTGCCCATCGAGGTGGGATGTGTGGTGTCGAACGTGGGTACGGCTTTTGCGGTGTATGAGGCAGTTCAAAAAAACCGGCCACTCATTGAGCGGGTTGTCACCGTTACAGGTAAAGCTGTTGCAAAACCGTCGAATTTTCTCGTCAGAATCGGCACACCTGTTTCGGCCTTGCTTGAAGCTGCCGGTGGTCTTCCGGATGGCAGCGGAAAAGTGATCAACGGCGGGCCAATGATGGGCAAGGCATTGTCAACTACCGACGTGCCTGTGGTGAAAGGTTCTTCCGGGATTCTGGTGATGGAGGAAAGCGAAAGCCACCGGTCGGCACAAAAAAGTTGCATCCGTTGCTCGAAGTGCACGCTTGTATGCCCGATGGGTCTCGAGCCATTTCTTTTGGCAAGGCTTTCACGGCTTTCGCAAACGGAGCGTGCATGGAAAGAAAAGATCATGGACTGTATCGAATGTGGCTCTTGTCAATACACCTGTCCTTCATCATTACCGTTGCTCGATCACCTGCGCCTTGGCAAGCAGCGTACGAGTGCATTTATCCGAAATCGTAAATAATTTGCAATGAGTCAGTTAATTATATCAGGTTCTCCGCACATCCATGGAGATGAAAGCGTAAAGAAGATCATGTACACAGTGGTTTTGGCCCTGGTGCCTGCCATTGCGGTTTCGGTGTATTTTTTTGGGTTGGATGCCATCAGGGTGCTGACGGTGGCTGTTGGTGCCAGCGTGCTGTTTGAGTGGCTTATCCAAAAATATGTCCTGAAGGGGCCGCTCACCATCAATGATGGTTCTGGCATCGTGGCTGGTCTGTTGCTCGGTTTGAACCTGCCTGCCGGCATACCGGCCTGGATGATTGCAGCAGGTTCGCTTGTGATGATTGGCGTAGCGAAGATGACCTTTGGCGGTCTCGGGCAAAACCCATTTAATCCGGCCCTGGTAGGCAGGGTGTTTATGTTGATTTCATTTCCGGTAGAGATGACGTCGTGGCCCATTCCCAGGCCTCTGTTCGCGCCACAGCTGACTGATGCCATCACCGGTCCAACAGCCCTGGGGCTGATGAAGGAAGGTGTGGATGGTGGTTTGACGGTGAGCGAGGTGATGGCTGGTGCAAATATGCCTGCCGAAATGGATCGCTTTTTGGGGCATATGGGTGGCTCTCTGGGCGAAATATCCGCGCTGGCGCTCTTGCTGGGCGGCGTCTGGATGGTTTACCGAAAGGTCATCGACTGGCAGTTGCCGGTATCGATTCTGCTCACTTTATTCCTGTTTGCTGGCCTGTTTCATCTGATTGATCCGGCCGTTTATGCGCCCCCAACCTTCCATTTGCTCACCGGCGGGCTGATGCTTGGTGCTGTTTTCATGGCAACAGATATGGTCACCTCGCCCATGAATCTCAATGGTAAGATTATTTATGGCATTGGTATTGGTCTCATAACCATCATCATACGACTTTGGGGAGCCTATCCCGAAGGAATATCATTTGCCATCCTCATCATGAATGCGTTCACGCCCATGATCAACAATGCATTTAAGCCCAAACGTTTCGGTAGTGTTGCTGTAAACCACAAACAAAACACCTAAGGCCATGGCAGGAAAGAAAGAATCAAATTTTGTGAATATGCTCGCTGCATTGCTGGTGATTTCGCTGGTGGCAGGCTTGTCGCTGGGGAGTGTTTACAACCTGACCAAGGCGCCCATTGCGGCGGCAGCCAAAAAGAAACAGGAAGATGCGCTGAAAATGGTGCTTCCTCCCTTTGATACCGTGATCACTACTAAGGTGAAATCGGCCTTGGAAGACGACTCCCTGCTGCTTTTTACTGCTCATAAAGGCGAAGAGGTAGCAGGCTGGGCCATACGCACTTTTTCAAATAAGGGTTTTGGCGGACAAATCAACCTGATGGTAGGTTTTCTGCCCGATGGTTCCATCCAAAACATCTCGGTGCTCGACCACAAGGAAACACCCGGCCTGGGCGATAAAATGCAGGCATCCAAATCGGATTGGAGCAAGCAGTTTATCGGAAAAAATCCGGCTTCCTTTACCCTGAAAGTGAAGAAAGACGGAGGCGATGTGGATGCCATCACAGCAGCCACCATCAGTTCGAGGGCATTTTCAGATGCAGTGAACCGCGCATATACAACGGTGGAACAAACTAAAAACACGCAAAAAAAATGAATCAGCTACAGAATTTTACAAAGGGGTTTCTAAAAGAAAATCCGATCCTGGTGCTGGTGCTGGGAACTTGCCCTACACTGGGTGTGACCACCTCTGCCTTCAACGGGCTGGGCATGGGTTTGGCAACAACCTTTGTGCTCATGATGTCGAACATCGTTATCAGCCTTGTCCGCGACCTGATTCCCGACAAGGTGCGCATTCCGGCCTTCATTGTCATCATCGCTTCATTTGTGACCATTGTTGAGCTCGTGATGCAGGGCTTCGTGCCCGCATTGTACGAACAACTGGGATTGTTCATTCCCCTGATTGTGGTCAACTGCATTGTGTTGGGCAGGGCAGAAGCTTTTGCATCAAAAAACAACCTTTTGTCTTCGATGATCGACGGCCTGGGCATGGGGCTGGGTTTTGCCCTGGCACTCACGGTTTTAGGCGCAATAAGGGAGTTTTTGGGAAGTGGTGCTGTGTTTAACATCAAGCTCATCCCGGGCGATCTGATGCTTGTTTTCATCCTTGCTCCGGGTGCGTTTATCGCGTTGGGCTATTTGATTGCAGTGACAAAAATATTGAACAAACGCTTTTAATCTGTTGACAATATGGAATATATCCTCATCATCATAGCGGCTGTTTTTGTCAATAACATTGTTTTGGCGCAGTTTTTGGGCATTTGTCCGTTTATTGGTGTTTCCAATAAGATCTCCACCTCGCTGGGGATGGGCGCTGCCGTGTTGTTTGTAATCACGCTGGCAACCATCGTCACCTGGATGGTTCAGGCTTATGTGCTCGAACCGCTGGGCCTGCAGTTTTTGCAAACCATTGCCTTTATCCTCATCATTGCTGGTTTGGTTCAGATGGTTGAGATCATTCTGAAAAAAGTGAGCCCATCGCTTTATGCGGCCCTGGGTGTTTTCCTGCCACTCATTACCACCAATTGTGCGGTGCTGGGTGTGGCCATCCTGACCATTCAAAAGGACTACAGTTTATTGGAAGGGGTGGTGTTTGCAGTGGCCAACTCCATTGGCTTTTCATTTGCATTGATCCTTTTTGCCGGAATTCGCGAACACCTTGATCTGATGGATATTCCTGAGGGGATGAAAGGTGTGCCAATTGCGCTTGTCACTGCCGGCATCCTTGCTCTGGCTTTTATGGGCTTCACCGGATTAGTGTAGATGTACCGAAGCATAAGACTGCTGCTTTCTTGTTATTATGCCTGGTTGCTCAGAGTTTCTGAGCGCTATTTACTTTGCTGTTATTTTTGGGTTATTTTTGATGAACAAAACACATTACGTTCTCAATTCTGGAAAATAATTCAATTTTGGATTAGAATAGCTATAAAGCACAGGAGTGAGAACATGCAAGTTGTTAATTCAGCATCGTTTGTGAATTGTGGTATGATTTTGGTTCTTGGCATATAAGTTACAGTAATATTTTCATCATGAAAAAATTCACAAGATACTTCGCAGCCTGGACACTGATCGTTTCAATTTCCCTTGTGTCGTGCCGAAAAAATACCATCAGCGAGCAGCCCAACATTGACTCGATGACCGAGTTGCAGGTGAGCCCCTCCTTTAACTGGGCAACCACTCAGGATGTTGAAATGGAGGTGCGTATCAGCGATGCGGGCTTTCTGCCTCTGATTTCCAAACTCAGCGTTTATGCTGCTGATCCAGCTTCAGGCGCCGAACTGATTGCCAGCGGAAGCATCAGTCCTTCACAGCCATACAGCGCAAAAATCAAGCTGGCTTCCTATATCAGGGAATTGTATATCAAACTGGAAACCACCACCGGCAACAACCGTACCGAAAAAGTGGCCATTCAAAATGGCAAAATTAATTTTGCTTTCGTCGAAAGCCAGAAATCAGGTTTTTCTACAACCGGCTTAAAAAGCGTTCCTGATCCCGGACCTGATTGTGACAATTGCGATGTGGTGATTTCGGGAAACAGCAATGTAACCATCACCGGTGGTAAAACATATTGTGTGACAGATACCTACACGGGTCGCATCACCTTCGAAACCTGGAATGGCGGTGGCACACTCAAGGTGTGCGGAACCGCAACGCTGACCGGTAGTACCACTTTAGGAACCGACAGCCATATCATTGTCACACAAAATGGCAATCTCACCATCAACAGCCTATCCATGTGGGGGAACAACCCATCGCTGACTGTTTATGCCAATGCCAGCCTCACGGTCAATTCCGGACTAACAACCAGTGGTTATTTCGATAACCATGGAACAGTGGTCATCGACGGCTCTTTTGTGCTGCAGCAACTCTCGGCTGAGTCGGTGAACAATGGAACGATTACCTTGCTGAAGAACTCCTTCCAGGTCAACAACGAAACTTTTACCAACAACGGCAGCATCGTTGTGCCTACCTACATTCATCTGAATACCGGAAGCACACTGACCAATAACGGAGAAATTACAGCCGGAAACAAAATGGAAGTAAACGGCTCAAATTTCTATAACAATGGCAGTATGACCATCACCACGGGCTATTTCAACATGAACTCGGGCAGCAAAATCATCAATGAAGGCACCATCGCCACTTTAGACGGGAGCATCAACTTCAACTCGGGTATCCTGGCTGAAAATCACCATGTGATGCATGCCAGCAACGACATTAACCTGAATTCGGCAACCAATGTGACAAATTATTGTCAAATGATTGCCGATGATCAGGTTGAATTGAATTCGGGGCAGTTTCATATGTATAATGGTTATTTGAAAGCCAACACAAAAATCACGCTCAATGGATCTTCCAGTTTGAACCTGCATGATGGATGTTTGGTGACGACCGATCTGTTGCTGTTGAATGCCAGCATCTATGGCACTGACGACCTGAGCTCGGTGATTGCTACCACCAAAATTCACATCAACAGCTCAAATGTGATTTCGGGAAGCGTAGAGGCAGCTTCCAATCAATTATATATCAGTCAAAACACGCCGGCATCGCAGCACATTATCAATGGGGCTACCTTTGTTGCGCCGGAAAATATTCAGAACTTTCTCCCCATCACAGGCTGCAACCCCGATGGTGTGGGTTCGGGGGGCATCACCGATACTGATAACGATGGTGTGCCCGACGATCTTGATGCTTTCCCCACCGATCCGGAACGTGCTTTCAGGTCGTGGTATCCGGGCGAAAACACTTTCGCCACCCTTGCCTATGAGGATTTGTGGCCCGGCTTGGGCGATTTCGATTTCAACGATGCGGTGATCGTTTTTCAGTATGAGATGATCACGAATGCCCAAAATGAACTGAAAGAGATGAACGCCAAATTCAGGCTTATGGCAGCCGGTGCAAGCCTGAACAATGGTTTTGCAGTTTCGATGCCCTTTGCCCCACAGCGCGTGGCCTCGCTCACCGGAACAACATTGGACGGCAGTGCCGTTCAGCTCGCTGCAAATGGGGTGGAAGACGGGCATGCCAACGAAACGGTGGTTGTTGTGTTCGATGCCATAGGCACAGCTTATGGCGAGTTTATCAATACCCTGAAAGATCGTCCGTATGTTGAAACCGATACCATCATCCTGCAAATGATACTTGGAACGCCTGCTTCTTCTTTTGGCGCAGCACCTTTCAATCCATTCCTTTTTGTGGATCAGGAGCGTGGAAAAGAAGTGCATCTGATTGATATGAAACCAACCGAACTGGTTGATCCATCGTATTTTGGGACTTGGGAAGATGCTTCAAACCCAGCCGATCAATCGTATTATCACACCTCCGGACGGCTGCCATGGGCCATTGAAATTCCTGTGTCCTTTGATTATCCGGTTGAGACGGTTGACATCCTGCTTACCCATCTCAAATTTGCAAGCTGGGCCATGTCCTCGGGTCAGCAATATCAGGATTGGTACCTCGACAAGCCGGGCTACAGGAATGCGGATAATATTTATCAACGTCCTGAATAAGTAATACTTAAGGATAATAACCGAAAAGCAGGAAGCCCCAAATGGTTCCTGCTTTTTTTTCTTTTCGGCAGGCGGCATACGTTTTTTAGCAGGGGCATGTACACTTTGTGGATTGCTATGCTAATGTAACTTATTTTTGCTGCGAGAATCAAATGGCATGGACTATATCGAAGCCTACTTCAGAGCACTCTACCTTTTGGTGACCGAAATGGCGCCCTATTTGCTGCTTGGGTTTGTTTTTGCAGGCCTTTTAAAGGTGTTTTTTCCACCTGCACTACTGCACCGATACATGGGAAAAAGCAACAGCAGGTCGGTGTTTTTTGCCGGTTTGCTTGGTGTTCCGTTGCCGTTGTGTTCGTGTGGGGTGCTCCCAACAGGCATTTCGCTCTATCGCAATGGGGCGTCGCGTGGTTCGGCCACCTCGTTTTTGATAAGCACACCTCAAACAGGGGTAGATTCCATCCTCGTAACTTACTCTATGCTGGGAGCGCCCATGGCGGTTATCCGGCCGGTGGTGGCCCTGATCACTGGTTTTTTTGGGGGTGTATTCACCAATTTGTTTGTTAAAGACCAGCCCGCCTCTGCATGCACTATGGATGAGAAGGGTATAAAGGAGGCTGGAAATAGCCTCAGAGCCGCCTTTCGCTATGCGTTTGTGGAGCTGGTTCAGGATTTGGCTAAATGGCTGATCATCGGCTTGCTGCTTGCGGCAATGATCAGTGTTTTGGTACCCGACAACTATTTTCTGGCCATCAGAAACCGACCGGTTGTCGAAATGCTGGTGGTATTGTTGGGTAGTATTCCGATGTATGTTTGTGCAACGGCCTCGGTGCCTTTGGCAGCTGTGTTGTTGCTCAAGGGGTTATCGCCGGGAGCGGTGTTTGTTTTTTTGATGGCCGGCCCTGCGACCAATGCAGCCACCATCACCGTATTGTGGAAGAGCCTGGGTAGGCTAAACACGCTGGTGTACCTCTTCACCATCATCACAGGGGCCATTGTTGCAGCTGTGCTGATCAATATGATGCCGGTCGAATGGTTTCATTTTGGTCAAAACCACATGGGTCATCATCACGAAAGCTTGATGCCACCATGGTTTCAGATTGCTTCAGCCGTTTTTCTTGTGCTCATTCTCGCACATGCTTTGTTATTAAAATATAAAAACTTGTTTATTATGAATGTTCAGGAATCCAACAGCCCGGCCATGCTTCAGATCCGCGTTTCGGGCATGGAATGCAATCATTGCAAAAAAAGTGTTGAAGCCAATTTGGCCAGGCTTGAAGGCGTGAGCGAGGTGTCGGCCGATATCGCTTCTGGCCTTGTCCAGATACATGGAAAGGATGTCAATCTGGATGTGGTGGAACAAACCGTCAATGGATTAGGCTACCGTTTCGATGGAAGGGTTTAAGATGATGGGCCAGCGGCTGTTTATGGGTTTGCGATGCAGGCTCCTGCTGCTGTTGGCAGGACTGTTGCTGCAGGCCTCCCTGTCGGGACAATCAATCCGATTGGCTCAGTTTTATCAGCCGGGCGATGCAGGCGGGCTTTGGATGAATGTGGTCAGCACCGGCGACGGAGCGGCTTCGGCATGGGTTTTCAGAACGGAACAACTTACAAATCAGCTTCAACCTTCTTTTCTTTTTCTGGAGGGCGCGCAGCATTCAAAAAAAACGCTTCAATTGAAGGATTCTGAACGGGCTGCCCTCAACGCAAGCTTTTCGGGCGAAAAGCTGGTGGGAACACTCCGTTGGGAGGATGACACCATTGCGGTGGATGCCATGGTTTGTGGATCGGAAAGTGACTTACCGTTTGTTTCGCTCTATCAGAATGCCACCCAAAAGCTCATTCCGGGCGATGCTTCCTCGCCCGAAGCCATCATCGAAATGCGCATCACCGCCCCGGCATCGAAAGACGACTCCATCCTTCACATGACAATCAGCAGATGGTATCAGCTTGTGGGCGACAGCATGCTCCAACTTGGTTTTGCAAAGCAGATGGAGAGCAGCATGGCTGATTTTTTAAGACAATATTCCGAAATGTCGTCGTTTGAGGGGGAGAAAGGGCCTTCTTTTCAGTGGTTCAAAACTGTGAAAACTTCGGTGCCCTGGGTCAACAGCCGGTTGCTTGTTTTGCAAAAGCTGACGTATGTTTACACCGGCGGTGCTCATGGCATGGAACATCAGGAATTTTTAGTGGTGGATCGGAGTAAAAGCCGTGCCATTGGTTTATCCGACCTCTTCACCGAAGGGAGTGCTGATAGCCTGGGAGTTTTATTAACTGCAAAATTGCAACAGCAGGCCGGAGTTCAGCAGGGTGAATCGCTCACATCAAAGGGCTATTTTGTGGATACGGTGCCTGTGGCAGGCAACTTTTTTCTGCATCCTGCAGGTATCACCTTTTACTACAACAGCTACGAACTGGCCCCCTATGCGTTTGGACATACCGCCCTCACCCTTTCGTTTCGGGAAATCAAGGATTTGTTAAGGCCTGAATGTGAGCTTATTTTGCAGGAAATGTGTGGCTTGGATAAGTAGCAGCGCGTCATGTTGTTATCTGTCATCCATACCATTTTTTCAGTGCTGGGTGCCCTGGCATTGTTTGTCTATGGCATGAAGCTGTTGAGTGAGTCGCTGCAGAACCTGGCAGGGGAACGCATGCGGTATTATCTCTCCAACGTTACATCCAACAAATGGCGAGCGTTGTTGATCGGGTTTATCATCACAGGGTTGATTCAGTCGAGTTCGGCCTCCACGGTCATGTTGATTGGTTTTGTCAATGCGGGTTTAATCACAGTTGTCGATTCCATCGCACTGGTGCTGGGAGCCAATATCGGAACCACGCTCACCTCATGGTTGCTCACCTTCTTTGGGTTTTCGATCAATATCAGTAAGTTGGTGTTGCCGCTCATGGCTATGGCAATACCGATGCATTTTGTCAAGAAAACAAGCTACAGGTCGCTGGCAGAGTTTATTTTCGGCTTTTCGCTGCTGTTTATCGGGCTTCAGTTTTTACGCGATGCCATGCCGCCCATTGATGCCGGAAGCACGCTCGTTAACTTTTTAGCTTCCTCGTCCGACAGGTCCGGCCCAACGCTGCTTGTGTTTGGTTTAGTGGGTGTGTTGATTACGCTGGTCATCCAGTCGTCATCGGCAACCATCGCCCTGACAACTGTTTTGTTGGCTGACGGTTTCTTTTCCTTCGATGTGGCAGCAGCACTCATTCTTGGCGAAAACGTTGGTACAACCGGGACAGCCAACCTGGCAGCCGTTTTTGCCAACCGAAACGGAAAGCGCACAGCACTGATTCACTTTCTGTTCAACCTGTTTGGTGTGTTGCTGGTGATTCCGGTGTTTTCTTTAGCGGTGCAGGGGGTGGAAAGCCTGGCCAGCCTTCTGCTTGGCGGAGACACGCAAGCGCTCCTGATGGCGCCACTGAAGGTGAGTTTGTTTCACAGCCTGTTCAACCTCCTGAATGCCACCATTTGGATCAACTTTACCCCCTTGCTTGGAAAATTGTCCTACTGGATTATTCCACCGCTCAAAGATGAAAAAGTGAAAGCTGCACTGGCTTATAAAGATTCTTTTATCTCATCCAGTCCCGAGATTTCGGTTGTACAGGCTGTGGCGGAACTGCAAACCATGAGCCTCACCATCGAGCGGATGTTTCACCGGCTGCCTCAACTGCTCATGGAAAAAAACGAAGAGAAGTTTGCTGAGCTCCTTCTGGAGATGAAAACCCAGGAGCGCGTGATTGATCGTGTTGAGCAGGAGGTAAACGACTACATTGCCAGGCTGAGCGAAAACAAATTGAGCGAGGACGCTTCAAAGCTCGTGAATGCGATCGCCATCAGCGTGAACAACCTCGAGAGCATGGCTGATGTGTGCTACAAGGTGGCACGAACCATCGAGAAAAAAAACGAACACAAGGCTTGGTTTACACAGGAACAACGCGATAACCTGAATGAGCTTGCTGCCTTGGTGCAAAAATCACTCACCCTCATGCAGTTGCACCTGTCGTCGCGCAAACCCCTGCCACTGCTTGATGCCGAACGCAACGAGGCTGCCATCAATTTGTTGCGATTCAAGCTGATCGATCAAAACATGCTCGACCTTCAACTCAAGACATATCCGGTTGTTTCGGGCAATTACTATCAGCAAATGATCACGTATTATGAAAAAATTGGCGACCACGCCATCAATGTGGTCGAGGCGATCCATTACAGCATGCGGCTTCCAAAGGCTGAACGTTCCGAATCACCAGCCCGCGGCCAGCACATCGGCAATGTGGATGGTTTGGATGGGTAGCTTGTATTTGTTGATATAACCCTGTTGGTGCATCAGGCACGACAGGTCGGTGGAAATAATGTATTCTGCCTCTGTGTTGAGGGCATTTTGAACCTTTTGCTCGGCCATGGCCACCGAAATGGCCTCATTTTTAATGCTGAAAGTGCCTCCGAAACCACAGCACACATGACGGTCTTCCATCTCGACCAGTTCGAGGCCTTTCACTTTCGAAAGCAATAGTCGGGCTTCGTTTTTTAAACCATATTCGCGCAGGCCGGCACAGCTGTCGTGAAACGTTACCTTGTGCGGAAAAACAGCTCCAAGATCGATAATCCCCAATTGATTCACCAGAAAATCGGTGAGCTCGAAAATGTTTTTCGACATCCGCTTGTATTCCAGATGGTTGCTCGTGTTGTGAAACAGCTGCTGATAGGATGTTTTGATGAAACCGGTGCAACTGGCCGAAGGGCCAACCACAGGCCGGTCGTTTGGAAAGTCTTTCAGAAACTTGCCTCCTAATTTCTTTGCTTCGTCCCAGTGACCGCTGTTAAAAGCCATCTGTCCGCAGCAGGTTTGCTCAGGATTGTAATGAACGTCAACACCTGCTTTGCGCAGAATCTTCAGCACATTCATGCCTGTTTCAGGATAAATCTGATCAACAAAGCAAGGAATGAAAAGGTCAACCGTCATATCACAAGGGGATTAAACTGCAAATATATAGCAATGCAGGCATTTGAAACACGAAAAAAAAACGTGCTTCAGTTTTCCGTGTCAGTTAGTTCAGCTATACCCAGCTTGCCAAGCTCGTCCCAATAGTTGGGGTATGATTTTTCAACCACATCAGGATCAGTTATTTTCACCTGTTCCAATACCATTGATAGGGGTGTAAATGCCATGGCCATGCGGTGGTCGTTATAGGTTTCGAAATGTGTTTCTGCCACAAAGGTTTTACCGGAGGGCCGTTTCAGATGGTATGAGCCCTCATCTAGTTTGTGAAAATCAACTCCCAACTTCGTGAGCTCCTTCTGCAGCGAAGCCGTACGATCCGATTCCTTGTACTGCAGGTTCTCAAGGCCTGTGAAACGGGCTTCCACACCGAGGCCTGCGCAGGTGGCAGCAAGTGCGGGCAACATATCGGGGTAATCCTGAAGGTCGAAGTGTGGTTGCGCTGAAAGTTTGCCGGTTTTGAAAATCAGGATGCCTTCCGGTTCCTGAAAGCTGGCAACACCCAACTGGTCGAAAAACGACACCATGCGGCTATCTCCCTGCAGGCTTTCCATCCGTAATCCTTTCAGCATGAGTTCTCCCCCCTTGCTCAGCGCAACAAGTTCATACCAAAAAGCAGCAGAGCTCCAGTCAGCTTCAACCATGAGATCATTCTTTTTGTAATGTTCTGGCGCAATAAAAATGGTTCGTTCTTCGCGTTTAACCCGGGCTCCAAAATGTTCCATCATCCGCAGGCTCATTTCCAGATAGGGCATCGAGCTGAGGTTGCCCTCCAGATGCAGTTTGAGTCCTTTTTTCCAGATTGGGGCTGCAAGCACGAGTGATGAGGCAAATTGGCTGCTTTTTTCCATGCTCACACTCGTTTCTCCCCCTGTAAGTGATTGACCATGAATGATCAAAGGAGGAAATCCATGCTTTCCGGCATAGCCCACACTGGCGCCAAGCTGCTTCAAGGCATCCACCAGGTCGGCCACAGGCCGGGCTTTCATCCTTTCGGTTCCGGTGAGCAGCCATTTACCCGGGGCTGTGCATAAGTAGGTGGCCAGAAACCTGAAGACGGTTCCTGCATTGCCACAGTTGATGATGGTGGGTATATTGGTTTGGGCGCAGCTGCCGATTGTTTTCAGGTTTTTTTGGAGCATGCGGGTGTCGTCGGCTTCCGACAATGCTTCAATGGGCATTTTTGCAAATCCGGCATATGCCCTGATCATCAAGGCCCTGTTGCTGATGCTTTTACTGCCCGGAAGGAGTACACTTCCCTTGAACGTAGTGTGGAGCGTGCGGATGCTTTTATTCACGTTTTGTGGTTTTTAGGTAGAACATGAGGCTTTCCTTGATCTGGCTTTGCTCAACCGGCAGGTCGTATGCCGCATGACCTGGCTTGAAAACGAGCACAAACTGCAGGCTTTTTCCCCGATTCTTTTTATCCTGGCCCATCAGTTGAATCAGCGTTTCGGCATCTTCAGGCAAAAACCTGAATGGTTCGAAATGCTTTAATAAAAGTTCGCGATAGCCATTTACTATTTCGATGGGCAGATCCTTTAGCAGGTGAGACAGGTATGCCTCAGCCAGCATGCCGCATGCAACAGCCTCGCCATGTGTCAGTTGCAAATTGTTTGCCAGGGCAAACGATTCAAAGGCATGGCCGATGGTGTGTCCGAAGTTCAACACCTTTCGCAAGCCTTTTTCGAGTGGGTCGGCTTGTGTGATGTCTTCCTTGATGCGCACACACGTTTGAATGAGGGCTGTCCACTGCTCCATTTCCTGCATGTCGGGTAGCTGTTGTACCAGCAGTTCCGGTGCGGCAATCCATCCGTATTTGAGCAGCTCGCCAAAACCCGAAAGCAGCTCTCTTTTCGGCAGCGTGTGCAGAAACTCGGGCAGTATCAAAATGGATTCTGCAGGGTAGAATGTGCCAATATGATTTTTAAAGTGTTGAAAATCAACTCCTGTCTTGCCTCCGATGGCGGCATCAATCATGCCCAGCAGGGTGGTGGGGATGTTGATGCAAGCAATTCCACGCTTGAAACACGACGCAGCAAAGCCACCCAGATCGGTCACAACCCCGCCGCCCAGGTTGATCAGCAAAGCATCTCTTCCGGCTTGTTGGTCGGTCATTTGCTCCCAGATGAACTGGGCAGTTTCAAGGGTCTTGTGCTGTTCGCCGGCCGGAATCGTGATGAGATGGGTATTTGCCCATGCTGCAGGCAGGTGTTTTTGAATCACCGGAAGGCAGAGCGTGGCAGTGTTGCTGTCGGCCACAACAAAAACCGCGGCTTTGCGCTGATGACAATCCTGCAAGCGCTTTTGCAGGTGTTCGAGGGCGGCAGCGTTAAAAAAAACCGGACTTGATGGCGTCAATTGTGCGTTTTTTTGGAGTAAGACATTGAAGGAGCAAAAATAATGCAAAAGTTCATCGCGCTGCACCCTGCAGGCGTGTGCATTTCAAAGGTGGCTTATTAGGCTGGTTTAGTAAAAGGCTGCCAGCAAAAGATCGAGGTGCTGAAAAGGAATGTCGTGTAACTTACTGATTTGTTGATTGGTAAGTATGCCATTGAAAATATATGTTCCCTTGGCAAACGAACGGTTGTTTTTGAGTGTCTGATCGATACCGCCGTTTTCGGCCACCTCGATGAGCAGCGAACTAAAGAAATTGCTAAACGAAGTGGAAGCTGTGCGGGGCACCTTTGAGGCAATGTTGGGCACACAGTAGTGTGTGACGCCATGCAATTGATACACCGGGTTTTGGTGATTGGTCACCCTTGAGGTTTCAAAACAGCCACCCTGATCGATGCTCACATCGATGATCACGGCACCTTCCTTCATGTTTCTCACCATCGATTCGGGGATAAA
The DNA here is from genome assembly GCA_964492695.1 of uncultured Lentimicrobiaceae bacterium. GTDB lineage: Bacteria > Bacteroidota > Bacteroidia > Bacteroidales > F082 > JALNZU01. The sequence continues at coordinate 47,251 of CAZBMR010000014.1, forward strand.
GCAGGGACTACCTCCGTTGGGAGTGTGTTTGGCTGCAATCACAACATCTGCTGTGGTTAATGCTTTCTCAATCTCATCTGGTTGGAAAACAGACGTGTAGATGCGTTGTCCCAGGTTGTTTTGCAGCGCCCTGAGTTTGTAAATCGAATTGTCGAACACCTTAACGAGGGCCCCCAACCCCAATGCAGCACGCGAGGCATATTCCGAAACCGTGCCGCTTCCAATGATCACAACCTCGGTGGGAGGCACGCCGGGGAAACCACCCAGCATAACACCTTTGCCATATTGCGGGTGACAGAGGTATTCCGATGCAATCAGCATGGTGGCATTGCCAATGATTTCGCTCATCGAGCGCACAAGGGGCAATGCGCCGGTTTTGTCCTGAATGTGCTCAAAAGCAATGGCATTCAGCTTGTGGTTCATCAACAGGTTGAAATAATCTTTCGAGCGGGTGGGCAGTTGAAGCACCGACATGATGCATTTTCGTTTGTCCATCATGGCGATTTCCTCACTCAGTGGGGGCGATATTTTGAGTACAATGTCAGTACCAAAGGCCATGGCGTGGCTATCCACAATTTCGGCCCCAGCTTCGGCATATTCCTGATCGCTAAAATGGGCTTTATCACCTGCCTGTGTTTCGAGCAAAACCCTGTGACCTTGGTCAGTAAGAAGTTTTACTGCTTTGGGTATCAGACCGATGCGGTTCTCGTTGGGCGATAATTCACGGGGTATGCCAATGGTAAGGTGGCTGGGCTTGCGCCGTGTGTCGAGCATTTCCTCTTGTGGCAGCAAGGTGCTGCTGCCTGAAAATTGGACATATTGTCTGCCTTCGCTCATGGCATGTTAAGGAGCTTCGTGGATGAGTTCAAAGCCAAAACGGCGTTGCTCGCTGTTGTCGGTGGCCTCGATGAAAACTTTTACGTGTTTTTCGGGCAAAAGTTGCTCAATTTTTTCAGGCCATTCAATCAGACAGGGGTATCCGCTGTAGAAATAATTCTCATATCCAATATCGTAGGCTTCAGATAGATGCTTAATTCGGTAGAAATCAAAATGATACACCACATCCCCTGCTGCATTGGCATATTCATTAACAAGCGAAAAGGTAGGGCTGTTCACCTCATCGGTGACGCCCAAATGCTTGCAAAATGCCTTGATGAAGGTGGTTTTGCCGGCTCCCATCGGACCATAAAATGCAACAATGGGAGCATGATCGAGCAATGGGAGCAGTGCGGCTGCCACATCCGGAAGCTGATTCAGATGGTTAATGTGATGGACTTGCATCATTTTGCAGTGAGGTAGGCCACCGGCACAAGGATTTCCTGCATGGAAATACCCCCGTGCTGGAATGTGTTTTTGTAATAGTTCACGTAGTGGTTATAGTTGTTAGGATAAGCAAAGAAATCGTTGCTTCGTGCGAAAACATAAGCGGTGCTCACGTTGACGCGTGGCAGGAAGATGTCTTCGGGATTTTTCACTTCAAACATTTCTTTGGGATTGTATTTCAGGCTTTTGCCATACTTGTAGCGCAAATTGGTGTTCACGGTGCGATCGCCAAGAATCTTTACCGGATCTTTCACATACACCGAACCATGGTCGGTGGTTACGATCAGGTCGCATTTTCTTGAAGCAATAAAGCGGACAATGTCGAAAAGCGAGGAGTGTTTGAACCAGGATAGCATCAATGATCGGTATGCTACCTCATTTTCAGCAAGTTCGCGAATCATTTCCATTTCGGTGCGGGCATGCGAGAGCATATCCACAAAATTATAGACAATCACATTCAGTTTGTTGTCCATGAGGTTTGCCATGTTCTCAGCCAGACGTTTTCCAGCGTTCAGGTTAAGCACCTTGTTGTAGCTGTAGCGGATATCTTTTCCAAAGCGGCGCAGCTGTTCGCCCAGCAATTCGCCTTCGTATTGATTTTTTGTTCCCTCGTCTTCTTCATCCACCCAGTATTTTGGGAACCGTTTTCTGATTTCGGAAGGCATCAGGCCCGAAAACAGGGCGTTGCGTGCGTATTGTGTGGTTGTGGGCAGGATGCTGTAGTAAATGCCATCGTCCTCGGTGCGGAAATACTCTTCTACCAGTGGTTGAATTGTTTTCCACTGGTCATAGCGCAGGTTGTCGATAAGGATCAAAAACAGTGGCTTGTCTGTGCCTTCCAAACGCGGCAGCACCTTGTCGCGAATCAGCGTGTGCGACAATACAGGCTTGTCGTTGCTTTTGTTGTTCACCCAGCTGATGTAGTTGCGCTCGATAAAGCGCGAGAACATATTGTTTGCTTCGTCCTGCTGCATTTTGAGCACCTGCATGATGCCTTCATCCTGCGATTTTTCCAGTTCCAGATCCCAGCGTGTTAATTTTTTATACACTTCAGTCCAGGCATTCGCGTCCAGCTGGTTTGATAGTTCAACGCCAATCTGCCTGAATTCCTGCTGATAGCTGAGTGTGGCTTTTTCGCTCACGAGTTTTTGGTTTTCAAGGTTGCGCTTCAGCGACAGCAGTATTTGGTTGGGTTTCACCGGTTTGATCAGGTAATCGGCAATCTTGCTTCCGATGGCATCCTCCATAATACTTTCTTCCTCGCTTTTGGTGATCATCACCACAGGCAGGTTGGGATAGTCGATTTTGATTTGTTCGAGTGTTTCGATGCCGGTGAGGCCTGGCATGTTTTCGTCGAGGAAAATGATGTCGAAATGGGTCTGCTTCAACAGGTCGAGCGCCTCATTTCCGTTGTTGGTTGTTTCAACTTCGTAGCCTTTGTGTTCTAGAAAAATGATGTGGGGTTTCAACATATCAATTTCGTCGTCTGCCCATAGTATCCTTACTTTTTCCATATGATTAAATTTCAGATTGTTAATTGAGGGTAGAGGTCTGTCATCAATATGTTATACTTTTGCAGTGATAATGCGGTTTTTGATGGTTTATTGTTTCAAAAACAATGCCATCAGCACAAAATTAACGTTTTTTATGGCTGAGCAAAGGCGACAGGGAAAGAAAATCATCAACGATCCGGTTTATGGCTTTATTCAAATACCCGACAGCATTCACTTTGATGTTATTGAGCATGCGTGGTTTCAGCGTCTGAGGCGCATCAAGCAGTTGGGTCTCACCTATCTGGTTTACCCCGGTGCCTTGCATGCCCGCTTTCAGCACTCGGTGGGGGCCATGCACCTGATGCAGCAAGCGCTTGCCGTGCTCCGGTCGAAAGGACATGCCATCAGCACAGATGAAGCCAGAGCAGCTTCGCTGGCCATTTTGCTGCACGACATCGGTCATGGACCATTCTCCCACACGCTGGAGAAAACCATTGTCAAAAACCTGTCGCACGAACAGCTTACTGCGCTGATGATGGACGATCTCAACGGACAATTCGACGGAGCTTTGTCGGAGGCGGTAAGCGTTTTTAACGGAACGCATCCCCGAAAGTTTTTGTGTCAGCTGGTTTCCAGTCAGTTGGATATGGATCGTATGGATTACCTCAAACGCGACAGCTTTTTTACCGGGGTGGCCGAAGGCACCATCAATGCCGATCGCCTGCTCACGATGATGGATCTGGTAAACGATCAGCTGGTGATGGAAGCCAAAGGTATCTATTCTGTCGAGAAGTTTCTTGCTGCACGCCAGCTGATGTATTGGCAGGTCTATCTGCATAAAACAGTGCTCTCGGCTGAGTTTATGCTCATGAAATGCCTCGACAGGGCAAGGGTGCTTTCGCACAACGGACGACATCTGCCGGCAACGCCCGCCTTGCAATGGTTCTTGCAGCATGAACCCACCGTTGACGACTTTTATCACGGCAGTGAAGCGCTGAGTTATTACACACAACTAGATGATTTTGATGTGTTTACTTCGCTCAAACTCTGGCAGAATGATGCTGACAAGGTGCTGTCGCTGCTGAGCGCTGGCATTGTGAACCGGAAACTTTTTCGTGTTGAGCTTTCAAAAGTGCCTTTCACAGATGATCACATTCAATCCATTAAATGGCTCATGATGCGCGATCTTGGATTGACGTCGGAGGAAGCAGAAGCATTGTTTATCCAGGAGACAACATCCAACCATGCCTATCATCCGCACCTGCCAGGCATCCTCATTCTCATGAAAGACGGCAGCCTGATGGATGTGGCAGCAGCTTCTGATCAGTTGAACCTCTCGGTGCTGACAAAGCCTGTTGTGAAACACTTTATTTGTTTTCCCAAATCCATTCGCATCTAAAACTGTTTTTCTGTTTCAACCGACAAACCCGGCCTATTGCCCAAACAGCACTACGGTATTGGTTTCGTGCTGCCTGAATCAACTACAACAACATTTACTCAGCAGGCCTTTATGTGGCAGTGAATGAATGTGTTAAATTGTTTTAGATGCAGATTGCATTTATTGTATGCGTAATCTTCCAAAAAAAGATAACTTTGAACCAACAATATTCTAAGGGAATGGTCATATCACGACAAGCCGGCTATACGATTGCGCTCACACGCATGGTGGTAGGATGGCATTTTTTATTTGAGGGCATGGTGAAAGTGCTCAATCCAGCCTGGACTGCAAGGGCATATCTGTTGGACTCAGGAGGCTGGTTTCGTAATTTTTTCGTCTGGATTGCAGGCCATGAAACCATATTACACCTCACCGACCTGCTCAACGCCTGGGGTTTAACAATCATTGGCTTATTGCTGATTCTTGGAATCTTCGGAAAATGGGCGGCAGGAGGCGGTATGTTTTTGCTGGCCCTTTATTACCTTTCACATCCCCCTTTGCCAGGTATCGAATACCTGTTTCCTTCAGATGGCAGCTATTTTATCGTCAACAAAACCTTGATTGAGTGGCTGTTGATGTTGGTCATTTACCAAATGCCGATGGAAAACCTCCTGGGGGTGCGAAGGTTGTTTGTTCGCAAAGTTGAAAAAGCATGACAACAGATCACAACGAAAATAAAAAAGGTATGAGCCGGCGCGATGTGCTGGCCGGTTTGGCAGCCTTGCCAGTGCTTGGAGCCATTGGTTACGGACTCATGGCGCGTCAGGATCATCAAAAGAATAAAGGTGGTGGCCTCACCGATCTCAACATCGAAGGTATTGCTTCGGCTCCCACGCTTGTGCCGGGAAAAGAAATCCGCATCGGCGTGGTGGGTGTGGGCGGCAGGGGAGGATACCTGCTCAAAGCCCTGGGTTTTGTGCATCCCGATCGCATTGACGACTGGAAAAACAGAGGAAAAGAAGATCCATTCTGGAAGCAATACCTTGCCGATTTTATGGCACAGGAACATCTGAATGTGCGTGTGACGGCCGTCTGCGACGTATTTGAGAAAAATGCCAAACGCGCAGTTGCAATTGGTGCCAATCTGCATCGAAACGGACAAGGTGGACAAATGGCCGATGCACCTGTGCGCTACCAGACCTATCAGGAACTGGTAGCTTCGCCCGATGTGGATGCTGTGATCATTGCCACCCCCGATCACCTTCATGTGCCTGTTGCACTGGAAGCTGCAAAAAATGGAAAGCATATATACTGCGAGAAACCCTTATCCTGGACCGTGCAGGAAACCTATGAAGTGCGCGAGGTGGTGAAACAGCATCAGGTGGTTTTTCAGCTGGGGCATCAGGGAAGACAAACTGAAAGCTATCAGGCTGCCCGTTCCCTCATTCAAAAAGGTGTGATTGGTAAAGTGTCGCTCATCGAGGTGTGCACCAACCGCAACGATCCAAACGGAGCTTGGGTCTATGATATTGATCCTGAAGCAAACGAACAAACCATCGACTGGAAACAATTTATTGGCCCCGCACCATGGCACGAATTTAGTCTGGAGCGTTTTTTCAGGTGGCGCTGCTGGTGGGACTATAGCACCGGTTTAAGCGGTGATTTGTTTACACATGAGTTTGATGCCATGAATCAGATATTTGGTCTGGGTATACCCGATTCAGCCATGGCATCGGGTGGTATTTATTTTTACAAGGATGGCCGCACCGTGCCCGATGTGCTGAACATGGCTTTCGAATATCCGGAGCGCGACCTTACCCTGCTCTATTCGGCCACGCTCAGCAGCGAGAAAAACCGCGGAAAAGCCATCATGGGCCACGATGGTTGGATGGAGCTCGACGAAAATCTGACTGTTTACCTCGACCCACGCTCAACACAATACAAAAGCCAGATTGAGCAGGGGCTGCTTGAGCCCGGAAAACCCATGTTTTCATACATTCCCGGTCAGGGAAAAGTGGATGCCATCACCACACCCACAGAGAAATACTTCGCAGGGCGTGGCCTGCTTTATACCTACCGCGACGGGAAAGCAGTGGATACCACACACTTGCATTTGCTGGAGTGGCTCAACTGCATCAGAAAAGCCGATGGCTCTCAACCAAGCTGCAACATTGATCAGGCTTTCGAAGAAGCCATCACCGCCCACATGGGTACGATTTCTTACCACGAGGGCAGGCGCGTACATTGGGATGCTCAGAAACAACAAATTTTATAGGAACGATGAAAGACAGGCTTTACCGAAAAATATTAAAACCTCACACTGCAGTCAAGACTGTTGTAGCAGGTTTTGGGCTTTCCGGCAGGGTTTTTCATAGTCCGATCATTCAACATACCTCCCTGCTGGCACTACACGGCATCATGACTTCGGGCGACGAAGCAGCAAAAATCTACCCCAAAGCACGCATCTACCGCAGCTTTGAGGAAGTGATTCAGGATCAGGAAGTGGAACTGGTATTTGTTTGTACACCCCATCATCTTCATTTTCAGCATGCTGCCGCAGCCTTGATGGCAGGTAAGCATGTGGTGGTCGAAAAACCGGTCACACCCGGTTCCGAAGAGCTGAGACAGCTCATCCAAATCAGCGAGGCACACAACCGGCTCCTGATCCCTTACCACAACCGCCGCTGGGATGGTGATTTTCTTACGGTTGCGGAAGTCATCAAATCAGGTTATTTGGGCGAGGTGGTCGATTTTGAATCGCGTTTTGATCGCTACAGCCCCGTTGTGAACCGCGCCGAATGGCGTTATGCCACCCCTGATGGGGGCGGAACCCTGCTCGATTTGGGACCGCATCTCATCGATCAGGCCTTGTTGCTTTTTGGGCCGCCTGACTCGGTGTATGCCAGCCTTCAAATATTGCGCGATGGAAGCAAATGCAACGATGCCTTCGACCTGAAGTTCTACTACCCGCGCCTTATCGTGAGCCTGAGGGCAGGTATCTTTGTAAAAAAAGCTGGCTATCGTTTTCAGGTGCACGGAACACAAGGATCTTTCCTGAAAAGAGGCATTGATCCTCAGGAAGCTGACCTCAAGCTGGGAAAGGTCAACTGGCAACAGTTTGGTGCCGACAGACCAAAATACTATGGAGAGCTTTGCAGCTGCTTATATGACGAGGGCCGGCCAAGTGAATTCAGGACCATCGAAGGACAATACAGAAGCTTTTACCAGCAAATTGCAAGCGCCATCCTCAACCAAAAACCTTCGCCTGTTTCGGTGCATGATGCATTGATGGTGGCCGAGCTGATTGAGTTGGCTCAGGAGAGTCATCGCCTGCAAAAAAATCTGAATTACTCACCAAAAAAACTGTGAATATGCAAACACGCCGCGATTTTTTAAGAAGTATCCCGCTGTTGCCCGGCTCTTTGATGCTAACCGTGCTGCCTGGTCAATCTGCTTTGGCTGCAAACACCTGGAAAAAAGAAGCAGCAATCCAGCTTTGGACATTGCGCAACGAAATGGCGAAAGATGTGCAGGCAACCATCACCGAAGTAAGCAGGCTTGGATATAAAGCAATCGAGACATATGGCTTTGATGGTGGTTTTTATGGGCGTGATGCCAGGGAGTTTTCCAGATTTTGTGCCGATCGGGGGTTGGCAATCTTCAGCAGCCACTCGGGCATCACCCGCGAAAACGCTGCAGCTTTTGCCGAGAAAGCAGCTTCTGCAGGTTTGGAATTTTTAATCCTTCCATCCATGATGGGCAGGCCTGAGAAAAGCCTCGACGACTTCAAACGAACGGCTGATGAAATGAATGCCATGGGCGAACAGTGTTTGCGCCATGGGCTGCGGTTTGCATATCACAACCATGATTTTGAATTCAGGCCACTGGAAGGCCGGCTGCCTTATGATGTTTTGCTGCAATACACCGATCCTAAACTCGTTTCGTTTCAGCTCGATATTTATTGGATCATCAAGGCGGGCAAAGATCCGTTTTGGTATTTTGATAAACATCCGGGCCGGTTTACTACCTGGCACGTCAAAGACCTGGCCACCGATGGCAAAAGTTGCATTGTAGGCAATGGGCGCATCGACTTCAAAAACCTGCTCGAAAAGGCTGCCCAGTCGGGCGTGGAGAAACTCATTGTGGAGCAGGAGCAATACGACGAAGGAACGCCCCTCTACTGTGCCGGCAAAAGCCTGGCCTATATCAACAAGCATCTTTTTTAACCACTTAATATTCAAAGTATGGAAGATCAAGCCAATACCAGCAATGGAATGGACCGCAGGTCGTTTCTGTGGAATACGGCGCTCACCGCAGCCGGTTTCATGATTTTGCCGAGCAATGTGATCTCCGGCCTTGGCCACAAAGCCCCCAGCGATAAACTGAACATCGTGGGTGTGGGCGTTGGAGGCAGGGGCGGCGGAGTGATCAGGGCCGTGAGCAGCGAAAACATCATCGCCCTTTGCGATGTTGACTGGAAATATTCCCGGAAAATTTTCGGCGAGTTTCCGGATGCGAAAAAATATTACGACTGGAGAAAGATGTTTGACGAGTTGGGGAAAGATATTGATGCAGTGGTGGTTGGAACACCCGACCACACACACGCCATCATCAGCATCAATGCCATGAAAATGGGCAAACATGTGTATTGCGAGAAACCTTTGACGCACTCGGTGTGGGAATCGCGCCAAATGACCGAGGTAGCACGCGAATACAAGGTTGCCACCCAAATGGGCAATCAGGGCAATTCCGGCGAGGGCATCCGTCAGGTGTGCGAGTGGGTGTGGGATGGTGCCATCGGAGAGGTGAAGGAAGCCCACGCATGGACCAACCGCCCGATATGGCCACAAGGCTTGCAAAGGCCGGCCGATACGCCTCCCGTGCCTGATACACTGGCCTGGGATTTGTTCCTCGGTCCTGCCAGGGAACGACCCTACAACCCAATCTATACGCCATGGAACTGGCGCGGATGGTGGGATTTTGGAACCGGCGCACTCGGCGATATGGCCTGCCACATCATGGACCCCATCTTCATGTCGCTCAACCTGAAATATCCCATTAAGGTTCAGGGTACTTCAAGTCAGTTCAATACCGAATCGCCACCGCTGGCCGAAGTGGTGCAGTATGTTTTCCCCGAAAGAAATGCACACAAAGGGTTGGCCATGCCCGAACTAAAAGTTACCTGGTGGGACGGCGGCTTGTTGCCTCCACGACCTGAAGAACTGCCTGATGGTGAGGTGATGGGCCGTGATCCAAACGGTGGTTGCCTGCTTATCGGTAGTAAAGGCAAAATAATGACCGGGTGCTATGGACGCGACCCCTTCCTCCTTCCGCTCGATTATGACAAAGACTATAAGCGTCCCGCTCCAAGCATGCGGCGTGTTGAAACAAGCCACGAAATGGATTGGGTGCGTGCCTGCAAGGAAAGTCCCGAAAGCAGGGTGGAAGCCAGCTCCCACTTTGGCTATTCCGGCCCGATGAATGAAATGGTGGTGATGGGCGTGGTAGCCGTCAGGCTGCAGGACCTCAAACGTGAACTGGAATGGGATGGCGAAAAAATGGAATTCACCAACATCAGTCCCGAAGATGAAATCAGGGTGGTGAAAAGTGATAAGTTTGAAGTGATTGACGGCCATCCGCACTTTGATACCCAGCACGAAACCATGAATGCCCTGAGCGCTGCCAACGAATACATCAGGCATACCTATCGGGAGGGCTGGAAATTTTAACTGAAGGTTTTTTTTTGAAACATTTCTTAATCAAAATAATGCATCATGAAGAATAGCTTTTTTATCATCATCTTGTTGGCTTTCATTGGCGTAGCATGCCAGAATGGTCAACAAAACCAGCAGGCCACTGCTGCCGCCAAAGTAGAAACAGTAGCTGACAATACGCTGTCGCAAGCCGAAGCCGATGCAGGCTGGATGCTGCTCTTCGACGGAAAAACACCGGGCAAATGGCGTGGCTATAACAAAGATCATTTCCCCACCGGCTGGCGTGTTGAAGATGGCATGCTGCGTTGCGTGAGCAGCGGCCGTGGAGAAGCAGGTGCGCAAGATGGCGGCGATGTGATCTACGACGAACAGTTTCAGAATTTTGAGCTTTCGCTGGAGTGGAAAATCTCCGACGGAGGCAACAGCGGCATCTTCTATCTGGCTCAGGAGTTGCCCGACAAAACCATCTGGCAAACAGCCCCCGAAATGCAGGTGCTCGATAACACCAAGCACCCCGATGGCAGGGATGGTTTGCACAGTGCCGGCGCACTCTACGACATGATTGGCGTGGCCCAGGACAAGGTGAAACCAGTGGGCGAATGGAATCAGGTGAAGTTGCTTGTGTTTAAAGGCACTGTTGAACATTGGCTCAATGGCGAAAAAGTGGTTGAATACCACCTGTGGACGCCCCAGTGGAACGAGATGGTTGCCAAAAGCAAGTTTCCGCAATACAACCCCGACTGGGCAAATGTGGCCCAAAAAGGCTTTATCGGACTTCAGGATCATGGAGATGATGTGTGGTACAAGAACATAAAACTTCGGGTATTATAATCTAACTGATTCTTTTTCAACGCTTCGGTGGCGCATTCAGCACAATTTTCTGATGACCACCGAAGCGTTTTTTTTGTGATTGTGCACCCGAAGCCTGCACATCCCACTGAAAAACTTAATTTCGTGCAAATTTTCTGAGGTGGAGCAGTCTGCTTTTAATCATATTGTGATCATTGGAACGGGTCGGGTGGCCTGGAACTTGTGCAATGCCTTTAAAAACAATGGTGTAAAGATTTGTCAGGTGGCAGGCAGAAACAAGGCCAGGGTTGAAGAACTCGCTGCTTTTACGCAGTGCGCCGCCATTTACGACCTGGAAAAAGTGAGATCCGATGCGGATTTATATGTGCTCGCTGTGCGTGATGATGCCTTGCCTTTGCTTGCGGAAAAGCTGCCGAAGTTTAAAGGATTGGTGGTGCACACCTCGGGCATGGCCGACAGCAGCATTCTGGGCAACAATTTTGCCAATGCAGGTGTGTTCTATCCTTTACAAACCTTCAGCACCGATCATTTTGCCGACTTCGACCGAATCCCGATGTTCGTTCAGGCAAACAAGACGGAATTAAGCGAAAAGCTGTTTGCTCTGGCATCGGTGTTGAGCAAACATGTGACCATCAGCACCGATGTCCAGCGCCAGACACTTCACCTGGCCGCGGTGTTTGTTAACAATTTTACCAATGCGCTGTTCGAAATCGGTTGGGAGCTTCTGCGCGACAAACAATTGGATTTTAAGCTATTGGAACCACTCATCCTGGAAACAGCCAGCAAAATCACCCGCCAATTGCCGCGTGATGCACAAACAGGTCCTGCCCGCCGCAACGATGTGGGTACGATCGCCAGACACCTAGAAATACTGAACGAACATCCGGATTATCAAGTTCTTTACAGGCAGTTTACACATATCCTCCTTCAACAATACCACAAGGGAACACATGAGCAATTATAAAACAAAACTACGCCACGTTACCACCTTCATATTTGACTATGATGGGGTGATGACCGATGGAACCATCATTCTGAACAACGATGGCGAACCACTTCGCACAGCCAATGTGAAAGATGGCTATGCCCTTCAGCTGATCCGAAAGCTGGGCTATCGCATTGCGGTAATCTCAGGAGGCTATTCACCCAGCATGCAAAAACGCTTCGACGCCTTGAATATCACCAGTGTTTTTTTGGGAGTGAGTGATAAACTCACTGTTTATGAACAATTTAAAGAAGAACATAAGCTCACAGATGCCGAAATTGTGTATATGGGCGATGACATTCCCGACTATCGCTGCATGATCAAGGCAGGTATTCCTGTTTGTCCGGCCGACGCGGCTGAAGAGATAAAGCGTATTAGTCTGTATATCAGTCACTATCGCGGAGGTCATGGATGCGTTCGCGATATCATTGAGCAGGTGCTCAAGGTTCAGGGGAAATGGATGTTGGACGAGGCGCATCATTGGTAAACAATATGTTATGAAATATCTTCAGCTAATTCGATGGTCCAATCTGGTCATTATCGCTGCAACGATGGTGCTTACCCGCTGTTTTATACTGCAGCCGGTGTTGCAAGCCCTTGGTGGCGATGTACTTATGCCTTTGTGGTTATTTGTGTTGCTTGTGCTTTCAATGGTTTTTATTGCCGCTGGTGGCTATGTGATCAACGACCTGAGCGATACAGACGTTGATAGTGTTAACAAGCCTGATAAGATGTTGATTGGCAAGGTGATTACCTATCGTAACGCCCATTTCATTTATTATGCTGCCAACACTGCCGTGGCCCTGATTGCTGCTGTGCTCGGCTTTCAGCTGCAAAACTGGCGGCTTCCGCTCATCCTGATGATGTTGGTTGGTTTGTTATGGTTCTATTCCAGGCGTTATAAGCGTATGTTGCTGATTGGCAATGTGGTGGTGGCTGCCGCGAGTGCCATGACAGTTGTTGTTGTTTGGCTTGCGCAGTTTTTTTATCTGTCGGCCAATCCTCCTTTGTTCGTGGAGGCTTCAAGCCATTTCAGCGGCATGATTGATCTGATTTGGGCCTACACAGGATTCTCATTTTTAACGAGCCTCGTGCGCGAAATGGTGAAAGACATCGAAGATGTGGAAGGAGACCGGCGCTTTGGATGCAACACCCTCGCTGTGGCACTTGGTGCTCCATCAGCCCGTTGGGTGGCTCAGGCCCTGTTGCTGGGACTCTTGCTGCTGATCGTTTACTGGCAATACCAACTCATGGCAATGGAAATGATGGCAACAGCAATGTTTCTGGTAATATCATTGATTATCAATGGTATCGGCATGTTCTATTTGTTTAATGCTGCTGACAGAAAGGACGATGGCCGGGTTTCAAACTTATTGAAATGGTTGATGGTGAGCGGAATGGCATCCATGCTGCTGCTTCATGTATAGCGTTTTATTGGTGGGCATAACTTACCAAAGTTGAGGCTGTTGTTGATGCAAAGAAAATGAAAGCAAGCCACAGAAAATTTCTCATCTTTGTATAAAGTGTTCAAAGTACACTGAATATATAATAACTTCTTCATATACAATTAAATGAAGTGTAAACAAGAGGTTTTTGGGAAGCTTCCGGATGGGAGCGAAGTGCAGCTTTTCAGTTTTGAATGCAACGATGGTTTGCGAGTGGGCATCACCAATTACGGTGGAATCATCACTTCTGTCAGGATGCCCGACCGCAATGGTGTTCTTTCAGAAATCACGGCAGGCTTTTCCGATTTGCCATCCTACCTGAAGCCACATCCTTATTTCGGAGCGCTGATTGGTCGTTATGCCGGCCGCATCGCCTATGGTAAGTTGCATGTTCACAATGAATTGTATCAGCTGAAGCTGCACGATGCCCATTGCCACCTGCATGGGGGCGACGGAGGTTTTCACACACGTTTGTGGAATGCGGCGATGCACGAGCAAAGCGGCGAAGCCCGCCTCACATTGCGCTATTTAAGCCCGCATCTTGAGGAGAACTATCCGGCTGAGCTTGAAGTGACAGCCACCTATATCATTCGTGACAACAACTCCATCCAACTCGAATTCCAGGCCGTTGCCGACCGGCCCACCCATCTGAACCTGGCTAACCATGCCTATTTCAATCTGAATGGTTTTGTTGCCGGTGTGGGAGATCATACGCTTCAGGTTGAGGCCGATGCCATGGTTGAGCTCAATTCAAACATGCTCCCGACCGGGAAACTGCTGACGCTCGACAACCACCTGCTCGATTTTCGTGAAGCTGTAACATTACAGAGCCGCAACATACCCAACCTTCATGAGCTCGATCATTGCTATGTGTTGCGCAAATTGCCCGACCATGTTCCTGCTCTTGTTTGTACGCATGCTCCAAGTGGCCGAAGCCTCCGGGTATATACCACACAGCCCGGTGTGCAAATTTACAGCGGCAATTTTCTTGATGGAAGCCTCGCCGGGCATGGTGGAACACGCTACTACAAGCATGCCGCCATTTGCTTCGAAACGCAGCATTTTGCCGATTCGCCTAACCAACCGCATTTCCCGTCAACATTGTTAGAGCCTGGAAAAACGTTCTATCAATCAACTACATACGCGTTTAATATTGTTTAGATGCCAAACCAATCCGCCATTCCTATGGGAAACGTCAATCAAACACAATCCGGACAAACAGGGCCAACACTGGTGGTGCTTGCAGCCGGAATGGGAAGCCGCTATGGTGGCTTGAAACAAGTTGATAAACTTGGGCCTTGGGGCGAAACCATTATTGACTATGCCGTGTTCGACGCAATCATGGCAGGGTTTTCCAAACTTGTGCTGGTGATTCGCAAGTCGATCGAGCAGGATTTTTTGGATACCTATGGAAAGGGTTTCTTGCAAAGAATCCCTTATGAGTTTGTTTATCAGGAGCTTGATGTATTGCCTGAAGGTTTTTCGGTTCCGGAAGGCCGTACAAAACCATGGGGTACAGCGCATGCGCTTTGGGTGGCACGTCACGCAATACCCGGCGATTTTGTGGTGATCAATGCCGATGATTTTTATGGTCGGGAGGCTTATCAGGCGCTCTTTCGTTTTCTTACATCTGAAAAAAAATTTGAAAATGCTTATGCCATGTGTGGCTACCGCCTTGTCAACACCCTTTCGCAGCACGGAACAGTGTCGCGTGGCATTTGCCATACCGACCCGCAAGGTTATCTGAAGCAGATCGAAGAGCACCTGAAAATTGGTTACGACGCTGATAGAAAAATTGTGAGCGATCATCATGATAAAATGATTGAATTGCAGGAAGATACAGTCGTGTCAATGAATATCTGGGCATTTGGCAAAGCGTTTTTTGAAACCATCGACAGGTATTTGACCGAATTTTTAACCGAACATGGCACGGACCTGAAATCGGAGCTTTATACGCCTTTGATTGTGGATATGCTGCTTCGCGACAACAAAGGCAGCGTGAAGGTGTTGGCCACTGAGGCCCAATGGTTTGGTGTTACTTATGCAGACGACAAGCCATTGGTTCAGGCCAGGCTGCAGCAGTTGGTGGCCAATGGAACCTATCCCTCCCCATTGTGGACGTAAGGCTTGTCTTAAACGTGATAAATGATTGATATTGAATAACAAAACCTCAAGCTATGGAATCGTTTCAAGCCATTGATTATTTGATTTTTGCTGTGTACGCCCTGCTGATCCTGGGGATCGGACTGTGGGTTTCGCGTGATAAAAAAGGCGAAAAAAAGAGTGCTGAATCATATTTTCTTGCGGGTAAAAGCCTGCCATTCTGGGCGATAGGTGCATCGCTTATTGCGGCAAATATTTCTGCAGAGCAATTTATCGGAATGTCGGGTTCGGGATTTGCCATCGGACTTGCCATTGCCTCCTATGAGTGGATGGGCGCCTTGACGCTCATCATCGTAGCCAAGTATTTTCTGCCCATTTTCATCCGGCAAGGTTTATTCACAATTCCCGAATTCATCGAGCAACGCTTTAACACACAGCTCAAAACGATTTTAGCCGTGTTTTGGGTGGCGCTTTTCATTTTTGTCAACCTCACTTCTGTTTTATTTCTGGGCGCAAAGGCACTCGACACCGTGATGGGAAATGGCGATGGCAGCCTGATTTTTCCGGTTATCATCGGCCTGGCATTTTTTGCCGCTGCTTATTCCATTTGGGGTGGGCTGTCGGCCGTGGCCTGGACCGATGTGGTGCAAGTGGTGTTGCTGGTATTTGGCGGGTTGATTACCACCTGGATTGCGCTCGATCGGGTGACGCCCGATGGTGGAGTGATGGCAGGATTGAACCATGTGTATGATCAGGCTTCTGACAAGTTTCATATGATTCTTCACCGCGATCACCCTCAGTTTTTGAACCTCCCGGGCATTGGGGTAATCATTGGCGGATTGTGGGTAGCCAATCTTTATTATTTCGGATTTAACCAATACATCATCCAGCGCGCCCTCGCGGCCAAATCATTGAGGGAGGCGCAGAAAGGTCTGGCTTTCGCTGCATTCTTGAAACTGCTGCTGCCTGTTTTGGTTGTCGTTCCGGGAATTGTTGCATATGTGCTTTATCTTCAGGGCGATGGCACTGTTTTGATAGATGGTGTAAGGGAAACATTCAGCAGGGCCGATGGAAGCATCAACTACGATTTGGCCTATCCATGGCTCGTGAAAACGTTCATTCCTTCTGGTATTAAGGGGCTTGTGGTGGCGGCGCTCACTGCAGCCATCCTCAGTTCACTGGCCTCGATGCTCAACTCGACAGCCACCATTTTTACCATGGATATCTACAAGCCTTATTTCTCCAAACGGAAGGATGGCTCTGATCTGGTCGGTGTTGGCCGCATTTCGGTGGTGGTGGCACTGTTGGTGGCCGTGGTGCTTGCACCGGCTTTGGAAAGCATGCCACAAATGTTTCAATACATACAGGAATACACCGGGGTTGTAAGTCCGGGTGTGCTTGCCGTGTTTTTAATGGGGCTGTTCTGGAAAAAAACCACCACCCGAGCCGCCATCACAGGCGTGATTGGCTCAATCCCGATCGCTTTGGCATTAAAGCTTTTACCTGTTGAATTACCTTTTCTCGATCAAATGCTCTACACATGTTTGCTGACCGTGGTGGTGATTTTGCTTGTGAGTTTGACAACTGCCGATCACGACGAAGACCCCAAATCCATCCCATTGCCGAAAGCCATTTTTAAAACAGACCGCCAATTCAACGTGGCTGCCTATGTGGTTATGATCATTTTGGTGGTTATTTATACCGCTTTTTGGTAGCATTCAGTCAGGCAAACGACTTTTTGTGGTGTTTTGCAGCCACAGGCGTATGTTTTTGTTTTGTTAAATGCTGTTTAAGGTATGATGAGGCCTGCCTGCCTATGGTTGAACACGCTATCTTTGCACGCGCTTCCAAACAGGCAGCCATCTCTTAATGCGAACGATGTAAGGTGCAGATGAATCACCCTGTCTCAAAAAATTTTCAGCTGGTGCTGGCTTCAAAATCGCCGCGCAGGCAGCAACTGTTGAGTGGTATGGACCTGAATTTCACGATTCTGACCAAAGATGTTGATGAGTCTTTTCCGGATGACATGCCTGTTGAAGAGGTGGCGCCTTACCTGAGTCGTGTGAAAGCACTTGCTTTTGAACCAGCCGAATTGCCTGATAAATTCCTTTTGATCACAGCTGATACGGTGGTGATTATCGGCGATAAAATTCTCAATAAACCTGCCGATGAGGCCGAAGCCATCGCCATGCTCTCACTGCTTTCGGGCCATACGCACAAAGTTGTTACCGGAGTTTGTTTGAGGTGTGCAACATCCATCAAGGTGTTTTCGGAGTGTTCGGAAGTGACATTCGGCGAGCTGGAAGCGACTGAGATTGAGGCATATGTGCAGAGATACAAACCTTTCGACAAAGCAGGTGCTTACGGCATACAGGAATGGATTGGCTACATTGCCATCAAAAGCGTGAAAGGTTCGTTCTACAATGTGATGGGTTTGCCAACCCACCGTCTGTATGCCGAAATCAAGCAAATGGTATGCAACGAATCAAAAAGTTGAACAAGATGACCCAGTTACTGAAGCGTACATTTAACTATTTTCTGCAGGGGCTGCTCTATATTGCCCCCATCACACTCACCATTTGGGGAGTGGTAGCCATCTTCGAATTCATTGACGGACTGTTGATTGGCTACCTCGATCAGCTTTTACAACGCCATGTTCCCGGATTGGGCATCATCGTTTTGCTCCTGTCCATCACCCTCATTGGCCTGCTCGGATCGAGCATTTTATTCAGGCCTTTTATTGCCTATTTTGATCAGGTTTTTGCCAAAGCCCCGTTGATTAAGATCATTTATACCTCGGTGAAAGACCTCGTTTCGGCCTTCGTGGGTCAAAAGAAACGTTTCAACGAGCCGGTATTGGTAAAGATTGGAAAAGGCTATGATGTTGAGAAGCTTGGTTTTATCACCAACAAAGACCTTGCTTTTCTGGGCATCGAGGGGCAAAAAGTGGCGGTTTACCTGCCGCATTCCTATGCCTGGTCGGGAAACCTGTTTATTGTGCCTGCTGAAAACGTGCGCAGCATCGACGCTTCGGCAACCGAGGTGATGAAATTTATCATCTCGGCCGGTGTCACAAACCTTGAAATTTCCAGTGAAAATGACGAAAAACACTAAACAACCTACTATTTTAATTACCAACGACGATGGTCATGCAGCCACCGGCTTGCGCCATCTCATTCAGCTGATGCGCCCGCTTGCCCGTGTGGTGGTGGTAAGCACCGAGCAACCCATGTCGGGCATGGGACACGCCATCACCATTAAAACACCGCTTCGGTTAAAAAATGTCGTGAAAGATATTGATTATGAGGAGTATGTGTGTAATGGAACACCGGTAGATTGTGTCAAGCTGGGCGAGCAGGTTGTGCTCAAGGGAAAACCTGATCTGTTGGTTTCGGGCATCAACCACGGATCGAATGCCTCTGTCAACATCATCTATTCCGGCACCATGGCGGCCGTGATCGAAGGCTGTGTGGATGGCATTCCGTCGGTGGGTTTCAGCCTCGACGACTACAGCTCGCTGGCCGACTTCAGCCACCTGAATGAGCATGTGAAGGGCATCGCTGCCCATGTGCTGCACAACGGGCTGCCTTCCGGAATTTGCCTGAATGTGAACCTGCCCAAAATTTCGGCTGATCCCATCAAAGGAGTAAAAATTTGCAGGCAGGCGCATGCCCGGTGGGTGGAGTCGTTCGATTCGCGCCGCGACCCACGGGGTGCCGAGTATCATTGGCTGATGGGCGAATTCGAAAATGATGACAAAGCCGAAGATACCGATGTGTGGGCGCTCGAGAACAATTTTGTGTCGGTGGTGCCGGTGCAATACGACCTCACAGCCTATAGCCATATGGATGCCTTGAGAAACTGGAAACTTTAATGCAAAAAAATGTCTTAACATTCTGAAAATGAAGAATATCATTAGGAGAGACCATTTGATCACCGGCATCATCATCGGCCTTGTTTCCACAGCAGTACTCTATTTTGGAATGGGCCTGCTCATCGATCGCCTGAGCCGGGTTCCATCGTGGATGGCGCATCCGCGCGCCCCTTTTCTCATTGCCTTGATACCTGATGTTTTCTTGTTTCGCTACTTCATGGTCAACAAAAAACAGGATAAAACCGGAAGAGGCATTTTGCTCGTGGTGTTTGTGGTGGCTTTACTGGTGTTTTTTCTCATCAAATAAAGACCATCTTCCATGAAATACTACATCATTGCAGGCGAAGCATCGGGCGATTTGCATGCGTCGAACCTGATCAAGGCATTGAAACAATGCGACCAGGCGGCCACCTTTCGTGTTTGGGGAGGCGATTTGATGGCAGAACAAGGTGCCACGGTGGTGAAACACTACCGCGATTTGGCCTTCATGGGATTTGCCGAAGTGCTGATGAATCTGCGTACCATTATTGCCAATATGCGCTTCTGCAAAAGAGATTTGCTCGAGTATCAGCCTGATGCAGTGATACTTGTGGACTATCCCGGATTCAACCTGCCCATCGCCCGCTTTGCCCACAGCCACCAACTGAAAGTTTTTTATTACATCTCGCCCCAGGTTTGGGCCTGGAAAAAAAACCGCGTGAAAACCATTCGCAAAGTGGTTGATAAAATGATGGTGATTTTGCCTTTTGAAAAAACTTTTTACCAAAAATTTGGCGTTGAGGTTGACTTTGTGGGTCATCCGCTTCTCGATGCCGTTGATGCGGTGCCGCAAGTGGTCGATTTCAGAGAAAAGAACCAACTCGACGAACGACCCATCATTGCCCTTTTGCCAGGCAGCAGGAAACAGGAAGTGACGCGCATGCTGGCCGAAATGTTGAAGGTGATTCCTTATTTTCCAGATTATCAATTTGTTGTGGGAGGGGCACCCTCGCTCGAGCATCAGCTTTACCGCGGGATCATCCAGGATGCGGATGTAAAAGTGGTTCACAATCAAACTTATGCCTTGCTGCAACATGCCCATGCTGCCCTTGTCACCTCTGGAACAGCTACACTCGAAACAGCATTGTTCAATGTGCCGGAGGTGGTTTGCTACAAAGGCAATGTTGTGAGCTATGCCATTGCACGGCGCATCGTGAACATCCCTTTCATCTCGCTGGTGAATCTGATCATGGATCGTGAAGTGGTGAAGGAGCTGATTCAGAATGACTTGAACAAAGACAACCTCGTGCAGGCACTCCAGCACATTCTTTCGGAAACAGGTCGCAGCAATATGCGCAGCCACTATGCCGAACTCAGGCAACGATTGGGGGGCAGCGGCGCATCGCAGCGCACTGCAAAAAGCATATGGGGCGCCCTGACAGAAAATGCCTGACACATCCATTCATTTTTTTCGGTCCGATGATTAGTTTCATACTTTTGCATTGCCCTTGCTGGCACTAAGTCGTCAAAAAAAAACAAATTCACTGAAGCAATGAAGAAAAATGTCTTTGTGTTCATTGCCAGCCTTCTGGTGCTGGCAGCAGTTGTGGTGCTCGTGTCGTCTTTCACACCCAATGGTCAAACCTCAAAAAGCGGGTCAACTCCCGGAATGGTTAGTTTTACAGTTACCACACTGCCTGCCGGAGGCAATTATGCACCCAAGCATGTGCTGGCTGTCTGGATTGAAAAGGACGGTGTTTTCGTAAAAACCAGGCTTGCAAGGGCCAACCAAAGGAAACAATATCTTTACACATGGCGCGCAGCTTCCAACTACAATGTGGTGGACGCTGTTACCGGTTCAACACTCAACAGCCATCAAACACATACCATCGAATGGGATTGTACCGATCTGAATGGCGATGTCGTTCCTGATGGAAACTACACCCTGAAAATTGAATTTACAGATAAGCATGCACAAGGTCCGCTCTACAGCATTGATTTTGTGAAAGGTGGTGAATCAATCTCGCTCACGCCTCCCAATCAGCCCTATTTCATCAATATGTCGTTTTCTTACACGCCATCTCAAACAACAGC
Organism: uncultured Lentimicrobiaceae bacterium; assembly: GCA_964492695.1. Lineage (GTDB taxonomy): Bacteria > Bacteroidota > Bacteroidia > Bacteroidales > F082 > JALNZU01. Next base: position 68,449 of record CAZBMR010000014.1, read on the forward strand.
AGCTGATTTTACGGCGAATGTGTTGCAGACATGCGTAAACCAGCCGGTTGTTTTCACCGATGCGAGCACGGGAGCCGTTTCGTGGCTTTGGAACTTTGGCGAGGGGGCCAATCCGCCAAACGCCACCACACAAGGGCCGCACGAGGTTACGTATAGCAGCAGCGGCCCAAAAACCGTTTCGCTAACCGTGAATGGAAATGTGGTTGCCAGCAAAACCGACTTCGTGAACATCCATCCCAACGCGGAAGCTGCCTTTAGCTACCTTATCAATGGCAATGCTGTTGCCTTTGCCAACGAATCGCAATATGCCCAGTTGTATGAATGGAATTTTGGCGATGGCACAACAAGCACCGAACCAAGTCCGCTTCACAGCTATGCTGCCAACGGATCATATGAGGTGAGCCTCACAGCCGTCAGTGCAAACTGCCAAAATGATGTGACCACCCAAATGCTGAACATCACAGCCGTGGGATTAACCGCACAGCCGGAAGCAGCTGTGTTTGATGTGAAGCCCAATCCGGCATCTGCTGAATTTTCGATCACTATTCATCAAAATGTTGAGCAGGGAAGCCTGCGCATTCTCGATGCTGCCGGCAAGAGCTGCTTTGATTTGACGGTGCAGGGTTTGAAAACGGGCGATGTGATTCAACCAGGGCAGCTTCATTTAAAACCAGGTCATTATGTGATTGAATTGCAGGCAACCAACAAGACCTATCAGCGTAAACTGATTGTCAGATAGCATTGTAATAATCTGAAAAAAAAAGGGTTGGTGGCTATTTATGCCTGACCAACCCTCTTTTATTTGATGAGGCCTTGTCAACTTCATTTGATATCTTTGTGCAAAGTGTTTCTCACATCAAAACCTCTGCAACGCATGACGAAACGCACACTGATAAGCCTTCTTTTTTTTGTTTGCAGCCATTTTCTTGCCGGGCAACTGCCTTTCGAAACCCCAACATTCATACTCGATGGATTCGGGGAAGCCATTATCGGTCCACCTTACACCTATCATTCGAGCATCTCGGTGGCATCGGAGGGTATGCTCATTCGCGCCAATGACGGTAATTCGGAAATGGAATGGGAAACAGAATTGGTCCCACAGCATGTTGATAAACAATTTGTTACGTTTGTTTGGCTGGCAGGCATTGGCTCTTCGCCCGGTTTTGCCACCTTCGATTTGATGGTCAATGATCATTTGTTGTTTACGTTCAAAGCCGACGGATCAAATGAATGGCTGCTCAATGGAGAAGGGGGCAGTTCGCTCTTCTTTCGCAAAGACATGATTGATCAATACGACGACCGGTTTGGTTTCATGTATTTGACGCTGCCTGCCTCGACAATTGAAAAAGGCAAGGCAGTGCGCCTGAAAGCCAGAGGTGGAAATTTTCAACGTACGTCGTGGTATATGATTTTTAAACTACCGATGCAGGATGGGCTGAATATCAAGATGATGCCCGCCTTTTTTAACAATACTGAAGGCGATGTTCAGCTTTGTCTTATCGGTCTGTTGCATTTTGGTAAGGCAGACACAGCGCGCGTTTCAATCGACAACAAATTGCTCTTGAGTCAGCGGGTGCATTTTGGATACAACTACCTCAGGGTGGGCATCCCTCAACATGCGACAGCGCAAAGGCTTCATTATGTGATTGAAACAGGCCAAAAAAAATGGAGTGGCGAAATCGATATCAGCATAGCTAGAAAATGGCGTGTACAATTTGTGCAACATTCACACACCGACATTGGCTATACCCGGCCGCAAACTGAGATTCTTGCCGACCATCTTCGCTATATTGATTACGCGCTCGACTATTGCGATATGACGGATGAATGGTCTGATGATGCGCAGTTTCGATGGACGTGCGAGGCTTCATGGGCGGTGAGCGAATACCTGAAAAGCAGACCGCTAGAGCAGGTTAACCGATTGAAAAAGCGACTAAAGGAAGGAAGGATGGAAATAACAGGCATGTATTTCAATTTTGATGAATTGCCTTCCGAACAGGTGCTGGCTGCCTCACTTCAGCCGCTCAACGAGCTAAAAGATCAGGGTGTTGTTGTGAAAACTGCCATGCAAAACGATGTCAATGGCATTGGATGGTGTCTGAACGATTATTTTAACGATCTGGATGTCAAATATCTAAACATGGGAACGCATGGGCATCGTGCACTCATCTGTTTTGATTATCCCACTTTGTTCTGGTGGGAAAGCCCCTCGGGCAAAAGAATGCTGGCTTTTCGTGCAGAGCATTACATGACGGGCAATACCGTGTTCAACATCCATGCCGGCGACTTCGATATTTTCGAGGAAAAACTCCTCAACTACCTGGTGGAGCTCGAGGCCAAAGGCTATCCATTCGATGTAATAGCCATTCAACATTCAGGATTTCTGACAGATAACTCACCTCCTTCGATAAAAGCCAGTGAGATGATTCGCAAATGGAATCAAAAATATGCCTGGCCTCATCTGCAAACCGCAACTGTTTCAACCTTTTTTGAAGAGATGGAGGCGCGGTATGCCGACCGCTTTCAAACAATCAGGGCTGCCTGGCCCGATTGGTGGACCGATGGCTTTGGTGCTTCGGCGCGCGAAGTGGCGGTGGTGCGGCAAGCTCAGATGCAGCTCCCCGCAAGCTCTGCGGCACTTGGAATGGCCGCATTGCTCGGAAAAAAACTACCCGTTGACATGGCCCAAAATCGCGATGCTGCCAACAGTGCCTTGCTGTTTTATACCGAACACACTGTGGGCTACCATGGCAGCGTGAGTGAGCCTTTTCATGCCAAAACCATGGAGCAGCGGGCTATGAAAGAATCCTATGCATGGGAAGCCGCACGCCGAACAAACATGCTTACCGAGGCGGCCCTGGGATTGCTGCAATCCAATTTTGCGCGCGAGGCAGTGCCTTCGCTGCTGGTATTCAATACCTTAAACTGGAAACGCTCAGGCTGGTTCAAGGTGTATATCGATCATCAGATTTTGCCGCGCCATGCCCCGTTCCGCATCACCGACAGCCATGGCAACATCGCCAAAGCCCAACCCATCGAACGCTTGTCAGATGGCACTTACTACGCCATCTGGGTGGATGATGTGCCGGCCTTCGGTTTTAAAAAATACCACATCTTGCCCGATCTTCATCATGATGCCACCCCTGCAACACGCTCCGAACTGCCCGAAAAAATGGAAAATGATTACTATTCCCTTCAGTTTGATACTGCAACAGGAACCATCAAATCACTGATTGATAAATTGTTGGGAAAAGAGTTGATCGATAGCCTGGCCCCCTTTCCTTTTGGAACATGGATACACGAAACGCTTGGAAACCGGACACAGATGGAGCAAAGAAAACTCACCGATTTTCAGCGGCTGCTGCCTGATTCGGTTTGGTTTATTGGAGCTGAAGATGGAGCTGTCTGGAGCTCCGTCACTTTTGCAGGAAAAACAGCAGCAGCTGCCTATCCTGGTTATTTCACGGTAGAGTATCGTTTGTTTCACACTGATAAACGCATTGATATCCAGTATTTTATTCCTAAAAAACTGGAAACGGGCCCCGAGGGTATTTATCTGGCATTTCCCTGGAAACTCAACGATGGTCAGCTGGCTGTTGAGGTGGCCGGTGGCGAAATGCGCCCCGGCATCGATCAGATTTCAGGTTCGGCCAACGATTGGAACACCATGCAGCAGTATGTACGCCTTTTCAACGATGAGGCGCAATTGGTGATGCATTCTACCGATGCGCCTCTCATCCAGTTGGGAGCCATCAACACCGGGCGCTATCAGGCTGGGGCACTGCCGCCCTCAAACCATGTGTATGGCTGGCCCATGAACAATTATTGGGTAACCAATTTTAACGCCGATCAGCATGGTGGTCATTTCTGGAACTACGCTTTCACCAGCCTTGGGGGCAACCGCCAAAGCGAAGCCGCACGTTTCGGATGGTCAGCCGCTACTCCCTTCCTGGTGCGCATTTTGCCTGGTTCTGGTTTGGGCGATCACTTGTCCGAGGGTTCGTTTCTTCAAGGATTTTGCGATAACATTTTATTAATCAATGTGATACCTGATGATGAAGAACGATCGCTTCGCCTTCACCTGCGCGAAACCGATGGCAAAAGCTGCGCACTCAGGCTGATAAACACCGCTTCGGGGCAACCACTGCGCTGCGTGCAGGTGGATGCTGCCGGACGTGAAATGATCGATGGAAGCACAACCATCGAACCCTACGAATCTAAGTTTTTAAAAATCTTCTATTAGCTGTGACAATGCGCAGGAAACAAGCTCTAATCCTTCAATATCAAGCAAATGCGATTTCTTCGCCTGCGAAACTGCTGCTTGTCATCTGCTGCCTGCTGTGGCTGAGTATGCCTGCAGCCCATGCGCAGCTATACAAAGACCCATCCATTCCAGTTGACCAGCGCCTCGACGACCTTGTGAGCCGCATGACGCCGATGGAAAAATTCCGGCAGCTTTTCATGGTTCCGGGCGAACCTTTTGGAGATAGCGCGTCATTCAGCCATGGGTTGTTTGGGTTTCAGGTGAACACCCTGACAGGGTCAACTGATGCTGCCTCGCAAATGATGACCTATGAAGCTGGTAATTCAGCTGCTGAAACGGCTTTATTCATCAACAGGATGCAGCATTTTTTCATTGAACAAAGCCGCCTCGGAATCCCGATCATCCCGTTTGATGAGGCGCTGCATGGCCTGGTTAGAAAAGGGGCCACCGCTTTTCCACAATCCATCGGTTTGGCTGCCACCTGGAATACAAAGCTGATGCATGAGGTGGCCAATGCCATTGCCCTCGAGTGTAAAACACGGGGCATCAGGCAGATACTGTCGCCTGTTGTAAATGTGGCAACAGATGTGCGCTGGGGACGAACCGAAGAAACCTATGGCGAAGACCCTTTTCTGGTTTCAGAAATGGCAGTGGCTTATGTGTCTGCCTTTGAGAAGCTTGGCGTGATTGCAACTCCCAAACATTTTGTGGCCAATGTGGGCGATGGGGGACGCGACAGCTATCCCATCCACCTGAATGAAAGGTATTTGCGCGAAATTCATTTTCCGCCTTTCGAAGCAGCCATCAAAAGTGGTGGTGCGCGTTCGCTCATGACGGCTTACAACAGCTACGATGGAAGTCCTGCAACTGCCAATGACCGCCTGCTCAATCA
>CAZBMR010000014.1:73704-80298 GCA_964492695.1 uncultured Lentimicrobiaceae bacterium
CTTACAACAGCTACGATGGAAGTCCTGCAACTGCCAATGACCGCCTGCTCAATCAAATACTAAAAAATGAATGGGGTTTTCAAGGTTTCGTCATTTCAGATGCCGGTGCCACCGGCGGTGCAAACGTTTTGCATTATACTGCCGGCGATTATAGCGATGCCACCGTGAAATCCATCCAAAACGGTTTGGACGTTATTTTTCAAACTGACCTGACACACGAACAGCTGTTTTCTCCTCCTTTTCTCGATCAACGGCTTGATGCTGCCGTGGTGGATGCAGCAGTGAGCAGGGTGCTGAAAGCCAAATTTGAACTCGGACTTTTCGACCAGCCATACGTCGATCCAGCACTGGCGGCGCAACACAATGGAAGTGCAATGCACCGCGAATTGGCCAAAGACGCAGCGCTTGAGTCGATGGTCTTGCTGAAAAACGAAGGTCAGGTGTTGCCAATTGGCGGTGATGTAAAGCGCATTGCCTTAATCGGCCCGGAAATCGGTGCAGCCCGGCTGGGGGGCTACAGCGGTCCGGGAAATAACTCCATTAGTATATTGAAGGGCCTCGAAGCCTTTGACGGGCAAAAAATTGAGTGGCTGCATGCATCAGGATGCCTGCGCAACGAAACGCCTTTTGTGCCAGTCCCAGCTTCTCAATTGTTTCATTCAGAGAGTGATAGCCTGAAAAGCGGACTTTCAGCAACATATTACAACGAGATCAACCTGAACGGAAAACCAGTTGTTGAACGCGTGGATCATTTGATTGATTTCAGGTGGACCTTGTTCGGCCCCGATCCGGAGAAGCTGGATTATGGATTTTACAGTGTTGAATGGGAGGGCTTTTTACGGTCTGATGTGAGTGGTGTTTTCCGAATTGGCATTGACGGCAACGACGGCTATCAACTGTGGTTGGATGGTAAATTGCTCATTGACAATCGTATTCCCCGTGGCCGGTCGCTATTAACTGTTCCCTTTGCTTTTGAGGCGGGGCGGTTGGTTCCTTTGCGGATTGTTTTCAGCGAAGCAGTTGGCAATGCCTGGTTCAGGCTGATCTGGGACCAGGGTGCTGTGGTCACCACCGCCGAAATGTTGGAAGAGGCTGTCAGGCTTGCCGGTGAAAGCGATCTCGCCATCGTGGCAGTGGGCATCGAAGAGGGTGAATTTCAGGACAGGGCATCCCTTGCATTGCCAGGCAAGCAGGAAGAGCTGATCAGGAGCGTTGCAGCCACCGGAACACCGGTGGTGGTGGTGCTTGTGGGTGGCAGCGCCGTCACCATGGAAAACTGGCTCGATGAGGTGGAGGCGGTGCTTGCGGTGTGGTACCCGGGCGAATCTGGCGGCGAAGCTGTGGCCGATGTATTGTTTGGAAAATACAACCCGGCAGGACGACTACCAATTACATTTCCGCGTTTTGAAGGACAATTACCATTGGTTTATAACCACAAACCTACCGGCCGTGGCGATGATTATGCCGATATGAGCGGCCAGCCGCTTTTTCCTTTTGGTTTTGGGCTGAGCTACACTACCTTCAAATACAGCGATTTGAAGCTTTCAGCGCGTGAGATGCACAGCGCAGATTCCATCATTCTGGCCTTTCGGCTGAAAAATACCGGAAACATGGCCGGCGATGAGGTGGCTCAGCTCTATATCCGGGATGAACTGGCATCCGTAGCACGGCCCATCATGGAGCTTAAGGGTTTTCAGCGTGTTCGCCTGATAGCAGGAGAGGAAAAGGAAGTCCGCTTTGTGATTGATGCCAGCATGCTTGAGATGCTCGGTTTGGACATGAAAAAAGTTGTTGAGCCTGGCTTTTTTACCCTCATGATTGGGGCTTCTTCCAAAGATATCAGGTTGAAAACGAGGCTTCTGATAAAATAAGGCATCCACAGACCATGCCTTATTTTGATTTGCCTGCTGCCTTTTTTATCTTTGTTGTATAATACATAGTTTATGCTCAATCTCATTCTTTTCGGGCCTCCGGGTGCAGGCAAGGGCACGCAATCCGATTTGCTGATGGCACGCTATCACCTGAATTATTTATCAACGGGCGATGCCTTGCGCAAGGAAATTAAAAATGGAACTGTCCTGGGTCTCAAGGCAAAATCCATCATCGAGTCGGGTGGCCTGGTGGATGATGAGATCATTGTGCAGATCATCGGCAATGCGCTGAGTGGGGAGCAACGTGCCGATGGCTGGCTGTTCGATGGTTTTCCGCGAACCTATGTGCAGGCCTACATCCTTGACGGATTGTTTACGCGCCTGCATACAACACTCACCAGAATTTTCATTCTTGACGTTCCTGATGAAGAATGCACACGCCGTCTGCTTCAACGTGCCAAAGAGCAGGGCAGGAGTGATGATAATGAACAGGTTATACAACGACGGCTGAAAGAATACCATGATAAAACCTTGCCCCTGCTCGAGTTTTATGAACGCAGCGGCATCGTCACACGCATCGATGGCCTCGGTACGACTGAAGAAATCTTTAGCCGGATCAATGTGCATCTTGCTGAAGAGATCAATAAACGCCCGGCAAACGTGATCATGTTTGGCTATCCGGGTTCGGGAAGGGCAACACAATCGGCATTGTTGGCAAAAGAATTAAACCTGACTACGATCTCAACAGGCGAACTGCTTCAAAATGAGGTGCAAGCGCACGGTTCTTTGCGAAACGAAATTGTACCCCTCCTCGAAAAAGGCCTGATGGTTCCCGATGAAATTGTGATCAGGCTGATAGAGAAAAAACTGAAGGAAACCGATGGCACAGGCCGGGGTTATGTGTTTAAAGGATACCCGCGAACCCTCGTACAGGCCTACATTCTGGATGGCTTGCTGAAAAAGAAGGGCACCGCGATTTCTTGCGTTGTTAATTTGCAGGTGCCTGTTTTTGAGTTAATTAGGCGACTTGAAGCGCGCAGTCACACCGCTGCTCGCATGCCTTACGATGGCAATGCAGCCACCATCGTGGCCCGACTCGAGGAACATGAACTACGCACTGCCTCCTTGCTCGATTATTATGCTTCGCAAAACCAGGTGATTTCGATCAATGGTAAAGGAGATCCGGCTGACATTGCATTGCAGGTGCGCGATGCGGTGATGCGCGCCATCAGAAATATGCGCTAGCCCAATAAACCCTTCAATTTTTGCGCTATGAAGCAAAGCATTTTCTTTTTTGTTGCAGTCGTGCTGGGTCTGATCGCCAATGGGTTACAAGCCCAGGAAATTAATGCAAGCGACCGCATGCGGCGTGACAGCGCTTATCAGGCCTACCTGCAATACGAAAGAGAGCAGGCGCTCAGTAGGCAGGCCATCTGGCTGAAAATGATGGAGCACAAGCACCCCGACAGCCTGAGGGTGCTCGATGCGCAAAGCATGGAGCTTTCAGAATTGCCCGATCTCAGTCGGTTTACAAAAATCAGGGAAATACGCCTGGCTAACAACAAATTATCAGCTATCCCCCCTGATCTGCTGGCAGGCGATAGCCTACGCTCGGTGGTATTGAATCACAATCAACTCAACAAGATCAGTTTTCGCAAAAGCCAAAGCATGCGTGTGCTCAGCATGCAGGACAACCATTTGCGCAGAATTCCACGCAGCATCAGAAAGTTGCCAAACCTGAAGGTGCTCGACCTCGAACGCAACCACATCAGGCGCATCCCGGCATTCGTGCGCAAACTCGATAGCCTTGAAGAACTTAACTTAAACCACAACGCATTGAAATTGTCGAGGGCTTCCATGCGGCGTTTGTCGAAAGTGAAAAAACTCTCGCTTGCCGATAACAAGCTTGAAAGCTTGCCACCGAATGTGGGCGCATTGAAAAAGTTGAACTCCCTTGTGTTGAGCAGAAACAGTCTTAGTAGTTTGCCATCATCAATGAGCCAGCTCACACAGTTGAAGCAACTTGTGTGCTACCAAAACAAATTCACAGAAATACCATCGGTAGTGGCCTCCCTGGGCAATCTTGAAGAACTTGATTTTTATTATAATAAGATCACCATTGTGCCGGATTACATCGGAAAACTTGTTCGTTTGAGACGAATCTTTTTGGCCTTCAACGAGATCGGTGAGCTGCCAGGCTCAATGGCGCTGCTCTCAAATCTGACCTATCTGTATGTACACAACAACCAACTCACGGTTTTTCCACCTTGGCTCACTTCCTTTCAGCGACTCGAACGCCTTGGGCTGGGCCACAACCGACTAGTGAACCTGCCCGACCTCAGCCAGATGGAGGCACTTACCGATCTCGACCTGCAGTCGAATCTCATCGACAGGTTCCCCTGGGAGTTGCTGGAAAAGCAAGGGATGAAGCTTTTAATCCTCAAAGACAATCAGTTCAGCTTGACTGCGGATGATGCTGAGAAGTTGCAAATACTTCAACAGCAATCAGATAGCACAGGTTTTGTGTTGATTTACTAAATGCGTGGAGTTTTTCATTGCTATGCGGTATTTTCCTTAAGAAGCCGAATCATGTCGTAGTTAAGGCCATTGTACTCAAATTCGCCCAGCAACTGGTATTGATGTTTTTGATAAAATCTCACAGCAGGGTAGTTGTCGGCCTGCACACCCCCCCACAGGATGATGCGCCTGAATCCTGCCTGTAGCAATTCGTTTTCGATGAAGTGGTGGAGCTCACTGCCAACCCCTGCATGTTGCCACGCATCGGCCACCGAAGGTGCCAGGGTGCAATCGGTTTCCTCATCCAGCGTGATGCCATAACCGGTGAGCCGGTGACGGTCGTGCTGCAAACTTCCCTTTTTTAAAACCGCGTATGCTGCCACTTCGTCCGAAGGTAAATGAATGGCAATAAAGACCAGAAAAGCTGTGGTGTCTTGCAAAATGTGCCGGATGCTTTCGAGGTCGAAGGCGTGGGGGCCAAAGCGCTTTTTGCTGGCTGCACCAAGTTTGCAAAAATAGGTGGCAATAGCTTCTGCATCTGCTGTTTGTGCTTGCCTGAAAATAAAATCCTCCTTCACCATTGTCAGTGCCCTGATGTTGTGGTCTTTGTTGTTTTTTAACTCCAGAAACGAATTAAATCTTCAGTCGTTTCGCGGTCTATCAGAAGCTGATATGAATTTGTATCAGCTTCATATCCAATCACTTTTGGCATTTGCCGGCTGTTGTAGCGCGACCACATGCTGAGTGTATAGGCCCCTGCGTCATGAATCAGGATGAAGTCGCCTTCCTCCACCACTGGCAACAAAATGTCTCTGGCAATCACATCGCCTGAAAAGCAAAGCGGACCGGCGACCCAATATGGGTGAACATCAAATCCTGTTTTAAGCTTTCCATTGCAGTCGGCAACCGAAATGCTGTGATGCCAGTCAGTGGGATTGTAACACTTTCGCAGAAACATATCCGCACCCACATGGATGATGGCGATGTTGTAGTCTGATTCCCTTTTAACATATTCCACCCTTGAAGCCACCCATCCGGCATTGGCATGCAAATAGCGTCCAAATTCGGTGATGATGGAGTATTTTCCGCTAAACAGTTGTGGGATAGCTTCATGCAAGCTATTGGCATAGGTTTCCGCCGAAGGAAATTGGTTGGATTGATGATAGTCAACCGGCAAACCTCCACCGATGTCAAAGGTGCTGATCAGGTTTTTGGGGTCGCTTTGAGCCAGCTCATGGTTCATTTCCTCCACAAATTCAAACACTTTTTTGATGCCATTAACGAGCATGGACACAGGATAACCCTGCGATCCAATGTGCACATGCACGGCCCTCAGCCACGGATAGTTACGAAATGCCGTTTTCAGCTCAATAAGGTGGTCGTTGAGTGCAACGCCAAATTTCGACCGCTGACCGGAAACGCTGGTGGCTGCGATGGCGCCAGATCCGGTTTGCGGATTGATGCGCAGGCCGATCACACTGCGGGAATTCAATTGCTGGCGGGCATGGGCAATGCGTTCAAGCTCGGCAAGGGAATCAACATTCAGCCTGATGTGTTGTTCAAGCGCATAAGTGATTTCGGTGAACGTTTTCGCCGGTGAGTCGAAAACAATGTTGCTTGCCGGGAAACCAGCCGCCTCAGCCATTCGAAGTTCTGCGAAACTGGCCACTTCAACGCCAGTTCCCATCTTGGCCATTTCTACCAACACCTTCATCAGGGGGTTGGCTTTCATCGCAACGGCATGAAGGCTGCCAGCGGGAAAGCTGCACCTTACTTCTTCGATGCGTGACTTCAGGCGTTGAAGATCGTAACACACAATGGCTGTGTCGTTTGCATCCATCAGTGGTGTGCGCTGCAAAATGTTGCGAAGGTGATGACTCATTTCCTCCGCCGAAATAAAAGCTGATGTGATGTCCATTTGTTGCCCCAAGCTGTTGAGAGCACGAAATTAGTTTAATTCGTTGGGAAAAAGCCTGCTGCCTCCAACAATTGAGCTTTGACCGGCCAATGGGTAAGTCAAAATCTTTATACCTCATTGAAACGATCAGACAGACTGACTTTATTACGGCCAGAGTTTGTTTAATAAAGTAAACACCGAAAAATAAACCAACACCCATAAGGCTAAATCAATGAGCAGCTTGATGTTAAAGAATCCCTCGGCGATGTCGTAATGAAACCCGCTAAAGTGCTCGATAACTTTTACAAT
>CAZBMR010000015.1:0-3339 GCA_964492695.1 uncultured Lentimicrobiaceae bacterium
AGGTCTCGAGCGGATTCGAACCGCTGTAGACGGTTTTGCAGACCGGTGCCTAGCCACTCGGCCACGAGACCATCAAATTTTGGGTTGCAAAGATAACCTAATTCGGCTAAACTACAAACCCTGCTCCTTGCTTTTTTCGTTAAGCTCGTTCAGGCATGCAGGGCACAGGCAGCTATTGTAGGTGCGTTGGATTTCCTCGAGCAGCGAAACAGAAGTGTTCACTTCAAAGCACCAGCATTTGCCCGACTTGCTGCAGTGAAATGCTTTTCCACAGCGCGGACAACGATCAGGATCAGTGAGTTGCAGTTTAGCTTTCAAGGGTCAGGCTCACAAAATCCATTTTTCCACCCAGAGGAGGGTTCATTTTACGCACCTTTACGCGGGCATGAGTCACTGCGGGAAAGTGTTGTTTTACGGCATTCAAGATGCGACGCCCAACATGTTCAAGCAATTTGGAGTTTGTTTCCATTTCGGCTTTCACTACCTGATATACTTCAAGATAATTTACTGTATCATGCAGCATATCAGAATGTTCTGCTGCGGATGTGTCGGTGGTTAGAAACAAATCTACCACAAACCAGGTGCCAATGAGCTGCTCTTCGGCAAAGTGGCCGTGGTAGGCATAAAATTCCATTCCTTCGATCGAGATGATGGCCATGAGGACGAATATTAGGAAATTTGGATGGATGAAATGCCGTTTTGAATGCGTAGCAAGGTTTCTTCCTTGCCAATCACATCCATGATATCGGCCAGATGTGGTCCTTTGGCAGCACCCACCAGCAGCAGCCTGAGCGCATTCATGATGGCTCCCATGCCATAGCCGTTGGCTTCGATCCAGTTTTTGAGGGCCGTATCGATCGAAATGGAATCGAAATCAGTCAGTTCAGCCAGCATGCCTGCAAGTGCGTCCATTTGTGCCGGTGTTTCGGCTTTCCAGCGTTTCTTCACCACCTGATCATCATAAGCAAGTGGTCGTTCAAAGAAAAACAAACTCTCATTCCACAACTCAGCCACAAAGTTGACGCGTTCTTTCATGAGTTGAACAATCTTCAAAACCGATGCTTTCTCAATTTTAAAGCCTTTAGAATCAATGATTACGGCAAATGCATCTGCTAGTTCAGCATCAGGTTTTTGCATGAGGTACTGATGGTTGAACCATTTGGTTTTTTCAGGGTCGAACTTTGAACCGGCCTTCCCTACCCTTTCGAGTGAGAACGCCTGAATGAGCTCATCCAAGCTGAAGATTTCCTGTTCTGTGCCTGGATTCCATCCCAGCAGGGCAAGCATATTGACAAAGGCATCGGGAAAATAGCCCGACTCTCTGTAGCCCGAAGACTTTTCGCCAGTTTTTGGATCGATCCATTGCAAAGGGAAAACCGGAAAGCCCAGCCTGTCGCCGTCGCGTTTGCTAAGTTTGCCGTTTCCATCGGGTTTGAGCAATAGCGGCAGGTGCGCAAACTGGGGGGCTTCCCATCCAAAAGCTTGATAAAGAAGGATATGCAATGGAAGCGAAGGCAACCATTCCTCACCACGAATCACATGGCTGATCTCCATCAGGTGGTCGTCAACGATGTTTGCGAGGTGGTAGGTTGGCATTCCATCGGATTTAAACAGCACTTTATCATCGAGGGTTTCGGTTTTCACCACCACTTTTCCGCGTATGATGTCTTCCATCACCACCTCGGTATTTTCAGGAATCAGAAACCGAACCACGTATGGTGCCCCCTCCCCTATTGCTTTTTCAACCTCTTCTGCTTTCATATTCAGGCTGTTGCGTAGGGTTTTGCGGCTATTGGCATTGTAGGTGAAGGTTTGTTTGTTGTCCTCGGCGGTTTTACGCAGCAATTCCAGTTCTTCGGGTGTATCAAAGGCATAGTAGGCGTGCCCAGATGCAATGAGTTGGTCGCTGTATTGCTGATAAAGGTGTTTGCGGTCGCTTTGCCTGTAGGGAGCATGCGGACCGCCCACGGTCACACTTTCGTCGAAATGTATGCCACACCAGGCCAAAGACTCGATGATGTATTGCTCTGCGCCGGGCACAAAACGGCCCTGATCGGTGTCTTCGATGCGAAGAATCATGCTGCCGCCATGTTTTTTGGCAAAGAGGTAGTTGTATAATGCAGTTCTGACGCCGCCGATGTGCAAGGGACCGGTGGGGCTGGGCGCGAAACGAACGCGGATTTTCTGATTCATATAGATGCTGATTCCAGTTTGAGCCTGCAAAAGTACGACATCTGCCAACAAGGCGCAAAAAGGCATTTTTTTGAGGATAAAAGGAAGTTGCTGAGCACCTTTGTTTTACTTTTGTTGGGCATCAGCCGGTATTGATTGACCATGTCAGTTTGTCGAATTTTGTTATGTAGCATGTTGCTTTTAGTGGCATTTTTGCCAGTGAAAAGTCAGCCCACTCCCTTCAAACCACCAGTCCATCCGGTGCTGTCTGCTGCTACCGATATACCCATCGAAAACAATGAAATATTATTCAAAGCCCTGGGTGATTTTCAATCATTGATCATTCCATTGCGTCGGGCCGGAAAGCTCATCTTGATAGATGCGGTGGTGGATAGCATGGAGGGTAATTTGATTTTCGATACCGGTTCGGCCGGACTTGTGCTGAACAGCATGTATTTCAGATCTACACGAAGGGCGGGCGGGCAAACTTCGGGCGGTATAACAGGAACTGTTGAAGCGGTGAGCAAGCGCAGCATCCGGCGTTTGCAGCTGTCGGAAGTGAGGTACGAAAAGATTGAAGCCGATATGGCTGATTTGGGTCATCTTGAGCGTGCACGGGGCGTGAAGATTTTGGGATTGTTTGGCCTGGCGCTATTCAGGGAATTTGGAGTAGTGCTCGATTTGCGTAACAACTTGCTCGAACTGCACCGCCTCGATAAAAAAGGAAAACACCTCAATGGTTTATGGCAACCCCCATTGTGGGATGTACAAATCGCGGTGAGCAATCAATCGAACGTGTTGTTCATGGAAGGGCAGATCAATAGCAAACGCATGTTGTTTTGCCTGGATACCGGCGCTGAATCAAATGTCTTAAGTCAACAGTTGCCGGATAAGGTATTGAACACCGTGGATATAACGAGCCGCACGGCGCTCAGAGGTGTAGGTGCGCAACAAGTGATTGTTTTTCATGGAATTATGAACGATTTTGCCATTGGTGGACATACTTTAACTGGGATGCCTGTAATGGTTACGAATCTATCTGCTATGTCGCATGCATTTGGCATTTCACTCGATGGTATGCTGGGTTGTGATTTTTTTGAAAAGGGTGTTTTTTACATCAATATGCGGCACGAAAGCGTTGGAATTCAATTTTACAAAAACGAAAAG
>CAZBMR010000015.1:3439-35514 GCA_964492695.1 uncultured Lentimicrobiaceae bacterium
TTACATCAATATGCGGCACGAAAGCGTTGGAATTCAATTTTACAAAAACGAAAAGTAATGAGGAAGTGGCTTTTTATTTGTTTGCTCTTGATGGCCAATGTGTTGGTTTATAAGTCTTTTGCACAGCAGAAACCAGAGCTGGCCGGAAAATTGATCGATGGTAAACTGGTGCTGACCGTGGATTTGAGATGGAATACCGCCCAGCGTGAACGATTTGCCAATACCTATCAAATAGACAGTTTAACTGCCAGCAATGTGTTTTTAAAAAACATTTCATTTTTCAATAACAACCCCGAATGGACAGTAGAAGAGATAGACAACCAATTGATCAAGCTCATCCAAAAGAACAAAATCTCCGATGCATCTGCCACCTTGAACCGGTTTGAATTGATTCACGAATCAATATCTGGCAGCAGCAATGATCCTGAAGCAAGGCCGATGGAGGCTGTATTTGGCAGAAATATATTTACGGATGATGGCTGTTTCAGCTATCACGAAGGGGAAGCGCATTTTGTGCTGAAAGGCTTTGAAAAAGCGCGCAAAGTTATGCTTGCGGGTTCATTTAATGATTGGAGCAGTATGCAACATCCAATGAAGTTCAATGGACGAAACTGGGAGCTGCGCTTGAAGCTGCCCCCCGGAAAATACACCTATAAGTTTATTGTTGACGGCCGATGGCTTGCCGATCCGGCAAACAAGCAAAAAGAAGATGATGGACACAATCAGCAAAATTCGGTTGTTTTTTGTCCTAACCACCTATTTCGGCTCAATGGGCACAGCGAAGCAAAGCGGGTGTATGTTTCTGGCAATTTCAATGGCTGGAGTGAGCGCAGCCTGCCGATGAACCGCAAGGAAAACGGCTGGCAACTCCCTGTATATCTGCGCGATGGAACCTATACATATAAGTTTATCATTGATGGAGATTGGATCAACGACCCCACCAATCCAAAAAAGCGTGCTGATGGACATGGAAACGAGAACTCGGTTCTGGAGTTTGGCGAACGCTTCCGTTTTTTTGTAAAAGGGTTGGAGCTTGCGAAGGAAGTGAAAATAACCGGAAGTTTCAACGACTGGAATCCAAACGAATTGTTTATGAACAAAATACAAGGAGGGTGGGAGTTTTTCTATCACCTTGCAGCAGGCATATATGAATACAAACTCATTGTGGATGGCAGCTGGATGCCCGATCCTGATAACCCCTTGTTTGTTGGCGAAAATGAGTTTAAAAACTCAGTACTCATTGTCAAGCCCAATCATATCTTCAGGTTTGTTGCCGGAAAAAACGTGAAGGATGTGCGGCTCACAGGCAGCTTCAACGGCTGGAGTCATCAGGGATACCGTATGCTGAACAAGGGCAATGAATGGTGGCTTCCGGTTTACCTGTATCCCGGAAGGCATACCTATAAATTCATTGTCGATGGAGAATGGAAGCTTGATCCGGCCAATCCTTTGTGGGAGGAAAATCAGTTCGGAACAGGCAACTCAGTGCTTTGGGTGAAGTAGTGTATGTGCTATTGAATCAGCACTTTACTGCGTTTAATGCCCTTGCCGTCAATTGATTCGATCACATACATTCCTGGTTTGTCGAGGCGAATGGATTCAAGGGTTGAACCAGCAACCATTTGCAACACCATATACCCGGACATGGAATAAACACGCAATTGTGCCCCAGGCAGCAGATGGTGGATGTTTACAGTTCCAGTTGATGGATTGGGCGAAATACTTAGCGATGCGACTTGTACCTCCGGCAGCTTTGTAATGGAATTGGTTATTAAAACTTCAAAAGTGTCAGTGAGCAGGTTAATAGGCTGAAGATCAAGGCTATGTGCTTTCAGGTTTGTGAATGTGATCGAAATGGAGGTGCTTGCTCCCGGTTCAAGGGGCTCATTGAGCCAGAAAGAGAGCATGGCTAGCAAACCACTGCCAGACACAGGCTGCTGGTTCGAACGTGTGATGCCTATGTCGGCAAGCCCATTTTGACGATGCACCATCGACCATAATTCTTCAGTGGTGTTGCCCAACCATGAGTTGTCAAAATCAAGCTTAAGATGTTGAATATCAACAATACTATCATCCAGTATCAGACTGAACTGAAGGCCGTAGAGGTTAGTAATATCAGCTCCTTCCGAGCCCAAATAAACCGGAATCATCACTTTTTGATTGTCAACGAGCACTGCTTCGTTTGGTAAGACATAAAGATCCTGGCCTGTCAGCACATGGTGATGATTTTTTTGGGCAGCATTGCGGCTCAGGCCATAGTTCTGAACAATGGCGAGGGTATCGTCGATGGCGATGATTCCATTTCCATCGGTGTCGGCATGTTTGAAGTTGACACCAGTAACCACTGTATCAGCCCAATCGGTCACATATTGAGGTGTCCAGCTGATGGAGGCATTCCAGCGTTCCGGACCTGATCCACCGGAAGTTACACCCAGAATCATCAGGTCGTCCATGCTCACCTCGCCATCATAATTCACATCGCCGGGCCACACATAATCCAGCAGCACGCCCGATATATTTCCCAGTGCATCGGATTTTAGCACAAACAAATCCTGCTCATTCACCGAGAGGTATTCGTTGATTTCGCCGGCCAGAACAAATCCCCCATCATTGGTTTTAACCATATTGGTAATGGCGGTGGACGAATCGGAAGCCATGATGGCGGCGCGCGAAATCAAATTTCCGGAAGCATCGGTTTTGATCATGGCCGATTGAAAGAAGGTGGTTCCAATACCATCGTACCTTTTCTCGGTGAACCAAAGCTGTCCATCTGGCATTTCAATGCCTGCAGTGGCATGTGTGTAGAGGGTATCAGAATAAGATTGATACCACAAAAAATTGCCCTGACTGTCGGTTCTGATGGCACAGCTGTTGTTGCCATTGGGAGCGTCAATGCCGGTGAGCAGAAACCCGCCATCGGCCAATTGCGAAACATGTTCAGCCGACCTCATCCATGCGTTGGAAGTGGTGTAGTGCTGCACCCAGGAAGAATCTGCATTTGCATCAAATTTCCATAAAAAAGCACGGGAGGCAGTGGCGCTTCCGGCAGTGCCTGTCATGACAAAACCCCCGTCAGCTGTGGATTCTATGTGGTTTACATAAGTGCCGGCCAGCCAACCCGGAGGCACTATGGGCACCAGGCTGCGTTGCTCAATCAGTTGACCATCAGCACCTACGATAAACATATTTGGCTGTGAACCATATTGCCCTTCGGCACCCACCACCACAATGCGCCCATCGGGAAGTAAAGTACCATGTGCCAGCAAGGCCGAATTATTGGGTGCCTGATCAGTCCATTCGGAGGTCCAGATGGTTTCGCCATTTTGATCTAGTTTAACGATCCACGGCCGATTGCCCGATGTGGCCGAACCAACGATTATGTATTCGCCCTGAGGTGTTTCAAGAACATTGTATGCTTTTTCAGAATAGTTATCCTTGTTCAGGTTGCGCTGCCATTGCAAATCCCCGAAAAGATCAAGCTTTACAACATAGTAATTGCTGGCATTCCCATCGCCACCATAGCCGGCAACAATGTATCCCTGATCAGCGGTTTGACGAATATCTCTGGCAAAATCAGCGCCCTGGCCTCCGAAATAAGCATTCCACGGAAATTCCTGTGCAGGACTTTGTGCGAAAAAGAGCAATGAGATAAGTGATGAGAGTAGCAGTTTTTTCATGGAATTGGTATTTAAACAGCATTTAAACAATGCATTATGAAAAAATGTTCATCACACCTCTGCAGAACAATTTGGTTACTTTTTCATCAGGTTAAAAAATTTGGGTTGATCCTTTCCGGCCCGAACAAGATAGAGGCCTGTAGCAAGGTTTGAAACATCAATTGATTGCTGCGAATGTTCAAGTGTTTGCTCTGCAATGGGTTGACCCAACAGGTTGTAAACGGTAATGTGCAGAGGAAAGAATTTGGGCTCAAAACCACTCAGAAATACAAGATCAGACGCGGGGTTGGGAAACAAGCGTTCTTCAGAAGACGTAACTTCGTCAAGATCAGTGTATATATTGCAGTTTGTGGCAGGCGGAAGCGGCAGTTGATCGAACACCCAAAAGTCTTCAAAACCAAGGTATTCCACACTGCAATCGGGATTAACCTCAAATTTCCAGGTGTGGCTGTTGTCGCATCCGTCGAAACAGTCGTTGAACTGGTAAGTGAATTCGTAGAAGCGCGCATCGCCGGTTTTGGTATAAGTGATGCGTCCGGCCGATCCGAAAATGGCATCCGGTTCGCCACCCAAAACGCCGGGCTCAAGCGCAAGACTGTCGATCAATGCATACACATTCCAAAGCGAATCGGTGTGCAGAAGGGCATAATCGGCAAAACTCCAGTCATAAAAAGCACTGATATTCAAATGGTAACGTGTAGACAACGTGTCAATATATGCGTTTCCGGTGAGGGTGATCAGATTTTGCCAAGCCTGTGTCCATGGATAGGAAACATCTACCTGGATCAGAAGCCCGTTGTAAATCTGAACGGGGCCCGTATTGTTGTGTACGCAGTAGCGGTTGAAAACAGAATCGCTTTCTTCAAATCCTGCCTGCAACACAGCAGCCAATCCCTGGGCAATGGTATCCTGCCATGATTTTGGAATGCGGATCAGGTGCTGGTCGGGGCTGTTGAGTTGTTGCATACGATTGATTGCCAGTGTTTTGATATCGCGCTCATAAGCTGTTTCCAACTCTGGAGGCACACTGCAGCTGGAAGCATTCTGGCCGAGCGAAGTTCCAAAGGTGAATGCTAAAAAAAGTATCAACCAATTTTTCATCAGCACAAAATTTTAATTGATTCCTCCTGCCAAAAGGTTTTATTTAACAATTCTTCTGGTGAAATCGTGGGTTCCATCAGTAAGCTTCAATAAGTAGGTTCCACGAGCCATCGTGCTCATATCCAGCGTACACTGGTTATCGTTGCTACTTTTTTCCATTAAAATTTTACCACTGAGGTCGAGAAGCAAAACGCGATAGGCACGTCCATCGGTTTGAGTGAGATAGATGTTGAGTTTTTCTGAAACCGGATTGGGCCCGAAGGTGAAATGAACCGGATTATCTTTTTGAGGAATGGAAACCACAATGCTGTTCACCTTCTCGAAAGTCCAGTTGTCAGGGTCAACAGTAACGTTTGTAACTACTTTATCTACAGGTACATCGAAGTGGTTGAAATTGGCATCTTGAAACAGCCGAACCACTTGTGTTGTTCCGTCGTTGAACGTTAGTTTATAATCGAGTGTCATTTGGAAAAGCGGCGTTGAGGAGCTTGGTGTTTGGGTTACGTCGAGGTTCAATGTGTTGTTAAACATATACCATTCGATGTTGTAGCGCGGATATCCTTCACCATAATACCATTGCTCGAAAAACTGTTCAAAATCCATACCGGTCACAGCCTCAGCCACCATGCGAAAATCTTCTCCAGTAGCAGTGCTGTCAGCAAACTGATTTTGAAAGGTGTTCATCACCTGAAAAAATAGTTCATCGTTGTTGATCTCGTGGCGCAAAGTGTGAATGATGGCCGCTCCCTTGTCATATGACAATCGTCCGTTGAAAATCCGCCACACATTGTCTTGTGTTATTTCTGATGGTGGAATGTAAACACTTCCGCCAGGTTGCGAGGTCACATTGTTTTGAGTTCCAATCATGAAATTCTGGCCACCGCTCCATCCGATGATCATTTCCTGTGCCAGGTAGTTGCTGTAGGTTGCAAATCCTTCGTTGATCCAAATGTCGCTCCAGGTAGCGCAGGTCACATTGTCGCCAAACCACATGTGTCCCAACTCATGCGCTACAAGGTTGAAACCCAGACTGCCAAGTGTGGTCATGGTTTGGTGTTCCATGCCACCTCCCAATTGCGTGATGCAATGACCGTATTTTTCTTCGTGGAAGGGATACAGTTTGTAGATATCCGAAAACAGTTCGATCATGGGAACCACATCGTCGATGGCGTTTTGATATTGGGGCAAAAAATTCGGATGGTTGTACACAAAGTTTTGAACCAAAATGCTATCGCCTTGCAATTCAGCTGGTTTTGCATAGGTGTTGTACACCTGATAGTCGGCCACGGCAAACGAAATCAGGTAATAGGCAATTGGATAGTTTGATTTCCATTCATAGCGTGGTTTACCACTTGGCAATATGGTGACATTGGTGAGCAATCCCTGCGAGCCGGCCATTGTTCCAATGGGCGTGGTGAGGTAAACCCATACAGAATCAGCTTTGTCAGGTAAATCCTGCTTGCATGGAAACCAGCTCTTTGCAGCAAACGGCTCTGACAATGACCAGGTTACGTTTTTTTGAAAAACACTGCTGTAAGCATTGGTAACGCCAGCAAAAAAGCCGCCTGTTGGAGGAGTGCCACCGTAAGTGATGCGCGCAACAAAATTCTCACCTTGTGTGAGTGGGCTGATGGGCACAAGCACATTGTCGTCAACACGGGAAAAATTACTGAAGTTGACACCATTCACCGAAACATTGGTTATGTTCATTTGTGGAATCAGCTCAAAAGCAAGTGTGTCCATTTCGGCAGCAACCACTTTTCCGTGAATTTCCACATTTCCACTGATGTTGATGTTCATATTGCTGACTTCGATGTCCAAAAAATAAAATGTAACATCGTAATCATGAACCAGTTGACTTTGCCAATCACTGCGCCAGGCGAATGATGGAATGTCGGATGTTTCGGGATAATGCCGGCAATAGCGATCGTGGATATGTGTTTCGTTTTGTTGCGCCCAAAGTCCGGCGCTAAAAATGGTAAACAATGTTAAAATAAAGGTTTTCATAAGATATGCTTTGAGCAATTGAAATAGGTTGAAAGAACTCGTGTTATATTTGCCCGCTAAAGTAATCATCCTCTGCGACAGCAAAGGTTATTACCCACATTTTTCCTGAAAAATGCCCGAAAACAATGACTTACTCGTCCGGAACATCGAAATTTTCATCCGGAAATACTATAAAACAAAACTCTATCAGGGGCTTTTGGCTGCTTTTCTTTTGCTAAGCACCTTGTTTTTGATCGTCAATTTTGTCGAGTATTTTGCTTTTCTCCCCGGAAGCATCAGAAAGTGGGTTTTTTATGGCTTTCTTTTGGTTCTTGTCTTCGTTGTGCTCGGATATGTACTTTTTCCGCTTTGGAAATTGATTTCTTATCGAAAACAAATGAAAGTGACCGAGGCAGCGAAAATCATTGGTGACTTTTTTTCGGACAGTATCAATGATAAATTGCTGAATACGCTACAGTTGCAAGACACCCTCCGCACCTCTGCAACAGATAATGGCTTGTTGCTGGCTGCCATCAGGCAACGAACCGAATCGCTGCTGGTGATTCCTTTTTCAAAGGCTGTAGATCGCAAATGGTTGAAAAAACTGGGAAAAGCAAGTCTTTTACCTTTGAGTATTTTCATCCTGATATTGCTGTTGAGCCCGCAAACGCTTCAGCAACCTTCAAAACGTATTCTTGACTTTTCGACGGAATATACCAAGCCCTTGCCTTATCGGGTGACCATCGGAGAAGCAGAACCAAGCGTCATGCAGAATGAAGACTACACCCTCCAATTCAGGGTGGATGGAACGGAAATACCTTCCCAATTCTTTATTGAGACAGGGGAGGGGCGATATGTTGTTAATAAATTGAATAACAACTCATTCCAGTATGTTTTTAAAAAAGTGATGACCGACATCGTTTTTGCGATCTCAGGAGGCGACTATCAAAGCAACCGGATCACTTTGCGCGTAAAACCAAAAGCCTTATTGCTTCATTATGAAGCATTTTTTGATTTTCCTGACTACACTGGCCGGCAGGATGAAAAGATGGAGGACTTTGTATTTAGCAGTGTACCAGCCGGAACTAGGGTAAGCTGGAGTTTTTTCACGCGCAATGCAGACAGCTTGCACCTGACAATTGATAGCCTGAAACAAACATTGGCCACCAACTCTGGCACCGTAAATTACCAAAACACGCTGTATCAAAGTGCTTCCATCAAATTAGCTGGCTCAAATCAGTATCACCGCGATTCAACAGGCATACAAGTTTTGGTAGAGGTAGTGGCCGATGCCTATCCACAAATCAAAGTTGAGAAGCTCAATCAGGAAACTTTCTCAAAGTGGCACTATTTCACTGGTTTTATCAGCGACGATTATGGTTTTTCGGCCCTGAAAGCCAGTATTGTAAATGACAAGGATGAAGTTTTGAAGTCCTGGCCTTTGGATATTGAGCGTGGAAATATTCAACAAAACTTTTATTTCACACTGCCTGCAGATAGTCTTGAAGTTTTTGGTGCAGAAACGTGGGAGATTCGTTTTGCCGTTTCGGATAATGATGCAGTGTTTGGAGCTAAAACAACGCAATCAAATGGATTTGAACTAATTAGATATACACAGGAAAAGTTGGATTCTTTGGCGCGTAACACCGATGAACGCCTTGATGAACAGATGAAAGAGGCGTTGAAGGCAGCTTCCGACCTGAAAAATGAAGTCGAAGACTTTAGTAAGAAGCTCAGGGCCAAGAAAGAAGCTGACTGGAACGACAAGCAAAAATTGAGTCGTTTGCTCGAACGTCAAAAAACTTTGGATCAAACAATTCAAGACATTAAGAACAATCGAAATGAGCTGAACCAGTTCAGGAAAGACAATGAGCTAATGAACGAGCAGATGTTGGAAAAGCAGCAGCGTATTGACCAATTGCTGGAAGAGGTGATACCTGATGACATCAGAAAAATGATGGAAGATCTTCAGAAAATGCTCGATAACCTGAATAAAGATCAAATGGCAGATATTCTGAAAGAGATGGAAATGTCGCAGAAAGAGATGGAAGACATGCTCGACAGAAACCTCAGTCTGCTAGAACAACTTCAGGTTGAAAAAGATATGAATGCGCTCATCGAAAGGTTGAGCAAACTATCCGAACAGCTCAGCGAAAATGCCGATAAAACCCTCGAGGGCAACCAAAGCAAAGAGGCGATGCTGGACGAACTCAACAAGCTTGAGCAAGCCTTTGAAAACGAGGTAAACCAGCTCGATTCATTAACCGTGAAAAATCAGAAGCTTGAACAACCCTTCAATCTTGAAAACACTGACAAGATGCAGGAAGAAATTAGGAATGAGATGGAGGAAGCTTCGGGTGAGATGAAACAAGGAAAAAAGAAACAGTCCGCTTCGAAGCAAAAGTCAGCATCGGAGAAAATGAAGTCTCTTGCTAATCAGCTTGAAATGATGATGATGGAAAGCGAACAGGAGCAAATGGAGGAAGATGCTACCTTGCTTAGGTTTCTTCTGGAAAACCTGCTAAGGATCTCAGCACAGCAGGAACGTTTGTTTACAGATCTCAGCACGCTCAAAAGGGACGATCCGCGCTTGACCGATTTGATGAAAGAGCAGGCAGGCATTTCAGAGAATTTCAGGACCATCGACGATTCACTCGTTGCCATGAGCAAGCGACAGCCCTTGATCGAAAATTTTGTTTTCGACGAAACCGGAAACGTGAAAAGACGCATAGGGGAGGCCCGTCAGGCCATGCTGGATCGAAACAATGGAATGGCAGTCACGGCCCAGCAGTATGCAATGATGGCCATTAATAACCTGGCACTCATGCTTTCAGAAAGTTTAAAAAACATGCAGGAAAGCATGGGCATGCCAAATAGTGCTCAAGGTCAGGGAAAGGGAAAAGGCAAAAGTAAAAACAAGCAACCCGGCCAAAGCCTTCAAAACATGCGCGAAATGCAGGAAGCGCTTGGTAAGCAATTGAAGGAAGCCATGCAAGGAAAGCCAGGTCAAGGGAAAAAAGGTGGAATGAGTGAAGAGCTTGCCCGCATGGCGGCCCAACAAGAAGCTTTGCGCAATGAGTTGAAGAAGATGATCGATCAAATGAAATCAGAAGGTCAGGTGGGCGAAGGAGGTTTGGGAAAAGTGCTTGAACAGATGGAGCTGTTTGAAGAGGGTTTGGTGAATAAACAACTGAATCAAAAAATGGTGCAATTGAACGAAGACATCGTAATACGCTTGTTGGAATCAGAAAAAGCACAGAAGGAAAGAGAGTTTGAAGAACGACGAAATGCAGAGGAATTCAGAGGTAAAAATTCGGGTAACCTTATGCCAATTCCTGAGTATAATAAGATGCTGCAAAAGAACAGCGAAGAATTAAAGGTGCAACCATTGGAGCTGAAACCATACTATCGCCGGCTTAGCAACAGTTATTTTTTAAGGACAAAAGAATATGGAATTGATAAACAATAGCATAAGCATTTACACAGCGCAGAGGCACACGGTTGAAGTGGAAAATCTGCTCGAAAGTTTATTAGCCCGCAACGTGATAGAGCCAGCTGCTTATGGCATCCTTTCTGCATTAGCATTGCACTCATTTGATGTGATTTGCAGGGCAGGAATTGTTGAACCATGCAAGCTGCTCGTAGAGGCTAGTCAGGACAGTTTGTGGTTTGAGTGGACGCTTGAACAGGAAGGCTTTGAAGCGCTTCATACCTGGACACTCACCGAAGGCAAGTCCATGATAAGTCAACTCACGGATGCATTTCATAACGATATGACCAACAGAACAATAGGATTTGATCTGGGCAATACCGGCTTAAAGCATGCCATCTACCTCAGGCGTAAACAAAGCCTTGCGGGTTACTTCAATACTTACAAAAAAATACACAATCGGGTATGATACATTTTGAGGGAATCGACACACCGCTGCCGCCTCATTTATCAGCGAAAAGGAAGGACTGGATCAACAGGATCATCGAGCGATTTGAAAAGAAGACTGGTGAAGTCTTTTTTTTGTTTTGTAGTGATGCATACCTGCATCAAATGAATGTGAAATATTTGGACCACGACACTTTAACGGACATCATAACATTTGACCTGAGCGATCATACCAACTACCTGGTTGGGGAGCTCTATATTAGCCTTGATAGAGTGATGGAAAACGCTAAAAATCAGTCGGTTAGTGCAATTGATGAGGTCGATAGGGTGATGATTCATGGTATCTTGCATTTACTTGGCTACAACGACAAAACAAGCGAAGAAGCACTTCAAATGCGAAGTTTGGAAGATTTATGCTTATCTTTGCGCCATGATTAGTTAAAAATCAGGTAGTTATCTCATCGTTTCACGTGAAACAATCTTTTATGCTTTTTGATAAATATGATGTTATTGTCGTTGGGGCGGGGCATGCCGGATCGGAAGCGGCAGCCGCAGCTGCCAACATGGGAAGTCGTGTTTTGTTGATCACAATGAATCTGCAAACAATCGCACAAATGTCCTGTAATCCTGCGATGGGTGGTATTGCTAAGGGCCAAATCGTACGCGAAATAGATGCACTTGGCGGATATTCGGGCATTGTTACCGACCGCACGATGATTCAGTTTCGCATGCTCAACAAATCAAAGGGGCCAGCAATGTGGAGTCCACGTGCACAAAGCGACCGCATGTTGTTTGCGCTTGAGTGGCGTCGTATGCTTGAGCAAACGCCTAATGTCGATTTTTGGCAAGATACTGTGATTGGTTTATTGGTTAAAGACGGGGCAGTCGCAGGGGTAAAAACAGCCATGGGACAACAAATTGAAGCGCACTCAGTGATTCTAACCAATGGAACTTTTTTAAACGGAATTATTCACATTGGCGAAAAATCATTTGGTGGTGGACGAATGGGTGACAAAGCCAGTAAAGGAATTACCGAGCAATTGGTAGATTTGGGTTTCGAAGGAAGTAGAATGAAAACCGGAACGCCTGTTCGTATTGATGGCCGAACAATTGATTTTTCGCGCCTGACCGAACAAAAAGGTGATCAAGAGGTCAGGGGCTTCTCCTTTGTTGAAACACAAAGTCTCAAAGAGCAGCGAAGCTGCTGGATGGCCTATACTTCTACGAAGGTTCATCAAACCTTAAAACTTGGATTTCATTTGAGCCCCATGTTCAGCGGTCGAATCGAGGGCATAGGGCCAAGGTATTGTCCGAGCATTGAGGATAAAATAGAACGGTTTTCAGGGAAAGATTCACATCAGCTTTTTGTTGAACCAGAGGGATGGAATACCATAGAATATTACTTGAACGGTTTTAGCTCGTCGCTGCCAGACCATATTCAACTTAAGGCATTGAGGCAAATCGAAGGCTTTGAACACGCAAAAATTTTCAGACCCGGCTATGCAATCGAATACGACTATTTCCCGCCAACCCAATTGCTTCACACACTTGAAACAAAACTCATCAAAAACCTGTATTTCGCAGGCCAGATTAATGGCACCACCGGCTATGAAGAAGCTGCGGCTCAGGGGCTGATGGCAGGAATAAATGCCCACCTTGGGATTCATCATTTAGAGCCTTTCGTTTTGAGTCGATCGGAGGCTTATATTGGTGTTTTGATAGATGATTTGATTACAAAAGGCGTTGATGAACCTTACAGAATGTTTACAAGCCGTGCTGAATACCGGATTCTTCTACGGCAAGACAATGCCGATCAGCGTCTGACCGAAAAATCCTATCAAATTGGTCTTGCAAAAAAAGAACGTCTTGATTTGCTCCAAAATAAAAAGGAGCAAATTTTGGAACTGCGTGCATTTCTTGAGAATAGCAATGTTGAGCCATCTGCAATCAATTCATTCCTACTGCAAAATGAAACCAGCGAAATAAGCCAGAAGCAAAGACTAGCCACACTGTTGTTAAGACCGCAAATCGACCTATCAGCAATGTTGGCTGTTGTTGCGCCGAACATACTCCACAGCAACAAGTTCTCACAGGAAGTGATCGAAGCAACCGAAATAGAGATAAAGTATGAAGGTTATATTCAGAAAGAAAGAGAAATTGCTGATAAACTTTCACGTCTCGAAGACGTGAAACTGAAGCCAGATTTTGATTACTTTTCACTGCAGTCATTATCATATGAGGCACGTGAGAAACTTTCAAAAATAAAACCAGGCAGTCTTGGACAAGCCTCAAGAATAAGCGGTATTTCTCCATCCGACATTTCGGTATTGGCCATATTCTTAGGACGTTAGGTATTTGTTTCACGTGAAACCTGATCTATGAAAACACATAAAAATTGCCCCATATGTGGCGACTCTTCTTTAAGCCATTATATTAATACCCGTGATTACTTTCTTTCTAAGGAGCAATTCAACTTGCAAAAATGTGAAGCTTGCGGTCTGATAATGACAAATCCGTTTCCAGAAGGTAATGATATGATGAAATACTATCAGTCTGACATATATTTCAGTCATCCCAACAAGCAGAAAAGTATATTTGCTTTTATCTACAATTTTGTTAAAAAATTTAATTTGAAATACAAACTCAAAGTTTCAACCTCTTCATTGGAGAAGGGTAGGTTGCTTGATATAGGATGCGGGTCAGGCGACTTTTTAAACCTTGCTCAGCAAACAGGTTGGGAGGTCTATGGTATTGAGCCAAATAACGAAGCAAGAATGTTTGCCCAACAGCAATTGAATAAACCTATACTCTTGCCTGAAGAGATAAACTCGCTTCCAAAAAGCAGTTTTGATTTGATTACAATGTGGCATGTACTGGAACATGTTGAGAATATAAACGATCAGGTTGAAAGCATAGTTGCACTGCTTAAACCTAATGGAAGATTGGTGGTTGCTTTACCAAACATACTTTCGTATGATGCAAAATTCTATAAATCGTATTGGGCAGGTTTGGATGTGCCAAGACATTTATATCATTTCTCTTTCGATACGATCCGACATCTCATGACAAAAAAAGGGTTCAAATTTCTCAAAAGAGAACCTTTAAAATGGGATGCCTATTATGTTTCCTTGTTGAGTGAGCGATACATAGGGCGTTTTTTTTCACCAATTATCGGGTTGAGTATTGGCCTGATATCGAATACATTTGCCAGAAAATCGAGGGAGTTCTCAAGCAATATTTATATTTTCTTTGCAGAAAAACATTAACAAACACAACCATTAATGTGTAATTTAAACCAATGAAATACAATAAAATAGTCTTATTTGTTCTTTTGTTGGCAACGATTACATTTTATGCCATCGTTTGGTGGAAAGTCATTTCCCGGGAGGATTTAAATAGCTTTAAGGATAAATTTCTTTTAACCTTCGCGGACAGACAAAAACAGGCGGAGCAAGTTATAGATTACTTTAGAAATGAACTTGGCAGCAATGATCGTTCAGCAGAAGAGTTATTTGTTCGTTTTCGCAATTTCGAATATGATGCGCCATTTTCAATTCGAATTTCAAAGAATAGTGATCCTTTTTTTTGGAATGATCAAAAGGTATTACCCGATGGCCCGGGACGCGATTACAATGGATTATGGAAAGATGAGAATGTGTCAGGTATCTTTTATTTTCGGTCTGAAAATATGGGGGTGTATAACATACTGATTGCTGATCAGATTTTTGCTCAACCTAAAATTTCAAATGAATTCATCGAATCAGGCTTTTGTGGACCCTATCGTTCGCTTAACACAGAGCAAGACTTATTATTTGAAAGAATTCCCGAAAATGGCGTTTTGACCATGGATGACTTCTCTCAATATTTTACCACAAATACTGAACAAAAGCGACATCTTACGACCGTTTCAACGCTCTTGCTGATTGCATTGCAGCTCATCATTTTAACCATTTTAATCATCCTTATCATATGGTTTCTACAGAATTACCTTAAGTTATCCCATTTAAAATCGCTCATTTTTGGATTTTTCATCATCCTAGGGCTTCTTATATTGATTTCGTTTTCAAAGCCAGAGCTTTTATTTTTTAGCCAGGCACAACAAGCAACATTCTCACCAGGAATTGGAAATCTTGAAGTTACAATCGGAATGTCGCTTCTATTCTTACAGGTATTAATCGTCTTATTGACCTTTACGATCATTCAGTTAAACAAGATTTTTGAATTGAAAGTCCGGGTTGGAAAACCTTATTTTCTTGCCTATCCACTTGTATTTCTGCTATTTATAGTCTGTTTCCTTCAACTGAAAATAGGTGTAGCTGTTCTTTCACAAATGGATGACTTATTCCTGCTGTTTGACTTACCGAAGCATACGATTCAAGACCTTCTATTATTATTGATCCTTATTGAGCTCTCCGTTTCTTTCCTTGTCTGTTCGCTTTTATTTTTCGAAATATGGCTCAAACTTTCTATTTCAAGTTGGCACACAATCATTTCATTCTCCGTACTGGCATCGTTCTTAACAATTGTATCTCTCATACTCCCGAAAGACGTATGGGTTGAAATGATTTATTTGATTGCGATTTTACTTGTGATGATGATCATGTTGGTGATGAAAATGGAAAACCGACAAAAACGATTCCTGTTACTTCTGGGATTGGTATTTGTAAATGCCATTGTCCTGACATGGGTTCATTATAGGGTGAACGAAACCAAATCAGATCGAATGTTAGCACTGGCAGCAAGGCAACTGAATCAGGAGAATGATCCATTATTGGAGTTTTTTGTCGATACCTTTTTTAAGCAAGTAACAGAAGATCAAGAAATTAATAAAATTATTTTGCAAAATGAAGGTGATGATTTGCAGATTGAGCAAGGGATACTGACGCATTTGCGTAAAACCTTTTTTGGGTTATATTTTGAAAAATATGAGGTTGAGCTTACATTTTGCCGCGAGGGTAGCAGCCTGATTTTACCCAATCAAAGCGAGAAAATCAGTTGTTATGACTACTTTGATCATTTGATTAAAAATTCGGGAAAGCCAGTTATCCCGGACAAATTATTTCGGATGGAAGATAACATGCAAGGTATGTACTACATTGTACAGTTGCCTGTGTATAACTCTTTAAATAATTATCAATCAACTATTTACATTGAATTTTACCGCCGAATCATCCCTGAGGGACTGGGTTTTTTGGCCTTACTGACAGACGATCAGTCAGGTATCGATAGTGAGCTTGCTAAGTATTCGATTGCATTTTATACTGCTGATGAGCTCGTATATAAAACAGGAGAATTTCTTTATCCGAAGGAATACCATTTATTCAATCCTTCAAGGGCACGCACATTTCAATCAAAAAATTATCGGCACCATGTGCAACAAGTGAATGATTTGAGACAAGTTGTTGTTAGTCAACCAAAAATAAGTTGGACGACCATTATCTCGCCATTTTCATTTTTCTTTTTCGTGCTTTTCATTCCTGCCGGACTGCTTGTTTTGGGTCTTGGATATCAGTCGTTTTATATCCGATATACGCGCACGTTTCGGTTTCGTTTGCAAACCCTCATTCTCAATTCGCTTCTGTTTTCGTTTTTATCCATAGGTGCTGGCACAATCTACTATATAACAGAGGTTTACAGAATTAAAAGTGAAGATTTCTTATTTGAAAAAACCCAATCAATCCTCATCGAGCTAGAGCATAAATTTAATAACGAAATCATCAATAAACCAGAACAATCGGCCTTTATCAAGGGATTGCTGCAGAAATTCTCGGTGGTTTTTTTCTCCGATATACACGTGTATGACACAGATGGCCAATTGATTGCATCTTCACGTGAGGATATTTTCGAAACAGGGCTACAATCCAGACAAATGAACCCAGAGGCATACTGGCAGATGAAATATGGACAGCAATTATATTTTTATCAAAACGAACGTATTGGCCATTTCAACTTTTTGTCGTCCTATGCTCCCTTTCACAACCAGGATGGAGCGCTCGTTGCTTTTGTGAATTTGCCATATTTTGCAAAAGAGGCACAAATGAGGAGCGAAATTTCTTCTATTTTGCTCACTTACATCAATTTACTCATTTTTCTATCGGTGATTGCCACACTGCTTGTGTTGCTATTTTCAAAGCGATTATTGCAGCCTCTTCAAATGATTCAGGAAAAAATGCGGTCGCTGCGTGTTGGGAGCACCAACGAGCGCATTAGTTTGAAAAGGGAAGATGAACTGGGTCAACTTGTTGCTGAATACAACAACCTGATAGATGCACTGGAAATCAGTGCTGAAAAATTGGCTCAAAGCGAAAGGGAGAGTGCCTGGCGCGAAATGGCACGACAGATCGCGCATGAAATTAAAAATCCATTAACGCCCATGCGCCTGAGTGTACAGTATTTGCTCAGGGCCTGGAATGACAAAGACGATGCATTGGATGAAAAAATCAGAAATATTTCACAAACACTGATCAATCAAATAGATACGTTGTCAGAGATTGCCTCCGCTTTCTCTGATTTTTCACGAATGCCGCAAACCGCAAGGGGAAAAGTTGATTTGGTTCCACTACTTAAAGACCTGGTGTTGCTTTTTGACAACCACGAAAATATTCGCTTTCAACTCGAAATAGAATCAGACCAACCGGTTTACCTCAATGCTGATCAGCCTGGCCTGCACAGGGTGTTTACCAACTTGTTGAAAAACAGCATTCAAGCGATAGGGGATAAAGTGGAGGGATCAATACAAATCATCGTCACAACATCTAACCATCAGGCCCACATTGCATTGCGCGACAATGGAAAAGGGATGCAACCAGAAGAAGCAAGAAAAGTTTTTTCGCCAAACTTTACAACCAAAACCAGTGGCATGGGTATAGGTCTCGCAATGGTTTACAATATTGTCAAGTCGTTTGGCGGTGACATTCGTTTCGAAACGGCCTCGGGCAGAGGCACCACATTCTTCATTCAGTTACCTTTGCACACGACATGACAAAGAATCCGATTAAAAGCCTTGCAGGTCAAACAGTTGTTTATGGAATGGGAACGATTGTTCCCCGGCTTTTGAATTACCTACTTGTACCTGTCTATACCAGGGTTTTTCTAGATCAGGCCACCTATGGCCAAATTACCGATCTGTATGCCTATGTGGCATTTCTGCTCGTGTTGCTTACGTATGGCATGGAGACAGCGTTTTTCAGATTTGCTCAAAAAAACGATGCAAAAAAGGTTTTTAACGAAGCCCTCAGCGCAATTTTGTTGACGACGACCTTGTTTGTGGCAGTAGTAGTTGTTTTCAGCGCGCAAATAGCCGCATGGCTTCGATATGAAGGAAGTGGCCTTTCCATCATCATTGTGGCACTGATTGTGGCTTTTGATGCCTTGGCAGCCATTCCTTTTGCCTTGCTGCGCAAGCAAAACAAAGCCCGTAAGTTTGCCACCATCCGTTTGGTTAATGTCTTGTTAACCATTTTATTAAATTTTGTTTCGATAGTTTGGTTTCCCGATGTTTTTTTAACGATCACCCATCAGGTCTTTGGACCGGAAACAGCTTTGGTTGTTTGGGTTTTTATTGCCAATCTTATTGCAAGTTTGTTAAGCCTGCTGATGCTTGGAGAAACATTCAAGAATTTCAGATGGACACTTTCCGGCGAAATATTGCGACCAATGCTGCGATATGCATGGCCGGTGCTGATCATTGGCCTGGCGGGCATGGTAAACGAAATGCTTGATAAAATTCTCCTGAAGTTTCTACTTCCGGAAACAGCCAATCCGCTTGCGCAGCTTGGTATTTACGGGGCAAACTACAAACTTGGCGTTTTGATGACACTTTTTGTCCAAATGTTTCGCTATGCAGCCGAACCGTTTTTTTTCGCTCAGGCTGAAAATAAAAACGCTCCCGATCTCTTTGCGCGTGTTATGAATTATTTCGTCATATCGGGATTAATCATCTTTTTGGGCGTCGCTCTATTTTTGGATGTGTTTAAACTATTTATTGGCGAGAACTACAGAGAAGGCCTGCATATTGTCCCTATCGTGTTGATGGCCAATTTATTCAATGGTGTGTATTACAATCTTGCCATCTGGTACAAGCTCACCGACCGCACCCGCAGTGGCGCTGTGATTGCCGTTGGAGGTGCTTTGCTCACCATTGTGTTGAATGTGTTGTTGATTCCACGCTTTGGGTACCTGGGCGCAGCATGGGTGCACCTGTTAGTATATTTTCTGATGATGGCCGTTTCCTATGTATGGGGACAGGGCGTTTACTACATTCCATACAACACAGCCCGCTTGTTGCTCTATTTCATAATTGCCGCAGTATTTTATCTGTTGTCAGTCAATTTCTTACAAGATTTTGGCTGGTTCAGGCATTTTGTAAACAGTGTCGGAATACTGCTTTTTGCATGGACGGCACTCCGGTTCGAAAGACTCCCAAAATCCTCAACCCCCACTTTCTGAAAGCCTCTGGTTTTATAAATAATTGTGATTGAGGCGTTTCGGAAAGAGAAATTTTATTCGTTATTTTTGCCAAATAAAAGTAGGTCATGGAAATTAAAATAGTTAATCTATCTGACAATCCCTTGCCGGCTTACGAAACCATTCACGCAGCAGGCATGGATTTGCGTGCAAACTTGCAGGCCCCGCTTGTGGTTAAACCCATGCAGCGTGTTTTGGTTCCAACAGGTCTGTTTATCGAACTTCCCGAGGGGAGCGAGGCACAGGTGCGGCCCCGAAGCGGGCTGGCTTTCAAACACGGATTGACGGTATTGAACAGTCCGGGGACAATCGATGCGGATTATCGTGGAGAAATCAAAGTGATTTTGATCAATTTGTCCGATACAGCCTTCGAAATCCAACATGGCGAGCGCATTGCACAGATGGTAATCAGCAAGCATGAAAAAGCAGTGTGGAAAGCCGTTGATTCGCTTTCGGTCACCGAAAGGGGTGAAGGTGGCTTTGGCCACACAGGCAAGTAGCAATTAGTTGTAAACCAATAACTAAAACAATTATATGAACATCATCATTCCAATGGCCGGCATGGGAAAAAGGTTGCGGCCACACACGCTTACCACCCCCAAACCGCTCCTACCGGTTGCTGGCAAGCCCATCGTTCAGCGCCTTGTGGAAGACATCGCCAGGGTGATGAACGAACCAATCAGCGAAATTGGCTTTGTGATTGGAAATTTTGGAGCGGCGGTTGAAAAACAATTGCTCGACATTGCCGCTTCGGTGGGTGCAAAAGGCAGTATTCACTACCAGCTCGAGGCACTCGGCACGGCACATGCTATCTTGTGTGCTGCCCCTCTGCTGAATGGCAAAGTGGTGGTGGCTTATGCCGACACACTCTTCAGAGCCGACTTTCGCCTCGATGAAGAAAAGGAAGGCGCCATTTGGGTGAAAGAGGTGGAACAACCCGAACAGTTTGGCGTGGTGAAACTGAACACTGATGGCAGCATTGAAGGCTTTTATGAAAAACCCAAACAGTTTGTTTCAAACCTTGCAATCATTGGTATTTACTATTTCAGGGATGGTGCCTATCTGCGCGAAGAACTTCAATATCTTTTAGATCAAAAGATTACAACAGGTGGTGAATATGGCATCACCGACGGTTTGCAGAATATGATGAAAAAAGGGACAAAATTCCATACCGAAAGCGTGGCTGAATGGCTCGATTGTGGCAACAAGGATGCCACCGTAGATACCAATGCCCGGGTGTTGGCCTTTGCAAGCGAAGATGGCCTGGCCGAAACGCTGATCAGTGAAGAAGCCGACCTCGACGATGCCCTCATCATCGAGCCCTGCTTCATCGGAAAAGGCGCTGTGATCACCCATTCTGTTGTTGGCCCCTATGTTTCGGTGGGCGAATATGCGATAATCAACCAAAGTATCATCCGCAACAGCATCATTCAAGCCAACGCTAAAATTGACGGTAAAATGCTTCAAAACAGTATGATAGGACAACATGCCAAATTGACGGGCCATTTCGAGGAAATGAGCCTGGGCGATTTTAACGAACTCATCGATTAACAAGAATGCTCCTTTGAAACTAAAACAATTCTCTATAAAACCACTGAGCGGCTTCATTTGGCTTTTTCTGGCCGGAATGCTGCTTAAACCGCTGTGGGCTGAAGCACAAAAAACTGGCGTTGCGCAAAAAAAAGAAACAAGCGATAGCCTTTTGTTGCAAAAGCAACGCAGCAACGCGGCCTTGTTTTCCGACGGACTGAAGGAAAAACTGGCAGGAAACGATGCCAAAGCAAAAGAAAAATTTGAAGCCTCGCTTCAGGCATTGCCAGCCGATCATGCTGCTATGTATGAGCTTGCAGAACTTTTTGCCAAAGAGGGCCATTTTGATGAAGGCATTGGCCTGATGAAAAAAGCCGTCCATTTGTCACCAACCAATCAATGGTATTTGATTCGGCTGGCACAGTTGTATAAAGTAACCAACGATTTAAAATCGTATGTGAAAGTTTACCGCGATTTGCTCAAGCTCAGTCCCGATAACATCGAATACATTGGCGAACTCTCGTCGGCGCTGGTTTTGCTGGGCGAATATGACGAAGCCATCGACCTGTTCAACGACATTGAGAAGCAAACAGGGGTGAACGAAATGCTTTCTCAACAAAAACATGCCATTTATATGGCTCAGGAAAAGCCTCAAAAAGCGATTGCCGAGATGGAAAAACTTTCGGCTGCTTTTCCATACGAGTCGCGTTATCTGGCAATTTTGGCCGATTTGTATAAAAAATACGGCCCACAGGATCAGGCACTTGAGGTGTATAAAAAAATTGTGGCAAACGACCCCGACGATCCTTATGCCCACATCGCTTTGGCTGAATTTTTACGCGATCAGCAAAAAGAAGACGAAGCCTTCGAATCGCTCATGAAGGCCTTTGAATCGCCCGCTTTGGATGCAGATAACAAAATACAAATCATGCTGTTGTGGTTTGAAGGTCAGGAATACAACGAAGTTCTCAACGAAAAACTTCAGCGGGTGGCACGCACACTGGTGAAAGTGCATCCTGAGAGTGCCAGGGGATATCAGCTCTTTGCTGATTATTACCTGCGATCGCAACAATGGGAAGAGGCACGTAAATACCTGCTGCTTTCCTTTGAAAAAGAAAAAAACAACTACCAAATGTGGGAAAGCTTGTTGTATGCCGATCTTTCGCTTCAGGATTTTGATACCCTGGTGGAGCATGCCAACGAGGTGATTAACCTTTTTCCAGAACAGCCCTTGCCTTATTTTTTCAGTGGAATCGCCTATTTTCAATTGAAAAATTATGAAAAGGCTCTGCAGAATTTTGAAACAGGACGGCGGTTTGTGGTGCGGAACGACCAGCTATTGTCAGAATTCTACAGCAATATCGGCGATACGCAACAAAGGCTGAATAACCATCTGGCATCTGATGCTGCATACGAAAAATCATTGAGCATCAAAGGTGATAATGCATTGGTGCTCAACAATTACGCTTATTTTCTCTCGTTGCGAAACATGCAACTCGATAAGGCCAAAATGATGTCGGAGAAATCGCTGCAGCTTCAGCCCGACAACCCTTCCTACCTCGACACCTATGCCTGGATACTTTTTAGATTGGGTGATTACGCCAATGCTTTGATCTGGATAGAAAAAGCCATCGCTGCTTCGCCCGAAGTGAATGGCACCATGCTCGAACACCAAGGCGATATTCTTTTCCATCTGAACCGCATTGAAGAAGCTGTTGATTTGTGGAAAAAGGCTGCCCAGGCTGGCGAAACCACTACGTTTATCCAAAAGAAGATCAAAGACAAAAAGTATTATGAATAGCATAAAACACCCGTCAAGTCGTTTTTTTTGGCTGTTTTTGGGTTTTTTGTTAATAGCAAGTGGTTGCAGATCAACACGCAATGTGATGAAGGCTCCACTCAAATCGGCCGATGAAATGTTTTTGCTTGAAAAAATGGCTTCAGCCGAAACCAGGTTTGATTTTTACAATGCACGCACCAACGTCACCATCATTAACGAAAATAAAAGCAAAACCGAGCTTCGTGGACAGGTAAGAATTAAAAAAGACAGCATCATTTGGATCTCCCTTTCGCCTGCCCTTGGCATCGAAGCTGCACGCCTTATGCTGACAACCGATAGCATCAAATTTATCAACCGCCTTGATAAACAGTACTTTGTTGGCGACTATCAGTTTATAGAAGAACAGTTTGGCACAACCATCGATTTTGATATGGTGCAGGCGCTCATCACCGGCAACGACCTCGAAAGCTATGAAGATGCCAACTTCAGGGCCTCGGTTGATAGATCGGAATACCAACTTTCGGCAACCAAACGACTGAAAACCCGTAAGTCAATCAAGCAAAAAAATGACACACCTCATGTGCTCGTTCACAATATTTGGCTCCAGCCAGAAACCTTTAAAATTGTAAAAATCGACCTGAAAGAGTTCAACGACGAGACTAAAAAACTCGAAGCTGCCTATTCCGAATTTACCGAAATAAACGGTCAGTATGTGCCCGGAAGAATAGATTTTAAACTTCATGGGGGAAAAAACAAGCTTGATTTACAGCTCGTTTTCTCCAAAGTTGAACTCGATACCGAGCAACAGTTTCCTTTCAAAATTCCGGATAACTACAGCAAAATGAAATGATGTTTTCTGCGGTTGCACATCAACGATACAAAACAATAACTGTGACCTGGCTTACAGTACTGCTGCTGTGTTTTGCATTCACCGTCTTTTCTCAGGACCGCAAAA
This sequence comes from uncultured Lentimicrobiaceae bacterium, assembly GCA_964492695.1. Classification (GTDB taxonomy): domain Bacteria; phylum Bacteroidota; class Bacteroidia; order Bacteroidales; family F082; genus JALNZU01. The sequence continues at coordinate 26,812 of CAZBMR010000015.1, forward strand.
AGGAATTGGAGCTAACAAAACAAAAAATTGAAAAAGAAATTGCGCTGACCAACGAATTGCTCGAAGAAACCCGAAAGTCGAAAAGCCTCAATATGAATGAGTTGACGATGCTTCAAGGACGTATCAGGCAGCGCGAAAATTTGATCGCAACTTTAGGAAAGCAAATCGAACTCACCGACGGCAAACTGCAGCGAACAGCAGACGCTTTGTCTGAAACCGAAAACAAACTGAAAGGCCTAAAAAAAGAATATGCCGGCATGATTGCATTTGCCTATAAAAACCGCAATGGAATCAACCAACTTATGTTCATTTTTGCAGCCAACGATTTCAATCAGGCCTACCGCCGTCTCAAATACCTGCAGCAATACAGCGCTTTGCGGCAACGTCAAATGGAAAAAATGACGCAAACACAGACACAGCTTGCTGCCCAAAAACAACAACTGGAACAGGAAAAAGCCGAAAAACTGAAGCTTTTGGAAGATGAAAGCAAACAGAAAACACTGCTCACAAACGAGAAAAAACAACTGGATCAATCCTTGATTGCGTTCACCCAAAAAGAGAAGAACCTTCAATCTGAGTTGAGACAAAAAGAGCAGGAAGCCAACAAGCTACAAAAGCAAATAGAGGCCATCATCGCTGATGAAATCGAAAAAACCAACGCCCGAAATGCCTCAAAACCCAGTAACAAACCAGATAAACTGATGAATCTGACACCTGAAGAACAGCTCATCAGCAATGAATTTACTCAAAACCGTGGACGACTTCCCTGGCCTGTTGAACGGGGTGTGGTTGCTGCTTCTTTTGGAAAACAGCCCCATCCTGTGCTGAAAAAAGTGACCATCAATAATAATGGCATCGACATCGCTTGTCCGGTTTCAAGCAGGGCACGTGCTGTTTTTCAAGGTGTTGTGATCAGTGTTGCCAAGATCACACCTACCAACAACGCTGTAATCATCCGTCATGGGGACTATTTCAGCGTGTATTCAAATCTGGATGTCGTGACGGTGAAACGTGGCGATCAAGTGACAACACGCCAAGACCTTGGCCGTGTTCATACCGATAAGGTGGATGGAAAAACTTTGCTGCATTTTGAAATCTGGCAAGGCAAAACCTTACTCAATCCTGCCTTGTGGCTGGCCGAATAGCTTCATTTTGCAGTTGAATCAGGCAGCTGTTGATCAATTGCACAACACGTTCCATTTTATTTGGATCAATGCGTTCAAACCGATCGCGGGGTGAGTGATAGTCGTTGTGAAAACCCGAAAAAAACGTCATAACCGGAATGCCGGCCTCGGCAAAAGGTCCGTAGTCGCTGCCTGAATGTCCTGTAACATCCCAAATATCAAGCACCAAAGGAGGGTTCAACTTTCCATTCACATTGCCAACCATGTGCACAAGGGCGCTGTCTTTTGCTGCGATGCCCACACTCACCACCCGGGCAAGACTGTCGGTGGCATCGCTGCGCGAAACCATGTCCATGTTCAGATAGGCCATCAGGTGCTGTGGCTTTTGCTGCCATTTTTGCACAAAGAAACTGCTGCCAAACAGACCTTTTTCTTCGCCATCCCAACATGCAAATAACATATTTACAGCTGGTTGCACACCGCTTTGCTTCCATTTTGCTGCCAGGCTCAAAACCGCCGAAGCGCCAGAGGCATTGTCATCGGCACCATTGTAAATGCTGTCGGCACGCCGCCCAAGATGATCGTAATGTCCGCCCACAACCAAAGTCGTATTGGTATCTGCTCCACGAATATAACCCATCACATTGCGCGCCTGAACATGCTTTTTGTTGATCAGGGTCTTCAGGTTTATGCTCACATTGTTTGAGTGTTCCGCTTCAAATGGCACCCCATGAGCGATGTGAATTGCGAGCTCGTTCCAAACCAGGCCGAAAGCTGCTTCAAGGATGGCTGCACCCGGGGCAGAAAGGCCAACCACCGGCAATTCCTGATGGATGTGTGCATCGCTGAAAGCGTAATAGCCATCTTCATAGCCTCTGGAATCCATGCCACCAATCCTTTTTAGCCATAAGGAGGATGTCAGCTCCTTATCAGTTTGAACCACAATCAAACCTATTGCTTTGTAGAACAATGCGTTGCGCTTTTGTGCCTGTATTCCTTCATCTTTTTGTTTCATGGCACGGCCCACTTCATTCCAGACGGGAGCGTTTGTATCGGCCATGCCAGGGTAGCCTTCGAGCACCACCACCCACTTGCCGGCAATGTTCAGCCTTGCAAAATCATTGTAGGCACTGTCTGTGCTGATCATTCCATAGCCGGCAAAAACCGCATCGGCTTGCACCTCAATACTACCCGGAAAAGGGGCGACACTGAAATGTTCACCAAATCTAAACAAACTGTCTTTCAATGCTTTATTATCAGTCTTCAGCCCCATGTTTACTGCCGAAACATCAAAACGTGTCAGGCTGAAAGGCTGAAAATAGCTTCCGTTAAAGGGTTCAAGCCCGCTGGATTGCAAATACTCAGCGATAAAGTTTCCTGCCTTTAAACCGCCGGTTTCACCAGTTTCGCGTCCCATCAGGCTATCCGAAGCCAAAACACGGATCAAGGGTAAAAAATCATTTTGTTGGGGTGTTATCACCTGATTGTGATGCTGCGCATTGCCCGCGAGTGTGCTCAGGGCCAGCAACAGTATTACCAACAATGTGGTTTTGGATCCCATATTATTTCACCATTTTGCCGTTGGCCATCACGCGGATGATGTTGAATGCGTCATCAATCAACACAATATCAGCATCATAACCTTCGCGCACATAGCCTTTGCTTTCCAGCTTCAGAATGTCGGCCGGGTTGGATGTTGCTACTTGCAGGGCTATTTCAAGCGGAATCTTTTCGTCTTGCACAGCTTCTTTAATCTCCCTGATGATGGACGAGGGCAGGCCCATTTCAATTTTGATGAGTTTACCGGTTTCCGGATCGAAACCTGGCAACGAGCCACAAGAATCTGAAGTGAAGGTGATGTGCTTGATCGGAACGCCACTCTCAAGCAATTGCCGCAAGGCCACAGAGGGTTTTATTTCTTCGTCAGCGTAATAAGGGAAGGAGCTTGTTGTGATGTCAACATAGCCTTTTTTACCGTATTCTTTGGCGTCTTCAAAAATATATGCATTTCGGTTACAGTGTGTGGGCACAAATTGTTTGTAGCCCAACTCGCTGTTGGCCACCACATTGTGGATGGGTCGGAACGGATCAACCGCATCGCCCATGTGCACATTCACGATACCTGCCTTGCCGCCAATCATGCCGGCAACGCGGGTGTGTGCAGCCAGTTTGGAAAGCTCTTCGGTGGTAGGTACGGAAGAGCGGTGATCGGAAACGGCAATTTCACCCAAACCCACCACTTCTTCAAACAAGGCAATGTCACGTTTGATATCGCCCGTGATGCTTGGTGGAGGCACCTGATAAGCCCCGGTATACATCCAAGCCGACATGCCCTTGGCTTTGAGCGATTTCACTTTCATGAGCACACTGTCCACGCTGCGGGTGATGCCGTCGGTTCCCAAACAGCCCACCACGGTTGTCACACCGCCCTCGACCATCATGCCCACTTCAAGCTCTGGCATCCTGCTGCCCGGACCACCTTCGCCACCGCCACCGGTGATGTGCACATGGGCATCAACCAATCCGGGTATGAGCGTAAGTCCTTTGCAATCAATTTCTTCTGCATCGAGATCGGACGGCAGGCTGATGGAATCACGAATGGCGATGATGGTTTTACCTGCAACCATCAGGTCTTTGATCCCTTCGTAATGTGGTGAATAAAGTCGGGCGTTTTTGAAAATGGTGATCATGAATGATGAGTTAATTTCATTCAAAAATATTGTTTTTTTGGCTTGCAGAAAAATTCCATAATTTCGTTTCTTAATTCAAACGATTGCATGTATCCCAAAACAGTATCCCTCTTTTTATTATTGACCATTGGTCTTTTTGCTTTTCCTCAACGTGGACGGCTGCTGTTGGTGGGTGGTGGCTCAGAAAAAAACAGCGCCACTGGCTGGAATGTTCCTGCCTACAAATGGGCCACTCAAGGTAAGCGCGTTGCGGTCATCGGCACTTCAACAGGCAGCCTGGCGCCCTATCTCACTCAATATTGCAATGCAGCTTATGCCAGAGAATTTGCAGTGAGCACCCGCGATAGTGCTGACAGTCAAGTGCTTTATGATACGCTGATGACCTACCAGGTGATCTTTTTTCGCGGTGGCGATCAGTATGAATATTACAGCACGTATAAGAACACAAAACTGCAACAAGCGGCAGAACAATTGTTTCTGCAGGGAGGTACACTGGCCGGTACTTCCGCCGGAATGCACATCCTTTCTTCGGTTGTTTTTACGGCTAAAAATGGAACCGTTTACCCATACGAAGCCATCGAAAATCCGAATAATTCCTACATGACACTGGCCGATGATTTTATGGATTTATTTCCGGGCTATGTGTTCGACACCCACTTCTCCGAAAGAGGACGATTTGGACGACTGGTTGGTTTTCTTGCCAAATACGCCTTCGATCATCAGCTTAATATTCAGGGTCTTGGCATGGACGACATGACCTGCATGGCCGTTGATACCAACAACATTGGGACAGTCTATGGCACGGGATGTGCCAATTTCTACAGCTATACCGAACCCTTTATCCTCAACAATACCAAGCTGTTGCATCCTGGTTTGCAGGTCAGGCAACTCATTCAGGCTTGTACCTTCAATTTCAATACGGGCGAAGTCACCACACCCACCCTCAACACTTTGATTGAAACCTCAGGCCTCGAAGAAACAGGCAATTTTACCTTGTTGGCCAGCGGAGGGAATTCACTCCAAAACAACACCAGTATGTTGATAGATTTGGCAACCGCGTGCGGGAGTACCGACGATGCAGTGTTGATTCTCAGTGGTAATGAATCAAGCGGACAGGCTTTTGCTGACAAACTCATGCAACTTGTTAGTGCTGAGGTGTTTGTGGCGGTAGTAAATGCGGCAGCAGGCACAGATGCTGTGTTGGCCAACAAAATCAGCGGGGCAAAAAAAATACTGTTCGTGGCGAACAACACCGAAGGTTTGGAGGCTTTTCGTGCCTCAACCAATGGCATTCTGCTGCTCAACCGTCTCAAAAGCCCCGGCATCATTGCCGCTTTTGTGGGCGATGATGCCCGATTTGCAGGAAAAACCGTGGTTGACAATTACTACACCGAACTGGCTTCGTGGTATGGCGAACTCGAATTCAGCCCTGGTTTTGGCTTGCTGCAGCACAGCATGCTAATGCCCAACACTTTCTACAACGCTGATATTTACGAAAATACGGCTACCGCTGTGCCTTATGCCATGCTGCGCGACAGTTTGCACTACGGCATTTGGCTCAGCTCGAAAAACTACCTCAAAGTGCAACCTGTGGAAGGAAAAACCACGCTGACAGGTTTTGGCCAGCACCCGGTGATGATTTTACGCAACAATGGCGGATGGTCGGGCTTTGTCACCCAAACAGGCAGTGGCAGCAATGTCGATCCCCGTATGGAAGCAGGATTCACCAATCTCACCTTTTCGCTCGTTGACGAAACGTTGCCCTATGTGATGGGCAATACCAATACTTCCAGCGTGGCCGAAAGAGCTTCTGCTCAATCAATCAACTTGTTGCAAAATCCTGTGCAAACCGAGCTGCAACTTATCAACCCGCTTCGCCTTGCTTCGTGGACCATTTTCGATGGAATGGGTGCAGCTGTTGCTCATGGAACGACTTCAGATGCAGTGATATCCATTCCAGTGCATCAGCTCAGCAGTGGCTTGTATGTCATTCAAATTGAGGATGTTGAGCATAAGTCAGTCTTTTCAAACAAGTTTATCAAACGCTAATTTAGCCATTTATGACAGGAATGATACGTGTTTTCTGCCTGCTTTTATTCCTTGGATTTTTATCCCAAAACCTCCGTGCACAGGGAAACCTGGTGATTGTGGGCGGCGGCCTCGAAAGCGATAACAAGCAAATTTTCGAAGAAATTATCAGGCTTGCAGGGGGAGCTGATGCAAAAATTGCAGTCATACCGGCCGCAAGCGGCGTGGCTGCCCAAACTTTTGCCTATTTCAGCAAGGGCTTAGCTCGTTTTGGCCTTCATTCCGGGAATATCTTTTTGATTCCCATTGCCTTGGAAGACGACGACAGCACCACAGAAGTGAACGAAGCCGAATGGAAAAACAATGCCTGGGATCATCAATGGGCTGCCAAGGTGCGTGCTTGCGATGCAGTTTGGTTTTCGGGCGGCGATCAACTCCGCATCATTCAGCTGTTGCTTTCGCCCGAGGGCAAACCTTCGCCGGTGATGTCGGCCGTGTGGGAAGTATATCGTCGCGGCGGCCTCATTGGCGGAACAAGCGCCGGAGCTGCCATCATGAGCGACCCTATGATTGCCAACGGCACAAGCATGGGCGCTTTGGAGCATGGCCTGAGCATGTCAGGAATCGGACAGGATTTACCTGATGCCCAGGGTGTTATTCTAACCAAGGGCTTGGGATTTTTCACCCATGGCATGGTTGATCAACATTTTCACGCACGTGCGCGCACGGGCAGGATGACAGTGGTGCTGGGCCAAACGCATCAGCGTTTCGGCTTCGGCATCGACGAAAACACCGCCCTCGTTTACTACGGCCGCGAGAATCGCATGATGGTGGCCGGCGCGGCGGGTGTCACCATTTTCGATACTGAAGATGCCGCTTTTAGCCATGCAGACAGCATGACCAATATGTCCAACCTAAAACTGCACTTCCTGACCCAGGGCGATCAGTTTTTCTTCGACACCTACCAGGTGGTTCCGGCAGAGGGAAAACAACCATATGTTGATAGAATGCCTGTTAGCCAAAGTATTAGCATTCCGGGTGGCATCTTTTCCACCTCAGAAACCGCATTCTACCCTTTACTTACACGTCATCTGTTTGGAAGACAACCCGTTGCTGTGGTCAAGAACCTGCAGTTTCTCAGCGAGCAAACAGCCATCAGCACAACGCTTATGCGCACCAGCGAAACAAAAGCATTTTACCTGGAGGACGAAAACGGGAACGATCATTTCACCATCACTGGCCTGCGCCTCGACATCGAGTTTGTTTCGGTGAGCCTCAAGCCACTAAACTAATCCACAAAAACCTATAAATGAACATTTTATGAAAAGAAGCCTTTTTTTAATTTTCATGTTGACCTGCTTCACCAGCTTCATGCATGCCCAAACGCATGCAGTGAGCGGTGTGGTTTCGTCCGCCTCCGACGGTACCCCAATACCGGGTGTAACCGTGCAGGTGAAAGGCACAACCATTGGCACCACCACCGATATGGACGGAAACTACAAGCTTGCCGCCCCGGGCAATGCCACACTCATTTTTAGCTTTGTAGGCATGCAGCCACAGGAAATTCCTGTGAACAACCGCATTGTCATCAATGTGAAAATGGAGGAAGAAAAAATCGACCTGGGCGAAGTGGTGGTGGTGGGCTACAGCACCTCGAGCAAGAAGCTCATTTCCAATTCAGTGAGCGTTGTCAACGAGAATGAGCTGAAAAATGCCCCCATCCGAACCATCGACGGTGTTCTGCAGGGCAAGGTAGCTGGGGTGAGCATCAACATCAACTCGGGAACCCCTGGTGGGCAAAACTCCATCAAGATGCGCGGTGGCAGCTCCATCACTGCCACCAACCAACCCCTTGTGGTGGTAGATGGCATGCCTGTGCTCACCGGAAGTTACGGACAAATTGGCTACAGCGGACAGGAAATTGATGCGCTTTCGGATATCAACCCGAATGACATAGAATCAGTAACGTTCCTTAAAGACGCCTCGGCCACAGCCATTTATGGGGCAAGAGCCTCCAATGGCGTAATGTTGATCACTACAAAAAAGGGAAATTTTCAGAAAACCAGCGTCAACCTGAGCACCTCTTATGGCTGGCAAACCCTGCCGGCAGAGCGACTTCCGAAATTGATGAATGCTGCTCAATGGAATGCCTACAAAGGCACCGATGTGCAAGGTGTTGATACTGATTGGATGAAAGAAATCCTGCAAACAGCACCCACCTCCAACACCGAGCTTTCGGTGAGCAGCGGCAACGACAAAACCCGGATGTTTATCTCGGGCAACTACTTCAGCCAGGATGGTACGGTGAAATCAACCCGCTACAACCGCTACAGCGGCCGCCTGAATGTAGATCATAAACTGCTGGACAACCTCACCATTGGCGGAAGCATTTCGATGAGCTACTCCAAAAACGACCGTGTGGAGGGCGACCAAACCCTTTACGGTCCGCTGCCCAATGCCCTTTCCATTCCGGCCATTTATCCGGTATTCAACGCTGATGGCAGCTACAACGAAGACGGACCTTATGCTAACCCCGTGGCTATCATTGATCACACGATCAATCAAGCTTTTACAAACCGAAACAACGCCAATGTGTATCTGGAATACAAATTCCTGAAGGGATTCACCTTTACCAGCAAATGGGGTGCCGATCAATACCTGCTGCGCGAGCACGAATACGACCCCATCACCGTGGCTCAGGGTGCAAAGTACAATGGTCTGGGTATTGAAGGCACCACCTATGTAAGCAATTTAATTTCAAGCAATGTGCTTCAATATCAGGTGGATGTGAATAAAACTCACAATTTTGAAGCACTCGTTGGCTACAGCCTCGAAAAATATGCACGCCGCAACACCTACAT
>CAZBMR010000015.1:35614-62791 GCA_964492695.1 uncultured Lentimicrobiaceae bacterium
TTGAAGCACTCGTTGGCTACAGCCTCGAAAAATATGCACGCCGCAACACCTACATCGAAGCCATTGATTTTCCAAACGAAAACTTCCAATACATCACCTCGGCCGGAACCATCAGGGCGGCATCCACCAGCAGCCTCGACCGTGGTATGAATTCCTATTTTGGGCAGTTTAAATACAACTACCTGTACAAATACATCATCACCCTCACAGCCAGGGCCGACGGTTCTTCGAAATTTGGTGCCAACAACCGCTATGGCTATTTCCCCGCCGTGTCGTTTGCATGGCGTGCCGATGAAGAAGCCTTTCTGAAGAACTCCAGCGTGATCAGCGAGCTGAAAATGAGGGTCAGCGTGGGGATGACGGGCAACGACGGCATTGGCGATTTTGCCTCACTTGGCTTGTATGGAGGTGGTTACAACTATGGGCAACAGCCCGGTATTGCACCAACCCAGCTGCCAAACCCCGATCTGAAATGGGAAACAACCGTGCAAAACGGCTTTGGTTTCGACCTGGGCTTATTTGGCGATCGCATTCAACTCATTGCCGACCTTTACCTCAATCACACCCGCGACCTGCTCCTCGACCGGCCACTCTCACCTTCCACAGGATATACCTACATCACTGCCAACATCGGTGAGCTCGAAAACAAGGGCATCGAAATGCTGCTCAACACGCAAAACATCAAAAGTGCATTCACATGGAACACCTCCTTCAACTTCTCGGCCAATCGCAACAAGGTGCTCAAGCTCTATAACGGACAACCCATTGATGATCAGGGCAGGGGAGGAAACCGTGTGGAAGAAGGTGAGCCTGTTGGCATTTTTTATGGCTACAGTTGCCTGGGCGTTGACCCCACCACCGGAAAACTGGTGTATGAAGACCTCAACAAAGACGGCAGCATCACCGCCGACGACCGCAAGAAAATCGGTGATCCCAATCCCGATTTCATCTTTGGTTTCACCAACACCTTTGCTTACAAAAACATCGATCTGACAGTTTTTCTGCAGGGCGTGTATGGCAACGACATCTTTAATGGCACCAACATCTATCTTGCTTCCGGCGTTGGCGAGGATAACCAATTGGCTTTCATGGCCGACCGCTGGCAAAAGCCTGGCGATGTGACCGATATCCCCAAAGAAGGCGATCAGCTCAAATCGTCACGTTTCATCGAAAATGGATCATTCATGCGCATCAAAAACGTCACCCTCGGCTACAATTTCCCGCAAGCGATGCTTAAAAAAGTCAAGATCAAATCAGCGCGCATTTATGCCTCCGGTCAAAACCTGTTCACTTTCACCACTTACAGCGGCATGGACCCCGAGGTGAATTACTACAGCAATGACAATGTGGTGATGGGAACGGACTTCTTTACCTATCCGCAGTCGCGCACCATTACCATTGGATTGAACGTTGGATTATAAACCAGAAAATGATCAAAAACATGAAAAAAATTGCATATATCTTGTTGATATCCACTTTATTGGCTTCGTGCAATAAGGTGTTTGATGTGAATCCGACTGCTTCTGTATCCAGCGACATTGCCTTGCAGGACAGTACCGGAGTGGTTCGGGCTATGGTGGGCTCCTACAGCGGACTACAGGCGGTTGGTTTGTATGGCCGCAATGCCGCCATCATTGCCGACCTGGCTGCTGATAACCTCGTTTGGACCGGAACTACACAGGATTACGGTCAGATCATGAATAAGCCCATTCCTGCCGATAACGCCATTTTGGATGGCATGTGGGCAGCTGCATATGATGTGATCAACCGTGTGAACAACATTCTGCAGAAACTTCCCGAAATCAATTACAAGTCAGATCGCGGGAGAAGTGCTGCCGAAGGAGAGGCATTGTTTATCAGGGCTTTGATGTACGACTATCTGGCTTCGTATTTCGGAGGTGTGCCGCTGCGGCTGCAACCAACGCTTGATTTGTCGGGCATCGACATGGAAAAGAGTACACAAAGTGTTGTTTTAGAAGCCGTCATCAGCGATTTGGAGTTGGCCGCTTCCAAACTTCCGCAGACCTCCCCTGTTGGAAGGGCCAACGCTGTGGCCGCCAAAGCCTTGCAGGCACGGGCCAGCTTAACATTGTATCACCTCACGGGCAATGCCAGTCTGGCTGCCAAAGCAGCACAGCTTTCGGCCGAAGTGATTGCCTCCCAAAACGGACTGGCCGCCACCTTTGCCGAGTTGTTTGATGCCGGCACGGTCAGTCCCGAATCATTGCTGGAAATCACCTACGACCTTCAGAATTTCAATCGTCTCGCACAGTACTACTATTCCCGCGACTTGAACGGACGCTACGAAATTGCCCCTTCGGCCGGCCTCATCGCAGCCTTTGATCCTGCTGATAACCGATTGGCAACCACCATCCGCTATGATGAGAAAAACAATCCTTATGGTGGAAAATACAACGATGTGGCCGGGGGCGTTGACAGGGTGTATGTGTTGCGCCTGGCCGATATGTATCTTATTCAGGCTGAGGCACTCGCTTTCACAGGCGGTGATATTTCCACCATTCAGGCGTCATTGAATGTGGTACGTAACCGTGCCGGGCTGCCCAACACCAACGCAGATAGCTATGATGCGTTGAAACTGGCCATCGAAAACGAACGCAGGTTCGAATTTGCCTTCGAAGGCCACCGCTGGCACGACCTGGTGCGCACAGGCAGGGCCGCAACGGTGTTGGGGATTGATGAAAAATATACTTTGTTTCCCATCCCGCTCAGCGAAATGCAAACCAACAACAAGATGCAGCAAAACCCGGGTTATTGATTTAAAAAAACGATGAAACCATGAAAAATAAAATTCTTAATCTACTGATAATGATTCCGTTTTTGTTCGGAATCAGCGCCTGCGAAAAGTATGAGCTTGGAAATCCACCCGCAAGCACACAGGCCGATTTTACCTATACCCTTTCCAACAACGGCAATGCTCCTTGCGAAATGACCATCACCAATAAATCATTGAATGCCAAGGGCTATTTGTGGGATTTTGGAAATGGCATCACTTCAACAGAGGAAAATCCGGTGGTGCAGTTCGAAACACCCGGAATCTTTTCGGTGAAGCTCACCTGCACCTCAGAAAATGATGTGCACTACAACACCCTTACCAAAACCCTGGCTGTGAATGTGAAAGACCCGCTCGCGGGCCAATCGCAGGTGCTGTATTTTACCACCCGAACACCTTCAGGTGGCGGTGTTCACTTTGTGGTGTTGAACGATGAGGCACCCATTGTGCAGGACTTTGTGATGGACGGCGTGGTTTTGAGCAGACCTTACGGCATATTTGCCGATTCAGGATCGAAAAAAGTGTTTGTATCCGACTACAGCGAAGGAACCATCTACAGCTTCAATGCCGATGGAACAAATCCCCAGAAAATTCTGGATGTGGCCGTTGCAGGTCAGGAAATCGTGGACTCCCCTGAAGCCTTGATGGTGATTGGCGATAAACTCTATTGGGGTCGCCCCGGGGGCATTTACCGCTGCAACCTCGATGGCACTGAGGCAGAAGTCTTTATCAATACCGATGGCATGCGACCTGAGTATCCCATTGATATGCAGTATGATGCAGTGAGTCAGAAAATCTATCTGGTCAATGATAAAACCGATTTCACGGGCGGTTATTGGTCAGTAAATCTCGACGGATCGGGTTTGACTGAACATGTGGTTGATATTGACGGCACCGCCATCGAGGTCGATTTTAATGCTGGAAAAGTTTACATGGCCATTTATGGTTCAACGCCATCTCCGGTCGAGGAAAATGGGATGTATATGTGCAATTTGGATGGTTCTTCGCTTGTTAAATTTGGCGACTTTGGCACCAAGGCCACCTGGGGTGTTGCCATTGATCACAAACGCGAAAAACTTTTCTGGAGCTATAAAATTTCGAATTCGGCCCCCGATGGAAAGATCGTTCGGTCTAATCTGGATGGCTCTGGTCTTGAAGATTGGGTAACAGAAGTGAGTCCACATGCCATGCACATAACATGGATTAAACTGTAAAACTACACTTTAATCACATTAAAAAAGGCAACCCAATCGGGTTGCCTTTTTAATGTGTGTCATAAAACGGCTTATTCTGTGATCACCATTTTGTGCGTCAGTTGCTTGTCGCCGAAAACAAGCGTGTAGTAATACAAACCTGCAGCAAGTCCATTCGACTCAAAATCAACATGATGAATACCAGCGCTTTGTGTTTCGCTCACAGGTGCAGCTACTTCGTTGCCCAGCTGGTCGAACACCTTCAGACTTACATTTCCATTTGAAGGCAGATAGTAACTGATGCGTGTTTGTCCGTTGAATGGATTGGGGTGGTTTGTGCCAAGGCGCAGTGCATTGGGATTGGCCGAAACGTCGCCCAAACCACTGAACAGGTCATCGTATTTCTGCTGACCTTCGGTCATGGCAGTGAGCAACGCCTGCTCGTTGGTGCCAAGTGCCAGAAGGTAAAATACCTCAGCTGATGCGCCTGGAGCCAGGGTTTGCGGGGCTTGTGCGGTGATGGTCACCGGACCGTCGGCAGTGTTCGAAACATATTGTGGCTGCAGCCCACCCGAGTTGAGCCAGCCCCAGTATCCGGCATCTGACATATAGCCGTCGAACCACTCGAACGAAACCAGCGACGAAAGGCTTGTTGATAACAACTTGATACCCATGTTCATGTCACCACCCCGATGGAAACGAATGTTTCCTGTGGAGGAGTTGTAAGTCACCGTATCAAAACCATAGGTTTCGGCCAGCTCAGGAATAATGTCCAAACCAATGGTAGCGCTCATGGGTGCACTGCTGTTGTTTTGCACCGTAAACTTCACCACCGTGAAAGTTTTATTATTCCATCCATAGGCATTCAGCCGCACAATCACATCAGGCGGATTGTTGGAATAAGTGTTGTCGTAAGCACCATAAATTTCGAAATCGCCCCAGGTGGGCGTGTCCAACAACACTGTTTCTTCGTTGGCTTCGGAATCCTGATCGTAATCAAAAACATCGCCTGATGGCGTACCTACAAGGATCGAAGCACGCTGCAAATGCCGCACTTCATCCTGCGAAAACAGGCGGATGCGTCCGTAAGTGTTCACGTTGACAATCATGTTGCCGGTGTTGAATTCAGCCTGTCCAATCAGCTGCGTCAACCCAAGGATGGTAAACAAAAAAGAAAAGTAGATTTTTTTCATAATGGATTTTTTTTGGTGAATGAGAATTTGACTTCAAAATTAGCACAGTTTAGATGAGAAATCAAAAAAAAACATTTTGGGATGTTCGGTGAATGCTTTTTGTTGGCAGCATGGATGGGGAATTCATGGGTTTTTCCAAAAAGCCTACCTTTGCCGCATGATTATCATTGACAATACCATTGTTCGCGACGACCTGATACAGGCGCAATTTATCTGCGACCTGCCGCGCTGCAAGGGCGATTGCTGCGTGGGCGGCGATGCCGGCGCGCCACTGGAAGACGAAGAAATCGGCATCCTCGAAGACGAACTCGAGAAGGTGAAACCCTATATGACTGAAGCCGGCCTGCAAGTGGTTGAATCGCAGGGGGTGTTTGACTACGATGATATGGGCCATCTGGTGACGCCGCTCGTCAACGACCGCGAATGTGCCTTTGCAGGTTTTCATGCCAACGGGGTGAGTTTTTGCGCCATCGAAAAAGCCTGGCTGGCCGGCGAAACCACCTTTCGCAAGCCCGTGAGCTGCCACCTCTATCCGGTGCGGCTGATCGAAAAAGACGGCTTCACCCACCTTACCTACCATCAATGGAGCATCTGCGTACCGGCCAAACGCAAGGGCGAAAAGGCAGGACTACCACTCTATAAATTCCTCAGGGAAGCGCTTGTGCGTCGCTTTGGCGAAGAATGGTACGGCAGGCTGGAGGCTGAGGTGAAAAAAATCAGGTAATTACTTGAAATCCTCTACTTAATTATTTTAATAAGGCTGCAATCACCTCCGGAAAGTGCTTGTATTCCAGCTCATGAATGCGCGCTGCGAGGCTGTCGGGGGTTTCATCCTCAGCAAGTTCGATGTTTTGTTGAAATATCACCGCGCCTTCATCGTAGTGCTCGTTGACGTAGTGAATGGTGATGCCCGAATATTTTTCGCCGGCTGCTACCACTGCTTCATGAACCTTTGATCCATACATGCCTTTGCCTCCATAGGCAGGCAGCAAAGCGGGATGAATGTTGATGATCTTTCCAGGAAAAGCATGCAGCAAGCTGTCGGGAACAAGCCACAGAAAGCCTGCCAACACAATCAGATCAATCCGAAGCGTTTGCAACTTAACGGCCAATATATCGGAATGATAGAACTGATCTCGCGTGATCAACTCAACGGGAATGTTGAACTTTTGGGCACGGGCAATCACGCCTGCACCCGGCTTGTTGCACACCACCAGGCTGATTTCCAACTCATTGCTTGTGGCAAACCACTCGGCAATCCGCTGCATATTGGTGCCGCTGCCCGAAGCGAAAATGGCGATTCTTTTCATGCCACAAAGTTAAGCTTTTTGATGTCCATGAGGAAGCACAGCTTGCTTAATGACGAAAACACCTACCTTTGTCATCATCACTTTTTTGGTTTATGGCAGAATCCAGAGACATCATTCCTGTTGGCCGCAAAGCGCTCGAGATCAACCTCAACCCTTCCATTTTTGGCAGCTTTGCCGAAATTGGCGGAGGGCAGGAGGTGGCCCGCAATTTCTTTCAGGCCGGTGGCGCTTCGGGCACGGTGGCCAAGTCAATCTCGGCCTACGACAAGCGCTACAGCGATGCGCTGTATTGCAAGGACAAATCTTCCAAACGTTATGTCTCGCGCGAGCGCCTCGAACTGATGCTCGAAGCAGAGTTTGACGAACTCACCGGACTGCTGGCTGCCAGCAGCGATCCAAACCTGCGCTTTTTTGCATTTGCCGACACCGTTTCAACACTGAATTTCAAAAAAGACAACATCAGCCATGGTTGGCTAGGTTTGCGCTTTCAGCTGCATCCGCAAGCTGAGCCCAACCAGGTGATCATCCACGTCAGGCTGTTCGAAAATGATGCTTTATTGCAGCAGAACACCCTTGGCATTCTGGGTGTTAACCTCCTGTATGCCTGCTACTTCCACTGGCAGCGGCCCAACACATTTCTGCTTTCGCTTATGGACAACCTGGCCAACGACCGCGTGGCCGTGACCATGATTCATATGAGCGGCCCCGATTTGTCGTATGTTGACAACCGCCTCCTTGGAGTGCAACTTGTGAAAAACGGTATGACGAGCGCCATCATGTTCGACCGAAACGGCAATGTGCAGGAACCCGATGACATGGTGTACAAAAAAAATGTGCTCATTTTCCGCGGAAGTTTCCGCCCGGCCACCTATGTGACCATCGACATGCTCAAGTCCAGCTTTGCCCTTTTCAAAAAAGATGAGGATTACGACAAATTCAACACGCTGCCACTCTGCGAAATCACACTCAACAACCTCTTGCAGGAAGGCGATTTCGACGAACGCGACTTCCTCGACCGCGTGGATGTGCTCAACGAAATGGGTCAAAATGTGATGGTTTCCAACTTCAGGGAGTTTTACAAGCTTGTGAACTATATGTCGCAGTTCAGGATTATCAAAATGCGGCTGATCATTGGCATCGATACCTTTGTGAAGGTGATGCATCCGAAGTATTATACCGAACTGCGCGGCGGTATTGTTGAAGCGCTGGGTAATCTGTTTCCCGAAAATGTGAAGATGTACATCTATCCTGCTGCCGCAAAGGGAGACCAGCGACTTATCACCACCAAAACACTCGTTTTTCCCGACGACACCAGACATCTTTTTTCGCATCTGCTTGCAACCCGAAAAATCCTCGATGTGCCTGGAATCAACCCTGCCTTTCTGCACATACAATCGCACGAAGTGCTTGAAAAAATCAGAAATGGCAACGCAGACTGGGAAAAAGACGTGCCGGTGTTTGTGGCCCGGCGCATCAGGCAGCGCAAGCTCTTTGGCTATGGCGGACAATCAACCTGACAGCTGCTGCCATTCGTTGTGAAGTGTTTCTTTTAGCCTTTAACACCCTGCATTTCAAAACGATGTAAAGGGATATATTGGGGCCCTTCCTTGCGCAATATGCTTTCGAACAGCACCAGCTGATCAACCTCGGAGGTTTGAAAAAGCTGTTGCGGAATATCCTGCATCACGCGCTGAAAGTGCGCCTTGTCATTCAGGCCTTTGATGCGCCCGAGGGTGAGGTGGGGTACAAAATTTTGCCTGTCGCGCGGAAAACCTGCTGCAGCCGACGCATCGAGTACGCTGTTGGCCAAGGTGTTGATAGCCACATTTGCCTGCTGACTTCCAACCCAAATCACCTTCGGATCGTAGCGGCTTCCAAACACGCCTGTTTTGTCGAACTGCAGCATAAAGCCGGGCCGTCCGTCAAGCGCCACGTTGATGTGTTCCACAATGGACGGGATGTTTTGCTCGCTGGTTTCGCCCAAAAACTTCAGGGTCATGTGCAGGTTTTCGGGTTTCACCCAATTGATGCGCTCGTGCATCAGCTTGCGTTTAAACTGATCAAGCAGCGCAAGCAGCGGCTTTTGAGGCTGGATATGAATGGCAATAAACAATCTTTTCATAGCCCAAAAATAGTAAAGGGAAACAGATTTTTTTTAGAACGCTTGCTTTTCATCTGTCTTTTTATGTATTTTTGCCGCCTCATTGGGGAATTAGCTCAGTTGGCTAGAGCGTTTGACTGGCAGTCAAAAGGTCATCGGTTCGATTCCGTTATTCTCCACAAAAAACCCCGGCTTTTGGTCGGGGTTTTTTTGTTGCAGTTTATTCACCTTGCGCTTTCTTTGCCTGCAGGGGTATCCGCAATCCAAGGTTGAAGCGCGTCAACCCAATCAGGCTGGGATCTGGAGAACCAACCAACCCGAAACGGGTATAGAAAATCACATCACCGGCGGCCGAAACAAAAAGCGTGATTCGATTGCCCGGCAACATATGCTGATACATCAGCTGCAGGCCAACAGATGGGTTAAAGTACTCAGAATAAACATGTTTGAAGGTATAAACCGTGTCGGCATGCTGTGGACGTTCAACAATGGATTCATCAAAATGGAAGCTGTGCAAACCCACCGAAGGGCCTAGAAATAGTCCGGCATTTTTGCCCGAATAGAGTGCAAACAGATAGGATACTCCAAATGTAAAATGTTGGTTATGAGGATCAACCTGACGGTTGTAAGAACGCCCGTCAGCACCTGAATGAAACACATAATCGAAGTTACGGTGGTTGAAGCGGTGTGCAAATGTCAGTTCGGTTTTGTTGCCCCAGCGGTCGTCGAATCCAAAGCCGATCTGATAGCCCAGGCTTCTTTTGAAGTGAAGGTAGCTGGTTTGAGAAAAGTCGGCAGCCAGGCACAGCTCCTGTGCGTGTGATGTTTGATGTGGGATCAGCAATATTATCAAGACAATGATTTTCAGGCTATTTGATTGAAAATGGCGCATCTTTGGGTGGTTTTTGGTGAAATTATATGTTTATCGCCATGATGAGACGCCACAGGCAATCGTTGCACCGCCCGGCGATGAATGCATTTTATTTGGCGGATCATACCTTTTCTTTCGCTGCAGCAGCCCGAAGGCTTGTTATTTGCCCGGTGGGTATTGCTTGAATTGCTATTTTTGC
Organism: uncultured Lentimicrobiaceae bacterium; assembly: GCA_964492695.1. Lineage (GTDB taxonomy): Bacteria > Bacteroidota > Bacteroidia > Bacteroidales > F082 > JALNZU01. The sequence goes on from CAZBMR010000015.1 coordinate 45,273, forward strand.
AAGCATAATTCTGCAATAGATCTTAAAATAGAAGGCATGTACGCATACATTTCGGGCAAGCTTACCGAAAAAAATCCGGCTTATGTGGTGATTGATGTGCAAGGCATTGGCTATCAGCTTCATATTTCGCTCAATACCTACAGCGCCATTCAGGCATTGGATGTGGTGCGGCTTTACACGCATTTTTCGGTGCGTGAAGATGCCCAGCAGTTGTACGGTTTTTTTGAGGAAGAGGAGCGCAATCTTTTTTTACAGTTGATTTCTGTTTCGGGCGTTGGTGCCAACACAGCCCGTGTTATTTTGTCGTCGCTCAGCACCCACGAAGCCATCGAGGCCATTGCCTCGGGCAACGCAGCCGCCCTGCAAAGGGTGAAGGGTATTGGAGCAAAAACAGCGCAGCGCATTGTGGTTGACCTGCGCGACAAGGTGGGCAAGGGGGCTCCCACGGGGCAAAAAACAGGCATTGCGTACAATACAAACAAAGAGGAAGCGTTATCAGCACTGCTTATCCTTGGTTTTAACAAGGCTGCCGCCGAAAAAGTGGTGGGCCGCTTATTGGCCGAAGATGCCTCCATGGCTGTTGACAAACTCATCAGGGAGGCCCTCAGGTTGCTCTGATTCAAACCGGGAAATGCCATGTTAAGAACGAAAAACGAAGTGATCCTTTGAGGAATTTGAAGCAAAACCGAATACGCATTGCCGCTTTGGCACTTGTTGTGATGCTGGCAGCCATCAGCTCGTTGCTTGCCGTCACACCCCGTCAGGTTGAAAAAATGCCGTTCCTGAAACCCTTTGTGCCATCTGCCGATCCTGATACAACGGCAAAACCGCTCTACCCCGTGCCTGCCGATCAAGGTAAACCAGCACAGCAACTCGGCGACCATTCGCCGCTCTACCTCAGCGATCCGCCCAACATCAAGCGTGAGGTGGTTTACGATCCCGTTTCAAAGCAGTATGTCTTCGTCAGCAAAATCGGCAATTTCACCTACCGCGATCCCGTAACCATGTCCGACAAGGAATACATGGATTTTCAAAACAAGAAAGGCATCCGCAAGTATTGGAACGAGCGTGCCAAAACCGGCAAGGCCGCTAACAGCGCATCCATCATTCCGGCCATTTATGTTGGAGGCAAGGTGTTCGACCAGATTTTTGGCAGCAACACCATCGACATCCGCCCGCAAGGCTCAGCCGAAGTGACTTTTGGTGTTCGAAGCATGTTGCGTGAAGATCCCCAACTCGATGTGCGCCAGCGCCGTACAACCAGCTTCGACTTCGACCAGCAAATCCAGATGAATGTGATTGCCAAAATTGGTGATAAGATCGAGTTTAAAACCAATTACAACACAGAAGCAACTTTTCAGTTTGAAAACAAGCTTGCACTCAAATACGAAGGTAAAGAAGATGAGATCGTTAAACTGATCGAAGCCGGAAATGTGAACATGCCGCTGAATACCACCCTCATCCGCGGTAGTCAGTCGCTGTTTGGTATCAAAACCAAGCTGCAGTTTGGCAAAACCTCTGTCACAGCTGTTTTTTCGCAACAGGAAAGCGAAGCCAAAAACATCACCGTTCAGGGTGGCGCTCAAACTAACAAGTTCAAACTGAGCAGTTTGGATTACGAAGAAAACAGACACTTTTTCCTCTCCCAATATTTCAGGGAAAACTATGAGCGCGGCTTGGCCTCGCTGCCGGTCATCACTTCCGATGTAAACATCACACGTGTGGAAGTGTGGGTGACCAATATTGGACCAGCCCTCACCGACAACCGCAACATTGTGGCCTTCACCGACCTCGGCGAAGGCCGGCGCGAGTGGATCAACAATGCCGAGGTGTCGCCGCTTCCCGGGCCACCATTGCCTTCCGGCCTTTCTAACAACCTGCTCAGCCGGCTCGACACTGCCAGTGTGCGCGATGTGAACCGCGTGAGTGCCTACCTTACCAACGACCCGTTCAACATCGGACGGTCTGGCTATATGGTTGCAGGTCAAGACTTTGACAAGATAGAGAATGCCCGCAAACTGAGCAGCACCGAATACACGTTCAACAGCAAACTCGGCTTCATCAGCCTGAACACCAATCTCAATTCCGACCAGATTTTGGCAGTTGCCTATCAATACACCGTGATAGGTTTCGACAGCACTTTTCAGGTAGGTGAGTTTTCCGATCGTGGCATCAACGCACCAAACAGCCTGGTGGTGAAGCTTTTGAAAAGCACCTCGCTCAACACCCGCATGCCCATGTGGGATTTGATGATGAAAAACGTGTATTCCATCAAGGCATTTCAGGTGAACAAGGAAGATTTCACCTTCAACATCCTCTATTCAGGAAACCAGAATGGGGTGCCAACTGGCTATTTCACCGAAGGGGATGAAACCGTAAAAGGCGTGCCACTGGTGCACCTGCTCAACCTCGACAACCTCGATCAGCAAAACAATCCGATAGCCAAAGGTGATGGGGTGTTTGATTATATTGACGATGCCGCACGCAGTGGCGGAACGATCAATTCGGCCAATGGACGCATCTACTTCACTGTGCTTGAACCATTTGGACAACATATTCGGGATAAAGTTTTCCCAAACGACCCCGATCTGGCCAATCTGTATGCCTACGATTCGCTTTACACCCTCACCAAGTCGGGTGCCGAGCAATACCCTGAAAAGAATAAATTCATACTCGAAGGCTATTACAAATCTCAGTCGGGCAGCGAAATCAGCCTCAATGCGCTAAATGTTCCCCAAGGCTCTGTGACGGTGACGGCGGGAGGTGTGCCACTTGTTGAAAATGTGGACTATACGGTGGATTACACCCTTGGCCGTGTGCGCATCATCAACGAGGGCATCCTGAGCTCCGGAACACCAATCAACATCTCATTGGAGAGCAACTCGCTCTTCAGCCTGCAGCAAAAACGCATGATGGGTTTGCGGGTGGATCACGAAATCAACCGCGACTTCAAAGTGGGAGCAACCTTGCTCAACCTGCACGAACGTCCGCTCACCCAGAAAGTGAACTATGGCGACGATCCCATCTCCAATACCATCTACGGCTTCGACATGAGCTACCGGCGCGAATCGGTGTGGCTCACAAAAATGGTGGACAAACTGCCTTTCTACAGTACCAAGCAGGTGTCGCGCATCAATGTAGATGGCGAGTTTGCCCATTTCCTGCCCGGACATTCCCGCGCAGTAGGAAAGTCAGGAACCTCCTATATTGATGATTTTGAGGGTGCTAAATCGAAAATCGACCTGCGTCAGGTGAGCACCTGGTTTTTAGCCAGCACACCACAAGGCCAGTCTGACCTATTTCCTGAAACAGCACCCACAAGCGGACTGGCCTATGGAAAAAACCGTGCCAAGTTTGCCTGGTACATCATCGACCCGCTCTTTTACGACCGTTATGGTACATTGCGGCCATCGAACGTGGATAAGGACGAGCTGAGCAAACACAGTGTGCGTCAGGTGCTCGAAACCGAAGTGTTTCCAAACAAGGAAGTGCCATCCGGGACGCCCACCAACATTGCCGTGCTCAACATGGCTTACTACCCCGAAGAACGCGGACCATACAATTATGATGTGGCTGCCAATGCATTCTCGGCGGGTATGAATGCCGATGGCAAACTCAACGATCCGGCGAGCCGCTGGGGTGGTATCATGCGGCGCATCGAATCAACCGACTTTGAAGCCACCAACATTGAATACATCGAATTTTGGATGATGGATCCCTTTGCCGAAGACCCCAACAACAGCGGAGAACTGTATATCAACCTGGGCGATGTGAGTGAAGACATCCTGCGCGATGGCCGCCGATTCTACGAAAACGGTCTTCCGGTGTCAGCAGAAGTAACCAATGTAGATACCACTTTGTGGGGCCGCGTGCCCACTTTGCAGGCACTTGTGGAGAGTTTCAGCAACACCGCCGGTGCACGCGCATTTCAGGATGTGGGCTACGACGGCTTGAACGACGCGGATGAGCGCAGTTTTCATGCCGCGTTTCTCGATTATGTTAAACAGGAATATGGAGAGAACTCCCTTGCCTACACCATTGCCGAAGCTGACCCCTCGGCCGATAACTTCCAGTATTTCAGGGGATCGAACCTCGACAGCGATGCACGCTACAGCAGTGTGCTCGAGCGTTACAAACGTTTCAACGGCCCTGATGGAAACTCGCCCACCGATGAGCAAAATACCGAAGCCTATCCAACAAGTGCCACTTCTGTTCCTAATGTGGAGGACATCAACCGCGACAATACCCTAAGCGAATCTGAACGCTATTTCCAGTACCGCATTAAGCTCGACCCCAATAATATGAAGGTGGGCGAGAGCTATATCGCCGATATTCACGAAGCGGCAGCCATCCCATTGGCCAATGGCGGAGTGGGTGAAGTGAAGTGGTATCAGTTTCGCATTCCGGTGAGCCAGCCCGAAAAAGTGGTTGGCAACATTCAGGATTTCAGATCGATCCGCTTCATCCGCATGTTCATGCGCGGCTTCGAAAAGCCGGTGGTGGCACGTTTTGCAACGCTTGAGCTCGTGCGCGGCGAGTGGCGCAAATACCGCCAAAGCCTGCTTGCTCCGGGTGAATATGTGGTGAACGACGATCCCAACCAAACCAAGTTCGACATCTCGGCCGTCAACATCGAAGAAAACGGCCGCCGAGACCCCATTCCATACGTCATTCCCCCAGGCATCGAACGGGAAACAAACTATGGAACAACCAGTCTTGTTCGGCTTAACGAGCAGGCCATGCAGTTTACAGTGGTGAACATGCTCGACGGCGATGCCAAAGCAGCCTACAAAACCACCGAGTTCGACTTCAGGCATTACAAAAAACTTCAGATGTATGTGCACGCTGAGAAACTGTATGAAGATCAGGAGCTTGAATATGGTGAACTGACGGCCTTTATCCGCATTGGAGCGGATTTCACGGAGAATTATTACGAATACGAAATTCCGCTCACTTTCACGCCATGGTTAACTTCCTATACCAACACTGATGCCATTTGGCCGGCAGCCAATGAGTTTGAAATTGATTTGGAGGCACTTGTGAAGGTGAAGGAAAACCGCAACACCGCCATGAGGAATCCCAATTCCGACATCCGGCTCAACTATCCCTATGTGGAAATGAATGGCGACCACAAAATCAAGGTGATCGGTAGTCCCAACATCAGTGATGTGAAAGGAATCATGATCGGGATCAGAAATCCCAAGCAGGTGAACATCACGAGCGAAGATGACGGACAGGCCAAAAGTGCTGTGATTTGGGTGAACGAACTGCGTGTGACCGACTTCAAAAACGAAGGGGGATGGGCGGCCACCGCCCGCGTTGAAACAGTGCTGGCCGATCTGGGCCGCATCGTGGTGTCGGGCGCACACACCACATCGGGCTTTGGAAGCCTCGAAATGAAGGTGAACGAAACACCTCTCGAAACGGCCACCACCTTCGACGTGGCAACCGATATCGACCTCGGAAAGTTGCTGCCCGAAAAAGCAGGAGTGAAGCTGCCCATGCACTTTGACTATGGCGAAACACACATCAGGCCAGAATACAATCCGCTCGATCCGGATGTGAAACAAACTGATTACCTCAACTCCTTTGAAACAAAATCGGAGCAGGATTCTGTCCGCAACCTGACTAACGATTTCACCATGCGCCGAAACCTCAATTTTGTGAATGTGCGCAAGGAAAAGACCGACAACCAGGCCAAATCGCATATTTACGACATTGAAAACTGGAACCTTTCCTATTCCTACAGCGAGCTGTATCAGCGCAACGTGGACGTGGAATACGACAAGCGGTTGCTTTACAGGGGCGGGCTTGGTTTTAATTTTAACACCGCGCCCAAAAATGTGCAGCCGTTCTCCAAAGCCAAATGGGCCGCCAAGCCATATATGCAGCTCATTCGCGACATCAATTTCTATTATATGCCGCGCAACCTGGCTTTCAGAACCGAGATGAACCGGCAAAACAACGAAAAGAAATACCGAAATAAAAGCGAAGGCGATATCATCACTTATCCCATTTATGCCAAGCAATGGACCTGGTCGCGCAACTACGACTTTAAATTCGACCTCACCCGCTCCATCACACTCGACTATTCGGCAGTTGCCAATTCGTGGGTGTATGAACCTGCCGGAAATCCCGACAGGGGTACTGAAGCCTTTCGCACACAGCGCGATACCATCTGGAACAGCATCCTCGACCTGGGACGCACTACGCGCTACAACCAGTCGGTGAAGGTAAACTACACCATCCCGATCAATAAAATACCCATTTTGAACTGGTTAAGTGCTTCGGCTGCCTATCAGGGCATGTACACCTGGACTGCCTCGCCACTTTCGGTGCAGGAAAGGCTCGGCAACAGCATCGAAAACCAAAACACCAAGCAACTCAACGGAAGTGTGGATTTCCTGCGCCTTTACAACAAGGTTGGGTATTTCCAAAAACTCAACACACCCAAGCGGCCTCCCGGAAGGGGTGCTGGTGCCATGCCCAGGCCAGGTGGCGGGCGTCCGGGGACCAAACCCGAACCTGAAAAAACCAACGAAGCCAAAGCTACAGATTCCACTGAAAAGAAACCATCGGTGAACTATTTCAAAATCGTTGGTGATCAGATACTTAAACTGGCCATGAGTGTCAAGCGCGGCAACATCACCTATACCCAGAATAACGGCATGTTTTTGCCCGGATTCAAGCCTGAACCCGATTTATTTGGGGTCAATTTTGCTGCCTCTGCTCCCGGCATTGGCTTTGTTTTAGGCAGCGAAGCAGATATCCGCAATACGGCTATTGCCAATAACTGGCTATCGACCGACTCGCTCATCAACCAGGCCTTTGCCAAAAAGCGTACGGAGACCTTTGGCTACCGCATCAACCTCGAGCCGGTGCCAGGCATGAAGATCGACATCAATGGCGATCGTACCACAGCCCTCAATTTCAGCGAATACTTCCGGGCCGACTCGCTTGGTATTTTCCAATCCTATTCACCTGTTGAGACGGGTAGTTTCACCATATCTTATGGCTTGTGGAACACCGCTTTTGTGAAGGCCGGTCGGAATGAAGCATCCGAGTTGTTTGACAAATTGCTGGCCAACCGAAAAACCGTTGCCGACAGGCTGGCTTATGCCAATCCGCAATGGGTGGCCGAAGGCGAGAAATTTGTTTACGACACCGTGGGAAAAGATTATTATCCTTATGGCTATGGGGCCATTGCTCAGGAGGTTGTGTTGTTTTCTTTTGTTTCGGCCTACAGCGGCCGAAGTGCCGAAAGCATTGCGCTCAACCCGTTCCCGCGCATCCCAATACCCAACTGGAACCTTACCTACAACGGCCTCACCAACATTCCCGCCATCCAAAAACTGTTTAAATCGGTAAACATCACCCATGCCTACCGCTCCACCTACAGCATCAACTCATGGCGCACCAATGTGGACTTTGATCCGCGCAATCTCACCCAAACCTACAACAACAGCAACATCTTTATTGGAAAGTACGACATGGGTCAGATTGTCATCACAGAGCAATTTTCGCCGCTTGTAGGTGTGGATGTGGGCTTGCACAACAGCCTTACTGCCCGCGTTGAATTTAAAAAGCAGCGCAACCTCACCATGAGCTTTATCAACAACCAGCTCACCGAAGTGGTTGGACAAGAGTTCATTATTGGCACAGGCTATCGTTTCAAAAACCTGGCGCTCATCATCTCGGGCATCACAGGTGGCAAAGGCACACGTTCGGCCAACGACCTGGTGCTGAAGCTCGACCTGGGCTTCCGCACCGATGTGACCACCCTGCGCAGGCTCGATGAAAACAACAGTCAGATCTCGGCCGGACAATACAAAACCAATCTGTATCTGACGGCAGATTATATGATCAGCAACCGTTTCAATGTGCAGGCATTCTTCAAGCGGGATATGTCAGACCCCTTTGTTTCGTCGCAATTCCGAAATGCCAACACCTTTGCCGGTGTCACCATGCGCTTCAACCTGGCCCAATAAGCAATTTGGATTGTGTTTAATTTAGGTGAAGCCTGAGAAACCAAAAGCAGAATGTTATACTTTTGAAGCCAAAACCTAATAAGCATTTGTATGAATATTCCATCAGAACTCAAGTACACCAAGGACCACGAATGGATTCGCGTAAATGGTGACGAAGGCATTGTAGGCATCACCGAGTTTGCTCAGAAAGAGCTGGGCGACATTGTGTTTGTTGAAGTTGAAACAGTGGATGAAACACTTGAAGAGGGAGAAACCTTCGGCACCATTGAAGCCGTAAAAACTGTTTCCGACCTGTTTATGCCTGTTTCGGCCACCATCACCGAATACAACGAAGCCCTTGCCGACACACCTGAGCTCATCAACAAAGACCCCTATGGCGAAGGCTGGATTGTGAAGGTAAAAATTACCGAGCCGGGCCAACTAGATGAGCTGCTCGACGCCGAAGGCTATGCAGCCCTCATCCAGGGTTAATTTCTCGTTCGGTTGCACAATAACGCCTTGAAACGAAATTTGCCAGCCCTTGTTTGGGCCTTGGCAATCATGCTGTTGACAGGTCTTCCGGGAAATTATTTTCCCGAGGTAGTCAGTTTTTGGGACTGGATCTCGCCTGATAAATTGGTACACTTATTGATGTTTAGTGTATTGTCGTTTCTGCTGTTGTGGGGCAACCGCACACAATTTTCAGGAAGACAAAAACGTTATTTGACAGCCACTGCAATCCTGACCGGAATGGCTTTCGGAGCTTTGACAGAGGTGCTGCAGGCATATGTGTTTGTTGGAAGAGATGGCAACCGCTACGATTTTCTTGCAAATGTTGCCGGCACGCTGCTCGGATATGGCCTGTTTTGGTTATGGAATAAAAAAAACGTCCGAACGAAAACGCCCGGACAGAAAAATGTTTAATTTAGCCGCGCTTTAATGCGCTGTATTAACACTTTAGCCAGATAAAACTATGGAAGTTAAAAAATCACCAAAAGCGGACCTTGAAAACAAGCGTGTCATTTTCACGCAGATAGGTCTTGTACTGGCTTTAGCGATTGTCTTCTTTGCTTTTGAATACAGAAGCTACGACAAGCGCACACTCAATGTGATTGAGCGTGTGGCCGAAGACATTCCTGAAGAAATTGTCCCCATCACTGAACAGAATGTGAAACCACCACCACCACCACCACCAGTTCAAACCACTGTGCTTGAAGTTGTTGAAGATGATGTGGAGGTTGAAGACGTGAAGATCGACGTGGAAGTGGATCAGCAGACAGCCATTGAAGTGTATGTTCCTCCAGTTCGTGAAGAAGAAGAAGTGGTTGAACAGGAAATCTTCACCGTGGTTGAGTCGATGCCCGAGTTTCCGGGTGGCGCTGAGCAAATGATGATTTTCATTGCCAAAAACATCAAGTATCCACCCATGGCACGCGAGAGTGGCATACAGGGCAGGGTGTTCGTCAACTTCGTTGTTGAGCCTAACGGTTCTGTTTCCAATGTGAAAGTGCTCCGCGGTATCGGCGGTGGTTGCGACGAAGAAGCCATCCGTGTGGTGGAATCCATGCCAAAGTGGACTCCAGGCCGTCAGCGTGGAAAAGCCGTGAGGGTTTCATTTAACCTCCCCGTGCGTTTTACACTGCAGTAAAACCAAATGTTTAGAATATTTGAAAGCGTCCCCGAAAAGGACGCTTTTTTTTACAACTCCCATGAAATTCTCATGCTGTATTGCCTGTGGGGTTGTATGTCGCCCGGCCGTCCCATATATTCCTGATTGGTGAGGTTGTTGACCATCAACGAAAGCCTCCATGGGCCGGCGAGCTGCCAACCCAGCCAAACATCGGCCAAAAACACGGGCTTATTACCCGTTTGCCAATAGTCGTAAAAGCCAGGCAGCAGGCCTTCACGGGTTAGCTCGTTCAAAAAAACATCGTCAATGCGCAGCATGGCTGATTGATAGCTGATGGTGCTGCCCACATTAAACTGCAAAAAATCCATTTCCCAGCTGAGTTTGGCCAGGTGTTTGCGTCTGTATTTGAGGTAGTTGCCAGTGTTTTTTCCAGTATAGGGATTGAATTCAACCGGAAGCGTATAGGTGTATCCACCGGTAAATTGGTGTTCAAATTTGCCAGATTTGAAGGCTGCCATAGTTTCAATTTCAGCACCATAGACCCTCGCTGCCTCGATGTTGGTTGATTTGAACCCAAAACTGAAATCGCCTGCCTCGTCGGCATAAATGCCAAACACATACTCAATCATGTTTTTATTTTGCATGTAAAAGACGGCAATGTCAATGCTTCCGCTCAGGCCTGACTTTTTGAACCCTTGTTTCATGCCGGCTTCGGCATTCCAGCCCGACTCGGGCTCGATATATGGGTTTGGAAAAATTTTCACGGCGCCCAAAGTGGTTGAGGCATGCCGTTCGGCCACCGATGGATAGCGAAATCCCTGTCCGAAGGAGGCCCTTAAAAACGTGAGTGTTGCGAAGCGATAGTTGACACCCGCCCTGAAAAGCGGCACGTTGCTGGAGTTGCTTCCGTCGAGGCTGTTGTGCTCAAACCGCGCACCGGCAACAAGTTGCAGTCTTTCAACAGGTGTGCTTTCGAGCTGCACAAAAGTAGCTGCATTGAAAGAGTAGTGGTTGCCATGAAAGTTGGAAATCACCCAGGAGGATTGCTGCATGATGCCCGCTTGCATTTTCAGCAGGCTGAAAAGGGGCGCATTCAGCTCATAGTGTGTGTAAACCGACCGCGATTGGCTGTTGTTGCGTTCGGTTTGTGGAAAGCGGTTGTCAGTGATCATGAACCGGCTTTTAACCGCATGTTGCCAACCTTGTTTTGTGTCGAGGATCATGAATGGATCGAGGGTTGCAAAACTGCCCTTCATCCGGCTTACCGTGGCTGTGTCCTGCACCAGCGCACCCGTTTCGGCATTGTCCCACAGCACAAAATCTGTTTTATCCGTAAATCCGCCATGCAATGCCAGGCCGTAGCGTAACCTTTCGAGGCCAGGATGAAACCTTTTCCATTTAATATGGTAGCGTGCCACTTGCTCCTCGTTATTTTTCCGGTAGCCATTGTCTGTCAATCCGTTGATGCCCACACCCCAGTCGCTTTGTCCTTGCTTGCGCAGCATGCTGAATCCGGCGGTGGCCTGCATGCGCGGGCTGCTCCACCATTTCCAGTTTGAATTGGAAGGAGCATCAAAAATGCCAGCCTGGACATAGGCCTTTGCCGACGGCTTGGGAGAGGCATCAGCAGTGCGGAAATTGATGACCCCGTTTAATGCCGAAGAGCCATAAGCTACGGAAGATGCGCCTTTGATGATTTCGACACGACTCAGATGGTCAAGCGGAAGAAATTGCCAGCGGATGTTGCCAGCATCGGCAGCCACCACAGGCAACCCGTCAACCAGGGCCAGCACCCTGCTGCCTGCGCCATAACTGAAACCACTGCCACCCCGGACAGATATTTGCCCATCCAAAATTTCAACACCCGACACCTTTGATAACAGGGCAGCAGCATCGGTGATGTGTTGGTTTTCAATGGTTTTTGGAGCTATCAGGCTCATTGAGACGGTGAGCTCGGCTAGACGTTGTTCCACCCTGCTGGCAGTCACCACAACCTGATCCATATCGAACACCCCGGCTTCGAGCAAAATAGCCAGCCTCAGTGTATCTTTTTCAACAAGCTCAACAGCCTCGGAATGACTTTTATATCCCAGCAGTTTAAAGGAGAGTGTGCCTGCCGGTGCTTCGTGCCACATCAGGAATTGGCCGTTTTCGTTGGTTGAAACGCCACGGTTTGCCGAAACGAGCACCAGCACCCCGCTGAGCGGCTCGCCCGAGACCTTGTCAGTGACCCGCCCACTGATCCAGCCCTGCGCGATGGCAGGAAGCTGGCACAGTAAGAGCAATGCCAATAAGACAGCTGTTCTCATTTGGCTTTGAATGTCATTCGGATTTGCATGTCAACACCCGGATTGGTGAGACTGGGATAGGCTGTCGTGATTTTCAGCGAACTGCTGTTGAGCTCACGGATGATGGTGGTAAGGGGAATGGGCAGCGAGTCGGTGGTGATGATTATTTGGGTGCGGTCGGCCTCAAAGCGCCAAAAACCTGTGTATTGACCAAAATAGCCTGTGGCATCGCGGTTGAACTTGACTTCACCGTTGAATTTTTCCAAAACCTGACCCGGTCCACTGGCATCCTGTCCATCGACGAGCAGGCTGTCGCTTTGCCACAGCGCTGAAGTGAGGATTTCGAATCGGTCGTTTTCATCAGTTTTATTGCAGGAAATGAGCACGATAGCTGAAATGATAAGGCTTGTAAGCAAGATTTTTTTCATGTTTTCTCAATGGATATGAACGCAAATATACATTGTTGGGGTCATCATGACAAATTAGGTTAAAAATGAGTATTTGTCGGCGAAAAGCATGTTCGATGAGCTTAACGACAGCTTGCAATGGCAAAATGACAATGGAGGCAACCGACTTTTTTCTAATTTTGCGCCCTGAAAATCAAATCAGCATTATATGTTCAGAACACACACCTGCGGAGAACTCCGCCTGGCTGATGCCGGAAAAGAAGTAACACTCAGCGGCTGGGTTCAGCGCGTACGCGACAAAGGCTCTCTGCTATGGATTGACCTGCGCGACCGTTATGGCATCACGCAACTGATGCTGGAAGAAGGTGTGTCGGATGCGGCCTTGCTTGAAAAAGCCCGGCAGCTGGGTCGTGAATATGTGATCAAGGTCACGGGCAAGGTCAGCGAGCGCTCTTCAAAAAACCCTCAGCTTGCAACAGGCGACATCGAGGTGATGCTCAGTAGCATCGAGCTGCTCAACGCCTCCAAGCTGCCGCCTTTCACCATCGAGGATAAAACCGATGGCGGCGATGAGCTGCGCATGAAATTCCGCTACCTCGACCTGCGCCGCAATCCCCTCAGACAAAATCTGGCGCTGCGCCACCGCCTGGCGATGGAAACACGTAACTACCTTGATAGCCAGGGTTTTTATGAAATCGAAACGCCTTACCTCATCAAATCAACCCCCGAAGGTGCACGAGATTTTGTGGTGCCATCGCGCATGAATCCCGGCGAATTTTATGCCTTGCCGCAATCGCCTCAAACATTTAAGCAGATCTTGATGGTGGCCGGCTACGACCGCTATTTTCAAATTGTTCGCTGTTTCCGCGACGAAGACCTGCGCGCCGACCGACAGCCCGAATTCACCCAGATCGACTGCGAAATGGCTTTCATTACGCAAGAAGATATCCTGAACACCTTCGAAGGGCTTGCCCGCTTTTTGTTCAGCAGAGTAAAAGGCATCGAAGTTGGCTCTTTCCAACGCATGGACTATGCCACTGCCATGAAATTGTACGGTTCTGACAAACCCGACCTGCGATTTGGCATGCCTTTCGTTGAGCTCAACGATGTGGCCAAAGGCCATGGATTCAGTGTGTTCGATGATTCGGAACTGGTTGTTGGCATCAATGCAGAAGGCTGCAGCGAATATACCCGCAAACAGCTAGACAGCCTGACTGACTTTGTGAAGAAACCGCAAATCGGAGCAAAGGGTCTGGTTTACGTGAAATACAACACCGATGGTTCGCTCAAATCGTCGGCTGACAAATACCTCAGTGAGGCACAGCTGCGCAGCATAGCTGAAAAATTCGACGCAAAGCCCGGCGACCTCATGCTCATCCTTTCGGGCAAGACCGAAAGCACCCGCAAACAACTCAACGAGCTGCGCCTTGAAATGGGCAATCAACTGGGCCTGCGCGACCCACAAGTGTTTAAACCCCTGTGGGTGACCGACTTTCCCCTGCTCGAATGGGATGAAGCCACCCAACGGTTCTACGCCATGCACCACCCCTTTACGTCTCCGAAACCTGAAGACATTGCCCTTTTGGATACCGATCCGGGCAAAGTGCGTGCCAATGCCTACGACATGGTGATCAATGGTGTGGAAGTGGGCGGAGGCTCCATCCGTATTCACGACCGCGGTCTGCAAAAGCGGATGTTCAGCCTGTTGGGCTTTACTGACGAAGAAGCGCAAAATCAGTTTGGATTCCTCATGAACGCCTTTGAATATGGCGCTCCGCCCCATGGTGGCATTGCCCTGGGTTTCGACAGGCTCACTGCGCTGGTGGCTGGCTTCGATTCGATCCGCGACTTCATTGCCTTCCCCAAAAACAATGCCGGACGCGATATGATGATCGATTCGCCTTCACCCATCTCCAACATGCAGCTGGATGAACTGGCACTTCGGATTGCCAGGCCTGAATAAGCTTTTGTCAATTCATACGATGCACTTGAAGCACTGACTGTTATAGCTCAGTGCTTTTTTTATCGCGGTATTTTAACCGCACTCTATGCGTTCTTCTGTGCTGCTGTTCGCCCGATGATCGGCTTTTTTACCATCGGTTCAATCCGTTTTGAATCCGTATCTTTGCCAATCAATTCATAATCAAATCAGGGCATGGAAAATCCCTCAGTCAGCATTGTTGTGCCGGCTTACAACGAAGAAAACGCCATCCGCCACAGCCTCGATCGCATGGTGGAGCGTGGTTTCCATACAGCATATGAAGTCATTTATGTGGATGATGGCTCGTCGGACAGCACCTTCGACATCATTCGCGAATACCCGGTGAAATGCTACAGGCACCATGTGAACAAAGGCTATGGTGCAGCCCTCAAAACGGGCATTCGCAAAGCCAAAGGGGAGAAAATTGTTATCCTCGACAGCGACGGTCAGCACGATCCGGCTTATGTGGAGCAACTCATTGGCATGCTCAATGAGTATGATATGGTGATCGGTGAACGCACCGATGATTCCTTTCAGGTTAAACGGCGTCAAAGCGGAAAAAGATTCATCCGCATGATTGGCGAAATGCTTGTTGAGCAAAAACTGCCCGATTACAATTCCGGCTTCAGGGGTTTCGACCGGAAGCTCATCAACGAGATGCTGCACATCATGCCCAACGGCTTCTCTTTTTCAACCACTTCCACCCTGGCATTTCTGAAGGAAGGCTACACCATCGGCGCTTTTCCAATCACGGTGAAGGAACGCGTGGGCCGCAGCAGCAATGTTAAATTTATGAAAGACGGATCAAAGACCATCTTGTTGCTTTTGCGTATCATCATGCTGTTCAACCCGTTAAAGATTTTTTTCCCAGCCAGCATGCTCACATTCTTTGCGGGGATTGCCTGGGGAGTGGCCGGATATTTTCTGGTTGGCAGGTTTCCCAACAGCGCCACCCTCATCAGTGTGATGGGCATGCTGTTGTTTTTCATTGGGTTGCTCGCCGATCAGGTGGCCATGCTCAACCGCACAAAACACAACTGATGGCGCAGTCAAACTGGAATGAACACCGCAACCACTGGAAAGACAGTGATGTGGAGGCCCACTGGGACCGTGTGGCCGGCATTTATGTAGCCGAAAACAACAAAGTGAAAGCTGCCCACGATCAGCGCTTTCGCGAAAGCATGCTCCATCTGGCACTGAAACCTGATCATAAAGTGTTGAACATCAGTAGTCGCGATGCTGAAGCGGGTGATTATATTGCCAAAACCGAATCGAGCTGCCTTGTGACGCATGCCGAAATTTCCTCGGGATTGATGGCAGAGGCAGCCAAAATAAGGCCCGCTATTCATCAGGTGAAAATTGAAACCTACAGCAAATTGCCTTTCGGCGATGCATATTTCGACCGGGTACTGAGTTTGGAAACATTGGAACATGCCGCCGATCCGTTCGCATTTTTGCAGGAGCTGCACCGTGTGAGCACCCTCGATGCCCGCCTGGTGCTGAGTTGTCCACCGGCCACGAGCGAAGTTCCCTATCAGCTTTATACGGCCTTTTTTGGCGGTCATGGCGAAGGGCCTCACCGCTTTCCATCATCAAAGGAGGTGAAAGCAATGTTTCAAAAAAGTAGATGGAAGTTGTTGCTGCACAAGGGAACGGTGCTTTTCCCCGTTGGTCCGCCGGCCTTTCAGCAGCTTGGAGAGCGCCTCATCAATGCTTTTCAGGGCAGCTTGCTGGCAGAACTAGGTATTCGTCAATTCTATGTTTGTGAAAAGTACTGATCAGTTTCGGGCCATTGTGCGCGGCGGCTTGTGCAATCGTTGCGGCAGCTGTGTGGGTTTGTCGGGTGGATGCATCGTTTTTGACGACAAGGAAGGACGTTATCTGCCCAAAGTGCTGACTGATCCCGGCGAGGAAACGATGGAAACCATCCTGAATGCCTGTAGTGGAAGGGCTTTCAACTTTCCGGAAAACAGAGAAAAGATATATGGCAACGCGCCCTTTCACCGCTACACCGGCAGTTATCAAAGCATCAGCATTGGACATGCCACCGACGAAACTGTCCGCAGTCAGGCTGCAAGCGGGGGCATTATAAGCGCCATTCTGATCTACCTGCTGCGCAACAACTTGATTCAGGGGGCGGTAGTAACCGGCATGTCAAAAACAAAACCGTGGTTGACAGAAGCATTCATTGCTACCACCGAAGCCGAAATCCTGGAGGCAGCCCAAAGCAAATACATCATCACCTCGGTGAATGAAATCTTGCCTGAAATGGAGGCGTTTGAAGGGAAACTGGCATATGTGGGCTTGCCCGGTCAGGTGCAAAGCATCCGGCTGTTGCAAAAAATGGGTCATGCATCGGTGAAAAATATCGCATACATTTTTGGACCATTTTATGGCAACACACTTCATTTCAGCTCGATAAAGAGCTTTATCCGCTCTTATGGCGAGAAAGATTACCGGCAAATCAGCCGGCTTTACTTCCGCTATGGTGAGTGGCCTGGCAATATGCGCGTGGAAATGCAGGGTGGCAAGGCTTATCAACTGAAAAAGTTTCACGCCAACTACCTTATTCCCTTTCACATCGTGAAAAACAGCCTCATTTGCACCGACCTCACCAACGAGTTTACCGATGTGTCGGGCGGCGATGCCTGGGCACCGGTTTACGAAGAGCGCGGTAAAGGCTTCTCGATGGTTTTTGCACGCTCTGACAAGGGAGAAGCCCTGATCAGGCGCATGGAAACCGAGGGCTGGCTGAGCTTGCAGCCGCTTGACCTCGAAACTTCGATTGCCATGCATTCGCACGGCTATGATCTGAAGAAACGGGGTGCTTTTATCCGCATGCGCTGGATGCGCTTGTTGGGCATGAAAACACCCGATTATGGCTACGAAATCAAGGATTTCGGCGTTTCGAGGTATGCCATGGAGTTGGTGATCGACAGCCTTTTTGTGCTTTTTGGAACACGGCTGGCCCGGTGGACGGTGGCTCAGCTTCCTCCGGCCTTCATAGGAAAAGTGTTTGAAAAAAGCCGCAACATCTGGAAGAAATCAACCAAAAACATCAAACGCGAAAACTTGTGAGTGAGGCCATCAATCATTTTTCAAGCAGGCGTTTTGGCAAGCTTTTCGGCTATGTCAGGCTGCTGGGCATTGCCTTGTTTGTGGTGCTGCTTTTTCGAATTGATTTTGCAGGGGCGCTGCATCTGCTGCCTTCGGTGAGCAAAGGTATGCTGCTGACCGGCTTGCTGT
>CAZBMR010000015.1:62891-64600 GCA_964492695.1 uncultured Lentimicrobiaceae bacterium
GCACTCATCAGGGTGCTGGCCGAGCGCGGCCTCGACATCGGCGTTTTTGTGCTGCTGGCCGGGTTGGGTGTGCTTGCAGGCGACTACCTCACATGGCCGACATTCTGGAGCTGGCTCATCATTTTCGCTGGTTTTGCAGCCATCCTGATTTCGATGATGCTGCTGGCCTCGGGCCGGTTTATCAACTTGATCAATCAGTTGCTGAGCCACTTACCCGGAAAAGTTGGCAAGATCAAACTGGCCCGGAATGATATGAACAGCTCCAGGGCTTCGTTCATCATCGTCCTGAGCCTGATTTCCAACCTGAGTTATTTTGTATCCTGCTATTTTCTGGCACTCGCCACCGGCCTTGAGGCAGGATTTGTATGGACTTCGGGTGCAGTGGCGGTGTCGGGATTGCTAAACATGCTGCCCGTGACGATCATGGGTGTTGGCACGCGTGAACTCACCTTTTTGTTCGTCTTTAGCGCCTTTCCACAGGCATTGGTGTTGTCGTTTTCGCTGCTGGTAATGCTGGTGGCTCAGATTGGGGGTGGATTGATTGCGCTTGTAGCAGGTCAACTTTTTCTAATATCAACACATCGAAAAAATGAATAAGACACTTTTCATCACCGGAGCGAATGGTTATTTAGGCCATTATGTGGTGCAAGAAGCTGTACGTCAGGGCTATCAGGTGATTGCCGGTTATTATCCTCACTTTGCCTCTGTTCGCGTGGAGCATCCTGATGTACAATATGTCGATCTTGATATAACCCTTCCTGTCGCAGAACAGGCTTTGCTCAGCCAAACTTTGAGTGGTCGCGATGTGGTGGCTGTGATCAATGCAGCTGCGCTGCTTGGCAGTTCTGATTTTGCGGCCAACGAAAAGGTAAATGCGCAAGGCGTCAGGAACATGATGGATGTTGCGCGGCAGCACGGCATCAGGCGCTTTGTGCAGGTGAGCAGCGTAGTGGTGATGAAGCCCATCAAAGGCCCTTATGGCATCACCAAGTTGCAGGGTCAGGAGTTGCTGACGGCTTCTGAGTTGGACTATACGGTATTTATTCCTGCACTGATCATGGGGCCTGAAAGCCTCGGCCTGAACCGCGTACTTAAAAATGTGTTTCGTTTTCCACTGTTTGTTCCCCTCATCGGTTCGGGCAAGGAAACGCAGCATCCCGTCTATGTGAAAGACTTTGCAAAGGCCCTGGTTGATTGCGCGGGCAATGAAAATACCAGGCGAAAGGTGTATGAAATTGCCGGTGATCGGGTGATTGCCTTCAGAGACTTTATCCGGCTCATTTTGCGGCATTACGGCAAAGGGCGTATCTTTGTCCCCGTTCCGGTTTTTATAGCCAAAAGTCTGGGCATGTTGTTTCAAAAAGTGCAAAAAGTTCCACTGTTTACTGCAGAGCACGTGAAAGGTATCCTTCAAGATTCGAATCTGGATATTAGCGAGCTGCAACAAGATACGGGCTACGTTCCAACACCTTTTGAGGAAGCGCTCAGTGCCTCGCTCAGCGAGATTGGCACCAACTGGGATGTGATGCTCAAGCCCCGTGCCGAACGCATCATCAAACTAAAATGAAGCCAGATCAAGTGCCGAACCTCATGCACACCATCCAACGTCTGCAAAGCAGCATGTCTTACCTGCGAAGCCGCATCACCGCTTCGATGGCTGTGATTTTGCTGGTGGCCGTATCGGTTATCTGGACCAACTTCAACAACCA
>CAZBMR010000015.1:64700-68091 GCA_964492695.1 uncultured Lentimicrobiaceae bacterium
GACAGGCTAACGGCCTTTGTGTTGCTGATGATTGCCGTGGGAACCAATTTGTATTTCTACCTCACGCTCGAAGCCCCCATGTCGCATGCCTACAATTTCTTCCTCTTTGTTTTGTTTGTTTGGCTCAGCATGCGCTGGCACAGCCGGCCCTCGTTCAAAAACAGCGTGTTTACCGGGCTCACCTATGGATTGATTGGTTTGATCAGACCAACCAACGGGCTCATTGTCATCTTTTTCATGCTTTACGACATCCGCACTCTGGATCAGCTCAAGCAGCGCTTTCAGCTTTTTCTCCAACAATGGAAGAAGATTGTGCTCATCATCCTGATGGCTTTTGTGGTGGTTTTTCCGCAGTTGCTATTCTGGAAAACAAATACAGGCAGCTGGATCTTTTACAGTTACGGAGAAGAAGGCTTCTTTTTTAACAATCCCCAAATCTGGCGCGGACTTTTCAGCTACCGCAAAGGCTGGCTGCTCTATACACCCCTCATGATTTTCGGACTGGCCGGCATCTTCAGCCTGAAGAAACATGCGCCAGCCTTTTTTATTCCGGTCCTGGTTTTTGTTCCCATCAACATCTATGTCATTTTCAGCTGGTGGGACTGGTCGTATGGTGGGAGCTATGGGTCTCGTCCCATGATTGATTCTTATGGTCTGATGGCCGTTTCGATGGGGGCATTGATTACTGAAGCCTTTCGCAGAAAAAAAGCACTGGCCTGGGCAATGCAGGTGTTGATGGTGCTGCTGCTCATGTTCAACATTTTTCAGATGCTGCAATACAAGTATGCCACGCTGCACTACGCTTTTATGACGAAGGAAGCCTATTGGCATGCCTTCGGAAAACTGAAGGCCGATGCAGAGTTTTACGACAAGCTCGAATCCATGGATTACAACGCTTTGCGAAAAGGCAATTACAAAACGCGCCCCACTGTACGCATCACCATCGGGCCTGATGCAGTGAACGATTTTGAGACGCTCACCCCTGACGGCAAAAAAATGCAAAGCCCTGACGAGCATTACCGCTTCAATCATTTCGACAACAGGAGCAATCTGGAGGCCCGTTCGGGCAGCTGGTCGGCATTGCTCACGCCTGAAAAAGCGTTCTGTTCAGGTATTGACTTTCCGGTGAAACCCGGTCAAAAGTATGCGGTGAGTGTTTGGAAAAAACCTGTCTCAGAAACAGGGTCGCTTGTTTTTTCTTCGGGTGATTCCAAAACCATCTACGAACCACGGAATGTGGTTGACAGCACCGATGTCAATGGCTGGGGTAGAATCAGCTTTGAATTCACCATCCCTGATGATTACGACAACTGGTGCCGGGTGTATGTGTGGAACAAGGGCCAGGACAGTGTTTACTTTGACGACCTGTTGATTCGCAAGCTGAATTAGCCTTCAGAGGCGTTGATCGCCGGGCGCGATGCTGTGAGCTATTGCCGGATCATTTTAAGGCTTGCATGCCTGTTTCCTCTTATAAGATGACACACATAAACACCAGGTTTCATATCAGGAAGCGCGAGGCTGGTAAGCGGCTGCGACAGCGTAAACACAGCCATTGTTTTCCCATGCAAATCACAGATGTGCAGTTCAGGATGCAGTTCGGCATACGCGGTTGACACCTGCACTACATCCTTAAACGGGTTGGGGAAAAGCTGAAATCCCATGGCCTCCATGTCGTTACTAACTGCTGTAAACTGATCATCCAGATAGTGATAGGCGGTCATGTTTGAGCTGCTCACTGCATACATGCCATCGCCCTCATCCGGCATGCAGGCAATACCCCAGCCGCCATAGATATTGGGTCTGTCAATCCAATTAGGTGTTCCATCCTCACCATATTCAAGGATCACCATTTGCAGGTAAGAGGCGTTGTTGGGATCGGGCGAAGGTCCTCCTTTTCCGGTAATGACAACCTCGCCAGATGGCTTAACTGCAATGAAGTATGGGTATTCATCATTCGTTGCAGTTCCATCGTAGGTTGCCTGCCAGAGCAGGTTGCCGTCAACATCTGTTTGAAATGTTTTCCAATCGAAATATGCCCCGGGCGTTGAAGGTCCGTAGCCCATGGCGCTCAGGCGGTTGCCCGACAGGATAAACCGTGACGGATATACTGAACCTGCGAGGTCGTAGTCTTTTTGCCACATTACGCTTCCATCGTGACTGAATTTTGTGATGCTGATGTCTTCTCCGCTCTCGGGTGAAACGGCGTTCGACAGGTAGCTGAGGGTATAAATATTGCCCAACGCATCCATTTCAACATCAAAAGTGCCGTTGCCGTTGGCAGCAGCCGTCCAAAGCAAGGTGCCACCGGTATTCCACACATACACAGGTGCGGCCTGCGACACCGAACTGCCTGCTGCCACCACAAGCCGGTTGCCCTGCAGGCGCATCGACCTGAAACCCCGGGGCACATACTCGGTGCTGTTGTGGGTGAAAAGCAGATTGCCAACCGCATCTATTTTTGCAAAAACAACGCCCGATGGGTTGGCAGCAAAGCTGGCAATATACAGGTTTCCATCAGCATCCACTTCGCTTCTGACGTTGAAACCGGGATGCTGACTGCCGATGAGCACCGAAACCGGAATGAGTTGTTTCCACAGCAAACTTCCGTCGGGCGTGTATTTCAAGGCTACAATGGCTTCGGGGTATTCCCATACCGAGGCAATGGCATAGCGCTTGCCAACAACATAAATGTTGTCATTGCTGTCGCAATTGATCCAATATGCCTTTTGATACAAGCCCTGTTCTCCAGATGCATTTTCAGTTTCCCAAAGCAGGTTGCCCTGAGGGTCTAATTTTCGCAAGAAGATGTTGTTGCTTTGCAAATGTCCGGCAATCAATAAGTTGTGTTGGCTGTCGGCAGTAGCCATGGTGGCAGTTTTATTGAAGTTGCCGGCGTCCACCATCCAATCGAGCGTGTATTGAGCGGCCAGACCAAACGAAAGAAACAGCAAGGTGGTGAGGATTGTGGTGTGTTTCATTTTAGGGGATGTTTTTATAGGAGATATTGTGCAGTGAAAATAATTTGGAAAGCATGTTAGATGGTTCTTTAGGAGGGTCTAAGAGCCTGAAAGTACTTTATGAACCTGCGCTGCACCGTTTTTTCTGATGAGCAGGAAGTAGCTTCGGCCAGCCGCTTGCAGCGTGTGCCCGGCCCGCCAGGTATAGGTATGAAAACCGGCAGAAAGTTGGGTTTCTTCGAGCTTTGCTACGTTTCGGCCCAAAACATCGAGCAGACTGATTTCGATAAAGGCTGCCTCATCGAGTTGGAATTCAATGTGAAGCTCCGAAACAAATGGGTTTGGGAATACCTTGAGACTGGACATCACCGCTGCCACATTGCCCACGCCCGTCACCTGATCATCCTGAACGATGCGTGCGGTGGTTCCACCGG
>CAZBMR010000015.1:68191-70799 GCA_964492695.1 uncultured Lentimicrobiaceae bacterium
ATGTGATTGTCGTGACCCACTTCGACACGAAGTCCGGCCATGGTGTTGGAATGTTGCCACAGTTGCGTGCCATCGGGCGCAAGTTTGGTGAGTACACTTCCGTTATTTCCTGCTGCATATGCACCATTTATCAAATAGGCATTGCCATATTGGTCGCCGGCCGCATCGCCGGTGGTGAGGCTGTTAACCCCTGCATAAGTCCAGAGCACATCGCCATTCAGGTCGATTTTGGCAAAGCCGTTGATGCTGCCATAGATGGCCCTGGCCGAGATCAGGATGGCCTGATCGGGGGTGAATTTGAAGTTGAGCGGCTTCCCAATACCCGCTTCATCTGCATAGGTCCAAAGGAGCTCACCTGACGGGCTGAACTTTTTCACCTGCGTTGACATTGCTGTGCCATTGTTGCCAAACCCCAGCACATAGATGTTGTTGTTGGCATCCACCAGGCATTTTTTAGTGGATGATCCATCAAATTCTGTTGATAACACCAAACGCCACAGCAGATTGCCCTGCGGATCGAACTTCATGAGCAGGGCGTTTGCATCCACGGGGTTGCTGTAGCCCGAACGAATGGTACCGGAAACGATCACATTTTGTTCGACGTCGGTTTCAATCCAGGTGGCCACTTCGTGACGTGTGTTGTCGGTGTTGTCGAAAGCAGTTTCCCACAGAATCGTACCATCGGCATCACGCTTCGTCAAGGTGATATCGCCTGCAGGGTTGTAGTCCCAATTGGCTGTATAGGCATGGTTGGCAGCATCGGTGGCCACGGCAACGCCGCCGGGGTAGTTCACCCACACAACGCTGGTCTGCGACAGGAGTGTGATCGGAATAAGGCTGAAGAGTGCGAAAAGTGTTTTCATGTTCTTTTTAAGCAAAGTAAATGCAGCATCGCCGCCAAAAAAAAACAATGCTGTTGAGCCGGAATTTTTATTGGTTGAATAAGAAAATCAGAGCGACCAAACGGCAACGCCGCGAGTTTTTTTGCTGTGGAGGTCTATTTATTCTAAACCACTCATTTCCAGTCCGGATAATTTCAATTATAGTGGTATGCGGCTCTTTTTAAATTCTCATCGACTAAAAAAATGCATTTCTTTTGCAACCCTTTCTTTTGTGGCCTGTCATTGAGGCTGAAGATTGGAAACAAAAACTTCGTGTGTGGAAATAGTTGAACTGAACAACCCGAAAGCGCTGATTGAAGCCTGCCTGCAGGGCGACCGCATGGCACAGCACCGTCTGTACCAGCAGTATGCCAAAGCGATGCTGAACATCAGCTACCGGATGGTTCAAAACCGCGAAGATGCCGAGGATGTGTTGCAGGAAGCCTTTACCGACGCTTTCAGGCGGCTCTCGGGCTTCAGATACGAATCCACCTTTGGTGCCTGGCTCAAGCGGATTGTCATCAACCGCTCGATCAACCACCTGCGAAAGAAAAAAGCCGATCTGCAGTTCTTTGACGACATGCATGCATTTGCCAACAAGGCGGAAGACGAGGTGAATGTGGACGGACTGAGTCCTGAAAAGGTGCGCAACGCCATGACGGCGCTGCCATCGGGCAGCAGGATGATTTTTTCGCTCTACCTGCTCGAGGGCTACGACCACAACGAGATTGCCGAAATCCTCAACATCTCTGTCTCTAACTCCAAAACACAGTACATGCGTGCCCGTCAACGGGTGAAAGAAATACTAACACAAAGCGGATATGAAAACTGATCCATTGGAAAACTACATGCGAAGCAACAGGGAGGCTTTCGACGAGCTCGAACCCGACCCCTTGCTTTGGGACAGCATCAGTGCTGCCATCGAAAAACCTGCACGCAGGCGTGTTTTGCCGATCCTTGTCAGGGTAAGCAGCATTGCTGCCATCTTCATCGCGGGCTACTTCTTCAGCACCTGGATGCATCAGCACAGCATCCCGACGCCGGCCACTGCCAGCCTGCCATCCGAAACCATCCAGATGCTCAGCGATGCCAAAGCATTCTACACCAGTCAGATAGAAGAACGCTCCAAACAGGTGTTTGAGTTGGCTGCCGACCAGCCCGACCTGCGCAGTGACCTTCAAAAAGAATTCAACGAACTGGACGCCATGTATGCCAGCCTTGAAAAAGACCTCGGCGATGCAGTGGCTACCCAGGCAGTGGTGGATGCCATGATCCAACACTACCGCGTGCGCCTTCAGCTGCTAGAAGAAATGCTGCAACAGCTTCAGGCACAACAACCGACAGCAGGAGAGGAGGTGAACCATGTATACTAACTTCAAACTATCCTTGATCATCCTGGCTATCTTTTTACCCATTGCCATGCAGGCCCAGACGTATGAAATGTCGAAGCGCTTCGAACGCAGCTTCAAATTGACGAAAACCACCGAGGTCAACATCAGCAACAAGTACGGCAATGTACATCTTTTGTCGTGGGAAAAGGATTCGGTGCGCTTTGAGGTAGAGGTCAACATCCGCTCGACCAAAGAGGGCCGCGTTGAAAAGCTATACAGCGAAATTGATGTACAGTTCAGCCAGTCGCCCTACTATGCCAATGCCGTTTCGTCTTTCGCCGGATCGGGCAAGTTGTGGACCGAAATCAGCGATGTCACCAAATCGGTGCTCAACGC
>CAZBMR010000015.1:70899-73032 GCA_964492695.1 uncultured Lentimicrobiaceae bacterium
TCCACAGCACATGTGGGCGAGGTGAGCCACCTGCAACTCGACTCGCGCCGCGACAAAATCACCGTGGATCAGCTGCAATCGCTCAGTGGCACATCATCCTTCTCGCGCCTCGATATTGGCGAGCTGCGCAGCGATTTGCTGCTGCAAACCAATTATGGCAACGTCAAACTCGAACAGATGGGCGATGACATGCAATTTTTGCAACTCAACGCCAGTTTCACAAGCATACAGCTGTTCATGACGAAGGAACAATCGGCAGGACTTGAAATCCAATTCAGTAAAAAAGCCAAACTGAGCTATCCGCAAGCCTTCAAGGTGAAGGAAGAGCAAAAAGGCGCCACCGAAAGCGATCCCAGCCTGCTCAAGGGAAACATTGGCCCGGGTCAGGGCGCACACCTCAAATTCAACCTCACCGGCGGCGAACTGAACATCCTGCAACGGTAAAATACAACATGGCGTATTGAAGGGCACTGGAGACCTTCTTAGGTGTCTGAATGCAACAACTATATGACCGAATGAACATAAAATGTCAAACATAAACCATAACAACATGAATCACATGAAAAATAGCATGAAATCTGCTGCCCTGCTGGCAGCGGCAGTGCTGATGCTCAGCCTTGGCGGCTGCTACAAAGACAGTTTCTGTCTGCGTGGCAATGGCCATCCCGAAATAGAAGTGCGCGACCTCAACGCATTCGACGAGGTGGTGAACAACGGCTCATTCGACGTTACGATTGTACCGGCCGATTACTACGAGGTGGAAGTGGATGCCGAAAGCAACCTGCTGCCCTACATTCAAACCACTGTGGCCGGACGCAAGCTCTACATCGAAACGGTGGGCAACCGCTGCATCAACAACACCATGAGCATGATGGTCACCGTTTACACACCTTATGTGGATGGGGTGGAGCTGAACGGCTCAGGAACAGTGGTGGCCGACAACCTCTATCTGGATGCCCTCAAAGTGCAGCTCACCGGCTCGGGCAATATGGACTTTGGCAACCTCGATGTGCTCAGTCTGGAAGCCAGCATTTCGGGCTCTGGACGGCTTGGGTTTTCGGGCATTGCCGATGAATCGGAGCTGAACATCTCCGGATCGGGCAACATCGAAGCCTATTCGTTGCAGCAATTGCGCTGCTTCACCACCACCTCAGGCTCGGGCAATATGTATGTGCGCGTTTCCAACCTGCTGGATGCGGTGATTTCGGGCAGCGGAAATGTTTACTACCGCGGCAATCCATCCGTGCAATCCAGAATCACAGGCTCGGGGAGGGTCATCAGGCAATGAAAACGATGATCAGAAACCTTTTTGTTGTGGCCTTTTTAATGGCCACAGTTGCCATAAGGGCGCAAAGCCCAGAGTTTGCAGCAGGTTTCAGGGGAGGCCTGAGCAGTGGGCTCACCTTTCAGCAATTCTTCAATCCTGATGAAGATGTGAAAATGCTGCTCAGCTTTCGCGAAGGCGGCGTGCAGCTTACCGGCCTGATGGAAATCTATAAACCCGTGATGATCAGCTATCACGACCAGTTTTTTATGTATTATGGTGCCGGCATGCATGTGGGTTACACCCGCTATCACCACAACCGCTGGCGCGATTACGACCGCGATCCCGGATATTACTACCCCCGAACAAAGCCTGTTCTGGGAGCCGATGGCATCGTCGGCATCGAATACCGCATCGATCAGATTCCGCTCACCGTGGGCTTTGATTACAAACCATTTTTCGAGTTTTTTGGACAAGATTTTTTCAGACTTTCATTCAGTGATTTCGCTTTTACCGTTAAATACAATTTCTAACACAATACAAATGAAAAGATTATCAGTTTTTTTAGTGATGATGGTGCTGGGCCTTGCTGTGATGGCCCAGGAGCGCACCGGCAATGAATACCGCACCTTGTTTGGAAACCGAAACCATTCATCGAATGGTGGCTATGGTGCTTTCATCATGGGCTTTGGCCGCATTGATGATTCCGATGCATTTTTTGGCGGCATGAAAGGCGGCTGGATGATCGACCACAGCCTGACCATTGGCATGGCCGGATACGGGTTTATGAACAACCTCGATATCAATATGACCCCCGGCTCGGTGAGCCGACACCTCACGGGAGGTTATGGCGGCCTGCTCATCGAACC
>CAZBMR010000016.1:0-17041 GCA_964492695.1 uncultured Lentimicrobiaceae bacterium
TACTACATTCAATTTACGGATAAATTAAACTCGCCTTACAGCATCGATCAGCCAGAGCAGTTTTTGAGTGAACGTGCCCTGCTGAGAAGGCAAAAACAGCAAATCGCTATTGATCAGTATGATCTGCCAGTAAATCCAGATTATCTGGCAGGTGTTGGCCAAACAGGTGCATCCATTTTGTTTCCGACTAAATGGTTCAATGGTGTAACAGTGATCGTAACGAACCAGGCTATTTTGGATGCAATAAACCAATTGCCTTATGTGCTCTCGGTGAAGCAGTTAGAAATAAAACCTACGACATTCAATAGGAAAGATAAATTGTTTTTTGCCAATGAACGCATGGATGAAGCAGCAACGTCTTCTCTCAGGACAACCAAAAACATCGGGTCGTTCGATTATGGAAATGGCTACACCCAGATAAACCAAATCAATGGCATTCCCTTGCATGAAGCAGGATTTCGTGGCGAAGGCATGGTAATCGCCTTACTGGATGGCGGATTTGTGGATGCCGATACACACATTGCATTTGATAGCATCAGAAACAACGGACAATTGCTTGGAACCAAAGACTTTGTACATCCAGGCGGAAATGTATATACAGAAAGTTCGCACGGCACAAGTGTTTTAAGCACCATTGCCAGCAATGCCCCAGGCATGCTGATAGGAACAGCACCCAAGGCATCATTTTGGCTATTGCGCTCGGAGTATGTGGTGAGTGAGCATTTGATAGAGGAGTATAATTGGGCTTCTGCAGCCGAATTTGCAGATAGCGTGGGGGTTGACATCATTAATTCTTCACTGGGGTATATAGATTTCGATTATCCTCAATGGAATCACAGCTACGAAAACATGGATGGTGAAAGCAATGTTGTGACAATTGCGGCTGACAGGGCTGCATCGAGAGGTATTCTGGTGGTGAACAGTGCCGGAAATTCGGGAGGTAATTCAAGCTATCCATATATTGGAGCACCTGCTGATGGAAACGAGGTTTTTTCGATCGGAGCCGTCACCAGCACAGGTGAAAGGGCTTCATTCAGTTCGATTGGGCCCACTTTTGACGGCCGCATCAAACCCGATGTGATGGCAATGGGGCAGCAGACTGCGCTAGCCAATGGCAATAATGCTTTTACTTATGGCAGCGGCACTTCGTTTTCCTCGCCGGTTATAGCAGGGATGGCAGCATGTTTGTGGCAAACAAAACCACAATATACCAATATGCAAATCAAGGCAGCCATTACGGCAAGCGGTGACAGGGCTTTAAATCCAGACAGTTATTATGGTTATGGCATCCCTGACTTTGAGCTTGCAGCCAGCTTGCTCACCTCGCTCGATACAGGAAAACGCCAGGAGGGGAAATTACTCAGCATTTCGCCCAACCCTTTCGTTGAAATAGAGCAGGTGTTGTTGCATACCATTTCTCCAGTGAGTGTGCGGGTTTTCGATGTGAAAGGGGGGCTTAAAGGCGAATGGAGCATCACTTTGGGACAACAAAGTGCATTAAAGCAGCAGCTCAATGCTTTGGCTGGCGGGGTTTATCTGCTGGAAGTGAAATCAGAAGAAAAGATCCAGCTTATCAAACTGATCAAAGCGAGCAGATAGTCACTACTGGACATAGCCGTTTTTGATGGCAAACCGAATCAATCCGGCTATATTATTGACGTTCAGTTTTTTCATCAAGTTTGTCCTGTGTGTATCAACCGTTCGATGGCTGATAAAGAGCTGATCCCCAATTTCCTTGTTTGAAAGACCAGAGGCAATAAGCTTAAGAATTTCGATTTCCCTCTCGGTGAGCAGGAATGCGGATTCGAGGCCAGTTTCTTTTTCGAGTTGTTGACTTTTAGGTTTCAGTGAGTGCGTCGTTTGGCTGAACCAGGTATTGCCTTCAGCCACGAGTTCGATGGCTGAAACCAATTCGTCCTTGTCTGCATTTTTAAACAGGAAACCTTTGGCACCTAAATCGCTCATTTTTTTTATCAGAGCATGTTCTTCGTGCATGGTAAGCACAATTACCCTGACAGTTGGGTAAAGTTTGCTGATTTTACTGAGTGCCTCGATGCCGTTCATTACTGGCATGTCGATGTCCATTAAAACGATATCGGGCGTCACCACCGACATCTTCTGAAGCAACTCAAGGCCGTTTGCAGCCGAGGCAATCACCTTCATGCCAGTGCAGTTGGCCAGCAACGAACGCAGGCCGTCATTTACCATTTTATGGTCGTCGGCGATGATGATTTTAATCATGACAATTGATCGAGGGGTATGCGAATGGTAGCTAAGGTGCCGCTACCCGGACTTGGTTCGAGATTGAATTCACCGTGAATGGTCTTAACCCGACTTGTAATATTCAGTAAACCAATACCTTTGTCACTTCCATTGTTCATATCAAATCCTTTGCCATTGTCTT
The DNA here is from genome assembly GCA_964492695.1 of uncultured Lentimicrobiaceae bacterium. Taxonomy (GTDB): domain Bacteria; phylum Bacteroidota; class Bacteroidia; order Bacteroidales; family F082; genus JALNZU01. Next base: position 2,405 of record CAZBMR010000016.1, read on the forward strand.
CGACCAGGAGGATCAACACATTAGCATTTTTGAGGAGCTGAACGTTAACATGGTCTGCGCCACTGTGTTTGACAATGTTGTTGATCAATTCCTGCACGATCCTGAAGATGCTGATTTCAACTTTTTCGTTTAAACGCAGGTCGAGGCCAAAGTGTTCAAAGGCATATTGAATACTCGAATAGCGGAATGTTTTTTCGAGCATGTCGCTGATGGCAGGCACAAGGCCATCCTCCTGCAGCATGCGAGGCATCATTTGATGGGATATGCTCCTGATTTCCTGAGCTGTATGATCGACAACATTTGCCAGTTCTGATAGTTTTCCTTGCAGCTCATCGCCTATTTCGGTATTGTTTTTTAGCGATGATAATCCAAGCTTTACGCCAGCCAGGGTTTGGCCAATACTGTCGTGCAGGTCTTTTGCAATGCGTTTCCGCTCGTCCTCCTGAGCATCAACCACTGCCCTGAGGTGGTTTTCCTTTTGGGCAATCAGTTGTGCGTTAAATTGCTGTATTTGCTTGTTTTGGTGACGTTTGTAGAGATAAACCACAATGATTGATCCCATGATCAGCAAGCTGATCAGTGCCATGCGTTCAGCTTTATGCTGTTCTATCTCGATCTGTTTTATCATTTGTTCCTGCTTGAGCAATTGGATTTCGCTGTCCTTTTTGCTTGCTTCGAACCGAGCCTCAGCATCGGCAAGCTGTTTTTGTTTGGTTTCGCTAAACAGGGAATCTTGATATTGCATGGCCATTTGATGATAGATCAGGGCCTTCTGATAAGACTGCTGCTGCTCATACAGCTCAGACATGCCGAGAAAGATGCTTAGCAACAGTTGGTTTGCTTTCAACTCGGAAGCAGTGGTTTTGGCTTGTTCAAAATAGGAGCTAGCCTCGCTGAATGCTTTTGCACCAGTCAGGGCAGCGGCCACATTGATCATAGAATACACAGAACCAATTTTATCGCCGGTTTTTTGGTCTATTTCGAGCGTGCGTTTGAAATAGTCAATGGCGGCAAGATTGTCGCCTTTGGATGCAAAGATCTCTCCCAGGTTATTCAGGATGATGGCTTGCGCATCCAGGATTTGATATTCAACAGCCTTTTTGTAGGCCATGTTATAGTATTCAACAGCGTCTTCGAAATTTTCTTTGGCTTCGTATATTGTACCTATATTATTTAATGTCATTATGATACCTCGTTTCATATCAAGTTCTACTGCCAATGCATTAGCTAAATGATATGATTCTAGTGCTTTATCATATTGTTTCAATGTTTTGTGCACAATACCAATATCATTGTAGTTGGAGGCCATTCCTTGTCTGTCGTTAAGTATCTTATTGATTTGGAGTGATTTATATTGATTTTCGAGGGCAAGGGAGTAGTTACCTGTGTTTTTGGCCAGTACACCTGCAAGGCTATAACTGCGTGCCAGATGAGACGAATCGGCCAGATGGGGTGCCAGTTCAAGGGCTTGTTTCAATGCCTGGTTGCAGATTTCCGGATTGCTACGGTAATTTTTTGCAACAAATTGATTGAGAATCTTTACTTTGGATGAATCGTGAATACCTTCCAACTGGTTGAGGAGGCTATCAGGCAAGATGACTGCCGACAACCACAAGGGCAGGAGCATGGGCAGAAGCAGCATTAAAATCCGCATCGATTTCATTGACCTAGATTTGTTGTTCAAAAATACGATTATTCTCACAGGATGATCAGCATGTGTAGAAAATCAAAAAATTCAGACGAATTTCTACGATTACATTTGTAATTTACAATTGTAATCAAAAATAACAAGCTCCTTAATTTACTCTGAAATAGAGTATGATACACAAATGTTAATCAAGATAAAGTTTAGATTACAATCAGTCAAATGAGTTATTGAATGTAAATTTCCGTGTATCATCTGAAAATATTATATAAGATACTATATATCAACTTTATATATAATATTATATTAATTAAATGTTCAAAGAATGTATGGAAATTTGTAGAAAAAAAGAAGGAAAAAAGGAACGCATTAACTAACTATTTATGTGTTATATATGTAAAACAAATTAAGTGTTGATTGAATTAGAGAGGATTTTTTGTAAATATACAAATGTAAATTATCAAAAAATAAGGATGTAAATTATAAAGATTTACTTTTGTAATTATTTGATGTACATTTGTGGTTCAAAAAATCTGGTAAAAAATCCAAAAATTGGTGTGATGAAAGAGCGAATCAATCAGGTGATGAAAATGAAATCGGTTAACGCGGCAGAGCTTGCCGATCTCATGCAGATAAAGCGACCAAGTTTATCACATATCATGACGGGTCGCAACAATCCCAGTTTGGATTTTGTGATGAAACTGAAGGAAACTTTTCCAGAGCTAAATTTGGAATGGTTGCTTTATGGGCGTGGTCCGATGACACAACTCAGCGAATCGTTGGGCGCGAAAATCAGCAATAAGCCTCAGCAGCCATTGCTGTTTGATGAGGCAGAGCCGAAGCAGGAATCGGGATCTTTCCAGGTTGCAGATGGGCCGAAGATGGCTGACCTGTTTAGTCAGGAAACGACAAGCACACCAACACCAGAGGATGAGCGTGTGATTCCTGAGACCATCAATATGGTGCAAGCCGAACGAAAAGAGGTTCGCATTCAGGAAGAACGCGAACCTCTGGTAAAAAAGACAGGTAGAAAGCCTGTCAGGATGATTCTTGTGTATGACGATGAAACCTTTTCAATATATGATTACCAGCGTAATTAAAACTGATCCATGGTACTGAAAAAGAAGGAAGCCTCAATTTGGGCGTTTTCGTCGCTGTCGGAACCATGCACGGCGTTGGCCTCGATAGATGTTCCATAAAGTTTTCTGATAGAGCCTTCACGCGCATCGGCAGGGTTGGTGGCTCCAATATATTCACGGTAATCGAGCACCGCATTGTCTTTTTCGAGCACTGCTGCAAGGATTGGCCCTGAGCTCATTGAGGCAACGAGGCTTGCAAAAAATGGTCTGGCACTGTGCACCGCATAAAAGGCTTCAGCTTGTTCTTTGCTCAGTCGAAGCATTCTAACAGCTTTAAACCTGAAGCCACCTTCGGCGATTTTCGCCATGATAGCACCCATATGACCGGCTGCAACTGCACCGGGTTTAATCATTGTAAACGTGATGTTTCCGCTCATGTTTGAAATTTAGTTGATGAAGCTGCAAAAATAGATTTTTTCTGCGAAACTTCAATTCAATCACGCCTGAGCGGAAAGGACGAATATGGCCCGATATTCAAAGTAGTGTTTTGTTTCTGCAATTCAGCTGATTGATGTAAATTTGCACGAAAATTCGGAGGATGAATCAAGCTGTCTCCATTGTTGAACTACAGAAGATATTGCAAAAAAGCAGTAAAGCTGCAATCGTCATTCATACCAACCCTGACGGGGATGCCATTGGTGCTGCATTGGGGATGGCCTCAGCCTTAAAAAAAATCAATATTGAATGTAATGTTTTGATACCCAATATGTATCCTTCATTCCTCGCTTGGATGCCGGGGATAAAGGATGCCATTGTTTTTGAGAAAAATGCATCAGAAACGCGAAACAAATTGTTTGAGGCCGATGTAGTTTTTTGTTTGGATTTCAATGGGTTCAAGCGTGCCGGAGCCATGCATGATGACCTAAAAAAGGTGATTGCGCCCGTGGTGCTTATTGACCATCATATCGAGCCTGAGTTAGACAGTTTTCGGGTTGCCATTTCGGATTTGTCGGCATCGAGCACATCCGAGCTGGTTTACAGAACCTTGTGTGAATTAGGTTATGAACATCTGGTCGATCAGGACATGGCATCCTGTCTGTATGTTGGAATCATGACAGACACCGGATCGTTCAGCTTTTCCTTGAAAAATCCAGAAACGTTTCGGATTGTAGCAGACCTTGTGCAGAAAGGCATTGATGCAGAACGCATTCACCGCATGATCTACGACACTTTTTCAGAGCATCGCTTACGGTTGCTTGGGCATGCCATCCATAACCGCATGACCATCATCGACTCTTGCAAATCTGCAATTATTGCGCTGAGCTTGAACGACCTGAATGAGTATCATTATCAGATTGGCGACACGGAAGGTCTGGTGAACTATCCGCTATCTATGGAAAAAATCAATTTTGCGGTGTTGATCACGGAGCGTAAGGATCAAATACGGTTGTCATTCAGATCAAAAGGCAGCTTTTCGGTGAATGATTTTGCACGCGCTTATTTTTATGGTGGCGGGCATCACAATGCAGCTGGAGGCACCTCATATCAGAGTATGAAAGAAACCGTTAGCAAGCTGTTAAAGTTGATCAATGAACATTGTGAAGATCTGAATTACATCTATTGATGCTGATGTTCAAATACTTAAATTCACGAATTGGTTTACTATGCTTATTTGCAAGCATGTTTTCCTGTGAAAACCAATCACCCGAAGTTCCAGCAAAACAACCTGCGGTGCCTTCGACTGAGACGATGGTGAAGACCAACAGGTATCTTGTGCGCTCCGAAGAAGAAGATATCAACGATATGATCAATCGTTATGGATGGCAGATGACGAAAACGGGCAGCGGATTGCGCTATCAGATCGACAAAAAAGGGAAGGGTCCTCAGGCCAAAGCAGGTGATGCCGTTGAATTGGAATACACTGCCAGCCTGCTGAATGGGGCGCTTGTTCTGAACTCAGCCGAGGATGGCCCCATGCGATTTATTGTGGGCAGAGGAGGAGTTCCCGGCGGAATAGAAGAAGGTGTGCTCTTGTTGCGACAGGGAGATGAAGCAAAATTTGTGCTACCTTCGCACCTTGCTTTTGGGCTGCCTGGAGATGGCAAACGTATTCCTGCCCGCGCAAGTTTGGTGTATAAAATCAAGCTTGTCGAAATTTCGAGGGGAACTCATTAATCGCAATTATTTAAATTACAAATATTTAATAAGATGAAATCAGTACGTTTTTTTATTACCGTGGCGTTTGTTGCTACCATTTCGTTTTCTGCTTGTAGTCAGGGTGGATACAAAACATCAGATTCGGGTTTGCAATTTCGCTTTCATAGGGGTGGCGGAGAAAAAGAAAAGCCCCAGGTTTCGGATGTAGTTTTTGTGAAAATGGATTATTTCATAAACGACTCAGCATTATTTTCTTCGAAAGACATGCCCAAGCCCATGCAGTTTCCTTTGAGTCCGTCTGCTTTTAAAGGAGATTTTTTTGAAGGTATTGCGATGATGAGCGCGGGCGATTCTGCCAGTTTTATTTGCGACGCAGATTCGGTGTTTAAAAAAATATTCAGGGTAAAACACATGCCAGCATTTGTAAAATCTGGTTCGTTGATGCGATTTGAAATTGCGGTGGATAGCTTTGTCAGCAAGGAGACCTATACCGAACGCAAGCAATCTGAGGCAAAGAAGCTGGCGGATGAAGGACAACAGAAACTGAAAGCCTACATACAGGAGAAGGGCTATGCAGCAGAACCCCTCGAAAGTGGTTTGTATTACATTGAGACGCTCAAGGGAACTGGAAAGCAGCCTCAAAAAGGAGAGAAAATTAAGGTGCATTATCGCGGCACACTGCTAGATGGCACCAAGTTTGACGCGTCTTACGACAGAAATCAGCCTTTTGAGTTTGTGTTGGGTATGGGACAAGTCATCAGGGGTTGGGACGAAGGCCTGGCACTCATGCACGAAGGTGGCAAGGCCACCCTTGTCATCCCTTATCAATTGGCATATGGAGAACGTGGCACCGGGCCAATTCCCCCTTTCAGCCCGCTTGTTTTTGAAGTAGAACTTATCGAAATCGTTAAATAATTCACATGAGAACACAAAAATGGATTCAAACAGGCCTGTTGACAGTGGCCTTTTCAGCCATGATGGTTGGTTGCAACGACAGTCAATATCCCGGATTTAAAAAATTGGAAAACGGGGTACATATCAAATACCATCACAAAGGCGACGGAAAGGTTTCGCCCGCCCTGAATGATATCGTTACACTTGATATGATTTACGGAACAGGTGATACGGTACTATTTGAAAGCACCAAACTGCCCGAACCGCTCACTTTCCCTGTGATTGAACCCACCTTTGACGGCGACTTGTACGATGCACTCAGTATTTTGCATGTTGGTGATTCAGTGACCATTGCATTTCCTGCCGATTCGTTTTTTATGGTCATGGCCGGTATGCCACAATCGCCTGAATTTGTCAAGCCAGGAGCCACGATGTATTTCGACATCAAGTTGAAAACCATTCAAACCGAGGCTGAAATGAAGGCTGAGCAACATGCCATGCTTGAGCAGATGAAGCAACAGGAGCAAGAAGCATTGAAAGCCTATCTGGCTGAGAAAAACATCACATCAGCACCGCTCGAGAGTGGTTTGTACTACATGGAACAAGTGAAAGGTAAAGGCCCAAAGCCTCAACCAGGCGATGTACTTAAGGTCAAACTTTCTGTGGCAATGTTGGGTGGAATGCCCTTGTTTTCCAACTTTGACAAAGAGCCGATGGAAATTGAATATGGACAACCATTTGATACAAAAGGTTTTGACGAAGCATTGGGATACCTTGTGAAAGGTACAAAAGCCAGTTTGATTGTGCCATCGCACATTGCATTTGACAGTATGGGACGCAGCCAAATGATTCCTCCCTATGCAACAATGCTTTATGATGTTGAATTGGTCGATATTAAGCCGAAGGCAGTTGTGGAAAAGGAACGTGCTGAGCTTCAAAAGAAAGAGGCTGAAAGTGCACAACAGGCCAAGCAAAGCGAAAGTGCTAAAATTAGTGCATACATAAAAAAGAACAACATCACGGTAAGCCCAACAGCTTCGGGCTTGTATTACATTGAAAATGTGAAGGGGACAGGCAAATCTCCTGTGAGTGGTAAAAGCGTTAAGGTCAATTATACCCTCTACAACATCAATGGAGACAAGCTGCAAAGCAGTCTTGATTCAGGAACGCCCTTCACGTTTGTTGTTGGTCAAGGCAATGTGATTCAAGGCTGGGACGAAGGGATTATGTTGATGAAGGAAGGTGGAAAAGCCCGTTTGCTTATTCCTTCCTCGCTGGGCTATGGTGATGTGGCACGCTCAGCAGAGATACCAGCTTATTCACCATTGGTTTTTGACATTGAACTTTTGGAAGTTCTGGATAAATAGGTGAAGAAACTTTTGTCAAGGCCTTGAAGATCAAACTTCAAGGCCTTTTTTTATTTCAGGTAGTAAAAGGATGTTGACTGAAAATCATCACTGCTTTTGCCGATCATCAGGGTGAATTCGCCTGATTCTGCATGGGGTTGAAACTGATTGTCAAGGAATTGGATTGTTTCTTCTTCGATCAGGAAGGTCACCACTTTTGATTCGCCAGGTTTGAGGTCAATTTTTTGAAAGCCTTTCAGTTCTTTCACAGGCCGCGTTACGGAGGCCACCTGATCATGAATGTAAAGCTGAACAATTTCTTCGCCCGCGACTTTTCCTGTGTTTTTCACAGTTATTGATGCGGTGATTGAGTCAGCTTTACCGAACCCCGGTTTGCTAAGCCTAATGTCGCTGTATTCAAAGGTGCTGTAGCTCAATCCATAACCGAAAGGGTAGAGGGGTTCGTTGTCGATATCCGTATAGCGGGAAGTTGTGTTGGTGTATCCATCCCAGGGACGGCCTGTTCGTTTCATATCATAGTGAATGGGTATTTGTCCAACTGATTTGGGAAAAGTGATGGGTAATTTTCCGGACGGATTGGACTTACCAATAAGTATTTCAGCAATGGCCGACCCAGCTTTTGATCCTGGAAACCAGGCCTCCAGAATGCTGTGGGCTTTGTTATTGACATTTGTGATGGTGAGCGGACGACCGTTGAATAAGACAACCACAATTGGTTTACCTGTGGCAACTAAACGATTAAACAATTCATTTTGCACACCGGGCAGATCGATTGAGCTTCGGCTTGTGGCTTCACCTGTCATCCATGCTGCCTCGCCCAGGGCCATAATCACAACATCAGACAAGGAAGCCATTTGTACGGCCTGCCTGAATCCTGAAGTGTCATTGCCGCTAATCTCACAACCTCGTGCATACATCAATTGATCATCTTTGTAATAGATTGATAATCCATCATATAAGCTTTCTGCCTGCGCCCCATCCCCAGCGGCAGACCAACCACCTAACATATCTTGCCTGCTTTTGGCAAGCGGACCAATGAGGGCGATTTTCTGAAAGGAGCTGCTCAGGGGAAGAACACTTTCGTTTTTTAGTAAGACCATGGATTTCAGAGCCATCTGCTTGCTGGCTTCCAAAAAATCAGGGTGAAGTATGCTCTTCTTTTCTGATTCTTCAGAGCAAAACCTGTATGGATTGTCGAACAAACCCAGCTGCGCTTTCAGACTAAGCACCCTTCGGACAGCAGTATCTACTGCTGCCATGCCAATCAGACCCTTTTTCACCAGGTCAGGCAAAGCCTCGTTGTAGAAATCGGCTTGCATATCTATCTCAGTGCCACCGTCAAAAGCTGCCAGGGCAGCGGTAGTTGTGTCGCCGGCTATGCCGTGGTGAATAAGTTCCATAACGGAGGTATAGTCGGAAACAACCACACCTTCAAAGTTCCATTCATGACGCAGCAGGTGTTTGAGCAGGAAGGGATTGGCCGTTGCCGGCACACCGTTAAGTTCGTTGAATGCTGACATAACGCTGAGTGCACCAGCATCAATTGCAGCTTTATATGGAGGCAGGTAAACTTCTCTGAGTGAGCGCTCTGACATATCTACCGTGTGATATTCTCTGCCAGCCTGTGGTGCACCATAAGCTGCAAAATGTTTCACGCAGGCAGCCACCCGGTCGGGCTTTGAGAAACGCCCGTCGCCCTGAAAACCACGAACGCGTGCTGCAGCAACAGCAGATGCCAGGAAGACATCCTCACCGGCGCCTTCCATCACACGCCCCCAGCGGGGGTCGCGGCTAATATCGCACATGGGAGCAAAAATCCAATGCAAACCAGTGGCAGCAGACTCAATGGCGGCAACCTCGGCCGAGTGCTCAATGGCTTTCAAATCCCAGCTTGCTGCTTCGGCCAGCGGGATGGGAAAAATGGTATGATGGCCGTGGATTACATCAAAAGCAAACAGCAGAGGAATACCCAGGCGCGAGGAATCAACTGAAAGCTGCTGAAGCCGGCGGGTATAGGAAGCGCCATGTGCATTGAAAATGCCTCCTGCCTTACCTTCCTTAATTTTTTGTGCATATTGATCTAAAATAAAAGTGCCGTCAGCATTCCAGTCATTAGTAAAAATGCTCAGTTGGCCTGCCTTTTCTTCCAGAGTCATTATCTGTAAAATGCTATCGATTCGCGATGCTGAAGCGGGCGATTGTGCTTGTAGCTGATTCGTAATCATGACAGAAGTCAGCAAGAGAAAAACTACCAACAGTTGACCACGCGAGCTGATTCTGTCGTTGATTGGTAAGTGTAGAATACTCATATACAATGTTTTAAAAGGTAATAAAACACACTTTTGTTCGAATAGTGTGATGCGCAATTCAGCGAGCAATAATATTAATATTATTTAATAATTGTCTTAAAAGGGACCCAAATATGCAGGAATGATGCAATAAATTCATTCAAATTAATAATTGACTGAAAAACAGTTAAATATAATAAACAAAATTGATAAAAAATATACCATAAAAGCAAGCATCAAACATCCGTTTATTAGAAAATTGTGTTAAATTTGTTCACGAGAGTCAGGTGAGGTGCGGAAAACGCCTGCCAGCCTGAATGCTGTTGTATTATTCCTGATTTTTTTTACATTATACTTAGCAAGTTGGACTTTAAAATAAATCATTTATGAAAAAAGCGTTTTTTCCTGGAATCCTGATGGTGCTAATAATCCATCAATTGTCTGTTGGACAGCATGATACATTTAGTTATCAGGGTCAGATAAATTACCCTTTGTCAGGCCATGATAATGAGATGTTGGACAGCATTCAAAGTAAAACCTTTCAATTTTTTTTGCATGAGCATCAGCCCGAAAAAGGTATTGTGAAGGACAGGGCGGCCTCGTGGGCACCGGCCAGCATTGCATCAACCGGTTTTGGATTGGCATGTTTTGCTATAGGTGCAGAGCGTCAATATATTACACGTGAGGAAGCAGCGCGCATCACATTCAATATTTTAAAATTTTTCGCCAATTCTGTGCAAAGTGCTGATACGAATGCCACGGGCTACAAAGGATTTTATTATCATTTTTTGAAAATGGAATCAGGCACCCGTGAGTGGAAATCAGAACTTTCATCGATTGATACCGGCCTTTTGTTGATGGGTGTGATTTTTGCCCGGAATTATTATGATGGCGATAGTCCTTTGGAACAAGAAATCAGGGAGTTAGCTCATTTCCTGCTGAGCAGGATGGAATGGGAATTTTTTGAACACGGGCCGGAAGGACGATTCGCCCATACCTTATCGATGGGATGGACACCAGAGAAGGGATTGCATGATTATGGCTGGGCGGGTTACAACGAAGGATTGTTTTTATATATTTTGGCTGCCGGCTCGGGTATGCAAAATGCCGAGCGAAGCTATGCCCACTGGCTGAAAAGCTATCAGTGGGAGACACCCTACGAGGGATTGTCGCATGTGGCCTTTCCTCCCTTGTTTGGACATCAGTTTTCGCAAGCTTTCATTGATTTCAGGGGAATTGCTGATGAATACATGCGGGAGAAGGGAATTGATTATTTCGAGAATTCAAGGCGGGCCACCCTTGTGCAGCAACAATATGCCATCGAAAATCCCTATGGATGGAAAGGTTATAATGCATGGAGCTGGGGTGTTACAGCCAGCGACGGTCCTGGAGATCAGTATAATTTCGGGGATAAAAAGTTTTTATCTTATGCCGGTCGCGGAAGCAGCGGGCCAAAGCACAATTATTTTGATGATGGCACAATTGCGCCCTATGGGGCTGGCTCGTCTTTGCCTTTTGCACCCGAGGTGGTCATTCCTACACTTCGTAACTTTCTGGAAATGAACCAAGGACAACTTTGGGGAAAATACGGCTTTTTTGATGCATTCAATCCCACTGCAGCCTGGGTTGACAATGATTATGTGGGCATCGATCAGGGCCCCCTGTTGATGATGATCGAAAATTTCAGATCCGGATTAATCTGGAAGCACGTGATGAAAGATCCTGTGATACAGACAGGTTTGCAACGGCTTGGTTTTAGAAGAATCCAATAAACATATGCCTTAAAACAATCGAATATGAAAACAAGGTACTTACTGCTTGCAATTTTTCTCCCAATTGCATGTGGGTTAAAATCGCAGAGTGTGCAGCTCGATCAGTTTGAATCGACAAATGGGTGGGATTTTATTAAATCGGATGGGGTTAGCACAGCCATGTCGCTCGATCAGGGTGTCGAGGGACAGGCGATTCGGTTTGACTACGACTTCACCAAGGGAACCGGTTATGGAGGAATTCAAAAGTGGTTTGCCATTGACATACCAGAAAACTATGAATTCACCTTTATGCTCAAAGCGAGTTCACCTGCCAATAATTTCGAAATCAAGCTGATAGATAGTTCAGGCAACAATGTTTGGTGGGTGAGTAACCGCAATTATACATTTCCGGAAGAATGGAAGAAAATCCGTATTAAAAAGAGGCACATCAGTTTCGCCTGGGGACCTATCGCCGACCAGCAGTTGCGGCGTGTTGACAGGATTGAGTTTACAGTGGCATCTTATGTTGGTGGAAAGGGAAGTGTTTGGATTGATGATCTGCGTTTTGAAGCGCTTGATCCTGAGCCAGAAACATACCCCGATCCCATCTTCAAAGCAGATTCAGAAGCGGCCAGCCACCCGGTTCATCATTTGTTTGACAAGCGGGCCCAAAGCTGGTGGCAATCGGGAAATCAGGGTCAATCAGAATTGTTGATCGATTTCAAAACCCGTCGTTCTTTTGGTGGGCTACAAATCCATTGGCAAGAGGGCATGCAGGCACAAGATTATCAGGTGTTGCTTTCGGATGATGGAAAGCTATGGGAGAAGGTCTATCAGGTTCAGGATCAAAGCAATATGGTTAGTTGGATAAGGCTTGCAGAGGCTGAAGCGCGCTATCTGCGTTTGCTACTAACCAACCCTGCAGATGATGCAGGATGGATTGGTATCAAGGAAATTGATTTTCTGACTGTGAAGCAAACACTCACGATGAACGACTTTTTAATTTCAGTTGCAACACAATCTCCTACCGGGACCTACCCGAGGTATTTTTTGGAGCAAGCTTCTTATTGGACCATTAGTGGGGTTAACAATGATGTGAAGGAAGCCATGTTGAGTGAAGATGGGATGGTGGAAGTTGACAAGGCAAGTTTTTCTGTCGAACCCATGCTGCGCGTTGGAGGCAAACTGTTTCACTGGGCAAATGTAAAGACAGAGCAGCGGTTGGGCGAGGATGCAAGCGGGACGAACCAACTGGATTTTGTGCCTACCGTTGATTGGTTGTTGGATGATCTAAAGTTTTCGACCTCATTGATAACAAGCGGTGAAGCCAACCAAAATTCCCAGCTCAATATTTTGTATGAGATTGAAAATAAAACAGATAGGGCAATAGACCTGGAATTATTCCTACTCATCAGGCCTTTCCAAGTGAATCCATATTATCAGTTTTTGAACCTGGCAGGTGGTGTCGGAAAGATTGATCATATCCGCAAGGAAACACCAACAAGCCTTTCGGTTGACTCGAAAAAGGTGTACAGTCAGCGCGCTATTGATCAATTTACGGCCATTTCATTCGATCAGCAGGGGCCGGTTGATTGGATCGAGGGTAAATCAACACGGATGCAGAACGAAGTAACTGATAAACAAGGACTTGCTAGTGCAGTCATGGGCTATCACATTCAACTTCAACCGGCTGCAACCGAAAAATTGGTTATTGTAGTGCCATTTCATAGTGATTCCGCCCAAAGCAATCTGTTTGATGAGGCCGCATTGGAAGCGCAGCGTGCTTTTTGGCAATCAAAAACAGGGCATGTCCAGTTCAAATTGCCTCCATCGGCTGACCGGCTTGTTGATACCTACCGTTCAAACCTGGCTTACATCTTGATTAACAGAGACAAAACCGGCATCCAGCCAGGATCAAGGTCTTACGAACGCAGCTGGATTCGTGATGGAGCGCTCACCTCATCGGCTTTACTTAAATCAGGTATTGCAACGGAGGTGAAAGATTTCATCCGCTGGTATGCAGCCCATCAATATGAAAATGGCAAGGTGCCGTGTGTGGTTGATTTCAGGGGACCAGACCCGGTGCCAGAGAACGACAGTCATGGACAGTTTATCTACCTGCTGAGGGAGTATTTCAATTTTACCCATGACACCGCTTTCCTTAGAGAATATAACCCTGCCGTATTGAAAGCCGTAGAGTACATTGAAACCCTTGTAAATGAACGTTCTACGGATCATTTCAAAAATGGAAGCGACAGTGTAAGGGCCTATTACGGACTTGTGCCAGAATCGATCAGTCATGAGGGCTATTCAGCCAAGCCCATGCATTCCTATTGGGACAACTTTTTTACCATCAAAGGGTTGAAGGATGCTGCTGATATTCAGCATATTCTTGGCGAGTCGGTGAAGCAGAAATATGTTGAAGGTTTGAGGGATGCGTTCACCACAAATCTCTACAGTTCGATCAACCTTGCCATGAAGCAGCGGCAGATTGATTACATACCGGGTTGTGTGGAATTGGGCGATTTTGATGCCACATCAACCACTGTTGCGCTCACACCATGTAACGAACTGAATAACCTGCCTAAACCACAGGTTTACAACACCTTTGAAAAATATTATACATTCTTTACCAACAGAAGGGATGGACTTATCGACTGGGTTAACTACACGCCCTATGAAAATAGACTGATAGGATCGTTTATTTTTCTGGATCAGCCTGATCGGGCACATGAACTCATTGATTATTTCCTGAATGATCAGCGGCCGAATGGGTGGAATCACTGGGCTGAAGTTGTTTGGAAGGATGAACGAACGCCCCGCTATATTGGCGATATGCCGCACACCTGGGTAGGCAGCGACTTTATCAATGCGTTCAGAAGCATGTTTGTGTATGAAAATGAGTACGATAGCACACTGGTGGTAGGTGCGGCCCTCTATCAGGACTGGATTGATGCACCTGATGGCATGTCAGTGAAAAACTTGCCAACATACTATGGTGAATTATCCTATGACATACAACGTAAGGGTGACACCTATGTCATCAGGCTGTGTGGCGATTTGGATTTGCCGGCCAATGGCATCCGCATCAGAAATTTTAATCGGTCCAGGCTGCCTGAAAAGGTGACTATTAATGGTAAAGAATCGAAACAATTTACATCTAAGGTAATCGAAGTCAGCACGCTACCTGCCGACATCAGGATCAGTTATTAATACCAATCACATGACAACAACAGATCAAAAGACGGTTGAAAAAGCCGAAAATGGAAGGAAAATCAGTTTTGGACAACTGGCAGCCTATGGTGCTGGTGGAATTATTCCCATTGCCTTATTCAACGTGGCCGGAATCCTGGTTGGGTTGATGGGTAATATCAGTCTGGGCCTCAGTGCGTTTTGGCTGGGGTTGATACTCATTATACCGCGCTTGTGGGACGCTTTGTCCGATCCGGTGATTGG
>CAZBMR010000016.1:17141-56371 GCA_964492695.1 uncultured Lentimicrobiaceae bacterium
GGAAACCTGTTTGCCATGAGCACACCCTGGTTGTTTGCCCTCGCAAACATGGATTTGTTTAAAGGCACCGGCGGAAACGAGGCTGATGGGATGCGCTATGTTTCGTTGATGATTGCGGCAGTTTTGATACCCCTTTCATTTTGGTGGACATTCAAACTGAAAGAACCAGGATTTAAAAAAGTTGAGAAGCAACAGAAATCACCCTTTTGGCAGGATATGAAGCGCACGGCAAGCAACCGAAACTTTATCATGCTCACGCTCACCATCTTTACGCTGGCTATGGGCTTTAATTTTGTTAGCTTGCTTGGATCGTACATACCTATTTTCTACATTTTTGGTGGTGATAAGGTTGCCGGTGCGACGCTGCTGGGCATTAACGGAACGGTTTGGGCTGTAACCGGTTTGCTGGCTGTGTTCCCACTTAACTGGGTAAGTCCAAAACTGGGGAAGCGCAATACGCTCATTCTGGCCATCGTGTTGATGATTTTGGCGCAAGTTTCAAAAATATTTTGCTATAATCCTGATTACCCGTATCTTATTATTATTCCAACAGTATTGCTGTCGGCAGGAATGTTGTTCTTTTTCACCCTGGGTTCCTCTATGGTAGGCGATATCTGCGATGAAGACGAGCTGCACACGGGCAAGCGTTCCGAAGGAAGTTACTATTCTGTGTTTTGGTGGTTCATCAAAATGGGGACGGCGCTTGCCAGTTTTGTGGCCGGCGTTTTGATCGTTTACACCGCTTTCGACGAGGTACAGGTGACAAAGGTTGATAGTTTGCAAGGCAGTATCAAAGAATTGCATAGCGCTGTAAAATCTTGGAGTTCAGATAAATCTACATTAAGTACAGCCGATTATTTTACTATGGCACAAAGCCGGACTGCTGAAACACGCAACGAGCTGACCAGCTATCAGCTGTACATTGATAAGGAGCGTCAGAAAAAATTTGACCATGCAGATGGGAGCTTCACAACCCACCCAGAGCGTAAAAAGCTATTGGATGAAACAAGCAACAAGCTTAGCACCGAGCTCATTGGGCTTGGATTGCTCGAATCACAGTTGAAAAGTGGCTCTGCATTAAATGCTGAGCAACAAGATTCGCTGTTTAACATGGCAGTTTCGTATGCTTTGCGTTCGAAACTGCACAAATGCACCATTAACGCAGCCGAGCTGAAGGGGCATCTGCAAATGCAAGTTGAAAAGGCCACAAAAAATAAAGAGCATTACGAAAGCTTGATCGTTGCATTGCAGCACATGCAACAAATGTTGGCTGGAATGACGGGAAGTGAATCACTACAAATAATTGATTCACAGCTATCTGAGATGGAAAAGGACATCTTTAAGCTAACTGTTCAGGGGCCATATACCTTGTGGATGATGCGTGTGGTGGAAATAGGACTTCCCATTTTATTGAGCATCTTTTCTGTGATTTTTGCAATCAGATATTCATTAACCGAGAAAAGAAGTTACGAGATCAAAGCACTCATCGCGCAACGGAATGCGATGCAGGAGGCTGAACAAATGAAGGTTGAATAAATTCTAAAGTATTTAAGATATGACACTTACAATTGAAAAAGGAAAATTTTATTCCAATGGCAAACCAGTTTTTCTTCAATCAGGCGAGATACATTATTTTAGGATAAAGCGGTCGTTGTGGGATGTTCATCTGGCTGCTGCCAGGGATGCCGGCTTGACAACTGTAAGCTCCTACATTCCATGGGCCTGGCATGAATCAGAAGAGGGTCATTTTGATTTTAATGGGCATTCTTGTCCCGAAAGGGATCTGGAAGGCTGGATACAGAAGTGCTATGATCATGGTTTACAATGCATTCTAAAGCCTGGTCCGTTTATTTTGGCAGAATTTCGCGGCGCCGGTTTACCAGATTGGTTTGTGGAAAAACATGCAGAGCAGGTGAAAATGCGTACACGCGACGGGAGTCAGGTTGCAAGTGATGGGGTGAACCTCTTTCACGACATTTATCTGGAGAAAGTAACGCGCTGGTATGATCAGGTTATTCCATTATTGGCAGCACAACAAACGCATCATGGAGGTCCTGTTGCTATGTTGCAGGTTTGCAATGAAATAGGTGTTTTTTCATGGCTCGCACATCAGGCTGATTACGGCAATGGAGTTCAAAATCGATTTGCTGATTTCCTTCAGAAAAAATACAAGTCGATTGAACTCCTGAACGAGGTATGGCATACGCAATATGCAGATTTTCAATCAGTAGAACTTCCTCCGGATGGTCGCATGCCCTATGCATCGAGGGAAGACCGTGCACAGGATCATGATTGGCATGCCTTTTGGCGGGTTTATTATGGGGATTATTTGCGGATGCTCGCTCGCATGATGCGCGAAAGAGGCGTGATGGTGCCTTTGTATCACAATTTGCCGGGCTGGATTTATGGTAATGGTTATGAATTTCCGGTAAACATCACCATGTATGAAGATTTGTTTCGTGATAAAAGTGACATTTTGTTTGGTGTTGACCACATACCTGAGTTCCAGTCGTATCGCAACCTGCACGACGACCGTATCATCAACGATATAACTTCGGCCATGCAAGGCAGCGAGAGACCCTTGTTTGCTGCTGAGTTTCAATGCGGTTCGCGCGAGTTTCATGTTGAAACAAACCCCAGAGAAATGGCCTTATTTTATAAAGCCAGCGTTGCAAATGGCCTTAAAGGGTGGAATTTTTATATGTTCTCTCAGGGTAAAAATCCGCCACGAAAAGGTTATTCCGGTGACACCTTCTACTGGTTCAACCCATTAACCCCCGATGGAAAAAGAACCCAGGCCTTTGAGCTTGTTCAACGAATCAGTGGCCTTGTGAAGACGGCTGAAAAGCAAATTGTTGGTGCCGTTCGTAAGGCAGATATAGGCGTTTTGTTTTATGCACCTTACTATGCTTCGGAATTGGAAAGGCCTGTTAGTCAGGCCAATGAATTGATTTTCAATCCTTCAGCGATTAGGAGGCCTGCATATTTTGATGGATTGCTCAAAGCATTGCAGGTGTTGAATGTGGATTATGATATGGCGGATTTGCGCCACGATACGGTGGATACATTGCAGAAATACAAGCAATTATGGGTTTTCTCCACTGATGAGATGGATGCACCGGAGCAGCAGAGGCTGGTAGATTATGTACACAATGGCGGACAATTGGTTGTTTTTCCACACCTGCCCGACAGGCAACTCAATCAGCAAGCATGCACCATTTTGCGCGATGCATTTGGAATTACTCAGCTCAAAACAGAAAGCACCGACTCAGCGTTGATTGATGTTTATGATTTAAAGGACATTAAATGTGCCAACCCGCAGATTGTATTGGAGGAAACCTCTCCAGGGGGCGCAAAAGTGATTGCCCGAACCATTCCGGGAAGCGCTTGCGGCGTTCAAAAAGAATTGGGAAAGGGCAGTTTTATCTTTCTGGGTGCCTGGATGGGCTTCGACACCGAAGGCCACCTGCCGGCTTATCAAGCCCTTCTTAACCAATCAACTGCACACCAGCGTAAATCTTATTCGTCGGACTACCATGTGATTGTGCGCGAACGTTTTACACCGGATGGGCAAGGCCTGCTCTTTGCCGGAAATTATTACAACGAAGATTTCAAGGCATCCCTTAATTATACCCATCCGCAATCCGGAGCATCTATACAAATGCCATTTCTGGGAGGGGAGATGAACTGGCCGGGGATGTATGGCATCTTAACTCCGCTCTCGATGCCACTTGAAGCCGATTTGAGCATCCTGCATACAACGAGCGATTTGATAGAAGTGTCACATCATCAAGGCTATATAGAATTAAAATTGATGGGTGACCGCGATTTGACGGGTGAAATTGTATTTGAAGGAAATGGTATCCACCGTTTGTTTCAAGCAACAGTCCTGAATGTGCAAGCGGATTTAATTGTTCATCACGACCGAAAAGTGATTCATTACGCACACCCTCATCAGCAAGTATTGAGTATGAAATTGTTTTTAAACCCAAAAGAATAGGTCATGCAAACAGCACACCAAATTTTGAAGAGTGAAACAGGACTTCAAGTCGGTTTTCTTCCGGATGGAAGGATTCAAAAAATTGAAAATGAGCAGATAAGGCTTAGTCTGAAACCAGAAACGCTGCATGGAGATGCCGGCTCACAGCTCTATCTGAGAAAACACGATGCTGACATTTCTTCGATCCCGCTCACCGGAGCGAAAAGCCAGGGTCGGTTTGGTTTTGAGGACAATACCTATTTCTCAACAGGAGAATGGGAAGGAATTGCCTACACCCTGCGAATAGAAATATCAGATAAACAATCAGTTATACGTTGGAAACTGGATTTGGACAATAAAACCAGCCAGGAAGTGATAGTTGATTTGCTCTTCAGGCAGGATGTTGGACTCAAAACGATTCATGATGGTTTGGTGAATGAATACTATGTGAGCCAATACCTCGAACGCAGATTGCTCGATGATGCGGGTCATGGCAAAGTGCTGATTTGCAGGCAGAACATGAAAGAGGCAACAGGTCATCCCTGGATGATGCTTTTTGCTGAGAAGCAAGCAGTTGCGGGCAGCACCGATGGTATCCAGTTTTATGGTCTCAACTATCGCAACGACCGAAAAGCTAAAGCATTGTCAATGAGAATTCTGGAAGGTGAGTATGCTGGAGAATCTTCAGTGGTTGCTTTGCAGTCAGCTCCTGTCAGGCTCGCTCCGGGTGATAAAACAACCAATAGTTTTTATCTCTACTTAATGGACGATCACCCCAACGCCACAACGGCGGATGATTTATTACGCACTGATGCACTGATTGCCTCATTCAATGACGGTGAAAATGCCTCAAAACCAGCAATATGGTACACACCTTCCCAGTCTGTCTTTCGCAATGAAGTTTTTCAATCGCATGATTTAGCGATTGACGAATTGAACAACATTTTTTCGGCAGAGCGTCGGCACACTGAATTTTACCAACAGGAACCGATTTCATTTTTTTATGGACACAATCGGCATGTGGTGCTCCGAAAGAAAGAACTCCTGGCCGACCGCCCGCACGGACATATCATGCAAGCCAGGGCTGGACTGAAAGCGGATGAAAGCATCTTATCCACAACATGTTACGCATTTGGAGTGTTTAACTCGCACCTGACACAAGCCAATACCAACTTCAATGTGTTGCTGTCAGTTTGCACCAGCCAATTCAATCAAAATCCGGAATCAGGCCAGCGTATCTTTCTGGAAAAAGATGGAACATTTATACAACTGGCTGTTCCTTCGGCATTTGAAATGGGACTTAACCATTGCCGGTGGATATACAAGGATAGCGATTACCTCATCGAGGTAAGAACCTGGACCTCGAAAAAGCGCCCTGAAGTGGTGACTGAAGTCAGGTTTTTGAAAGGCAAAGCTGTGAGGCTATTGATCACACATGGTATCGATCCGTTGAACGGATGGAAATGGTCACCAACCCAGGATGACCATCAGTTTGAATTTACCCCCCGGCCCAACAGCATGACTGCTGATAAATTTCCCTTGGGAAAATACCGGATGGTGATACATAAAAATCAGCATTTCAATGTAGTGGACTCGACTTTGTTGGCTGGAAACATTGAACAGGGTGAACACCTCTTTGGCATTTTGACCGAACCTGCTGATCATGTTGTGATGAGCATCGTGGGTGAATTGAAAGAACAGCTTTCAATATTTGATCACAGCCAAACAGAAACGTGTTTTGAGGAAGGGGTTAAACAAGCAAATGCTGCCATTGAAGCACTTTTGAATGGCTTGTCAATCACCAGCCATCATGATGATATACAAGCGATTGTGGAAATTCTTCCCTGGTTTGGCGTCAATGCACTCACACATTTCTTAACGCCACATGGATTGGAACAGTTTGGCGGGGCGGCATGGGGAACGCGTGATGTTGCGCAAGGTCCGTTTGATCTGCTTTTGAGTATGGGCAAATACGAAGAAGCCAGGCATTTGCTTCTGACTATTTTCAGCAATCAGCATGCGGATGGAGGCTGGCCGCAGTGGTGGATGTTCGACAGCTATCAGCACATCAGGGCGCACGAGGCGCATGGCGACATTTTCTACTGGGTAATCATGGCCCTGGCGCAGTATGTGCAGGTGACTGGTGATTTGGATGTGATGCATGAACAACTGCCATATTTTTCTGAAAATATTGAATCAAAAGAGGTTACATCACTCGAAGAGCATGTGGGTCGTCTGGTGCGGATGATCGAAACTTCGTTCATTAAAGGAACAGCGCTTGTGCCTTTTGGTGGAGGCGATTGGAACGATTCTTTGCAACCGGTGAATCAGGAATTGGCGGCACGCTTGATTTCAAGTTGGACAGTTCAGATGAATTATCAGGCATTCAGGCAGTTATCGGATGTTTATCAGAAGATGGGTCAATTGTCTGAAGCGAACCGTCTTGATAAGCTAACTGAAAAAATCAGAAATGATTTCAATAACTATCTTGTTAAAGATCAACAGGTTGCCGGTTACGGACTGTCTGAACCAGATGGTTCGGTGCGGGTACTCCTCCATCCAGATGATCAGATGACGGGTATCAAATACAGTCTGCTGCCGATGGATCGGGGAGTATTGAGTGGAATTTTCACGGCTGAGCAAGCAAAGTATCATCAGCAAGTAATTGAAAATCAATTGAAGGGACCTGATGGTGCGCGCTTAATGGACCGTCCTTTGGTGTACAAGGGAGGGATTCAGGAGTTATTTCAACGTGCGGAGAGCAGTACCTTCTTTGGCAGGGAGATAGGATTGATGTATGTGCACGAACACATTAGATATGCTGAATCACAGGCTGTTACGGGTAATGCAGCTGCTTTTGTTAAAGCACTCAGGCAAGCAAATCCAGTGGCATATGCCAATGTGGTGCCGATGGCCGACATCAGACAATCCAATTGTTATTACAGCAGCTCGGATGTGGCGTTTAAGAGTCGCTACGAAGCCGATGAAAAATACAATGAGGTGATTGAGGGCAAGATGACGCTGAGGGGTGGATGGCGTGTATATTCCAGTGGTCCTGGGATTTACATCGGATTGGTTGTTCAAAAACTTCTGGGAATTCGTCGAACTTATGGAAAACTGATCATTGATCCGGTGATGACATTCGAAATGAGCGGTTTGATCGCTCGGATGGATTTGTTTGGAAAAAGCTTTGAGTTTCGATACCACATTGAAAATGGAAACTATACCCCAAAGAAGCTTGCACTCAATGGACTGACATTGAATTTCGACCTGGAACATAATCCATACCGGAGTGGAGGGGCTGTTTTGGCTGAGTCTTACCTGCTGAACCATTGCAAGGAAGGTGTGAACCAGATGGATGTTTGGCTTTAAAAGAAAAAAAGCAAGCAATTGACTCATTTTCAATTGCTTGCTTTTTATTTATTTTTTAATTTTTTACTTTTGCCAGTTGACGCGCTGCTTTAAAAGATCGCGTGAATTACCTCCGACCATGATATCAAACTCACCTGGTTCCCAATCGAAAACAAGGTTGCTGTTATAAAACTTAAGGTCTTCAACACGCACTTCGAAGTTTAGCTGTTTCATTTCGCCAGCTTTTAAATAAACTTTTTGAAAGCCTTTTAGTTCGGCCACGGGTCGGGTGATGCTTCCTACCAGATCACGGATATACAACTGAACAACCTCGCTTGCATCGTGTTTGCCATTGTTGGCCAAGGTCAGGCTCACATTCAGGGTTTCTGTGCCTTTGAGACTTGTTTTGTCAAGCGTGAGGTTGCTGTAAGTGAATGAACCATAGCTTAATCCATATCCGAAAGGGTAGAGGGGTTCGTTGGGAACGTCGAGGTAGTTCGACCTGTATTTTTCAAACCATTTTCCTTCAGCGAGTGGTCTTCCGGTGTTTTTATGGTTGTAATAAATGGGAACCTGACCTACATTTCTGGGAAATGTAGCTGGAAGTTTACCCGAAGGACTCACTTTTCCGAAAACCACGTCGGCAATGGCGTTGCCTGTTTGCGTTCCGGCAAACCAGACGTTGAGAATGGCGGGCAGGTTTTCGTTTTCCCATTCAAGCACCAATGGTCGGCCTGCAAAGAGCACCAGCACGACAGGTTTACCGGTTTTCAGCAATGCTTCAAGCAATTTTCGCTGATTGAGGGGTAAGCTGATGTTCGACATGCTGGCACTTTCTCCCGACATTTCGGCAGATTCGCCCATGGCTGCCACCACCACATCGGCCTGTTTTGCTGTTGCAACAGCCTCATTGATCAACTGTTCGGGTGATTTGTCCTTGTCGATCGATGAAATTCCATAAGATGCGGTCCACCAATCAAGTTTTGGATCGTCCACTATGTTACTCCCTTTGGCGTATAAAATTTCTGCTTTTCCTTCAGCGGCTGCTTTAAATCCATCCAACACTGTGACTGATTGTTGATAGTCGGCAGCCACGCTCCACATGCCGGGCATATTTTGGATGCTATTTGCCAAAGGACCAATCAGGGCGATTTTGCCTTTCATTTCGAGGGGCAGCAGCTGATCGTTGTTTTTAAGTAAAACGAAAGTTTGTGTGGCAGCTTCCCTGGCAGTCTTGTTGTTTTCCGGTGTAAATATTTCATTTTTAGCTCTTTCCACATCGCAATACCGATAAGGGTCTTCAAATAAACCCAGTTTGTATTTTGCTTCGAGTATGCGCCGGCAGGCTTTGTTGATGTCGGATTCAGTAATCAAGCCCTCGTCCATCGATTTTTTCAAAGTGGTTAAAAATCCTTCGCCAACCATGTCCATATCGGTTCCGGCAACAAGTGCCCGGGCCGACACTTGGTGCAGGTTGCCCATGCCATGATCGATCATTTCGTTGATTGCGGTATAGTCTGTTACCACAAAACCGTCGAATCCCCATTGGTTTCGAAGCACTTCGGTGAGCAGCCATTTGTTTCCTGATGCTGGAATGCCGTCCACTTCGTTGAAGGAGGTCATCACACTTCCAACACCGGCATCGACGGCGGCTTTGTAAGGTGGAAAATATTCATTATACATTCTTACACGGCTCATATCCACAGTGTTATAGTCGCGTCCTGCCTCAGAGGCACCATAAAGTGCAAAATGTTTCACACATGACATAACGGTGTTGTTGGCAGCGAGGTCTTCGCCCTGATATCCTTTCACGTAGGCTGCAGCCATTTGAGCGCCAAGGTAGGCATCTTCGCCTGCACTTTCTGCAATACGACCCCAGCGGGGATCGCGCGAAATATCCACCATGGGCGAATAGGTCCAGCAGATGCCATCAGCACTGGCCTCAGTGGCAGCGATGCGTGCCATTTTTTGCACCAGCTCCGGATCGAAGCTGGCAGCCATTGCCAATGGAATGGGGAAGGTGGTTTGGTAGCCGTGGATCACGTCCATGCCAAAGATCAAGGGTATTTTAAGACGACTTTCTTCGACTGCAACACGCTGAACATCACGTATTTTCTCAACAGATTTGATATTAAGCAAACCACCAACCTTTCCTTCTTTAATCTTCTGGCCGATATCTGAACTCGAGGTTTGACCTGTCACGATGTCGCCTGAGCCTGGAAGATTGAGCTGGCCAATCTTTTCTTCGATGGTCATTTGTTGCATAAGCTCATCCACAAAGGCTTTCATTTTATTGTCGCCATCGTTTTTTGTGACAGGTTGACAAAATGTAAGAAATTGATAAGCAATGAATAAGATGAAAATGAATTTGAGTTTGTTCATTGTTTAAATGTTTATTGAATCATGTATTTATCTAGTTCCTGTTTCCACCGAAGGTATCCCCTGGTATTCAGGTGGAGGCCATCCGGTAGAAAGAGTGATGCATCGGGTTGTTGTTGTTCGTTAAGAAGCAACGGCCAGATATCCACAAAGAAGCTGTTGTGGCAGGACGTGATAAACTCCTTGATGATTTGATTGGCAGCGATAAAGCGATTGGAAAGGTGCCAACGGCTGATGCTTGGCTTAAGTGAAATATAAATGATGCGTACCTCGGGATCATACGCTCTGATTTGTTGGTAAAGGGTCTTGTATCGATCTAAAAGAGCTGAATCAGAGAGTGTTGTGTCGAAAGCAAGGTCGTTTTCACCCGAATAAATCACTATTTGTTTCCAATGGTGGTTGGTTAAAAAATCTTTGGCATAGTGGTTCAGGTCGGTAAGTGTTGAGCCGCCAAATCCGCGTTGAAGCACCTGTAATTTGGGAAAATAGAGATGCAGATTCTCCCACATATTAATGGATGAGCTTCCCGTAAAGATGGTTGTGTTTGAATCAGGGGGCATAAGACTATCGGAAAGCACAAAGGATCGGATGTCGCTTTCGAACGGCCAACCGGAACCTTGTGCACTCACAATCAAAGTGTTGAATGTGAATACAAGCCTTAATGCAAACAAAGCCATTAATTTTTGCATGCTAATCTATTTTTTGAATGGGTGTTCGCTCGCTCACGCCATTCTCGTTGATGGCCTCGATCGTAAAATAAAAGGGGATGTCTTTGTCGAGTGTTTTCAACCAGTACTCATTGGAGTTGTGCACCATGATACAATTGTAAAGTTTATCTGGTGCCGTTCCAACAAAAATGTTGTAGGCATAGGCATTGTCAACAGGTTTCCATTTCAGCCAGGCCGAACGCTTATCTTTTTCGGTACGCAAGATGATAAAATCCTCGACCTTTGATGGTTTTTCGCCCCCTCCGTTTCCAAAAACGCGTAAGCCGCTGAGTGCAAATTTTCCACTTGGCATGTGGTGGTTGATAATTTTTATATATCTGGCTTGAAGTGGTTTATCAAGTTGGATGTAGTCGTGCGGAACATCTTTGGTATTGTTGCTTTTATCAGCGATGAGTTGCCATTTTTTGCCGTCGGCTGATGCAAACAATTGATATTGATGGGCTTGACCAATGGTTTTGCCAAGGAATGCAGCATCCTGATCTGCAAAATTGATTTGGATGGCCATCACCGTTTGCACCTGGCCCATATCGCTCTGAAACCATTCTCCCTTATCGCCACTTTTGGCCGACCAGTAAGTTTTAATGTTTTCGTCAACGGCATTGTTTGGTTGATAAGCACCTAAACTACTTGAAGATGTGGCAGTTTTATTAAAGTTAAGCAACATCCATCCTGTGAAAAGGCTTTGAGAATGGTCATGATTTTGGCTTGGCAGAAAATGGGGGTAATCTCCAAAAACGGTGTTGCAAAACATAACGCCATCATCGTCGAATCCGGCGGGCCAGATACCTATCCGGCGTTCAAAGTTATTTTTCACAGAAATTGCTATGGTCGAAACATGCCAATAGTGTCCAAACCGATCCTGAAAGGTTGAACCATGACCGGCACCCCTTGCAAACCCACCAGGTTTGTAACTAAATGGCAGAGGTTGTGGTTCGAAAGGACCTAGCGGACTTTTTCCTACAACCACACCATCGGCATAACCGCTAAATTCGGTACCGGGCGCACCATATTGCAGGTAGTATTGCCCATTGTGTTGCGTCATCCAGGCTCCTTCAATAAAGGGATCGAGAAAGGTATTGTCCATATATTCGCCAAACCTTTGCCACCCATATTTATGAGGTTCAAGTAGATACATTTCTTTCCGGGTGGCAAGGGGTTGGAGTGTTTTGCGGTTGAGCTCAACACCATACAGCGGAAATTGGTTGCTGCTACCGTTGTACATGTAAAACTTACCGTTTTCATCTGTAAAGAAAGCAGGGTCCCAACCGCCGATTGCAAACGAATCAATAAGGGGTTTCCATTCATCTTGTTTGGGGTTGGTGCTCATCCAAATGCTGAAGTTGTTGGTATAGGTGGAGCCAAAAACAAGCATGGTATCACCAAGAATACCTACTGCCGGTGCACAAAGCTCGTCATAGCCCTCGTTCCAGGGCCGCAAAAACCTGCGGCTTATGAAGTTCCAGTTAATAAGGTCGCTGCTCCACCAATAACCCCATTGATTGGTGCTAAAGAGGTAGAAATCACCATGAAAGTTCACAATGACGGGATCGGCTGTTGCCCGGTGTTTCCCCCACTCGCTGAAATTTGGGATTGGTGTATAGCCATAATCAATGTTCACGGGATTGCAGTAGGTTGTTTGTTGCGCTTGCGCATCGAACCGTATGGTACCTGCAATGAAGAGGCAAATAATAAAAATGATGTGGCTTAGTTTTCGGTCCATTTTATTTTAATGTCTTGATTTACAAGTGGAAGTGTAACAATCTGCTGATCTGGATAAAATTCGTTCATTCGCAGGCTCCCGAGATAAGCAGGATCGTAAATCAGCTGCAGTTCGGCTAATCTATCAAAGATGGGAGAGGGCTGAACGATGGAGTTGGCCTCCCTTCCGTTGACTGTGAAAGTCCAGTTTACAGGTTTCAAGCCATGGACGATGAGCTTAAGGTATTTGAAATGAGATGGGTATGTGCCATTCTGCAGGCTGATTTGTAGCTCATTCATTTGTGGATAGTAATGAAAAGTCCGCTGACAGTATCTTCCTTTTTGGTAATCAAGGCTTGAGCCATCATCCTCATAATAATTGTATATGTATTCATCTTTTCCTGAAAAGAGGTGCAACATCAAGGTGTCGGATGGCTGCTCCCTGGTGGATTGAACCAGCGATTGAAGCGGTATCATTCCTGACGATTTCACGTAGATGGGTATTTGATAGCGCTTTGTTTCCACCTGCATTTCCACAGGACCCATGATGCGTGCATCGGTATGAAGATCATACCATTCGCCTTCGGGTAGATACAATTTCTTGACTGATTCTGAGGGTGTTACAGGTATAATCATCAATGCGTCACCAAGCTGAAACTGATATTGGTAAGGCTTTTTGTAGATTTTTTCGTCAAAAGGATTATCAATGGCAAGGCTTCTGACGATGGGCATGCCGGTTTTACTGGCTTCATGAAAAGCGGTATAAAGATAGGGAAGCAGCCTATATCTGAAACTGATGGCAGATTTGGCAATGGCTTCAGCTTCCTCGCCGTAGGACCAGGGTTCGTTGGCATGGCTGAAAGCCTCTTTGTGGTTTCTTGCAAATGGCTGAAAAACACCAACTTGTATCCATCTCATAAATAGTTCTTTGGATGTTTCGCCGATATAGCCACCAATGTCATCGCCAACAAAAGGGATTCCCGACAATCCCATCTGGGCATTCAAAAGCGTGCCTGAAAGCAGATAATCTTCATTGGCGGTATTGTCGCCAGTCCACACAGCGGCATAGCGTTGCACCCCCGCAAAACCAGACCGCGAAAGTACGAAAGGCCTTTTGCCAGGCTGATGTAGTTGTGCTGCCTCAAAACTGCTGCGGGCCATCAGCATCCCATACAGGTTTTTGGCTTCCATTGCGCCGGCATGATGGCCATCAAAGTTAAAGTATAGATTATCAGGTAAATAACTCCCGCCAACGGCAGGTTCATTCATGTCGTTCCAATAGCCATGAATGCCGTTATCCGGAAGAAATTTCATTTTTTCGGCCCACCATGTGCGACCTTCGGGCAAGGTGAAATCCACGAAGTTGTTTGTATTTGGCGCAATATCTGATTTAAAGATTGAGCCATCGGCATATTTAAGCAGCACATTGCTTTTTAAAGCATCATGCCATGCTTCGTAGCTGCTGTCGATTTTGATACCCGGATTCACTGAGGCAGTGATTTCAATGTTTTTCGAAAGGAGGTATGCACTGAGCGATTTCATATCCGGAAAGCGCTGTTTGTTGATTCTAAATGGCTCGTATTCATGGAGATAGTCAGCGTCAAGCACAATGCAATCGATGGGAATTCGCCGTTCACGGAATTGATCGGCAAGCATACGGACTGTGTTTTCGGGGAAATAAGAGCATCTGCTTTGGTGATAACCCAGGCTCCAAAGTGGCGGCAAGGGCATGCGGCCGGTGAGCAAGGTGTAGTGCTCAAGAATTTTTTTAACCGTTTTATCATAGATAAAGAAATAGTCTGCCTCGCCACCTGATGCTGTAATGCTCATGAAATCAGGTGTTGACAAGCCAAAGTTGAAGAATGAGCTGTAGGTGTTGTTGAAAAACAAGCCATACACCAATCCATTGTGGATACCGATGTAAAAAGGGACATTGGTGTACATGGGCAAACGGGGGTCGCCGTAGCGATAGGTATCCGTGTTGTTCAGAGTGAATCCGCTGCCCCTTTTGTCAAGGTCGCCAAGCACCTCACCCAGACCAATATAGCGTTCACCGGGCTGTATTTTTTTATAAATATTCAGCCTTTCGCCTATAAAGTTTATCCCGAAGCCTTCGCCAGCAACATCTTCGTTGATGGCCTCACCTTGCTTATTCCGGAAGACAATGTGGAAAGCCGGTGATTGGGTCAGCTCCAGTTCAATAGCCGATGTTTGAAGACGCAGCAATTTTCCCTGTTCTGTGACAGTAAATTCGGGTTGTTGCTGACGAAACTCTTTATCAAGCACATACGAAAATTCAGGAAATTGATCGTTTCTTGAAACCCGCACCCGAATAATGTGGTCGCTGATGGCTTCGATTTTAAAAAATCCACCCTCCGAAACGCCATCGATACCAGTCTGGCCTGACTTCCACGAAACCACTTCACCTATGCTTTTCACCTGTCCCCAGGCATCAAACGATGTTGCCATCAGCACCATCAACAAGCCAAATGAGAATTTGAACAGTGGCTTGAGCTGCTTTATCACATCATTATTTATTGAAAGACAATCCATTTAATCATTTCCTGAAATGAGGAGAATCAAATCCAAGTCGCTTAAGTCCTTTCTGTATATCAGGTATTTGCATGAAAATATCCCAAAGCAATCCGCTTCGGTAATTCTCGATCATGATGATGATAGGACCCTGATCGATGGCGAGATGGCTTTTTGCATACCATTGATGGTGAGGGCTAAAGCCGTCGGTGAAGCCGTATTCAGTCCATATTTTTGAGCCAAGACCGAAATAGAAATGTTTCAATGCCTGCATTGAAAACGCTGGTGTGTAGGGCATTGAAGATAGGGCAGCTGTGGGTTGTATCACACCAAAGTCTGTATCAGGGCAGTGTGCCACATAGCCTTTGTAACTGTCGCCAGCCGTTAGACCCCAACAATTTTCGCCGTACCCCTCAAAGTTTTTGGGATTTTCGATGCAATAGGCCCTGTTAATAAGCGTATGATTTTTCGCCTGCTCAAAATAGTCGAGCCCTAAACTATCCTTTAATCCCCTTGGATCGATACCCGTAAAGGTGTAATGTTCAAAAAACAAGGGACCGCCCTTGTCGTAGTTTCCGAGTGGAAGTGTGACGCCATAATAGCTTTTCCCATTTTTAAACCCCTGACTACCAACCCATGAACCGTCATATACCGCTTTCGGGATTGGATGAAAAGGCGAGGAGGCCGCCATGATGTAGGTGATCAGGCATTCGTTCCAACCCCAAACTGGGAAATTCATATCAAATCCATTATTTGGACTCCAGTGCCAATATAGGCGATTTTCTCCGTTGGTGTGCCAGTTCCAGTTGGCAGCATGCCACATCTGGGTGATGCGTTTTCGGAGATAAACTTCGATGGGCTGATCCGAGTCAAAATAGGCACGGGCAGTAAGAAATCCCATGAGCAGATAGGAGGTTTCCACAATATCGGCAGCATCATCGAGTCTGTCGAACTTGATTGTTTTTCCTGTTCTACCATCCATGAAATGCGGATAAATGCCATGGTAACAATCTGCATTGATCAGAAAATCAGCAATTTGCACAAGTCTTTCAACTGCTTCGGTGCGCGGAATCCATCCACGCTCAACCGCCACCACTGTCGCCATGATGCCAAAACCGGTACCACCAATGGCGCATGCGTCAGGACCAAAAGTGCGTTTGCTAAAATTGGGTTCGCCCCATGCCTCGTTAATATAGTCCCAGTAATGTTCAGCAAAAACGGTGTCGCTACGTTCGAGTGCCAGCCCACTCACCGGATGGGCATTGTGCCAGAAATACCTGAATGTTTGTCGCTGAACCAACTCCAGTAGCGCTGTGTCGTTCAGGTTGGGATCGATGCCCACAACAGGAATGTTGTGATCAGGTTTGATCTGAGAGGCCATTGGCAACCAACTCATTACCAAACTCATCATCAAAACGGCTTTAGTAAGCATTGTTGTTGGTTTTATGTTCATGGCTTTATAGTTTCGCTTTTAAAGTTCAGTTTTCTAAGGCCCACCTTGATCTCGGGAGCACTCATAAACAAATTCCACAACAAGCCGCTGCGGTGGTTTTCGATCATGCTCACGATTGGTCCCTGGTCAATTGCCAGGTAATCATTTGGAAACCAATTGTGTTCAAGGCTAAACGCATCATAAAATCCATATTTTCCCCAGATGCGATCGCCCAGTTGTTCATAAAAAAACCGCATTGCCTTTTTTGCCTGAGCTGGCGCATAGGGGAACGCCGACAATGCCGCTGTTGGCGAAATCACACCGACATCTGATTTATTTCCAGGTGCGTGTGCCTGGTAAAAATCAGGGGAGTAGCTTGCCGTCAGTCCCCAGCATTCATCGCTGTATCCCTTGAAGCTGTTCGGATTTCTGACACACCATTCATAATTTATAAGTGTTTGATTCACATTTAGTTCCCAATAGTTGGCGTAGTCATCAGATAGTCCCCGAGGGTCGAGGCCCAGGTATGAATAATGGCTCCAGAAGAGCGGGCCGCCATATTCTTCTGCGCCATCGTGTTTCAATATGAGGGGAAATCCGTAAGTGATCTGTTCACTTTTGATGGCTCCATTATTTGCCCATCCCTGATGATAAACCTCGGCGCTGATCGGAAAGGTGGGTGATGAAGCGGCCATGATGTAGGTGATCAGGCATTCGTTGTATCCACGCACTTTCACGTTCATTTTCCATTCCTTGTCTGGCGACCAATGCCAGTACAATACATTTTTGCCTTTGGTGAACCACGACCATTCCACTTCCCGCCATAATTTGTCAATGTCGGCGGAAAGCTGTTGTTCCTCAGTGTTTCCATTTGCAAAGTATTGTCTTACAGTAAGAAGGCCTTGCATCAGGAAGGCAGTTTCAACAATATCGGCACCATTGTCATTGGGGCTGAAGGGTTTTACCTTTCCGGTATTTCCATCAAGCCAGTGAGGCCATGCCCCATGAAAACGATCGGCACGGGCCAGCCAGTCAACATTTTTACGCAAATGCCTGAAACCTTCTTCTCGGCTGATGAAACCCCTTTCGATGGCCACCAGGAAAGCCATCATTCCAAAACCAGATCCGCCTGTGGTGATCACATGCGCATCGTTTTCGCGGTAATCACCATCCATGTGGATGCGTTCAGGTGCCAATCCCGAAACCGGTTCAGCACCTTTATAGAAATATTGGAAAGTTTGATATTGCACCAAACTCATCAATGAATCATCCGAAAGTGATTGTTTTTGAGTAAGTTGTGATTCAGTGGTCTTTTTCACGGGTGTATGACAGGCCAGCAGCAGGCAAAGCATGGGTGTCAACATCCAGTTTAGGCCGTTTATCTTTGGATGACTTTTCATGGCGTTTGATGATGCTGCTAACAACTTTATTTTCTGCGGGCTGATTTGTTATATGTAAATCCAAGCTTATCCAGACCTGACTGCACTTCGGGAGCACTCATAAAAAGGTCCCACAGTAAGCCTGTCCTGTGGTTTTCAATCATAACGATGATAGGGCCTTGATCAATAGCAAGATAAGAATCGGCCCACCATCCGGCGTGCACATCAAAGGCATCATAAAAGCCATAGTCACCCCATAATTTGTCGCCAATGGTATAGTAAAAAAATCGGATTGCATTCATGGATTGTTCAGGGCTGAATGGCAAAGATGCCACGGCAGCCGTGGGTGTGATCACACCGCGATCGTTGGTAGGTTCGCTCACACCATAACCGCCCGGGATGTCGCCAGCGGTGAGGCCCCAGCAATGGGTGCTGTAATTGGGGTAGTTTTTGGGGTTGAGTGCGCAATAAGAATAATTGATCATGGCGTGGTGTGTGTTCTGCGTCCAATAGTTGGCGTAAGCATCCGATAAATTGCGCGGATCGAGACCGAGGAAAGAATAGTGTGCAAAGAACAATGGTCCGCCATAATCAAATCCAACGGGCAAGACATAACCATAGAATGATTTTCCATTTCGGATGGCGCCATTGCGCGCATATCCCTGATGGTAAACTGTTGCAGGAATGGTGTAAGTGGGCGAGGAGGCTGCCATGATGTAGGTAATCAACGTTTCGTTGTAACCTGCAATCTGATGGTTCATTTCCCAGCCATAGTTGGGCGACCAATGCCAGTAGAGCACATTTGCATTGTTTTTTCTATACCAACTCCATTCAATTTCGTTGTAAAGTGTTGTAATTCTGTTTATCAAATCGTTCTCTGTTGGATCTTCGGGGTTTAAGTATTGACGCATGGTGATCAGCCCCTGTGCCATGAATGCCGTCTCGACGAGGTCGCCACCATTGTCTTTTGTGCCAAAGGGAATTACAGCCCCTGTGTTGCCATTGATCCAGTGCGACCACGCACCGTGGAAACGATCGCAGGTTTCGAGAAATCCCACAATTTTGTCAAGACGTGCTATGCCTTGCGCTCTTGTGATGAATCCACGCTCCATTCCAACGATGAGGGCCATCACACCAAAACCTGAACCACCGGAAGTGACAAGGTCACCCGAACTGTTTCGTTCTCTGGCCATGCCACTGGCTGGATGGGCAAAATCGTAGAAGTATTTGAATGTCTGGTGCTGCACAAGGGTTAGGAGTTCTTCATCAGAAATGATTGGAAACTTGGGGGTTGAATCAACAGCGGTCATGAACGAATTGCTGAAGCCCGGAAAGGTGTAACCACTTTCCGATCGGAGCGAAGTGGCTGCAATGAACACATATTTGGTATAGCCATCCAGATCTTGTTGTGCCGTAAGTTTTACATTTTTATTGGATGCAGAAAAATCCAGGTTGAATATGGCTTGCCCGCCCAAGGTAAACTTAGATGCTATCTCATTGGTATCTAATGGTTCAGAAAATTCAAGCTCTATTTCCAAACCAACCCGGGGCATATTGACAAGATTGGTTCCCGCGAGGAAGTCGGTTGTTCCAATTTTGGCCGACTTAAGGGTGAAAATGCCATTGTCAGTTTTGAAGCGGTAAACAGCACCGCTAAATGTTTCGTTTTGTTGTCCTTTCAAAGTTTTGTCAACATTCAGTGTATAGCTCTGGGTTTTACCCAGATCGGCATGCTTGATAATCACTGTTTTGCCTTCATTCTCAAATGCGTAGCGCAAACCACTCAAGGTGATTTCCTGGCTATTCTTTAATACGATGTTTTGTTTAGCCGAATTGGTATCAACGGCATGGGAGAACACGATTTTTGCGTCTTTGTTGATAGAGACGGTAGCTTCTGAGGCCACCTGCAATTGAACGTCACCCATGGTGCAGGAGGTAATCGTCATCTGAACTGGTTCAGGCTCAGGTTCTTTGTTGCAGGAGCTGAGCAATGACGATGCTGAAAGAAGCAGCATTCCGGCAACTTTAAAAAAATGGGTGCGTTTCATGGTAATGGTTTTAAGGGTTATTAAAAACGATTTGATTTACATTGAAAGTATATGATGCCAATTAAGTCGAAAAAAAGAGGGAGGGGGTAAGCCCTCCCTCTCCAAAAAACTCACTAACCAACTATTTACTTCCCATCAAGCCCTGTACCTCTGCAGCAGAGATGGCCCTGCTGAAGAAATGCATTTCGTCATAAAGGCTCAGATCGGAGAAATGTTCCCAATAAGTAAAGTTAGGTGTACCCGAAGCAATGGTCATCTCAGGGCATCCCGTCCAGGAGAGCGGTGCTTCGATGTCAGTTTCGGCCACAACTGCTCCGTCAACATAGATGGTGGCATGTGTTGACGAGATGGTGATGGCAATGTGCATCCATTGACCTTCAGGAGCGAAGGTGACAAATGGGTTCATCCAAACCTCGGAGGTACCAATTCCAAAATTCAAACCAATTTTTTGTTCGGTTGCATTGCCTTCGCGCAAGAGACGGAAGCCAACTTTTCGGTCATCTCCCACCGGACTGATAGCAATCACCCCGGCGCGTGTTGGTTCGGGATTTGGTTGATACCAGAATGCAACACTGAACTCTGGTGTGGCAATACCTGCTGAGGGCCTGGTGATGTAGGTGTCGGCTGCTCCGAGAAATGCCGTTCCAGACTTGCCTTCAACGTAGGTGGCTGTACCTGTCAGGTTAAGTGCTTCACCTGTAATGCCGTCGAGCACACTTTCTTCAAAAGGCAAATAAAGTGTTTCACCTTCAAGCGGGTTGTAAACAGGTACGGTCACTTTTTTGAAGCTGACAGTTTTTTCAACTGTTTTACCCGTAAGATCTGTGGCAACGGCGCGTAATGTGTGGTCACCATCAGTAAGATTGGTGTAGGGATATTCAATCATTGCCCTGCGGTAATCTTTGAATGAGGTGTATGAAACCAGCTCGCTGCCATCCAGTTGCAGCACCACCGATTTGAGCTCAACATCATCAACAGCTTCCACTTTGATGATGATTGTTGCAACTTCCTGATCGGAGCGGACGATTTTTCCATCAACCGGATAAACGATTTGTAAGGTAGGATCGGAGGCATCCGGTTTTGGTTTGATTTCGGTGATGGGATCGATGCCCTTGTTGCACGACACAGCCAGCATCAGACTAAGGGCAATGGCGGATAGTATTTTGAAAAATTTCATAGTTCTATTTATTTGATTTTGATACAATTATTGACCGAGTATGGGCAAGAGGTCGACCTGATTCTGCGGATAGGGCAGGAAGGTTTTATCGGCCGAGAAGGTTCTGCCGTCATAGTTTAGCTCAGAGGTGCGGCCAAGACGAACCATGTCGTAATACCTTGATCCCCATTCGGTTGCGAGTTCGGCAAATTTTTCATCCATCACCTGATCAAGTGTTACGCCTGACAATGGACTTAAACCAGCACGCTGCCTTACGAGATTCACTGCCTGATCAGCTGAACCAGCCGAGCCAGATGCTCCTTGTGTTAAAGCCTCGGCATACATCAGCAGGATTTCGGCATAGCGGATGACGGTAAAGTTTTTATTGGTACCATAGTCTGTGCGTCCGGGGGTGAGCTGATTGCTGGGCAAATAGTGCTTGCCGCTGGCAAACATGGCGCGTGCGTAGTCGTTAAATCTGTCACCCGAACGTGTTGTGTTGGAAATCCAGGTGGGAAGGGTGGCGTAGTTCGGATCGCTGGTCAATTCAGTAATACCTCTGTCAGTGAAGATAACCGTAGTTTCAAGGCGAACGGTTTCACCGCGATCGAGCATAAACTTTATGTACTTGAGACTTGGTTCAAAAAATCCCCATCCATCGCCGGCACCGGCAACTGCTGGTGTCCAACCCTGTGGGCCAAAGAAAGCATAGAGATATGCGTAATTGTCGCCAGTTCCTTGTCCGAGGTCAGAGTATTGCAGTTCCCAAACATTTTCGGCATTGAGTTTGCCCTGAATCTTGAACAGCTCATAAAAATCAGATTCCAGTACAAACTTTCCGGAATTGATGATTTCGCCTGTTGCAGTTGCAACTTCCTGATAGTTTTTAAGCTCAAGATTTGCCAATGCTTTCATGGCCAGCGCAGTGTATTTGGTGATGCCACCAGGCAGGTCGGTGCGTTCTCTGGGGTGAACTGCAGGAAGAGCAGGAATGGCTTCATCCATCCAGGTCGAAATCATTTGCATGATCTCATCTTTCGAGCTCATTTCCACTGCAAAAAGATCGGCAGGAGAAGAGGTGGGAGGAACAGGAAGATCGCCCCAAACACGGCTCAATTGAAACAGCCAGAACGACTTGATCACTTTTACTTCGGCAATATATTGCGCTCCGAGGGTTGCATTTCCACCATTTTCAATGTAGAGCTGAATTTGCTCCATCGAAGAATTTGCGGAGATGATATTCTGATAGAAGTTCTGCCACAAGGAGTTATACATCCAGTAGTCTTTGTTATAGCTGAACTTGTCGGTTTCGGCAAAATCCTGCTGATCACCTAAACCACCTGCATTCACGTCGTCGCCACGCACCGAAATGAGCGGGAAGCATTCCCATTCAATGCCATTGAATTCCTGATAAGTACCAACCAGCGGAAGAATCATATTGCTGCTGATGGTGTAATCGGTCGTGCTTGTTGGATTGGTATTTTCCTTGGGTTCGTCAAGGTATTTTTCGCAGCTGCTTAACCCAAACAATCCAAGCGTCACAAGGAAGAAAAAAGATAAAATATTATTTCGTTTCATGATTTTAGTATTGAAAGGTTAGAACTTGATATTGATGCCAAGCAGATAAACAGCGGCCACAGGATAGGTTTGGCTATCCCATCCGTTGGCAACTTCCGGGGTGAATCCATTGTAGCTGAAAGTGGTAAGTGGTCTTTCGGCAGTGAAATAAACGCGGGTTTCGGGGAAGTTGCCACCGAGCCATGGTTTATTTTTAATGGTGTACCCAATCTGTGCATTTTGTATGCGGAAGAATGAGCCGTCCTCAACAAAATAGTCGCTCATTTTCTGGTTCCATCCTTTACGCAGACCGGCTGAGCTTGGATATTTGTCCGATGTGCCTTCTCCATGCCAGCGGTTTACTGCAAGGTCGGCATCCAGGTTTCCGTCGGCTGTCCAGATGATCTCACCTCTTTTGCGGTTGAGGATTTTATTTCCGGCCTGACCATAAACGCTTGCTGAAAAATCAAATCCTTTCCAGTTGATGGTGATGTTGCCACCATAAATGATCTTTGGCAAATAGGATCCAAGAATCACACGGTCGTCATCATCAATTTTGCCATCATTGTTTTGATCCACATATTTAAAGTCGCCCGGAACCAAACCGTTTTCAACTGCCACAGGGTCAGCATCAATTTCAGCCTGATTTTGATAAACACCTGCAACTTCGCGGCCGTAGAAGGCCATCAATGGCTCGTTTAAATAGGTCCTCTGACGAAACTCAGCAGTACCGCCATCGAGGTAGGTTTGACCGTAAAGGTCGATGGCCTGGTTCTTCAGGGTGGAGAAGTTAGCCGAAACAGTATAGCTCAAATCTTTGCTCACCGTATTGGACCATGCCAATGCGAGTTCAATACCGCTGTTGCGGATCACACCGACGGGTTTCAAAACACTCGAGCCAACGCCGGGATTGATTACCGGGATAGCGGCGTTTTTGGTATCGCGAATGAAATAGTCGAATTCAAAAGTGAGTTTATCACCGAAGAAGCGCGATGTTAAACCGAGGTTGGTTTCTTCGGTAAGCTCCCATTTAAGGTAGTTGAAAGAGTTGCTCACAATCGTACCAGAGTACACAATACCGCCGAGGGTTGTATTCACCACACTTGTTGTGAAAGCACCGTCGGAGGCAGGAATGTTGGCATTACCAAGTTGTCCCCAGCTGGCACGCAGTTTCAGGAAGTCGAGAAACTCAGCACCTTCCATAAAGGCTTCTTCCGAAAGCACCCATCCCAAACCAAAAGCGGGAAATACGCCTGATTTTTCCTGATATTTATTGCTGCCGTCGCGGCGAACAGTGGCATAGAGCAAATAACGGTCATCATAGTTGTAGGACGCCCTTCCAAAATAGGACATGATGTATTGCCTGAGACCGGCATCCCATACTGCATCTGCCGAAATGTTGAGTGCTTGGCTCAGATACCAGGTTTGTTCCATATTTGTTGGAAAATCTTTTCCCTGAGCACTAACAACCAGGCCTCCTTCGTCTTTGAAGGCCGTACCAGCCATGAGGGTCAGGTTATGCTTTCCGAATGATTTTTGGAAGGTGAGCACGTTGTCCCAAATTTTGGTGCTATACATGCTCAAAGTTCTGGTGATGGTTGCATCCGGATTTTGGAAGCTGTTGCCAATAAACCAGGGCAAATTAACTACCCGCTGATCAATATCTGTGGTTGAATAGCTGTAGGTGCTCTTAAATGACAAAGTACTTGGAATCAGTTGCACATCCACATAATAATTGTTGGTGAGCTTTCTGATCTTCATACGGTCAATGTTGAAGTCCATGGTAGGGAAGGGGTTTTGTCCCGATCTGTAACCCAGATCTTGTGCATTGGCATAATTTGTAGGTGTCGCATTGGTAAGATTTTCGTCGTACACTGGCAATACAGGAACTGCGAAATAGGCCTGATTCCAGGCACTGTTTTGCGGGTTGTATTTGGTTGCGTTGCTAAAAATCACATTGGCACCAACTGTCAACCAGTCATTCACCTTTACATCCAATTTTGCTTTCAGGTTCAAACGCTCGTATTCATTTTTCATTTTCATGATCCCATCCTGGAAAAAATAGTTTGTTCCAAGGGCAAAGCGGGCTTTCTCATTGCCACCGTTGATATCGAAACTGTGGCTTGTTTGAGGTGCAACCTGAAGGATTTCCTTGTACCAGTCGGTGTTCACATCCGGAACGTTTGGATTGATACGGCTGCGGCCATAGCGTTGCATGGCATTGAGGATGTAGGTTTGATCTGCAGCCGATCCTGATTCGAGCGCCATCATGGCAAACTGTTGTGAGTTGGCCATTTTCACAATATTTTGCGGATTTTGGAATCCATAATAGCCATTATAGGTGACCTCGGTTTTTTTGTTGTAGGCACCGGATTTGGTTTCGATGAGCACAACACCATGGGCGGCCCTTACACCATAAATAGCTGCTGCTGAGGCATCTTTTAGGATGGAGATAGAGTTGATGTCGCTCGGACTCAGGAAGTCGATGTTGTCAAAAAACATTCCATCCACAATGTACAGGGGACCACTCGCTGCGTCCACGTAAGACCCAACTCCACGAATGCGCACGGTGGGGCTGTCGCCAGGACCACCTGCACTTACAATCTGGAGGCCAGGCACCTTACCCTGCAAGGCTTGCATAGGCTGTGAGGATGGGGTCTTCACAATTTCGTCAGATTTTACAGTAACAATGCTGGCTGTCAGGTCTTTTGCCTTTACAGTACCATAACCAACAACCACCACTTCCTGAAGGCTTGTTTTCGAGGGAACAAGCGCAACATTGATGATGGCTGAAGTGCCTACACTTACCTCTTTTGTTTCGTAACCAACAAAACTCACCACCAGGGTTGTTTCGTTCGCATTGAGCAGGAGGCTAAAATTACCATCCATATCGGTGGTGGTTCCTTTTGTGGTTCCCTTCACCATAATGGTTGCACCTGGCATCGACTCACTTGTGCTTTCATCTGTCACAGTACCTGTTATGGTTCTGGTTTGGGCAAAAAGCACCGATGAAGTGAGCATCAACACCACGATGAGGACGCGTTTAAACCAGCTGATCGCCGGTCTGTTCAGTAAACAGTTCTTCATAGCATTTTTTTTATTTGTTTAGTGGTTGATAATGAATGATTTTTGAATTCTGATTACATATTTATTTAAAGATGATAACGAGTTTTAATGCTTTGAGATTCGTGCCAGGCAGTCATAAGTGGTAAAATTAGAAGATGGCGGAATGAAAGTCAACAGTTTGTTCATTGTTTACATTTTTTTTCAAAGCTAAAATTTTGTTAAATTTAGAATTTGTTGCAATCGATTGCGCAAAAAACTACTCCAACAACTTTACTTCAAGCATATTTTTAATGATTACGTACCTCAATAGGACTACGTCAGAAATATGTTTTTTTATCCTAAAGTATTTAAAATCAAGATTATAGAAGAAAAGCTGATTTTGATCTGGCAAAACATTCATTTTCATCAAACGAATGCAATTTTTTCTTTGTTGCACAAATTACTGCCTGTTCCAAGATTGAGGATGATAAGAAATATTCGGTAAAGAGATGGCTGTTTGGGATCATGAATTAACGCAAAACTCCGAAAACTTTGCGAAGCAAGACCCAGGCAAATGCGATATCTGATTTGTTCATCATCAGATCGGAAAGTCGAACGTTTGTTTGCTTTCTGAAAACGATCCATTGATAGAGTACCGCCGCAGTGTATGCAGCAGATGCAGCTATTGCTGCTCCTGCCAGTGGGTTCCATTGGATTAAAAAGACCAGAAGCGGAACCGAAACCACGAAACCGGCGACCGATGCCATCAAATTGTGTATCGGTTGACCTGTTCCCGAGAAATGATGACTAAAAACAGCATTGGCTGCCAGTGCGATTACACCAGGGCTAAGAAATATTACCACCTCTTTTGTTTGCGCAAAAGACGGGTTAAGCAAAGCAACATACCAATCGGTTGGAATCAGGCATAGGATACCTGTTGCCACAAAAGTTACGGTTACGGCAAGCTTCATCATTTGTAAGGTGATTGTTTTTGCGTAATCAGAATCATTGCTGTTGCTGATGGAAGAAAGCTGAACCAATGCGATGCTTTGACCGATGAGCCGCAATCCCTCGGCAAGTTGGCTGCCTGAATTATAGACGCCCAGCGTTCCCAAACCCGAAATCTGCTTGATAAAATAGAATCCAAGGCGTTTGTTCAGAAGATGGATGATGCTCGAGGTTTGGGTGAGCAAACCGAATGACAGAAGTTCTTTCATTTGAGGTCGTTGAGCATGTTGCTCCGACTTCAAGCCTGCAACGATCACCAGACCTGTCGTGGCTGGAATCATGTAAGAAGCCATGAGTGCAAACACATACGACCATGCGTCGCGAAGGTTGGCAATTAAAATAAAGACAAGCATGAAAACAATCATCAATACAAACTGAATGGCGTATAAAAGATTGAACCATAATATTTTCTGACGGCCAAGCAGGATGTTTTGACTAAAATTGAACAGTCCGCTGATGAAAACTGCGATCAGGATAGCTGTTCCAAAACCTTCGGGGACGATGGTTTTAACAAGCTGTAAACCAGAGAAAAAGAAGAATAGCACAGCAACGATTACCATTACCATCACAAGCCAAAGCATGGCAAGGCCGACAAGCTGCCTCACATTCCGTCTGGAACTGTAGAAGACAAGTGCATTGCCGGCCATGTCTCCGACAAGTAAGATGAGGGACACGTCCAATAAAACAAGGCCAGAAATGCCCCATTGTTCGCTTCCCAGGTAATGGGCAGCAAGCCATAAAACCAGCAAATTGCTCAGCGCACCCATGATTCTGACAGCGGTCGTGCCCAGGACTTTCCGTATCATTTCAGCCTCCTTACTTTTTGATGAAGTTGGTGACGGAATCCTTGCCAACTGCTTGAGAA
This sequence comes from uncultured Lentimicrobiaceae bacterium, assembly GCA_964492695.1. GTDB lineage: Bacteria > Bacteroidota > Bacteroidia > Bacteroidales > F082 > JALNZU01. The sequence goes on from CAZBMR010000016.1 coordinate 44,299, forward strand.
CCGCTTGCCATCGAAAACTGTGTATTGTTCATTGCTGTTCAAAGTGTGCACACCCCTTGAAAATGAGGTATCGGTTTTGGGTTCAATCCGCTCAACAATTTGTTCTTCAAAGAGTTCTGGTGTCAGCGAAACAATCTCACAAATATTGATGGCCCTCCCATAATGAAGCGAGCAATCCTGGGCAGGCCTGAATAATGAATGATTTCTAACATAAGTTTTGCCGGCATTTCGGGCTGAGCGAATGTCGCTCTTCACCGGGTTTTGATGATGAGGGAGAAAGGGACCCGTCATTGCGTCGCTGTAGAATGCATAAAGGTGCACACTTGGCATCGACTTAAGCGTAAAGAAGAGCCACCAGCGGTTCTGATGTTGAAAAAGTATAGGATCAACAGCTTCATATCCAGTTAATAAGCTCTCCACAAAGCTTGCTTTCAGACTTTCCGGTTCGATTTCGTAGAGTTTGATAGCCTTAGCTTCCCAACTCTCTGGAATCATCCAGGTCTTTTGGTTCGCCTTAAAAACGTGCGGAAAACTGAGGTGGTTTTCTTCCTCTAAGACAAGATGAGTTTTTTGAAAAGACTCGGATGATTTTAAAGCGATGATCCTTCCTTTTCCGTTTCGATAGCTAAATTCTTCTGCCAGAATGACATCATCATCTCCTATGCGAATAACATCAGGATCAGCAGTATAGCATCCTTTTTTTGCAAGGGGAACCATGCTGAATGGATTTCCTTCCTGCGCTTTTGGTATGGCTGATTTGTCTTGAATGCCAACATGCCAGTCCTCTTGCCTGAATAAATCTTTCAGGTGAAAGGCCAGTCGGCGATAAAGGGACAATGCAACAAAATGCAGCATTTCTCCATTGGTGGGCGGATGAAAAATTCTAGCCTTCGTTTCCGAAAGTTTTGCACTAAAGCCAGCGCTTTGTATTTGCCTGCATACCTGCAATGGCAATAGTGTACTTTCGGAGTAAATTTGATTTAGATGAGACTTATATGAATGATATACAACAGGATACCAATTTTTTTTAAGCACAAAGCCCTTGTCAAGTTCCTCAGTGAGCTTTTGAAGAATGACCCCATTTGATGGTGCATGGTGCATAAATTCCCAAAAGCCGGGAGGCCCTCCCCGATACAGCATCTCGTCGCCATGATGAAATGACCAAACACCAAATGGTGCCAAATCGAGTATGGCACCGGAAATGATGTTGAAGCCAAACCTGAGTATAAAATCTGGCTGAAAAGATTTCAATTGGGCAATGACATCATCTGGGAGAAGGTTTCGTTGTTTCTTGATGATGGGTGTGCAACGGATAATTTGTGTGTTGGAAAGTAAAAACGATAAGCTGACTGCCTTTTTCGAGTATGGTCTAAATAAATAACGATGCCACAACCGGAAAAGAATTTTGTTGAAAGGATAGGATTTTATCCTTTTCAAGATAGTTGGTCGAATTTCGCTGGCACCGTTTACTACCACAAATTTTAAAATATGACCCTCACTAACAAGCAATTGCACTGCTTCTGCCTGCCACGCCTCCAGATCCAGCCCGTTTACAAGGAGGCCAAATGTCAGCACTGATGACTCATTTCCCGGTCCTGAAATCAAGCTGTACCTCTTGTGCAGATCGTTCGTTTCATTTACTACATTTGCCATTGCATGCTTGAGGTTGAATCATCATTGAGCAAATATCTGCAAATTTTGTGTAGCCCATTGCCACTCCATCATCAAATCTATGCCAGGTCTCACCATCAGCGTTCATCATGACTTGAAAATGCTTCAGGCATCCTTTCATGATTTTAAGCTTAAACATCACAAATACAATCTCTTACTCAACACCCTGCCACAGTTTTCAGTTTGTTCATTTGCGTGGCCTCATTATCCGCTGCGTCAGTGGAACCGCTCTCACCACCATGTGATTTTCGAAGGTATGGTTTATCCTTACCGGGAAGATGTATTGGAACAGACTTTTTTTTCCTGGTTTGACAAGCATGGCTTCAATGCACAAAAAATGGAGCAGTGGGTGAACTCACAGGATGGGGAGTTTATTGTGCTGCTCGTAAATTCACAAACCCAACAGGGTGTGGTGCTGAACGATCGTTTTGGCCGACTGCCGCTTTATCTGCTGAAGGAAGGCAGGAAGCTATTAATCACACGCGAAATCTCCATTGCTAACCGTTTGTCAACAACCCCCGAAGCTGATGAAACAGGGCAGCTTCAAACTTTGCTTTTTGGGTTCCCTCTGGGAACAAGAACGTTGCGAAAACGTGTTGAACGCGTAGCCCCGTTTAGTCAGCTCCATTTCGATCTTTTGAATGGCAGAATCATTCAGCACAGTTCATTTGAACCCGGTTTTAGACATAAAAGACTGAATCCGACAATATTGGCCGAGTTAACCGGAAGTCTTCACGAAGCACTCCAGCACAGGCTTGATGCACTGCCCAACGCAGCGCTTTCGTTAAGCGGCGGACTTGATTCGCGCCTTCTTGCGGCTTTGTCTGCCCAAATACACCCGCACTTGCCACTCATTACCTATCACGATGTTTATGGATCATCAGATATGGATGTTGAAATCGCAAAACAAATTGCGCAGCGCCTACAGGCTGAAGACCGTCATCAGGTGCTTCAGCTAGAGGAGGTCAACATCAACCATACCAGTATGTTGTTGGCGATGAAGCAAGGATTGAATGGCCTGGACATGACCTTTATACTGCCCTTTCTTGCACATTTTTATCAAAATGCACTGGCCATGCTGACAGGAGATGGGGGAGACAAAACCCTGGACGACCTGCGTCCCCCCGTTCAGCCGCTGTCATCGAATCACTTATTGGTGCTGCTACTTCAGAAACATCAGGCACCTGATTTGGAAGTGATTGCACGAATGTTGGTTAAGAACCCAAAAGTGATTCGCAATGAATTATCGGAGGAAATTTCGGCGCTCTCCCAGCAAAAGAATGGACTTCGTTATCAGGAATTTTTGATACGTGAGCGCGCCATGCACTGGCTTTTTGAAGGGGAAGACCGAAACCGCCATTATTGTTGGACAAGTTCACCTTATTACCATCCACACTTTTGGGCTACAGCCATGCAGTTGCATATGAGGGACAAAGCCGGAGGAAAGGTATTCAAGCAAATACTTCAGACATTGCCCGGACAACTGGGGCAGCTTCAGAATCCCAACTGGAAAGCCAGCCTCAACCAAACAACTCAGATTAAGACCCTTTTCCTGAAGCAATCTGTTAAGCATTGGATATCTATGCTTTACAATCGTATTTCAGCTGAAAGAATAATGTCCTTCGAACAGTTTTCGCATGAAAAAACTGCATTGCACCTCCTTCCGTTGTTGCCTGCAGTTAAGGAGCATTCTTTGTTTCAAAACGCACTGAAAGAGCGTTTGTCGCTGACGGGCTGGATCAGGTTGATGGGGGTGCTGATGGCAGATCATGGTGATCATCAGGGATCTTTCTATCGCTGATTTTCAGCGCTTATTTCAAAAGGAATATGTATTTTTGAAGATCGTTAATTATTTCTGCTTATCGAAGTATTTTTTCGTAAAAAGTTCTCAAACAGTTTATTAAACTTTATTTTTCATTTCATGAAACATTTTTTATCGGTTTTTACTGCCCTCGTCATGGGATTGTCGGCCATGGCAGGTGAGATCGTTCACACTTATCACTTTGGTCAGCCTCAGTTTGATCAAAAGGCAGGTTATGATGTTGTTCGTTTCAACAACACCATGATGACCAACCGTGCGGGCGAGCCATTGTTGCCTTATCACGCCATCCAATTGCTTCTGCCTGCCGGCGAAGAGGCTGTTGCCATCACTGTGAAAAAAGAGGGAAAAGTGAGCATCGACGGCACTTTTTCTCTTTATCCGGCGCAAGCTTCGAGGCCATTGAGCAAAGCTAAAAGCACCGGTTTTCAAAAAAATGAAGCAGTTTATGCCAGTCAAACGCCCTATCCTGCCGAAGAGGTGCGATTTTCGACGCACTATCTCAATGGTCATGGATTTGTTTTTGCAGCCATTAGTCCGGTGGAATACGTGCCTGCTGATGGTAAACTGTCTTATTACGAGCACATTACTGTTACTGTTCAGACAAAACCGGTAAAAAACGCATCACAACTTCAAAGCATGTTGAAAAGCAGTCCTGAAGTGATAGAAACCGTTAGTCGTTTGGCCCAGAATCCCGACATGCTTTCATCCTATACCCACAGATCACGTCAGGCCGGTGATTTTGAATTGTTGATCATCACACCTCAAAGCTATGCAGGTGCTTTTGAGCCGCTTACTTCCTTGTACCTTTCCAAAGGAGACCGGTCGCAGATCGTTACCACCGAATACATTGCTGCCAACATAGCTGGCAGCGACCTGCAACAAAAAATCAGAAATCTGATCATCCAAAAGTATCAGGAAAACCAAATCGAAACCGTTTTGCTGGGAGGTGACGTTGAGCTTGTTCCTTACCGTGGTTTCTATTGCTATGTGCAATCGGGCAGTGGCTATACTGACAATGGCATTCCTGCCGATCTGTACTATTCAGGTCTCGATGGCAACTGGAACACCGACGGTGATACCAAATGGGGCGAAATAGGGGAAGACGATTTGCTGCCCGATGTGGGCATAGGCCGTCTGCCCTTCAGCAATCCAACTGAACTGGCAAGTTTACTAAATAAAAGTATTAAGTATCAAACCCAGCCTGTGCTTGGCGAGTTCACCAAAACTTTGCTCGCTGGCGAACACCTCTATGACAATCCCAATACGGAAGGAAGTGATTACCTTGATCTTCTGGTGGGTTTGCGAAACGACAATGGATATACTACGAATGGCATACCTGCAAACTACAACATTCAAACACTGTACGATGAAGTTCAGTATTGGTCAGGGGCTGACTTGCGAAACGCCATCAACCAGGGCAAACAATTTGTGCATCATGTTGGTCATGCCAGCCAAACGTATGTGGCCAAGTGGTCAAACAGCGACATCACCAACGCCAATTTTGCACAAACAAATGGTGTGATTCACAACTACGCACTCTTCCATACGCATGGATGTGACTGTGGATCATTTGATTACAACGACTGTATCCTGGAGCGGATGGTGAACATTGATAATTTTGCTGCTGCAGTTATCGGAAACTCAAGATACGGGTGGTTCAACGAAGGCCAAACGGAAGGCCCGGCTGCGCATCTTCACCGCGAAATGACCGATGCCATCTTCACCGATCGCATTGCAGCCCTCGGCCTTGCACTCACCGAGGCAAAAGTAATGACAGCCCCCTGGGTAAACGCTCCAGGACAGTGGGAAGAAGGTGCTTTGCGCTGGAATTTTTACGACCTAAACATCCTGGGCGACCCTGCACTTCATGTATGGTCGGCCGAACCACGCACAACAACGGTTGATTATTCGCCCGAGCTCGTTCTGGGAACAACTGAAACCACCGCGATGGTTTCTGTGGATGGTCTTCCACTTTCAAATGCTGTTTGCAGTGTGCTGATGAATGGACAGCTGATCGGCAGGGCATTGACAGGTGGCAATGGGGTGGCAGTTATTCCCTTTGATGTCCCCGTCACTGAAATTGGCAATGCGCAACTGATCATTTCAGGCTACAATTGCCTCACCACCGCCCTTCCGTTAACCTTTATTCCTGCAAGTGGTCCATATGTGGTTTACAATAGTTTTGCCGTTAACGACAATAATGGTGGCAATGGAAATGGTTTGCCTGATTACAACGAAACAATCAACCTCACGATGGCCATGCGCAATGTGGGACTTGAAACAGCTCAAAACCTGACAGTTGTCGTCAATACTCAAAACCCTCATATCACTTTGATTGACAACGACTTCAATATTGCTCAACTAAACGCGGGCGATACAGCCACCGTCAACAATGCAATCACCCTTTCCATTGCTCACGGTATTCCTGATCAGGAGATGGTTGTTTTTCAAATGAGCACCACCGATGGAAATCAAACATGGCAAAGCAGCTTCAGCATGATCGTTCATGCTCCTGAGCTTATCATTGGAAATTATACCATCAACGATGCCACCGGAAACAATAATGGACTGCTTGATGCCGGAGAAACTGTGGACTTGACCATCAACGTCAGCAATACCGGAAGCAGCAATGCTGCATTCGAAATTCAGCTCACACACAACAGCCCCTGGGTGACCATTGGGAACCCGAATCTTATGGTTGACCTTCTGGCCCCAGGACAAACCACATCGCATGCCTTTACACTCACTGTTGATGCTGCAACGCCTTACGGAACGGTGGTGCCACTGACACTTCATGCCATTGACGGCGACTATACCGTGAGCGAAGACTGGTTGCTATCGGTTGGCTTGCGCATCGAAGATTTCGAAAATGGGAATTTCAACAGTTATGAATGGCACCATGCCGGAAATGCCAACTGGAGCATTGCGATGGTGAACCCATACGAAGGAAACTATTGCGCCAAATCGGGTGCCATCGATCACAATCAGCAGTCAGATCTTTGGATCAGTTTGATTGCAATGGGGAACGATGAAGTAAAATTTGCCAGAAAAGTGTCGTCAGAGGCTGGTTATGACTATCTCAGGTTCTACATCGACGACAACCAGATTGACGAATGGTCGGGCGAAATCGCCTGGCAGGAAATGAGTTATGACATCACCGAGGGTAGTCATGTTTTGCGCTGGTCATATGAGAAAGACGTGAGCGTTGTGAATGGAAGCGACTGTGCCTGGCTTGACAAAATTACCTTCCCGGGAACAACGATGGTGATTGATTTGGGAGAGCAACGCACTGCAAGCACTTTTGGCATTGCTCCAAATCCAAGCAGTGGTAAGTTTTTTATCCTGACCGATCAAACAAATGCGCTCAGCATCACTATTTATGACGCTAAAGGACAAGTAGTGAAAGAGGTGAGGGATGTTCGAAACAATATGGTTATCGATGGAAGTCAGCTGAACCGCGGACTTTACATCATCGAAGCGGGTGATGGCTTAAAAACGTATCGAACAAAGCTTGTTATTGAATAAGTTTTAGTCAAGGCCCAGATAAAAGGCCTTGAGCAATTGACGGTAAGCCGGAGTAAAGGCACCGCTGGTTTCTCTGAGAATCAGCTCCTGCAGCTCCGGCTTTTCATTTGGTTGTTTACCGGCCTGAATCATCACCCTGTTGGCCGGGCGGCCATCCACCGGGATAATTTCGCACAGCCGCTGCACATGCAGGCAGTTGGCTTCGCAATGCGCACGAAATGCTGGCCACGAATCCATTGGTATAATCACAGCCAGCGTGCCATCTTCCGCCAGCAGGTGCGAGGCGAGGGCAACCAGGTTGGCATGGCTGAGGGTGTCAGTATGGCGCGCCAGGTTTTTTCGGTCATCCCGGGTTTTGAAGGTGGAAGTAAAAAATGGAGGATTGCTGATAATGAGCTGATAGTGCTCACTATGAGCGATGTCGATATCGTTGAAGTCTTTTCTTAAGGCCTTGAGCCTGTTGCTCCAACGCGAAATGGAAAAGTTGAATGCGGCTTGCTCAACTGATTTCTGATCAATGTCAACAGCAGTAATGTAGCATCCCTCGGTGCGCTGTGCCAGCATCAGCGACAGTATGCCCGAACCTGTTCCCACATCTAAAATCTGACCCGCAATGGGCGGTTTGGTCCATGCTCCCAGTAAAACAGCGTCGGTGCCAACCTTCATGGTGGATTGGTCGTGCAGCATGCTGAAATAGCGGAAATGAAAAGGGCGCTGATCCATGTTGTTCAAGCTCGAATGTTCCTGGTGCAATGTTGCCGGCAAAAAGGGCCTTTGATGACGCAATTGCCTGCTGAAAGCCGGAAGAGATCCTAATTTTCCAGATACATTTCAATGAGACCCTGCGGTGCAGCAATATGGATGGTTTTCGACCTGCGGTCCACTTTCACAATGAGCTCATCACGCACCGGAATCAGCACCTCCTTATCCTGGTTGAGGATTTGAAAAATAGCCTGTCCCGGGTATTCCAATACTTTTCCAATGCTGCCAACAAGGCCGAAATCCTCGTCAATCACTTTATAGCCAACCACTTCGTGGTAATAAAACTGATTCCCCTTCAATTTAGGAAGCCACTCCAGCGGAAGAAACATTTCCAGACCACACAGTTCGGCTGCCTTCTCGATGGTGTCAACATCCTGAAGTTTCACATAGGCTTTGTCGTTTTGAATAGCCATTTTTGAGATGAAAAACGGAATCAGGCTTTTCTTGATTTCCAGAAACAGATGTGGAATATGCGCATATTGATCGGGCGAGTCGGCATCGATGCGCATGCTAAGTTCGCCCTTAATTCCATGGGTTTTGATCACCTTTCCAAAATAGAAGCAATCTTCTTTCGTCATGTCAACAAATTTGATACAAAAATATACGAATCTTCAGCATCATTTTGCTTTGGATGTTGCTAACTATAAAAAAAGCCGGCATTGCCGGCTTCTATCATACTTTTTTGGCATTGACTATGCTTCAGAAGTTTCTTCAGCTTCGGTTTCTGATGCAGCTTCTTCGGTTTCAATCTGAAGAGCAGCTGCCATCTTTTTGGCAACTTCAGCTGCTTTGGCTTCCTTCACTTTAGCTTCGGCTTCAAGGGCTTTTTTGCGTTCGGCACGTTCAGCATCTGTGAGGCCTTTTTTCTTGGCTTCGATGCGGGCCAGTTTTTCGTTCAGCCAGGTTTGAAACTTTGCTTCGGCTTGTTCCTGTGTAATGGCACCTTTCTTCACGCCTTTCAGCAGGTGAAGTTTGTAAAGCACTCCTTTGTAAGAAAGGATAGCTCTGACAGTGTCAGTAGGCTGAGCTCCGTTTTGAAGCCATGTGATGGCTTTGTCAAGATCAATATTGATCTCAGCAGGGTTGGTAATTGGGTTGTAGGTGCCAATCTTCTCGATAAATCTTCCGTCACGTGGTGCACGACCATCCGCAATTACAATATGATAAAAGGGCTTGCCCTTTTTACCATGACGTTGTAATCTCATTTTTGCTGGCATAATAGCTTAATTTTAAATGCTTAAATGTTATAAAATGGACTGCAAATGTCGGAATTTTTTCCGAACTGACAACCTCTTTCAGCATTTTTCATTGAAAATCAGCCCACATGCCGCTGGGAAGTCACTCGGTTTGTTTCGAATATTCCATTAAGTAGTTTAATATCAATTACATAAAAAATCAATTTGTCACTTAGGAAAATAGAGCCTCCGATCAGTTGGTGTTGATTTGAATGTTCAGCGATGACAAATCAGCCAACAATTGTTCATAAATCTGACCCTTCTGATGTTTCGCCTGACGGCACATTTGTTCCCATACGTCCTTCATTTTGTGCCGCAATTCATAATCAGATGTGATAAATGAGCATGTTTCGCTGGCATTTTTGTAGGCTAATAGCTTTTCTGCCAAACCTGGATGCTGGTATCTAATCTCGTTGAGAGGCTCGCTATGCCCTATGCCCTGGTATGGGATACCAAAATGACTGCAAACGATTGTTAAAACTTGATCAAAATCGGTCATGAAGCACTTTTTTGAAGTAAAAGAGGCGAATGGTTTAACAATATAAACAACTGATAATCATTTTAATAAATTGAGAAACCATTTTTTTATTTTTATTCATTCTAATTTTAAACAAATTCGTAATTTTACGCTGTTATTTGAGGCAACGGCGCCTGCAAAAGTAAAAATTAAACCACGCGAAAAGCGGCAAAAGCTCCTCCATGTTTAAATCATGTTGGAGTAGCAAGAAAAAGTAGTTTTATGAGTGAAGGTAAAAAGGATACGTTTGAGACTGTAAAGAAGATTTTCACCGACTACCTTGAGCAAAGGGGTCATCGTAAAACACCCGAAAGGTATACCATCCTGAAGGAGATATATGCAACAGACGGGCATTTTGATATCGAGACGCTCTATATCAGGATGAAAAATAACAAATACCGTGTGAGTCGCGCCACCTTATACAACACCATCGAGCTGTTGCTGGACTGTTCGCTTGTGACAAAACATCAATTTGGTAACAATTGCGCCCAGTTTGAACGCTCTTTCAAATTCAAGCAACACGATCATTTTGTGAGTGTTGACACAGGTACGGTGCTCGAGTTTTGCGATCCGCGCGTGCAGGAAATACAAAAGTCTGTGGAGGAACTACTTGGCGTGGAGGTGACACATCACAGCCTCACTTTTTATGGAAGGGTGAAAGAAAGTCAGGCAATACCGGACTAAGGTTTTTCTTCGCTCGAACAGCTGCTTTTTAAGCAGCAGCTTGTCAACAATCCACAAGTTTCACGTAACTTTGCCCGCGGCTGCAGGCGGCCGTCGTCGTGCAGTCTTGTATCGAAAAATCAAAGCTATGCATGTTGACGTATTGTTGGGCCTTCAGTGGGGAGACGAAGGCAAAGGAAAAATTGTGGATGTTTTAACCCCTCATTATGATGTGGTTGCACGCTTTCAGGGAGGCCCAAACGCGGGTCATACCATCGAATTTGATGGAAAAAAGTTTGTGTTGCACACCATCCCTTCCGGCATTTTTAACCCACGAATTATCAACATCATCGGCAATGGGGTGATCATTGATCCTGTGATTCTCAAGAAAGAGCTGGATAAACTGGAAGATAGCGTTAACAAGGTTGGACACAACCTTTTTGTGAGCCGGAAAGCCCATTTAATTTTACCTTCACACCGACTGCTTGATGCCGCTTCAGAAAAATCAAAAGGAGCAGCAAAAATAGGTTCTACCCTCAAGGGAATTGGCCCCACATATACCGACAAAATAAGCCGAAACGGACTTAGGGTAGGGGATGTGGCATCAGCAAGTTTTCGCGAAAAATATGAAAGCTTGAAGAAAGTTCACCTCCAGATGGTTGAAATGTATGGGTTCGACACTCATCAACACCTGATAGATGGTCTTCCCTTTGAGGAATATGAACAACGCTGGCTCGAAACGGTGCATCTACTAAATGCTATGCAATTGGTTGATAGCGAGTATTTTATTAATGAGTTAATCGCTCAGGACAAGAAAATTCTTGCCGAAGGTGCGCAAGGATCATTGTTGGATATTGATTTTGGAAGCTATCCCTTTGTCACCTCTTCCAACACTACCATTTCGGGTGTTTGCTCAGGGTTGGGCATTTCACCACGCCAAATTGGAAAGGTGATCGGTATCTTTAAAGCTTATTGCACGCGTGTTGGCAGCGGTCCTTTTCCAACCGAATTGTTCGATGCCACCGGTGAACTGCTACGTGCAAAAGGCAATGAATTTGGCAGCACAACCGGCAGACCACGCCGATGCGGATGGCTGGATTTACCTGCTCTGAAATATGCCATCATGCTGAATGGGGTCACCGAACTCGTGATGATGAAAGCCGATGTGTTGGATATGTTGCCAACTGTCAAAGTTGCCACATCCTATTTGTATCAGGGAAAGCCTATCGATACCATTCCTTATGATGCAGCTGATCAACAACTTGTACCACAATACACTGAGTTCCCTGGTTGGAATGAGGAGATCCGGGAAATCAGTGAAGCCGCATCAGCTCCACAAGCCTTCAAGGACTATGTTGAATTTATTGAATCCCAAACCGGTCTACCTGTCACACTGGTAAGTACCGGACCGGACCGAAGTGCCATCTGGCATCGATAAGCGATCGATCTGATGATTAAAATTTGCATCGTTGGAAGGTGGAAAATCTTTCTGCACCATCGTGAAACATCAAACTAAATTTAGTACTTTTGCCGCCCGTTCGACTAAAAACAATGGATGAAGCGGAATCAGGAGAGATGGCAGAGCGGTTGAATGCGGCGGTCTCGAAAACCGTTGTTCCGTATCCACGGAACCGGGGGTTCGAATCCCCCTCTCTCCGCAAAAGAAAATCACGCAGTCCGGAGGGCGAATGAAAAAAAGCCAAACCCTGCCCAAACTTGTTTGAGGCAGGGTTTGGCTTTTTTTTCATTCATGCGCAGCATGCGTGATTTTCTTTTGCCTCCCCCCAAATGGGATCAACGCAGTTAATCCCCCTTTCAAAGCTTTGTTTGAGGCAGGGTTTGGCTTTTTTTTCATTCATGCGCAGCATGCGTGATTTT
>CAZBMR010000016.1:56471-58826 GCA_964492695.1 uncultured Lentimicrobiaceae bacterium
TACCAGTCATAATAGGTCCATCATGTGCTTCCAATCTATAAAAATACAACCCACTATTCAAATCACCTTTTTCAATTCTAAATTGATCTTCCATGATTGGTGCATGCTGTTGCACGGTTCGTCCTGTTGAACCAATAATGCTTAATGAATATTTTTTTCTGTCGGGATTATGAAATTGGATGACTGCTTGCTCCTTAAACGGGTTTGGGGAAATGTGACAGTTAGATTGATTGTCAAAAATCTCATTACTGGAAAGGATTACGCCACCTTCCCTATATACTGCAAGGCCATCGTTTTGTGTTCCAATCCACTTATTATCAAAATGATCAATCAGGATTGAAATTACGTCATTACTCGGAATATCTGAATTACTGGTGTCATAGACCGTCCATGTTATATCATTGTATTTTACAAGTCCACTACCAAATCCTGTGCCTCCGTTTCCTGTTGCAATCCATTTTACATTTGAACTGTCAATCATAATTTTATTAAAGCTATTAGAAGGCAGCCCTGAATTTGAAGTTGTATAAACTGTCCATGCATTGCCGTCAATTTTTACCAGGCCATTATAACGTGTTGTTGCCCAGACAACACCATTAGTTTCGACTGCCACAGAAGTGATATCATTTGAAGGCAGCATTGAGTTAGATGTATTGTAATTGATCCATGAAGTTCCATCATACTTTGTCAACCCGTTGTTGCAATGAGCAAGCCAAATATTTCCATGATGATCGCTTGCCAAATCCCAAATGGCCATACCGGGAATGGCTGAATTGAAAACTGTTGAGTCAGCCCAGGTGATTCCATCGTAAATTACTAATCCGAAATTAAAGGTAGCTACAAATAGTCTTCCATTGTCGTATAAAAGATCAGTCGTTTGAAAATAATCATTGATTATGCCTGCGGTATTTGACGAATCAAACACAACCCAATTATTCTGATTAAATCTCGAAATGTGTCCGGTCCAACCTGAGCCAAACCATTTATGATCATTGGGGTCAACAAGGGTAGCATTAACATCATGGGCATACAAACCGGAATTCGATTGATTGTATATTGTCCAATTTAGGTTGTCGAATTGTGCGACTCCTCCGTATACAGTCCCAATCCATTTATTATTGAATTGGTCTATTGCGATTGATAGTACCTTATTGTCAGGTAGTCCTGAATTTAATGTATTGAAAACCATCCAATCAGGATTTTGTCCTGTTGAAATTCTTGCGCTGCAAGAAATGATCATTATTAGCAATAGTAATTTTTTCATCACGTTGGTCGTTTACCAATTCTTATGGCTTATCTGCTTTGCCCTTGCAAATATAACCACAAGCCAACTCATTTCGTCTGCCTGGCAGAAATTAAAATCCACCTCAAGCTGTTCTGAAAAACTAGCATCATCCAAGAAACTATGTATTGCTTCAGTATAAGTGTTTCTATGCATGGTCCGTTACCAACATTGCACAGAACAGGCGATCACGTATAATTATTCGCGATTTTTCGCAGCATTAAAAACGAGACAGTGCAATGGCCGGCATTACGGGCAAACTTCAAGCCCCGTCAAGCTGAACATCGTGGAAGTTTGGCTGCTTTGAACCTTTGAGTATAATTCAGCAGTCTTGTGCTGTCGCTAGCCCATGATATTATACCCGCCGTCAACGTGTCTGATTTCGCCGGTGATGCGGTTTCCGGGCCTGAAGAGGTGCACCACCTCACGTGCCAGGTCTTGCGGCAGGGCATTGCCCAGCGGGCTCACTTCTTCGCTGATTTGCAGGTCGCTCTCGCGCAGCGTAGCGGTGCCGGCTTTGCTGCCCATATAGGGTGAAAAACGAATGGCATTCACGCGCATGCCATGATTGCGGCCCAGCTCGTCGGCCAGCTCCACCGTAATGCGTTCGAGTGCTGCCTTGGCAATGCTGATGTTGCGGTAGGGGTGAAAGGTCACCTTGGCGGCAGCAATGTAGCTGAGCGAGCAGATGGATGCCCCATCGGCCAGCACGCCGTGTTTCATTAGAAAGTGGGTAAGTCTGACGAGTGAAAAGGCGGAGATGTCCATCGTATCGGCAAACTCTTGTTTCGTGACCTCGAGCAGGGGTTTCACTTCTTTCTGACGAATGGTTTTGTCCATTGCAATGGCGTGTAAAAGGCCATTGAGTTTGATGCCTTTCGAAACCATCTCGAGTGCGAAGGCTTCCATGCTCTCGTCGAGCGACACATCAAGAACTGCTGTGGGCACATCGCCAAGTTCTGCATGAACTGCTTTGTTGAAATCCTCGAAACTTTTGGTTAAGAACTGCGCTGCCTTGTCGGAAAGATGTTGATGAAAAGGGCTCATTCCCAAGCCGGTGCATACCACTTTGC
>CAZBMR010000016.1:58926-68049 GCA_964492695.1 uncultured Lentimicrobiaceae bacterium
TCGGAAAGATGTTGATGAAAAGGGCTCATTCCCAAGCCGGTGCATACCACTTTGCCGCCGTTGGCAATCACTTCTTTGGCCACATACATGGCAAGTGAGCCGGCATCAGCAATGCCTGTAATGAGAAAGGTTTCTCCTTTGAAGATGGTGTTATTCATATTGAATGCTTTTTTTAATATTTATAAAGTGCTGTTCCCCAGGTCCATCCGGCGCCTACGGCCGCAAAAAGCAAGAGGTTGTCTGCATGCAGGATGCCCGAGCGGTTTACTTCGTCGAGCAAAATGGGGATGGTGCCGCCGGAGGTGTTGGCGTATTTGTCCATGTTTGTTTTCACTTTTTCGAAAGGCAGGCCCACTCTTTTGGCTATTTCCTGCAGAATGCGGATGCTCGGCTGGTGTGGCAGCATCCAGTCAATCTGATTGACATTCAACTTGTTCCGTTCTAATATCTCTTCGATCGCTTCGGGCACAACCCTGACAGCTGTGTCGAAAACGGCCTTGCCATCCATCCTGAAGGTGTGCAGCTTTTGATCGACGGTGTCGTGCGAGGCAGGCATTTCAGAACCTCCTGCGGGAATGCTGAAGCCTTCTTTGCCTTTGCCGTCGGAGTGCAGCACAAAGTCGATGAAACCCTTGTCTTCGTCAGTGGCTGAGAGCACGAGTGCACCGGCACCATCGCCAAAAAACACGGCATCACGGCGGTCCCAATCGGTGATTTTTGAAAAGGTGTCTGCCCCAATCACCAGCACGTTTCGAAACATGCCACTCTTAATATATTGAACGCCAACGGATATTGTAAACAAGGCGCCCGAGCAAACTGCTGCCACATCAAAGGCCACTGTGTTCACAGCATTCAGTTTTTCCTGCACAAAACAGGCGCACGAAGGAGCTTGCCTGTCGGGTGTGGCGGTGGCCACGAGAATCAGTTCGATGTCGGTGATGCTGAGCCCGGCATTGGCAATGGCACGACGGCCGGCTTCAGCAGCCAAATCACTGGTGGTTTCGTGCGTCACTACACGCCGTTCGCGGATACCCAACTTTTCATAAATCCAGGCATCTGACGAACCAATGCGCTCGAACCACTGATTGGGAACGATGGTCTCAGGTACATATGAGCCTGTTCCACTGATATATACATTGGGAATGTGTTTACTTTTTGCTTTCATGTTTCATACTATTTACCGGGCTGTTCACTTGGCAAACAGCCCCTATTGCTACCTTTATTCTGTGTTTGGTCGGGTAAAAGTAATTGTAGGATCCATGTTTTTTGTTATTTTTTCACAAGAGGAAACATTTTTAACAGAGTGATTTGATGCCTAAACTCATTAAAATTGGCTTGTGGACTGTGAAATGACGAGTAAAATTACCATCATAAGATATTGAATATCAATTTGGTAATAATCAAGATGAAAACGTTGTAATTCAAACCGAATGGGAAGTGTACCTCATTTGGGGCATTTTGGACTCGAAATTATTCAAACAGCGCAAAGCGTTGCGGAAAGGTTTTTGTTGATGGCAGTTTGCCCCCAGCGATGATCCGGAATGGGTTTTTGGGAATGAAATGTTTAATTTTGCCGAAAAAACCGGGATGAGGAAAATTGTATGTTTCGGACCAGGGCCGCAATTTAAGGGTGGCATAGCCAATTACACCACTTCGCTGGCGCGTGCTTTTGATGCACAGGGAGGCAACGAGGTGCACATTGTGAGCTGGACACAGCAATATCCTGCCATTATTCCGCGCGATTTCATCGACCGCAAGAGCCGGAAAGACCAGCTGGAAGGAACAAAAATCAAGGTTCACTATGTGACCAACTACAACAACCCGCTGACCTGGCAGAAAACCGTATCGTTGATTAAAAATATCAAGCCTGCGCTCGTGGTTTTTCAGTGGGCCATTGCCATTCAGGGTTTGCCATTGGGCTACATTGCCCGCCGGTTGCGGGATGCAGGCATCAGGGTGGTGTTCGACCTTCATTTTGTGATCCAAAAAGAAGGGAGCGCCACCGACAATCATTTCACGCGATATGGCATCGGGAAAGCTGATGGTTATGTGGTTCATGCCGGACAAACGGCTGAACAGCTGCGTACCTTGTTTCCGAACAGGAAATTTGCTCTGGTGAACGATGGCGAGTCTCTTTCTGCAGGAATTTTACCTGTGGTAAGGCTGTTTCATCCGGTGTATGATATGTTTAAACCCGACCCTGCATTTGATGTGGAAGCTGCCAAACAGCAGATGGGTTTGAAGCAACATGTTTTTTTGTTTTTTGGCTTCATCCGTCGCTACAAGGGTCTTCATCAGGCCATCGAGGCATTTGCACGGCTTCGGAGCGAACGCGACGATGTTAGCTTGCTCATTGTGGGTGAATCATTCTGGAACACGCTAGATCAAAACAAATGGAGCACACGCATCAAATCGGCTTTGTTTGCAACTGCCAAAGGCCTCTTTTTGAAAAAACAGGATGATGAAGCCGGTTATCAACCGCTCGGGTTGATTAAACTGTATGGCCTGGAAAAAGATACCCATGTGGTAAATGAATTTGTGCCCAACGAGGAGGTGCACCGTTATTTTCAGGTGAGCGACAACCTCCTGTTGTTTTACCTGACGGCTACTCCCTCAGGGGTTGAATCGATTGGTTACAATTTCCAGATGCCAATGCTGGCCACACGTGTTGGGCATTTTCCGGAAACCGTGAAGGATGGTTTTAATGGCTATCTGGCTGATGATAAAGATATTGCTTCGATGGTGTTGGCCATGAAAAAGGCCTTGTCAGCGCCCATCAACCGTGCACATGTGGCGCAAACCTCTCAAAATATGAGCTGGGAAGCCTATGCCTCTGCCATTGTGTCGCATTTGATGGGATGATGTAAAAAAAAAGCTGCCATAAGACAGCTTTTAGTTATTTTCAATAGTCATCCTCGTCGTCGTAATCATCGTAATTTTCGAAGTCGTCGTCTTCGTCATCAAAGCCCAGTCCGTCGTCGTCCCAGCTCAGCTCGTCCTCATCACTCAAAAAAGATTCATCCATATCTTCGAGCACTCCCGATTCGTCGAGGTAGTTGTCGAACATATCATCATCCAGCTCATCGTCAGTTTCAGCGGGCGCAGATGTAAAGCGCGGGTCGAGCGACCGGAGTTCTTTCATCACATCGGGTGAGACATAAAACTCGTCGATGTTGTTGAAGCAAAAATCAATGTACTTAGGGTCTTTCTCGAAGACTTCCTTGATGGTTTGACCTTCATATTTTCCGAAAGTGAATTCGGAGTCGATGTCATAAAACTTCATAGGTTATGAGATTAATTTTCGTTGCCTGAATCAATTTCTTTGCCAAAATTAAACCGGTGCTGCTCAAAAAGCAAGTTTTTTTTGCAGCCGCATAACGTCACTTTTTGAAGATAAAGTATACTGCCAGCACTAAAAAAATAAATCCGATGAGGTGGTTCATTCTAAATGTTTCATTGCGGAAAACGAGCAAGGAAAAGATGACAAACACACTCAGGGTGATGACCTCCTGAATCACTTTCAACTCAACCAGGCTGAAAGGACCGCCATTTCCTTGAAAACCAATGCGGTTTGCAGGAACTTGAAACATATACTCAAACAATGCGATGGACCAGCTGATCAGCACAATGTAGATAAGGGGCAGGGAATCAAAGCCCTTTAAGTCTTTGAATTTGAGGTGGCCATACCAGGCAAGCGTCATAAAGACGTTCGATAGAATGAGTAGTCCGATGGTTGTGATCGATTTCAAAGTCAAATTTTTTGCAAATATCAAAATTTTCGGTCAATCCCGATCTCCCCGACGGTTTTGTGATTTCGGTCCGAATGGCCTACCTTTGCCGGGCAAATTCATTGAATATGATGATCCGAGAAAGCATCAGGGAATCCATCGCTGTGAAATCAAACATGCTTGAAAACGAGCACACTGAACAACAAATCGACGCCATGGCAGCCCTTTGTATCCATAGTCTGAAAGCTGGAGGGAAGATATTGTTTTGTGGTAATGGCGGTAGTGCAGCCGACGCCCAGCATTTATCGGCAGAGCTGAGCGGACGATATCGTTACGACCGTCCGCCCTTGTTTGCTGAGGCGCTGCATGTGAATACGTCTTTTGTGACGGCTGTGGCCAACGACTACCACTACGACCTTGTTTTTGCCCGCATGCTGGAGGCCATGGGCCGGAAAGGCGATGTGCTTGTTGCGCTCAGCACTTCGGGCAACTCGCCCAGTGTGGTGAAAGCAGCAGAAAAAGCACAATCCATTGGTATGCAAGTGATTGGGTTCACAGGTGCCCATGGTGGAAAACTCAAAGACGTTTCCAACCACTTGCTGCAGGTGCCTTCAAATGTTACTGCCCGCATTCAGGAGGCGCACATTATGGTAGGTCACATTCTGTGCGACCTGATCGAAAGGGCCATGTTTCCACGAGCGGAAGACATGCCATGATGCCCTATATCGACCGTAGCTGGACGCTTTTTCTCGATCGCGACGGGGTAATCAACCGGCGTCCGGTGAACGATTATGTGAAAAACATAGCTGAATTCGATTTTCTGCCCGGGGTGGTTGAAGCCCTGCGCTTGCTCGCTGGTATGTTTGGCCGTATTGTGCTCGTTACCAATCAACAGGGCGTGGGCCTGGGCTTGATGACGAACGAACAGCTTGATGCCGTGCACAAGTTTATGGTGGAACAGGTGAACGAGGGTGGCGGAAGAATTGACTTGCTACTTTGTTGCACCGATATAAAAACACAGCCTGACAATTGCCGAAAACCTTCGGCAAAAATGGCATATGATGCGGTTGAGGCCTTGCCCGATATTGTGCTGAACAAATCGGTGATGGTGGGCGACACCGAATCGGATCTGCTGTTTGGAAAAAATGCAGGTATGTTAACCGTTCAGATTGGTGACGAATCCACCTCGGTTAGTCCCGATCAGCGCTGCCGTTCGCTGTATCAGTTTGCAAAAATGTGTCACCACTAAAACCTGGCGCGTGTTTCATTCCCTGTTCATTACGGTGTTTGTGATCTATACGCTTACCTTGTTCGCAATTGCATGGATCACTTCGCGCAAGGCCAACAACGAAACCTATTTCACAGGCAACAAACGATCGCCCTGGCCGGTGGTGGCCTATGGCATGATAGGCGCAAGCCTGTCGGGCGTCACGTTTATCAGCATACCCGGCTGGGTGGGCAGCACCCACTTTACCTACCTCATGGTGGTTTTTGGATATCTAATTGGATATGTGGTGATTACCTTCGTTCTATTGCCGATCTACTACAAGCTCAATTTGGTGTCGATCTACAGTTACCTTGAACAGCGGTTTGGACACTACAGCTATAAAACGGGTGCCAGCTTTTTTCTGATTTCACGCACCATTGGAGCTTCTTTCAGGATGTTTTTGGTGATCAATGTGTTGCAATTGTTCATCTTCGATCAATTGGGTGTCCCTTTTTGGATAAACACCCTGATTTTTGTCATTCTCATCACGTTGTACACCTTTAAGGCAGGCATTAAAACCATCGTTTGGACCGATTTGCTTCAAACCACCTTCATGCTGGCATCGCTCGTTATTACGATCGTTGTGGTGGCTGACGATCTTAAAATTAATCTGTTTCAGTTGTGGCAAAAAGCAGATCAGGCCGGTTTCACCAGGGTGATTGAAGCCGATTGGCGCAGCGACCGATTCTTTCTAAAGCAATTTTTTAGTGGCATGTTCATCACAATTGTGATGACCGGACTGGACCAGGACATGATGCAAAAAAATCTGACCTGCCGCAACCTGAAGGATGCCCAAAAAAATATGCTGACACTTGGCGTCACATTGATACCGGTGAACCTGCTCTTCCTTTTTTTGGGGGCAACCCTTTACATTTATGCAACCGATTTCGGAATCGCACTACCAAAATTATCTGACGAGCTGTTTCCTATGCTTGCAATGGAATATTTAGGACCTGTGTTGGCCGTTGTTTTTCTGATAGGCCTTATTGCTGCTGCATACAGCAGTGCCGACGGGGCAATAACAGCACTCACCACATCTTTCGTTTTTGATATTTTGGGGCAGAAAAAAACTACGCAAAAAGACCTAATTGAGCAGAAAAAGATTCGCCACCGATCACATTTTTTTATTTCTTCGCTCATTGTTTTAACCATCGTTCTTTTCAGGGAAATCAATGACGAGGCTGTTATTTCGCGCCTTTTTACCATTGCCGGATACACCTACGGCCCACTGTTGGGCATGTTTGCATTTGGAATATTTACAAGGCATCAGCTGCACGACAAACTGGTTCCGGTGGTTGCTCTGGTTGCACCCCTGCTGAGTTTTATTTTGAGCACCTATTCAGAAGCATGGTTCGGTGGTTATAAATTTGGATTTGAAATATTGATTGTGAATGGTTTACTAACTTTGACCGGACTATTTCTCATAAAAAAATAACACTAACACCTTCAACAAAATGAATAACTTCAGATTTACCGCACTTTCCGAAACACTCAACCGTCAGGTGGTGGATGTGGTTTACCCGTCGGAGAAAATTTCCGATTTTTATGGCTCGATGGTGTTCAACCACGATGTGATGCGTGAATACCTTACCAAAGAAGCCTACAAAAGTTTGATGAGCGCCATCAACAGCGGCGAAAAGATTGACCGTCGTGTGGCCGATCAGGTGGCTTCATCGATGAAAGCCTGGGCCATGAAACATGGAGCTACGCACTATACCCATTGGTTTCACCCGTTGACAGGTTCAACGGCCGAAAAGCACGATTCTTTTGTGAATCCTGTCCCGGGCGGAAAAGGCATCGAAGAGTTTTCGGGTGGCTCACTCATTCAGCAAGAACCCGATGCCTCTTCTTTTCCCAGTGGTGGAATCCGCAACACCTTCGAAGCCAGGGGTTATACTGCATGGGATCCTACAAGCCCCGCTTTTATTTTGGAACACACACTTTGCATCCCTACCATTTTTGTTTCCTACACCGGTGAATCGCTTGACTATAAAACACCGCTTCTGAAATCTATTGATGCCATCGATAAGGCAGCAGTCAAAGTGTGCCAACTGTTTGATAAGAACATCACCAAAGTTTATCCTACCCTAGGCTGGGAACAGGAATATTTTTTGGTTGATTCAGCACTTTTTGCTGCCCGGCCAGACCTGGTGCTTTCGGGACGGACGGTGTTTGGGCACTCATCGGCCAAAGACCAACAGCTTCACGATCACTATTTTGGCATCATCCACAGCAGGGCACGTGCCTTCATGCGCGACCTGGAAATCGAATCGCACAAACTGGGCATTCCTTTGAAAACCAGACACAACGAAGTTGCCCCAAGCCAGTTTGAATGCGCACCGGTTTTTGAGGAAGTGAATGTGGCCGTTGACCATAACCAGCTGCTGATGCACTTGCTCGACAAAGTGTCGCGCAAGCACCATTTCAAGGTGTTGTTGCACGAAAAACCCTACGAAGGCATCAACGGCAGTGGCAAGCACAACAACTGGTCGTTGGCTACCAACACAGGCGAAAACCTGCTGAATCCCGGTAAAACAGCTGCCGAAAACCTGCGCTTTGCCACCATCCTCGTCAACATTCTGAAAGCCGTTTACCGCTATGAAGAACTGGTTCGCGGCAGCATCGCCTCGGCCAGCAACGACCTTCGTTTGGGCGGCAACGAGGCACCACCTGCTATCATCTCTGCTTTCATTGGCGAACAGCTCACACGTGCCCTCGACGAAATCGAGAGCATGCCAAGCCCGGATGGATTGACAGGTGGTGGAACGAAGCATGCACATATCAGCATTCCTAAGATTCCCGAAATTTTGCTCGATAATACCGACCGCAACCGCACCTCGCCCTTTGCTTTCACAGGTAACAAGTTTGAATTCAGGGCCGTGGGCTCAACTGCCAACTCGGCCAAACCCATGACCGTGTTGAACACCATCGTTGCCCAACAGCTGAGCGACTTTTATGAAGAAGTGAAGACACTCATCGACAACAAGATGCGCAAAGAAGACGCCATCTTTACTGTGGTGAAGCAATATGTACTCGACTCTAAACCCATCCGCTTCGAAGGCAACAGCTACAGCGATGAGTGGAAGGCTGAGGCTGCCCGAAGGGGTTTATCAAATCATGGCAACACCCCTGATGCCATCAAAGCCTACATTTCGGATAAGGCCATCGAAGTTTTCGAAAAACAGAATGTGCTCACAAGCCGCGAACTTCACGCCCGTTACGAAATTAAACTTGACAAATATGTTCGGAAGATTCAGATTGAATCGCGTCTGATCGGTGATCTTTCGGTAAACCATATTATTCCAACGGCCATTAAATATCAGAACACGCTGATCGAAAACGCCCGTGGATTAAAAGATGTACTCGACTCGAAGACCTATGTCAAACTCAGCCGCAATCAGATTCAAACCATCAAGGAAATCTCGGAACATGTGAGCGAAATCAGACAATTTGTCGAAGAGATGACCGAAGAGCGCAAATCGGCTAACCGACTGGAGAGCGAAGTTGAAAAGGCCGATGCTTACTGCTACAAGGTGAAGCCCTACTTCGACAAAATCCGCTACCATGTTGACAAGCTGGAGCTGCTCGTTGACGATCAGTTGTGGCCTTTGGTAAAATACAGAGAATTGCTGTTTATCAAGTAATAAATTGATTACGAATCACATAGAAAACCGTTGCTGGCTTGGCCGTCAACGGTTTTCGCATTTTCAACGGGCTTGTTTCCTGCTTTGGTTCGAACAACCATCATTGTTATGTTACTGTCTTCTTTGCAGGGCATTACTGGATGTTGGTTCAATGAAGAAAACAGTATTTTTACCAAAAAATCATGATGGAAACATTCGAACTCGCAGGCCACCCTTTTATCCAGCTCAATCAGCTGCTCAAGCTTATGAACTATGTGGAGAGCGGGGGAGAGGCCAATCAGGTGATTGTGGCAGGCTTCGTGAAAGTGAATGGCGAAGTTGAGCTGCAAAAACGTAAGAAACTGTTTACGGGCGACAAGATTTCCTACAGGGGAAAAGCTGTGATGATCAGCGAATGATTGGCGTGTCATTTCGCGATCAAACTCGGAGTACGCGCGTCATTCATTTCCTCAAGGCTTCACTTATTTAGGGCTTGCTGAAAAAC
>CAZBMR010000017.1:0-31805 GCA_964492695.1 uncultured Lentimicrobiaceae bacterium
ATGGTTTTGAGCAACATCGACCTGTTGTAGGGTTTGCTGAGGTAGTCGCTGCAGCCTGCTTCAATTGCTTTTTGGCTGTCGCCACTGAGCGCATAGCTTGTCACGGCCACAACCGGAAGCTGTGGATGCAATTTTTTTATCTGCCTTGTGGCTTCATAGCCATCCATCACGGGTAGCTTGAGGTCCATCAGCACCAAACCAATGTCATCGCGTTGCCTGCATGTTTCAACGGCCTCAAGCCCATTGATTGTTTCAATGGTTTGAAAAGTTGTTCCTCTCAAATAGTTTTGTATTACGAACCTGTTTGTTTGCTCATCCTCAACAATTAAAACTACAGATTTACCCGTTGATCTATGCTCTTCAGAATCAGACTTGTAATTCAATCTTGTGATTGGAATGCTCAAATAAAATGTTGAGCCAAGTCCGGGCTGCGACTTCAACCAAACATTGCCATTGAGCAAACCAGCAATGCCTTTTACAATCGAGAGGCCAAGGCCGCTGCCATCGGCAATGCGCGACCGTGCGGCTTCGGCATGTGTGAACGACTCGAAAATGCTTTTTTGCTTCAATGGATCAATGCCAATCCCACTATCTTCGATCATGAAAAGCAGTTCATTGCCATGCTTTCGAAGCGTGACGGATACCTTCCCCTTCTTCGTAAACTTGAAAGCATTGTCCACCAGATGGCTCAATGCTTTGCTCAGCAGGTCCTGATCGGTGTGTATGTGCGTGAGCCTTTCAGGTTCATCATCGAAACTGTCTTCTTCAATCCGGAGCTCTGATTCCAGCGCCTTGTCAGCATATTGTTTCACAGCTTTTGAAAAAATGCTTGTGGTAAGTTGTCGGAAGTCAACGTTGCCCGGATAACTTTCCATCAAATGGCTCTGAATCTGAGAAATATCTACATAATCTGTCACCGTCTGAAGCAACCTGTCAGAGCTTTTGTTGATCAGGCCAATGTAATAGGAGCGTTCTTCCTCGGTTAAATCAAAATTGAATATAACCTCCAAAAAACCAATGATATGTGTAAGTGGGGTTCGGATTTCGTGCGAAATATTATTCAAAAAAGCTGTCTTCATGGTGCTGCCGGCCTCAGCCAAATGTCGCGATTGAGCCAGATCGTCCGTCATTTTTTTTATGGCCGTAATATCTTCTTTTATGGCCACATAGTGCGAAATCTTTCCGTCCAGGTCGCTTATGGGCGAAATAGTCACATGTTCCCAATATAATTCGCTGTTTTTTCGAATATTCTGTAGTTCGCCGCTCCAAATGGCACCCGAGGAAATTTGTAACCACATCTGCTTGTAAACTTCTTCGGCTTGCTTGCCCGACTTGAGCATGCGCGTATGATGACCGATGGCTTCTTTGGCCTCATATCCGCTCACTTCGCAAAACTTAGGGTTCACATATTCGATCACGCCTTTTTCATCTGTAACGACAATGCTCACCGGACTTTGCTCAACTGCCTTGATCAGCAGCTGCAGTTCCTGCTCGGCTTTCTTTTTGTGAAGTGCAAGTGCAATCTGACCCGACACAAACTGCATCATTTCAAGGTCGTGAGGGGAGTAGGCATCGGCATCGCTATAGCTTTGCAACACAAAAGCTCCTACTGCCTTGCCATCTTCGAGCAGTGGAACACCCATCCAGCATACCGCTGGGCATCCAATTCTGTCGATAACACCTTTGTCAACTAAATTGTCAATATCCCACTTTTTCAGCAACATGGGTTGGTTGCGCGTGACCACATATCCCGTCAACGACCGGGATGCCTTCCATTCCAGTTCGTTATCCAATTCATCTGCACAATACGGAGCTGTGAACAAATCTTTGTCGGGATGGTGAAACGCAACATAGAAATTGGTTGTATCAGTCACGATACTCAGTTGCTGCTGAATAATTTGTATGAACGAAGATAAATCCGGACTTTCCGAAACTGCGTTGGTGATGTTGTTTTGAATGCGCAGCAGCTGTTCGTTTTTTTTGCGTTCGGAGATGTCGCGGATGTTTGCCGAAATGAATGTTTCGTCCAGATGAATCCAGTTCGAGAGGGAGATTTCAACGGGAATGATCTTGCCTGATTTGTGCAATCCTTTGAATTCACGCGGAAGTTGCATCATCTTTGAAACGTGCGTGATGACGAATTGTTGAAACAGCTGATGGTGTTGTTGGTGGTTCTCAGCCGGAATAATGATGTTAATTGGTTGATCAATGAGCTCGTTGGCTTCGAAACCAAAGATGGAATGTGCCTTAGGGTTTGCAAAAATGATGTTGCCCGATTGATCAGCCACCAGAATGCCGTCGTTGGCAGTTTCGGTGATGGCTCTGAATTTTTTTTCGCTGAGCTCAATTTGCTCCTCATGCAGCTTTCGTTCAGTTATCTCACGGCTGATGATGTAGATACGTGTAGTATGTAATTGCTCATCAAAAACGAAATTGGCGTGGTCTTCCAGCCATATTGTCCGCCCATCACACAGGTTTGCCTTATAGAGGTAGGAGGTTTGCTCTTTCCTAAGCTGCACTGCCTCTTGCAGATTGTTCTTGATTTTGTCTAGAAAAGAGGGGTCGATAACCTGAAAATAAAGACCTTTGTGATCAGAGGGAGAAGCTAATTCTTTGCAATTGATCTGCTTCAGATAGGCCGGCGAGATGTACTCAGCTTCAAAATGTTGGTTGAGGATGATGATGCCGTCTGAGGTGTTTTCGGCAATCATCCTGTATCTTTCTTCGTTGAATTCCAGTACCTTACGGTTATTATCCAGCGCTATGCGCTGCGCATCACGCACAAGTGCATTGCCAAGCAACGAACAAAAGGCGCGCAGCAGGGCATCTTCTTCATCGCTAACAACCTGAGCATCTTTTTTGCAGGCCGCAACGAACCCCCAAAGTTGTTTCTGCTTCATCACCGGATAAAATGCAGCCACCTCAATCTTTGACCACAAAATCCAGGGCATTTTGATTTCTGCAATCTCGTTGGCCTGAACTGTCACGGCCTCGCCTGCTTCGAGTCGAAGGAGCCATGCTGGTTTCGGACTTTCAATGTCTGTCTCATGAAGCATGACCTCATCTGCGACTTCATTGGAAATCTCAGGCCATCTGAACAATTGCTTAAACCGCTCTATTTCGTTTAGGTGTTCTTTATCAATAGCATACACATATAAATGCTGAAATCTTTCCGTTTGGCCAATTAGCTTCAACGACTGTGCGATGGCATCAAAGATGCACTCCTCCTCAAGCAATTGTTTATTCAATTGGTCCAATGTTTTGATAAGGCATTTTTTTCTGAGCGTGACGAGTTCCTTGTCGGTTGGCTCAAGCGACAGAAAAAGCAGATGGGTACCTGCCATCCAGATACTGGCATTGAATTTTATGCGATTATTTGCACGGAGCGTTAGCTGTTTCTTGAATCCTTGTGATGTGTTAATTGTGTTCAAATCAAGTGGAACTTGATTGTCAGTATGGAGCTGCTCAAACATGGTCGAGAATGTCTCCAAGTTGGAATTAAATTCAAGATTGGATTCCAATGACCGAAATGCCTTGTTACCACCCGAAAAAATAGAGTCCCCAATATGCAATCCTTTTAAAAACCACGCAGTCGGGATGGGACTTGAATCGAAAAATGCCTCAGGATCAGTGTAATTCATTTGGCTGAAATGTCAACTGGTTGTTTAATTGCAATCATCACTCAAACTGAAAAACAGCAGGCCTGATCGCCAGATCACGCCTGTTTTCAATTCCAGAAAATGGAATTGTTTTGTAAAGATACATGCTCCATGCCTTTTGTCAAGCAGCAATTGTAAAAAAAAAATATCTAAGGGTTTTTACGAGGTGAATAGTTGGAGCAAAAGCGGGATTTGTTTCAGTCTTGCGCTGAGCTGTTTTCGATCCATCGCTTGAAGGATTCAGCCTTTTCAGCGCTTACAAGCAAATCGAAAACTGGTTTAACATGAAGGTTGAGTTTTAGCTTTCCTCTGAAATACAATGACATATCTTTGATTGCTGCTGTCTGAACAATCACCTTTCTGTTAATTCGGAAAAAGTGGGCTGGGTCTAAAAGGCTTTCCAATTTATCAAGACTATGGTCCAACAAGTGTTGCTTTTGGTTGAAAGTGAAAGCAATCACCATTTTATCTTCTGCGTAAAACATTGCAACTTCCTTCACTTCTACCACTTTCAAACTGTGGCCGCTTTTCACAACGAAGCGTTGTTGATGTGTTTGGTGCGTATTGCTGAGCATCTTGATTCTTTGAAGCAATTCGAATTCAGGCCTTCGGTCGAGGTATTTATTCAGTGCGAGTTTCAAATCTTCAAGCCCGATAGGTTTCAGGAGATAATCAATGCTATTCACTTTGAAAGCATTGATGGCATATTGATCGTATGCAGTTGTGAAGATTACCGGTGTTTGCAATTCTATCTGCTTGAAAATGTTAAAACAGCTGCCGTCGGCCAGATGTATGTCCATGACCATCAAATCTGGTGCATTCCCATATCGGAGGTATCTTACAGTGTCTTCTACGGATTCGAGATGTGCAAGCAATGCGTGTCGAATGCCCGTTTCTGTTAGAAGTCGTTGCAAACGACGGGCAGCAGCCACTTCATCTTCTACAATGAGTATTTTCAGCATATTTTTCGTTTCAAATCATCATTCAGGTTGCATGTTGTTGGATAGCTTGTTCTCAAAAATAAGTGGGAGCGCTACAGTAAAAGCAGTTGACGAAGCGTTGATGATTACATCGGGATATCCTGCCAGGGTGTATCGCTTGAGAATATTTTTGAGGCCTGTGCCAGTTCCGGGAGCTTGATCTATCCGTTCCTGTAAATTATTCTCCACAATTAAGTATTGATTATCAGTGGTTTCAATCTTAACTATGAGTGGATTCCTCGTCGATGCAACATTGTGTTTTATAGCGTTTTCCACGAGCATTTGCAGTGTAAGGGGAGGAATCAGGCTTTCAAGATACAAGGTATCAACACGGTTTATAAGTACAAATCCTGCTCCATATCGCTTTTGCTGTAATTCGTAATACAGGTTAATCAGTTTGATTTCATCTCTCAAGCTAACAAACGGATCGCCACCAACGCTGAGAATTTGCCGAAAAAAGCCCGACATTTTTGATAAATAACCAATAGCCATTTCTTTATCCTCTTCGATGAGACTCATCAGTGTATTCAGACTGTTAAACAGAAAATGAGGGTTTATCTGTGCCCTGAGCACTTCATATTGGCTACTAATGTTTTCTTTTTCAAGCGCCTCTGACCGAAGCAAATGCATCTTCCATTGATGGTAGAAAAAAACTCCCTCATGAATAAAACTAATAACAAGTGAGATAGCAGCTGAAATAGCAAACTCTCTCCAAAAAAGGAATTCGTTACGTTCAAAGAATTCCGATTGCTGCACTACGATCCATGTGATGGAAGAGACGAAAAGCGTGTAAAGTATAATGACTACGAATTCGCTGAGTAGATGACGCACAGGATATTGTGTCCATGGTAACCATGCTGCCATTTTAATCACAATAATACGGCACCCCAACCACAATGCGGTTGTGTTGAAAAAAGTGAGGAACACACGTGGTATAAAATTTTCGTCAACCATACCTGCGATGCCCATCACCACCACTGGCATGATGAATCCGATGAAGACAATGCCCAAGCCGGTTGTTTTGAGCTCTGCTTTGCGATCCCAAACATCGTAGTAGGATTCGGCCTTGTAATTCACTGCTTTCATGCTGCCTGACATTTGCATTCAAAATTAAAAAATGATACGATACTGCGGAATGATGAGCCGGCCAGTTTGATAGGTAAATGACTTCTCGCCAGTGCTTTTGTTGAATTTCTCTGAATAAATGTTTTGCTGGCCAAAAATATTTTGCACATCTACGGCCCATTCCTGGGTCACTTTTTTCCCATTAATACGAAATGCAAGTTTTACATCGGTTCTGGAATAGTCCTTAAATTGATTTGCATATGCTTGATATTCATTATATTCAAGCTCGAATTTATTTTCTTGATTTTCAAGCTTAACCACATATGAAGGGGTATAGCGTTGCCCCCCTGCCAGGGTAGATTTGATATCGATACTCAGGGTGTATACACTTCCGCTTTTGCTCTTTTTACCCATATTCCACTCTTTTCCGATTAGAAGATTTCCAACATACCGGCCATTAAAAGCGGTGTTGTGCCATACACCATTACTTCCGGTATAACGTGAGTCGAAAAGAGATGCTGTCAAAAGATAGTAAAATCCTTTGTTTAGAAAATGTTCGAGTGTCAGCTCTACACCAACATTGCGGCCCTTGCCACTTGCTTTAAGCGTATCTGGTGTTATAAAACCAAAGTTGGCACCCTGATTGAGCATCGAAAAGGTACTTTCTGTTCCACCATCCACTCCTGCATCGTAAATAAACTGGGCATATGATTCGAGTTTAAGACGCACGAAATCAGTTATTTGCTGGTTGTAAGACATCACAAGGTGGTGAGATTTGGCAAATGGAAGGGCTTTGTTTAGCAATAGCTCACTTCCGTCATTCATTCGGGTTTGCCTGAAGTATACCGAAATAGGGTTTGCCTGTCCATGCAATCCATATCCAAAACCAAGGCTCTGATGATTGCTGATTTGCCAGTTTAGTCCTATTCGTGGTTCAATGGAGCTTGTTTTATTGAGGCCATAAAGCATGCCATGTATTCCGGTATTGAGCGTTAGCTGATCATTGAATTTGTGCTTCCATTCAGCAAACGCCTGATAGAGTGTGGCGCTGCCGTGGTAATCAGTCGTTTTTCTAAGTCCTCCATCTTCTTGAAAATAAACGGACTCGTCAAGATTAAACAGCGTATGTTGCAGCAGAAATCCACCATTTACATTGTTTTGTGCGTTTAACCTGTGGCTAAGAATAAATTTGCCGCTAATGCTTGTTTGTCGTAAATCGTTGAAATAGTAATCAGTTTTCGTTAAAGCAGGTGGGGCCAGTGAATCAATTTTGGTTTTAAACCGATGGTATGCCATTGATAGCGTCAACCGACTGTAGGTGTTTGAGTTGTATGCGTAGAAGTGGTTGATTCCGCTTGTTACCAAATCTGATCCATTGGTCAGGTCGAAACCTTCTCCTCCATAAAAATCGAGCTTTTCGTCAGTGGTGTCGCGGCGGCTGTCCCATATCTCAATGTTGCTGGTGCCTGCAAGTGCAAAGAAAGAAAATGAACCGGCCCTTGTGCGTGGAAAGTTCACTTTTGCGTTAAAATCCTTGTACTTGGGAACGCCCGATCCTGTACCAAAATCAGCACCCAGTTGATCCATGAGCTCCAATGTGGAATATCTGAAATTGGCCAAATAGCTTGAACCATGCGCTTTGCTGATCGGACCTTCCGCGCCGGCTTCGAACCCATTGAATCCAACCTGACCCAAAAATTCGTGTTTTTGATCATTGCCGTTTCGTAAACGCAGGTCGAAAACTCCTGAGAGGGCGTTGCCATATGAGGCAGGAAAAGCAGCAGTAAGAAAATCAGAATTCATTAAAACATTGTTATTCAGCATACTCACTGGCCCTCCAGTGGAGATGGATGACCCATAATGGTTTGGGTTTGGAACAGGAATACCTTCAAGCTGCCAAAGTAATCCAATTGGCGAATTTCCCCGGATAATGATATCATTGCGCGCATCATTGCTGCCAACAACTCCGGCATAACTCGAGGCCATTCGTGCCACATCATTGCGGGTGCCGGCATAGCGCGCTGTTTCTTCAACCGTAAAACCCCTTGCACTCACAACTGCCATCGTGTTGATGGGATCACTCTTGTTGGCTTCGGCTGTCACTACCACTTCCTGTTGCTGGATTATGCGTTCCTCGAGTTGAATCTCAAGAATAAGTTCTTTGCCAGTGTTAAGCAGTATATTGTTAATATCCTGATCCTTATATCCAACATAACTAAATCTGAGGCTGTGTCGTCCTATTTCAATGGCATGAAGCGCAAAACGACCCAACTCATCAGTGGTGGCACCCTTGAGTGGATTTGAATTTAATAAAATAACCGTAGCACCTGGCAATGGTTGTTGGGTGGTCTGGTCAATCACGCGACCACGGATGTTTTGAGTGGGTAGATCGGCTGCCGAAAGCATTTGTCCGATCAAAAGGCTGAGCATTAAGAGTGTTGTTCTCATGTTGTTAGCATTGATGATTTTCGTGCAAAAAAGCCAACATTCACGAAATGGGCCATCAACTTTCCGATGAGTATGCTTTTAAAGTGGATGAAAAGGTACTACAGGGGGATGAATCAATGCTGTGCTGCTCCAATCAGAGCCAGAAAGTCGGGTTCTTCCATGAGTGGAACACCCAGTTTGCTTGCTTTTTCCTTTTTGGAAGGTCCCATCTGATCACCTGCCAGCACGAAACTGGTTTTGGCCGAAATCGATCCTGACACTTTGCCGCCGTGACGCTCAATAAGGAGTTTGGCTTCGTCGCGACTCATGGTAGCAAATACCCCGCTGATGACGATGGTTTTACCTTCCAGCTTGTCGCTCAGCAGATTATATTGTGCGTCAGAAGTAAACTGCAGGCCATGTGCCATCAAGCGTTCCACAATGCGGATGTTTTCGGGATCGTCGAAATAGCTCAACACCGAATCAGCAATGCGCTCGCCAATTTCATCCACCGCGGTGAGTTGGTCTTTGGTGGCTTGGGTTAATTGATGTATGTCGGCAAATGAAGCCGCCAGCTTTTTGGCAACAGTTTCGCCTACGTATCTGATTCCCAGTGCGAAAAGTACACGTTCATAGGGAATCGACTTTGATTTTTGAATGCTGTCGGCGATGTTTTGGCTCGTCTTTTCACGAAAACTGACTTTTCGTGTTTTTCCATCCTCTGATTCATATATTTTCTCAAGCCCAAGCAGCTTCTCAAAGCTGAGGTCGTAGAGGTCGGCCGGGTTTTGAATCAGTCCGTTGTCATACAATA
Organism: uncultured Lentimicrobiaceae bacterium; assembly: GCA_964492695.1. Classification (GTDB taxonomy): domain Bacteria; phylum Bacteroidota; class Bacteroidia; order Bacteroidales; family F082; genus JALNZU01. Next base: position 8,946 of record CAZBMR010000017.1, read on the forward strand.
ATTCGATGCGGCCCTCACCCAATCCTTCGATGTTCATGGCCTTTCGCGAGATGAAATGCTCAATACGACCTTTAATTTGCGGTGGGCAATGATAATTGTTCGGGCAATACCAGGCAGCCTCACCCTCAGCACGTTGCAATGCTGTGCCGCATTCGGGGCAATGACTGATAATTGCAACGGGCAGGCTGCCTTTTTCTCTTTTTTCCAGATTCACCGCTGTGATTTTCGGAATGATCTCACCACCTTTTTCCACAACAACAAGGTCGTTTTCGTGCAGATCAAGCGACTGAATGATGTCGGCATTGTGCAAACTGGCCCTTTTTACTGTGGTGCCAGCCAGTAAAACAGCTTGCAGATTGGCAACCGGTGTCACCGCACCTGTTCGTCCAACTTGCCATGAAACCGACAATAAACGGGTGCTCACTTCCTCTGCTTTATATTTGTAGGCAATGGCCCACCTTGGCGATTTGGCTGTGAACCCAAGCTGCTGTTGCTGATCAAAGCGGTTTACCTTGATCACGATGCCATCAATGTCGAAAGGCAGCTCATACCGTCCGGTTTTCCAATCGTTGATGTACTCAAAAATTTCATCCGCATTGCGGCAAAGTGCCATGTGGCTGCTTATTCTGAAACCCCAGCTTTTGGCAGCAATCAGGCTTTCGTAATGGGTGTTAAAAGGCAGGTTGTCGCCCATGAGGTAATAGAGAAAACAATCCAGCTTTCGCCTTGCAACCTCTGCTGAGTCCTGCAGTTTGAGTGTTCCTGCGGCTGCATTTCTGGGGTTGGCAAACGGAGGTTGTCCTTCCTCTTCGCGTTGCTTATTGAGCGATCGGAAGCTTTCATGCGGAAAATAAACCTCACCCCGGATTTCGAATCGCGATGGATATGAGCCCTTGATCCTCAGAGGAATACTGGGTATTGTACGGATATTGGTGGTAACATCATCTCCCTCGATGCCATCGCCCCTTGTCACTGCACGAACCAATAAACCGTTTTCATAGGTCAGGCTGATCGCCAGCCCGTCAAACTTAAGTTCACACACATATTCGGCTTCTTGTTCGAGAGCCTTGTTTACACGTTGATGAAAATCAAGTATCTCTCCTTCATTGTATGAATTGGAAAGCGAAAGCATGGGGTAGCTGTGTTTCGCTGTTGCAAATTGTTTGGTCACGGCACCGCCCACCCGTTGGCTGGGCGAATCGGGCAACATCAACATGGGATATTGCTGCTCCAGCCGAATCAGTTCTTCCAGCAATTGATCGAATTCGTAATCACTGATCTCGGGTTCGCCTTTCACATAATAGAGATCGTTGTGGTGATTCAGAAGTGTCACCAGCTCATTCACACGCTGCGCAGCCTGTTCTGTGTTCATCAATCGGAATACTTGTTGGTTATGATGGCACTGTTGCGGTAAACAGTGATCGTTTCGTTGGCATTGACCGGGTTGATGCGATGAATAAGCCGGTCCATGATGCCAGGCTTGAAGCGGGTTTCATACACCAGTCCGGGAAGGTATTTTTTGAGGGAGTCAACCCGTGTCTCAAGATTCTTCTCCTGAATAAATAATACAAATTCAGGCTGATTTTCAATGTTTTGCCACTTGGCATTCGCTGCGAAATGGTGATAAGGCTGTTTGTCGAAAAGTGCATCATACCGAGGCCATTGCCCTGTGTAAAAGACCGGTGGAAATCGCAGCACATGGCTGTCAAAGTCTTCAATCAAAAAACGCTTCATGTGTGGGTAGTTTTGCAGATAGCTCATGCTTTCCACCCTGGCTTTCTTGCTGTACATGGGGGTTATGGCTAACAGAAAAATGGTGTTCACTGCCCAAAAAAACACCCAGAATCCCAACAGCATCTTTCTGTTCTGGCTCCAAAATCTGCTTTTTTCGACAAATTCTTCCCAACCTGCCAACCCCAAAACGATTAACAGTGGCACCACCGGAAGTATAAACCGTTCTTGCTTGTTTGGAAAGGCCGAATGAAATACAAGAAACAGCAAAACCGGAAAGAACAGGATGAAGTTTTTCTTCCAGTTTCGCGCAAAACCAAAAAGCAGCATCACACTGACAGGTGGTATGAGCAGCCCGGCCAAAACCAAAAGATAATTGTACCAGGGTGCCGTATGGTATTCATACGCGTGGTTCAAATTGTAGTTCACATACGCCATGAATTCTGCGAAAGGCTGACGCCAGACAAGCAGGTCGATAAACCCCTGAATGAGCACGGCTGAAATAAGAAAGCCAATGGCAGTTGAAATCATACCCTTGATGTTGCGGGCAATAAGCAGGGCAAGGCCAATGCCGCCGGTAAACATCAGGGTTTGATAACGCACCGAGAATGCCAGTCCAAGAAAAAAGCCTGCCACGAGAAACGACGATTGATGATAGCCGGGATCGTCGGCCCTGCGGATGAGCTCCTGACGAAGGATGATCAGTGCACCATACATCAGAAATGGTATCGAAACCATCTCAACCATGTTGCGCACACTCAAAAATGGCATAAACCAAAACACCGAAAGCAAGAGCGCAACCTTGTAGGCTGTTTCACGCTTTGTAATCAGGCTCGCAATCCTGTATCCGAATGATATGATCATCAATGAGATAGAGGCATGTATCAAACGAATAAGCAACATTTTAAACTGCGGATTGGATATGCCCAGCAATTTGAAGAATTGAAAGAGCAGGTAGTGAATGCCCACATAAAAAAAGCTGTGACCTTCAGGACCATGATTTCCCGGGCTTCCCGGTAGCCATGCCAGATAGTCACCTCCGTCCACCCAAGATTGGGCCTGCTCTATCACCAGAAAATGATCGTCGTGCATCCCAAAACCACGTGAGAAAAAGGCTGAAACCAGTCTCAGGAGAAAACCTATACTCATGATAAATAAAAAGGGGTGTTTTGCCTGAAACTTCTTGATGCGCCTGATCATGTTGCGGATGATTAAAATGGTTTACCGGACAAAGATACAATCTAAAAAGTCATGCCAATGCACAATCAACGATTGCAACGATTAAGCTTTCCTGCTCAATTGATCTAGCTGTATGATCGCTTGGTCGAGATGCCGGGTTTTTATGGCATCACGCTGTTTTTGAGCGTATTCTGTGAAGTATTGATGTCCCGAAAGAAACTGTATCTGCGATTCGAGCCATGCAATTTCGGAATCTGGAAACCCATCCAGCGCCATCCACTCTTGGCGCAATTGCTGCGAAATTTCTGGATAGTCTGCTCTCCCAAGGTAATCGAGGTCGCTGTCGCACAACACTTCTTCCAAAAAGATTTTGGGTTGCTGTGGCATCTTTGTTGCCATGATCAAAGCCTCGATTTGTTCCACTTCTGCCGGATTGAATCCCATGGTTGGCAGCATGTTTCGGGCCATGGCGGCCGACCGTGCCTCATGATCCTGATAACCTTCCGCCATGCCAAGTTCGTGCATCAGTGCGGCTGTTTGCAATAATTCCACTTTTTCCAATTCAAAAGAGTGGTAAATAGCAGATTTTGTTGCAGTTAAAAACACATCAAGCGTATGTGCCAGATTGTGGTAGCTAAAACCTGCTGATTGGTCTTTAAGTGCGTCCACGACAAACGACTGCACGGCTTGAACGCGCGCTGTCATTTTTACGGGGAGTATTTCGTTGGCAGAATTCTCATGTGCCTCAGCGATGGTGTAGATTTTTACACTTCCCGATCTGCCTTTCACATACACCTCATCAATAAAATGGGTACTGTATAAATAGCTGAAATCTAGTGCTTTGATGGCGGATTCCGAAACAATGACCGGGCAGTTGTAGGTGCGGGTAAGACCCTCAAGTCGCGATGCCAGGTTCACTGCATCTGAAATTACCGTGGTTTCCATGCGACCTGAGCCGCCAACAACGCCCAGCATCAGATTGCCGGTATGTATGCCTGCGCCAGTGTCGATGGCTGGCTTTCCATCGGCCTCCAACCTGCGGTTGAAGACCTCAAGCACCCGACGCATCTCAAGGGCGGCTTCAATGGCATCTTCGGGCCTGTGGGGAAAAAGCGCCATGATGGAATCGCCGATAAACTTGTCAACAAAGCCATGGTGTGCCCTGATTACAGGCTCCATTTCCTGTAGATACGCATTCAGAAAATCAAAGTTTTCCTTGGGCGTCAGTTGCTCCGACAGGGTTGTGAACGAACGGATGTCAACAAAAAGGATGGTCATCCATTTTTGAACCTGATCACCCAGGTTAACCTCTGTAATGCTCTCTTTATCAAGCATTTGAAGAAATTGTACCGGAACAAACCGCTGGTTGGCCGTGGTGATGTGCGACAAAGTTTGAATATTGTTTGTGATACGCAGCGCCATTTCATTGTAGCCATTGGCCAGCTCGCCCATTTCATCGTCTGTTCTTAAAATTGCCAGGCTGTCCAAACCTGAATCTACTGGCTGCTTCATCTTGTCAACCACCTCCTTAAGCGGAACAACAATGCTTTGGTGTGTCCAATTAACAAAAAAGAACAAATAAATGATGCTCACCATGATGCCCGAGAAAATCCCAACAAACATCAACAGGCTGTCGATGGCATTTACATAGAAGAGTTGCTGGCTTTGAAAAAGCGTTTCCGAATCGATGATGGAAAGGTATTTTCCAAACAAAACCCTGATCTGATCGGCCGTCAAATGGGGAGCGCCAGCTTCGGTGATGGGTGTTTTGCTTAGGTAGAGGTAGAAAATTACGATGGTAAGGGGCAGCAATGTTGTCATTAAACTGTTGATCCATAATCTCCTGACGATGTGATCGCCATATTTTTTGGAGCTTGGGTTGAACAAGCTAAGGTTGTCGTACACATGTTCCAGATAAACAAACCTCACCCTGTGACGGAACCAGAAATAAACGAAAATGCTTGTTAGAATGGATCCAATAATGGAAATAATAAAAAACTGCACAAAAAAATCGCGGGTAGTGCTGCTGTTAAAATTGGTAAAGAAAATCTTGAAAGCCATAAACGTCAATGCAACTGCAAATCCAAAACCCACAATGAGTGTGTTGATGCCGGCCGTGCGAAGCAGCCATTTTCGGCAAAAGGCCTCGAGTGTGGCTGAGGGTTGCTGCAAACGCCGTTTCTTTTTGAAATAGCGCCTGAATGGATAGTTCCATGCATAGCCCAAAACGATGCTAACCAACATCATCCGCATGAGGAGGCCGAAAGCCTGCGAAAATTCCATGTCTTCAGAATGGACGTTAACCACTTTCTTTTCATCACCTTCCTGTTCAAACTGAATTTCCAAAAACGAATGCGATGGCACAGAGAGGCTATCGTGCCTGATGGTGGTTTTTTGTAAATGATCGCGGCTTTGCTGGTCCTCCAGCCAGTATGGCCCGTACTTAAACAGCATGATCACCGCCATTGGCATCACGAGCATGATAAAGATCCCCATGGCCGTCAGGTAGATCCTGATGCTGAAAAAGCGTGGAACAGGGCTTTTGGTTTTCATGCAATGCTACCAGCTAACTGCTTGACGACGTACAGGCATGGTCATGCAACGTGCACCCCCGCCACCGCGCGAAAGCTCAGCTCCTTCGATGGTGATGACAAATTTCTCGTATTGCTCGGCATCAATTTTATTTTTGAGCAGGTCTTTGGCTTTAATCACTTCAAATCCATGTTGGTTCAATGCTTCTATGGTTCGGGTGTTTCGTCCGTAACCAATCACCCTGCCGGGTGCCAGGGCAAAAAAGTTAGCGCCGCTGTGCCATTGCTCCCGTTCCATATTGATGATATCTTCGTTTCCACCACAAAATATTGGTTCAAGATCCATTCCCAAAGATGAAAGAGCTGCGAGGATATTTTTTTCTTCCTTGATTTTCACCACTTTGCCATTTTCAACCACAACGTGGATGGTGATGTGCCTGCTGGATCGTAATATCAGCGGTTCGAAAATCATGCATTTATCCACGTCGAGCATGGTAAATACCATATCCAGGTGGATAAATGACTCAGGACTATAGGGCAATTCCTGCAAAATGAGGTGGCGTGTGCCAGGCAGTGTTTTCAGGTGTTCCAACACAGCATCGATGCCCTGACTTGTGGTGCGCGCACTGATGCCGCTCAGGAATATGTCGTCTCTGACAATGAGCACGTCACCTCCCTCTATGGTGGCTTTGCCTGATTTATCAAACAGCTTCACCGGATTCACCACCTGTGCCTCAATTTTTGGGTGATGGCGAAAAATGGTTTCCATGATCCAGGCTTCGCGTTCGCGCACCTGGTTTGCCATGTGGCTGATCATCACCTGGCCATTCATGCTGAAAGACGCGTCGCGGGTGAAAAAAAAGTTTGGCAGCGGATGCAGCGAATAGCGCTCATTGTCCAGAAACTTGGTGAGTGTGTCTTTGTGCATCTCAACACCTTCAATCAGCTTTCGTGCAAGCTCAAGGTGGTTGTAATCATTCAGGTAAACGCAGATGTCATCCGTTGATTCGTATTGACAAATTTTCCGAATAAGCTCATGTCTAACATTCTCGTTTTGAAGCACATCAGCCAGCAGATCGCGCACCTCAAAAACATGTGCGAATTTTTTCAGCACCCCATGAAACTGTTGGTATTCGGGTAAGGCCACATTCATATTCAAAATGTCGCTGTACAATGCACGGGCGGCATTTTCTGGTGTCATATTCTCCACCTCGGCACCCGGTGTGTGCAATATTACATATTCCAGCTTGCCAATCTCAGAATTGACATTTACCTGAATTTTATTTTTTGATTCCATATTTCTATATCGTTAACTAGCTGAAGATGAATCTTCTTTTTGATGATCAATCGCACCAATGCTGCGTTTGTCAAAATTACGCAATTATATTTGCCTGAGGCCAAAATCTGTCATGTAGCAAAGCACTTGTAGTCTAATCATACAGTTTGATGAACGCATAATCGTTTCCCATCGCCTTTAAAAAACGAACAAAATCTTCGGTGCCGATGCTCACACTTGCCGTGTTGTCATTCGGATGGAAACTCAGCTTGTGGGCTTGCAACAGGTTTTGGTTAATAAAAACAAATACATGATGTTCCTGGTCGTTGATCAGACCAAACGGACTAACACTTCCCGGGCTGAGACCCAGATAGCGCTCCATACGTTCCGCTGAGGCAAAACTGAGTTTTCCTTGTTTGAGTCGCTGCTCAAGCTCATGAATATGAAGCTGTTGTGTGCATTCAAAAATCACCAGATAGTGCTTGTTTCCTTTATGATTTCTAAAGAAAAGATTTTTGCAGTGAACGGCCTCGAGGTCTTTCCAATATTTAAGTGCCTCTTCAACTGTGGGCGTGGGCGGGTGGTAGATCACCTGATATTCGATGCCCAGCGTTTCTAAAACGTCGAATACCTGCTTGTGTTTTTTGTTCATGGATCTTGCGTAAAAAACCAAACCCCAACGTTTGAGGTCAGGGTTTGCAATTGTTTCAATAAAAACAAAATTAGAATTTATTCGGTTTCAACCCAGTCAGCCAGAAAAATATTCGTGTCTTTTGTGCCATTGTTGTTTCTGTTGCTGCTGAAAATGAGTTTTTTACCATCAAAAGAGAACATTGGAAAAGCATCAAAAGTGTCGTCGTGCGTTATTTGCTTCAAACCTGTTCCATCAAGATTGATCATGAAAATATTGAACTGGTATCCCCTCTTTGAGTGGTGATTTGAGCTAAAAACAAGTTTGTCACCCGATGGATGAAAATAGGGTGCCCAGTTTGCTTTGCCCAGGTGGGTGATTTGTCTGAGGTCTGAACCATCAGCATTGCACACATATATCTCCATATTTGTGGGGGTAACAAGGCCCTCCTTCAGCAGCTTTTTGTATTCTTCCTGTTCTGCGGGAGTCTTTGGCCTGCTCGACCGAAAAACCAGTTTCGAACCATCAGGCGAGAAAAAAGCTCCTCCATCATAACCCAGCTCAAAAGTGATTTGCTTCACATTGCTGCCGTCGATATCCATGGTGTAAAGCTCCAGATCGCCCGAGCGGTCGGACGTAAAAACGATCTTGTCACCTTTGGGCGAAACCGTGGCTTCGGCATCGTAGCCGGGCTGCTGAACAAGGGTATCGATGATTCGGCCTGTCAAATCCGACACAAAAATGTCGTAGTCGTCATAGATAGGCCAAACATATTTTCCATCTTCCCGTGGAGCGGGCAAATGCGGACAACTTCCATTGCCCATATGTGTCGAGGCAAAGAGGATGCTGGTATCGCCCGGCATAAAATAAGAGCATGTGGTTCGGCCTAATCCGGTGCTGATCAATTGTGGCATCACCTTGTCCATGCGTGCCGAATCGAGTCGGGTGTAAAAAATTTGATCACATTCCAACGACCAGGCAGGGTTATTGGTCTGAAAAACAATCATTTCGTCATTAAAGCTAAAATAGGCTTCTGCGTTGTCGCCTCCAAAGGTGAGCTGCTTCACCTGGCTGAAATTTTTCTCCTCTTCGTAGTGAAGGATGGCTTTTACCGGCCCATGTGTGTCGTTGTGGTCGTGGCCATGTGCGTGGTCGTGATCATGCGAATGGGTATTGCCGGCAGGATGCTGACACGAAGCAAATAGAAAAATCAGGTAGAAGCCCGAAAAAAGAAATCTCATCATGTATGATTTTTGTTAAGTAAATAATTAAATCCGTAATTCGGCACAAAATTACGCATTTTGTGATTAAGCCAGCTTCTCCTTCAAAGCCTGACCAGTATATGAAGTTGGATGCTGTATAAGGTCGTCTGGTAAACCTTCAAAAACGATGTTGCCACCTGCCTCACCGCCTTCGGGACCAAGGTCAATCACCCAGTCAGAGCCAAGAATCACCTCCGGGTTGTGCTCGATAACAACGACACTGTGTCCGTTTTCGATGAGCGCATTCAAAGCATCCATCAGTTTTCGGATATCGTGAAAATGTAAGCCCGTGGTGGGCTCGTCAAAAATGAACATGGTTGGTTTTTCGGTTTGTCCCTTGGTTAGGAAAAATGCCAGCTTGATGCGTTGTGCTTCTCCGCCACTAAGCGTGTTGGATGATTGGCCCATTTTCAGATAGCCCAAACCTACTTCCTGCAGCGGTAGCAGTTTTTGAATGATTTTTTTTGCGACCGCTGAAGTTTTCTGGTTTCGTTCAAAAAAAACGATGGCATCATCAATGGTCATGTCAAGCAAGTCGGCAATGTTCACCTGATCCAGCCTTACATCAAGCACTTCTTCCTTGAAGCGTTTGCCTTTGCACACCTCACATTCCAGATACACATCGGCCATAAATTGCATCTCAATTTTCACGCTGCCTTCTCCTTCGCACGCATCACACCTGCCACCTGGCACATTGAAAGAGAAGAAACCTGGCTTGTATCCGCGGGTTTGAGCCAGCTTCAGGTCGGAATACAACTGTCTGATGTCATCAAATGCTTTGACGTAGGTGGCCGGATTGGAGCGCGATGACCGCCCTATTGGGTTTTGATCAATCATTTCCACCGCCCCGATGCGATGCAGATCGCCCTTCAACTCGCCAAATTTACCGGTTTTGTCGGTGAAACCACCTGTCAACCGCCGAAGTGCTGGATAGAGAATTCCCCTGATCAGGCTCGATTTGCCTGAACCACTCACGCCTGTAATGGCGGTGAGGATACCGGTTGGAATTTTAACGTTTAATGCCTTGAGGTTGTTTTCCGTAGCTCCGACAATTTCAACATAATCATGCCATCTTCTGCGTTTCGCTGGCTTGAGCACGGTTTCTTTGCCCGCCAGATAAAGGCCGGTCAAGCTCTTGTCGCAATCCTTTATTTCATCAAAACTGCCCTGAAAAACCAATTCGCCGCCCAGCCTGCCAGCCAGCGGGCCAATGTCAATCACCTGATCGCTGGCTTTGATGATTTCTTCGTCATGTTCCACCACCACAACGGTGTTGCCAATGTCGCGCAGGCGCTTCAGCACCTTAATCAGTCGGGAGGTGTCTCTTGGATGCAAGCCTATGCTGGGTTCATCCAAAATATAGGTGGAACCCACCAAACTTGAACCAAGTGAAGTGGCCAGGTTGATGCGTTGCGATTCGCCTCCCGAGAGGCTGTTGCTCAGGCGGTTAAGCGTGAGGTAGCTCAATCCTACATCCAGTAAAAATCCCAGGCGTGAATTGATTTCCAGCAACAAGCGTTGTGCGATGTGGGCTTCTTGTGGCGTTAGCGTCAAATTGCTAAAAAAATGATGGGCATCTTCAAGCGACATTTGAACGATTTCGGAAATGTTTTTTCCGCCAACAAGCACAAAAGAGGCATCCTTACGCAAACGTGTGCCCTCGCAGTCCGGACAAAGCGTTTTACCACGGTAGCGCGAAAGCATCACCCGATATTGTATTTTGTATGACTGCTCCTCAAGCTGCTCAAAAAAATAGTTTAATCCTTCAAAATATTGATTGCCAGTCCACAATAGTTTCTTTTGTGCAGCACTGAGTGCATAGTATGGCTTATGAATTGGAAAATCGAATTTGTGGGCCGACTTCACCAACTTATCTCTGAACTCTCCCATTTTTTCACCCTTCCAGCAGGCGATGGCCCCATCATAAACTGATAGTGCCTTGTTTGGAACAACCAAATCCTCGTCAATGCCAATCACTGTCCCAAAGCCTTCACATGTTTTACACGCCCCAAAAGGATTGTTAAATGTGAACATGTTCACCGAGGGTTCTTCGAAAACAATGCCATCTGCTTCGAATCGGTCGGAGAAAGCAAATCGCTGTGCCTGACCATCTTGCTCAACCATCAATTGGCAATAGCCCCTTCCTTCATAGAATGCAGTTTGCACCGAATCGGCTGCCCGTGCCATCAAATCATCATCGATATGCTGAATTCGAAGCCTGTCAACCAGAATCTCCAGGGCATCAACAGTTGGTAAGGCTTGCAGCTGAAGCAATTCATCAATACGCGCCACCTTCTCCTGAAACAACATTCGGGCAAAACCTTGTTGCATCAACACTGTAAGTTGCTCTTCAAGTGTGCGTCCCGCGACCGGAATAAGGGGTGCAAGCACAAAAACGGTGGCGTCAGGCTGCTGGCCGACAATGAAATCAACCACGTCTTGCACGCTGTGCCGCTTCACCACCTGCCCCGAAATCGGTGAAACTGTTTTTCCAATCCTGGCAAACAGCAGCTTGATGTATTCATAAATTTCGGTTGAGGTGCCCACTGTAGAACGCGGGTTCCGTGAATTGACCTTTTGCTCGATGGCAATGGCAGGCGATAAGCCGCTGATGTTGTCAACTTCAGGCTTGTTCATCCTGCCCAAAAACTGCCTTGCATATGAGCTCAAACTTTCAACATAGCGTCTTTGTCCCTCCGCATAGAGCGTATCAAAGGCCAAAGAAGATTTGCCAGAACCAGATAATCCGGTGATGACAATGAGTTTGTTTTTGGGTATCGAAAGGCTTAAGTTCTTGAGGTTGTTTACTTTGGCTCCGGTAATTTGAATGTATTTGGAAACAGATTGCTGACTCATGAATGCTCCGAAAGGATTTTTTTTGCGAAATTATCAATAATATTTGCTTTTTCTTCAAATGTGTATAATTTTGCGACTTATTAATCAGGATGGAACTTTGGAATCATCCGCGTAAAACCTTATAGGAGAACCACTATCGAGATAACTTCTACCCTTTAGCATTAACCTAAAAAAAGGGAAGCTCTATGAACGCTGTCGAACGTAGCGATAAGGAGCTGGTTGAAAGTTATCTTAGTGGTAATCAATCCAGTTTCGAAATTTTGTTGGATCGTCATCAGGCACGTGTGTTTGCCTACATTCATATGTTGGTCAAAGACAGGCAACTGGCTGATGATATTTTTCAGGATACCTTCATCAAGGTTATCCGTACCCTCAAAAGTGGCAGTTACAACGAGGAGGGAAAGTTCATTCAATGGGTCATGCGCATTGCCCACAACCTGATCATTGATCATTTCAGAAAATCAAAACGACTTCCGATGACCGATACTGGTCCGGACGAGTTTCGGGGAGTGAATATGCTGGTGATGAGCGACAAATCCATTGAAGAGCAAATTATAACGGATCAAATTCATGAAGACATCCGTAGGATGATTGATTTCTTGCCCGAAGAACAGCGCGAGGTGCTCTATTTGAGGCTCTATGCAGAAATGAGTTTCAAGGAAATTGCCGAAATGACCAACGTGAGCATCAACACAGCCCTCGGACGAATGCGCTATGCATTGATCAACATGCGTAAGATGGTAAAGGAACGCAATGTGTCGCTGACATACTAGTTTGGCAAAATGCAAAAGAAAGGCTCCCATATGGGAGCTTTTTTTATGTCATATTCTTTCGAAGGTAAAAGTACCAGCCGAGTGAAGCTCCAGATCCAATAATGATGCCAACAAGCACATCCACCGGGTAATGCACTCCAAGTCCCATGCGCGAATAAGCGATGGCCATTGCCCATAGGTAAAACGGAATCACAATCCATTTTCTGGGGAACGCAAGGCTCAGGGCAGTGGCAATCACAAAAGCATCTGTGGTATGCCCTGATGGAAATGAAGGGCTGCCACCCGAAGTCACTTTTTCAATGAAGGTATAGGTCTCAAATGGCCGTGGTCGCTGAATGGTGTACTTTAGACTGGTGGTAATGATCACTGCAGTGGCAACGGATATGATTAAAAATGTAGCTCTCTTCTTTAAGAGATTGTTTTTGATATAGATAGCATAAAACAATATCAGCAATGGAACCACAAACGCAACGGGCCCGGCAGTGTGTGTGATGCCTCTGAAGAAAGGATCGAGCTCCCTGTTTCGGTTGAGATTAATGGCTTTCAACAGTTCGATGTCGGCATTTTGCGATTGAACAAAAAATGGCAATAGGGTGAATGCCGCCATCATCCCTACTGTCCATTGCAGCCGTCTGCTTTTTATTCCTGATGAATCACGCTTTCCCATTGCAAAACATTGTCGGTGTTAAAGCACTGAACCACCAGCTCACGGACATTCAGCGGCCCCCGGAAGGTGATTTTTCCAAAATTTCGTGAAGTTACAACCATACCTTCCACGCGGAGTGTGTTTTCCCATTCGCCTCCGTGGGTATTGGGTCCCGAAGTCATTGTGCTGAAAGTGAAGTCATAAATAGTTGGAAATCCTGCCGAAGTAAGCTTCGACATTTCTGTGAAATGCACATCGCCCGTCAGGAATATCACGTTTTTTATCTGGTGCTGTTGGATGAAGTCGATGATCACCTGTCTTTCATGATCGAAACCATTGCTCACATAGGTTTCGTACATCTTTGCAGTACTTAAAAACTGACCTCCCATTGCAACAATTTTAAATGTGGCGGTACTTGTTACGAGGTTATCAAGCAGCCATTGAAGTTGTTCGGCACCAAGGAGCGTCTTTTGTTCGCTTTTTAGCAGATCAGGTGTTCTGTACCAACGATTGTCAAGCAGAAAAAAATCGGCGTCACCCCACTGAAAACTCGTAATTGCACCCTCAAGATTTCCAGTGCCATACGTTGGATTTGCCCAAAAATTGCGAAATGCCTGCAGTGTTTGATTTTTGTTGTAAAAACCACGATCGCTGTCGTTGGGACCATAATCGTGGTCGTCCCAAATGGCATAATGGTGGGTTGAAGCCAGAAAAGGCTGAAGTTCAGCAACTGACCGGCTGTGTGTGTACCTTGCATGAATGCCTGTGCTTGTATTCCAGTCGGGTTCGCGCAAATACACATTGTCGCCCAGCCAAAGCATGAGGTCCGCTTTGTGGGTGGCCATACTTTCAAATATGCGGTAATCACCACCATAAGGATTTCCTGGTCTGTCGTGCTCCGTTTGGTTGATGTAAGCACAACTTCCTGTTAGCATGCTGAATGCGGGCGGGTCGCCACGCCACCGCCAGATGGCCTGCGTTTGAAAAGTGGTAGGGTAGGGCAGTTTAACCTCCTGACCGTTGATTACGAGCTGATAGTTATATCGCTTTCCAGGGTAGACTGTATCGGCAAACAAGTGCGCTGTGAAGGCACTTTCTTTCGAAGTGTGAACTATGTTTGTGCGCCGTGGTGCATCAGACTGATCCATTGGCTGATAAATCGCGTAAACTTCGGCAGCCCGGGTGGTTTGTGCCCAAATCGCGACTTCCTGCATGTCGGAATAACCCGGCATGGGGCCAGATTTCAACAGTCCTGTTTGTGCATGGGTTGCTGATGCAAGCGCGAATACAAACCAAGCGCAGAAAAACAGAAAATAAGTTTTCATGGTTCTGTACTTCAATTCATTCTTATCTTAAAACATGTGCAATCGAATCCAAATTTCCGTCCACTGCAGCGGGTTTTAACTGGAGTAAATGAGCCAAAAGTGGATAGATGTGAATGTTTTTGAAAGGTTTGGAAACATAATTGGTCTTAAAATCGGGCCCAAAGGCGTAGAATATGGCACTCACATCTGTGTTGTTGAAGTCATAACCATGGGTGCCTCTTTTGGTTTTGTTTTCCCATGACCAGTAGATACTCCATCCATCCTCAGCCAGTATGGTCATGTCGTGAGTCCTGACATGCGTGGCATGATGTAGGTGCTCAGGGGCTTGCCCGTGTTTCCATACTTTTATATGTGGGATCGAAGTCAGTTTTGAAAAGAGCTCATCTGCTTTTCCTTCTTTTGCCTTAAGGTTCATGGTCGGATTCCAGCCGTCGGCAATGGCAATCAGACTGGTGTCAACATATTGATCCAAGACGACCTGACGGTCGGGCGAAAGCTGTGCCATTCCGTGATCAGAGACGACAATGAAGTTGACCTCGTCAGCATGTGGGAGTGCTTTCATTTTTTGAATGAAAACACCAACCAGGCTGTCGAGGTGTGTGATAAGCGGCAGGATGCTGTCGTTTTCAGGTCCAAGGTTATGGCCACTGCCATCGGGTTCGTCCAAATACCACATCACCAGTTTGGGCCGCTGTGTTTCGGGTAGCGACAACCAATGAATCACGGTATCGATGCGATCGCCGTATGGCATATCGTGGTCATACTTTTTCCAGTAAGTGGGCCGAACACCTTTCACATCGGCTTCGCTTCCAACCCAAAAGCAGGTAGCTGCTTTGGTTTGTTGGTTTTCGGCAGTCACCCAAATTGGTTCTCCGCCATAAAAAGCGCCATCTTCCACCGAAGCCCTGTCGCCTGGCGCATTGAATTCCCTTCCAAGATCAGGGGCAAAAAAACGATTGACAAGGATGCCATGATGATCGGGATAAAGGCCTGTAGCTATGGTGTAATGATTTGCAAATGTGGTTGTTGGAAAGCTTGGAATCATGCGTTCCGCTTTCACACCTTGTGTTGCTATCCAATCAAGGTTTGGCGTTTCTGCTCTTTGAGGATAGTCCCATCTGAAGCCGTCGAGCGAAAGAACAACGATGGTATTCGGGGCTTTATCTTCATTGGAAGCGCTGCACCCACCAAAAATGACAAAAAAGGTCGCCAGTACGAATTGTTGGATAATGGATTTTGTTTTCAATGATTTTCAATTAAAGTAGTTTGACAAAGATAAACCAAGTGATCGAGAGACGGGTCTTATTCATCCAAACTTATCTTGCCTGCATGAAGCGGAAAATCTGTTACCAGAATATTTGGTTTTAGCTGGCTGATGATGCTTAGGTAGTGCGCTTCGGGATGCGGGGCAAAAGGGATGTTGTTTGTTTCCAGAACATCTGTCAGAATGGTTAAGCCGGCTGATTTTAATGCGTTTAACAAAGTTGGATCGATGTCGCTACTGACATATGCAGCCATCCGATAAAACTGGGAGCTGTGACGTTGAAGCCTTTCGAAATCATCTTTGTTTTTTACGAGGGCCGAAACGAAGGCCTCTTGTGTGGCCGCAATCGCTTCGTCGGTCCGCTGTGGGGAGAATGTGAGTATCAAACATTGTCGCTCCATGTTTTTGTTTTTCACAGTTTTAGCAACCTGATCGATCAATGGCCCTTTAATATCCAGCATCAGGAGCATCTTGTGCTGCTTGGCAAATATGAGAATTTCTTCAAATGTTGGGATTCGCTCATTCGTGAGCATTCCATGCTGGTTTTTGAGAAATAACGAATTAAGGTATTCGTCTGAAGCTTGTGCAATATATCCTTTGCCACTGGTTGTTCTGGAGAGTGTGTCATCGTGCATCAACAGCAGTTTTCCTTCTTGTGAAGCACGAATGTCGATTTCAATGGCAGCAACACCCCCGTTCATTTTTTTTGAAAGGAAACGCATGATGGCCAAAGAGTTCTCGGGCAAGATGGTGTCTGATCCTCCGCGATGGGCCACCAAAACAGGATCTTGTTGATCTCTGGAGGCGCGAAACCAGTCAGTTGTATTTTGTTGCCCGAAAGTTAACAGCGTGAGGAATATGAAATAGGTTAAAAAAACTTGTCTCATTATTTGAAAGAAAAAAGCACCCGAAAATGATTTCGGGTGCTTTTGTTAAGACGTTGAAAAGTTTAGAAAGAATACCTGATTCCAAATTGTGCCTGCCATGCATTTTCAATGGTAATGCTCTTCTGATATGAGTTCTGGAGCAATACTGTTTGACCATCAATGCTTTGAGTGCGAAGTCTGAAAGAAGGAGTATCAGTAATCGGGCTAACAACTGTCAGAGGTGAGGTTGTAGTGCTTACACTACCAACGCCCCATTCGTTGTTGAGGAGGTTACCAACATTGAGAATGTCAATGCGCAGCTGGAGTTTGTTCTTGGTTTCCTTCTTGCCAACTTTTACCCAGATGTCCTGAATAACAGAAAGGTTGAAGCGGTGCAGCCATGGAAAAACATCGCCATTGCGCTCGGCGTATTGACCGCGGCGGCTGTTCAGATATTCATTGTTGCTGATGTATTTGTCAAATGCAGCAGCTTGTTCTTCTGCGGTGAATTTCACAACATCACCCGACATGATGGGAGCAAAAGTAAGCTCACTGGCATTTTTGGGGATGTAGATGAGGTCATTGGTTTGGCCGTCACCATTGAGGTCAGATCCATAAACGTAGGAAACATTGAAACCGCTGTTTGATACCATACCGAGCGAGATGGTGGTGGTTCCGCCAACTTTCTTGCCATAGTCAAATTTATAGTTCAGGTAACCAACAATACGGTGACGGAGGTCGTTATCGCTGTAAGAAAGGTCGAGGAAATTTTGTCCGTTAACAGTTGGCATATTGGCCTGTACGGTACTTCCCACCGATTGGATGTCTTTGGCAACGCCGTAAGTATAGGCAATAAATCCGCCAAAGTTTTTATCCATGGTTTTTTCGAGTTTTCCTGTCAAGGTATAAGAATAGCCTTCCTTGGTGTTTTTCAAAACAAAAGCGTTGGTCACTTTCGAGTTGATAAAGCGGGGTGAGGGGTACCTATCGCGTTCGTCAGGTCCTGTGAAATTGCGGTCAGCTTCTTTCAGGTTGGCGTCGATGTAGCGCAAGCCCTGAATGGTTTTATTGTAAATACCTTCAACAGTGGCAATCAACCCATAGGGGAGTTTGTAATCAAGTGCAAGACTATTTTTCCAAATGGTGGGATATTTCAGATTTTCGTCAGTGGCATTGATCACGTAGGCTGGCAATGTGGTGATGTCAGGAGTTACTGCAGGAAGGAATTCTGTTGGAGTGGGACGGAAAGGATAATCAGTAGTATTGGTAACGGTAATCAAACCTGTGTTGATTCCATTGTTTCCTAACTGATTGGAAACCAACACCTGAGGAATGCGTGATACGAAGATGCCGCTACCACCACGAACCTGAATGGTTTTTTCTCCTGTTACATCCCAGTTAAATCCAAAACGGGGTGAAAGCAACAGACGTGTTTTTGGGAAAGCTCCGGTGCTCAAGTGATAAGGATCGCCGTTTTCGTCTCTGAAGGTCATGGTGTCAATCACAGGATTGTAAAACTCCTCAGCTGTTGCGTCGTTGTAGTCAAAAATATCGGCACGCAGGCCCAGAGTGAGCATGAGGTTGTTATTGGCTTGATATTCGTCCTGAACATAGGCGCTGTAGGTCGAAACTTTCAACACCTGCAGCGGGTCGGCGCCATCAGGAAGACGTGAGTAGCGCAAGTTGTACTTTGCAAGTGTAACAGGCGATACAGGATTGGTTGGGTCGGCCAGGTATGCCTCAGCAGCTGCTTTGAAATCGTCGATGGAGTTGTAAACATATACTCCATTGCTGGATGGGAAAAATACGTTGTTCGATTTGTAGTATTCATACGAAAGACCGGCGTTGATGGTATGTTTACCTGAGAAATAGGTTACGTTGTCGGTCAGATTCAAAGTAGAATAGTTCAGCTGGTTTGAAGGAGTGAATGGATCGAAGCCAATGGATGTGTATGTTGCTTCACCTGGGCCTGACAAAATATCGATGGTCGGGAAAATGTCGGTACGGTATTCGCGGTCTTCAATCTGCTTGTTGAAAGTAACGATCAGGTTGTTGAAAAGCTTTGAGCTGACGGTGGAGTTCAATTCCACGGCAACCGACCGTGTGTTGTCCTGAATGATGTAGCCGGTGTTTTGTGGTGAAATGGCATCAGCACGGTTTGTGCGGTTTCCATTACCTGCAGTGTTGCTGCTGTTGCTGTCGCTGATACGTTGATCAGCATCGGAGTTGTGATGTGAGTAGCGAACAGAAAGCTTGTTTTTGTTGTTGATGTTGTAGTCCAAACGAACAAGGAATTTCATACTGTTAACCTCGTTGTTGAAACCGTCGAGTGCACCCAGATCACGTCCAAATTTTGTGCTCATAAAGTTTGCAAGGTCTTGCATATCAGCCAGTGTAGTGCGGCTAACGTTACCGGTAGCTCCCGGTTTGTCGAGTACCCAATCCAAAGCAGGAACGCTGCTGTTGAATTTTTCAGCATTCAGGAAGAAGAACAATTTGTTTTTGATGATGGGGCCGCCTACGCTTAAACCGAATGTTTTTTCATCAATGTTCACTGTGCCAAGATCTTTACCTGCAACTTTATTTCCGGCAATGCCATCATTGCGGAAAATGAAATAGCCTGTTCCTGTGAAAGTGTTTGTACCAGAACGCGTTACAGCATTAATGCCTGCACCGCCAAAGCCTGACTGGCGAACATCGTAAGGTGCGATGTTAAGTTGAATTTCTTCAAGTGCGTCTAACGAAACGGCTGTCGTTCCTGTGCGGCCACCAGCCTGTGATGAACTTCCCAGTCCAAAACCATTGTTGAACACAGATCCGTCAATTGAGAAACTGTTGAAGCGACTGTCCTGACCAGCAAATGAACGGCCATTTCCATAGGCGTTGTAGCTCAACACGTCGTTCACCGTACGACCAATCGTTGGCATCGACATGATGGTGTTTTGGTTGAATGAGGCAGCAGCTCCTGTCCGATCCGAACTGAAAACGTCGTTGCGATTTGAAACTACCTCAACTTCAGAGAGTTCTGTTGATGACTCAAGTAGTTTGAAATTAAGGTTCGCTGCAACACCCAGACTCAGCATGATGTCTTCACGAACTTGTTCTTTAAATCCGACAAATGAAACGGTGACTTTGTACGGGCCCCCAACACGCATGTTGTTGATGATAAAACGCCCTTCTTCGTTGGAAATGGTGGCATAAATGGTTCCTGAAGGCTGATGTACTGCAACAATGGTGGCGCCCGGAAGGGTTTCATTGTTACTCGACTCAACACGTCCGTTCATTGCCGAACTCGTTGATCCTTGACCCATTGCAGCCTGCCAGCCAAAAGCCAACAGCAGAAGCAAAATGCTCAATTGTAGTGATCTTTTCATAAATGAATGATTTAGATTAGTAATTACCTTTTAGCTCGTCAAAATTAGAATATTAGGGCCACATCATCATTAAGAAAATGTTATCAAACTTTGATCAAATCCCGATTATCTGTTTAAGATGTTGTATATCAGTAGTATAGATGTATTTTGCTGTTGATAAATTGTGCATAATTTTTTTAACATTTTTTGGAAAAAAATTAACATGGTCAAAGCCTCCATATGACCATGAGTTGCTGAGAACTCGATTGATAGGGGAAGGCCGGACTAAAAAATCATCAGAATGCCTGCATCGAATGTGCGACCAAACGACCAGAAACCACTAAACGTTTCAGAATCATGCATGAAACCGTCTTCGCCATTCGTAATGTAGCGCAGATTCAAGGCATTGTTGAGTTTTCCATAAAATGTCAGCTGAAACCCTGAAAGTGAAATAGGTAGCTTGAATCCTGCATTAATAAGTGTCGCGGATGGAATGCGGTAGGGCTGGTTTTGATCCTTTGCATCCTGTCGTCCCGATGGATCAAAGTGGGCATACTGACGGTCGTTGTAGAATAGTTCCAAATCTAAAACAAGCTGCTGGAAGAGGGTAGATTCTGCAGCAATACCAACTTGCAACTGAGGTTGTCCACCAACATAAAGTCCTTTTGCATAAACATTTACAGTATCTACGGCAACATCACGTTCGTTAAAAAGTACCGCATGAACATTGTTTTGCCATTTCCAGTTGCCCAACGAAGCCATGCCCTTGAGGGTAATTCTGTTGGTGCTTTGCCATTCCAAATTGAACTCCAGGCCCTGATGCAGGGCATTCAGTCCGCTTACCATCGCACGGGTTTGTGTGTTGTTTTCCAGCTGAATGTACTCATTTGATAAAAAGGCCACGTCTTTCCAAAAGGTGTAATAGGTTGCCAGGTTCAGGCTGAGGTGGTTATCCGTAAACAAATAGCCAACTTCAGCGGTTTTTACCTGTTCGTTGCCGATAGCGCTGGACGGGTTGTTGTTGTAGTTTCCGAACACATATTTGAAGTAGGGTGCTTTGTTGAAATATGCTGCATTGAGATAAAGCTGCTGGCTTTCATCAACCCGGAAACTGAGGCCGGTCTTGGCATCAAAACCTGTCCGGTTGACCCATTTGCTCCATTTGTCAGTGGGATAGTTGTAGCTGTCTTGTCTCCGGTAGCGATTGTCAGAAACCGACATGGCAGCAAACATATTGATGCGTTCCCTTTCATAGGCTAATTGTGCGAAAAGGGTTGTCTGATGAAGCAATGCGCCGCTGTTTACCCTCACAACGTCTCCCACATGCCTGATTTGATTTCGTCCTGCTACTCCTGCAAGCGACCAGCTGTAGTCGTCGAGGTAGTATTTCCCTCCCAAAAGGTCGGCCACTTCCTGACGCAAAGTGGAGCTGAAATAGCGGTAGTGAAATCCGCTGATCAGGCTGAGATGTTGGCCCAATGGCAATTCGAGGTTCGAAATAATTCCAGCCCACATATGGTCGGCCAGATAATTGGTTTGAACCACCTTGCTGTATCCGCTGGCCAATGTGCCATCAGCCAGTGCAAATGTGTCGGCATTGCTTTGGTTGTAGGCATACACCGCTTCCCAGTCGAGCTGTCCGCTTGCATCGCGAAACGAAAAAAGATTGGCGTCATATCCAAAATTGTCGCTCCATTTCCCTCCGCCTTTTCCAGGCGAAACATAAAGGGCAGTTGCCAGCAGGCCCCCCTTGTCAAGGCTAAGGTAATGATTGACGGAAAGATGTGGTTTGTGGTAGAAGTTTTCGGAACTGTTTTTTACGGCACCATTTAATTCGCCCCATTCCTTGTTGTAGTCAAATCCAAATTGTTTTGTTTCGGCACTTGTGAGTTTGAAATTTCGCTGGCCGTGCGTTTCGGGTCCCCCCAGTACGGTGAGTGTCATGCGTTGCTGAGGGCTTATTTCTTTGTTGATACTGAGAAAATATGCCCAACCATCAACATAAGTTCCTGGAATATAGCCATCTCCTTTTGTCCGGGAACCCAAAAGCGAAAATGACCACCCATTGCTCAGCATCCCTGATTGATGGCTAATGGTACTTTTTGTATTTCCGTAACTGGTTGTTTGAAAATGCAGACTCGTTTTTTCAGAGGCCATGCTGCCGGCCGTGACGATGTTGATGGTGCCTCCCACCGAATTCAACGCAACATTGGAAGCCCCAATGCCCCTTTGAACCTGAACCGACGAGGCCACTTCGGCCAGACCCATCCAATTGTTCCAATACACAAGGCCGTTTTCGGCACCGTTGATCGGGATGCCATTCAATAAAACTGCGATATTTTCTTGCTCAAATCCCCTGATGCGCACCGTTGCATCGCCAGAGCCGCCTCCCTCGCGGTGGGCAAATAGTCCGGGCGTGAACTGCATGACTTCGGGTAAGGGTTTATCGCCAAGCTCGAATATAATCTCTTCCTTTTCAATGCTTTGAAATGAAATTGGGTTGTAGCGTGCCAACGCCAGACCAGAGAGAATATCGATCTCTTCCAAAACAACGGCTTCCGGCTTCAGGTTTATTTCGATGAATGTTTCCGGATTCTCAGGGTTTACAGGATGCGTTAAGGTTTCATACCCGATGAAGGAAAAAACCAATTCAGAAATTTTTTCTTTCGATGAAATTTCAAAGAATCCCTGATCATTCGTCACAGTGCCTTGGTTTTGTCCCCTGGAGATGTGAACGCCGGGCAGTGGCTCACGTGTTTGAGCATCGCTCACACGACCCTTTATGACAGTTTGACCAAGCAAGCCTGACTGAAGTGCCAAGACGATGAAGAGCAATAAGTTACGCAACATATACCTAAATGTTAAAAAAAATACCCCGTAACTTCGGGGCAGGTTCAAACAACCATAACATCAGGCATAGCTCTTTTTAAAAGCACGCTGCGCACCCAATGTGTTTACATTGAGCTGATAAGGTTGTCCTTCTTCCATCCAGACTATAACTGTCGGTTCCGGAATTTCACCGGCTCAGTCCCTTGCGTTAGCGCGGGAGTCGCGGACTTTGACCGCCGATCGGGAATTGCACCCTGCCCTGAAGAACGCTGCAAAAATAAGGTCTTTTTACAAGTTTGTGCCGGATTTTAAAATTTGGAAACTATCTAAATAGCGTT
>CAZBMR010000017.1:31905-65858 GCA_964492695.1 uncultured Lentimicrobiaceae bacterium
TCTTTTTACAAGTTTGTGCCGGATTTTAAAATTTGGAAACTATCTAAATAGCGTTCGGTTAAAGAAAACATAAGCAATAAAAAAACCGGCAGCAAATCCATTAAGGATTGACTGCCGGTTTGGTAGAACCTTCGCTAAATAGTTACTGCAAGAGATTTCTTTTTGTTGATATATTCCATTGCATTGAGGGCTGCAAGCGTGCCATCGGCCACAGCCAGGGTGATTTGCCTATAGCGCTTGGCCACTGCATCGCCTGCTGCATAAACCCCTTCAACATTTGTTTGCATAGCGGAATCGGTGATGATCTCTTTGCGCTCGTTCAGCGCAATGCAGCGACCTTGCAAAAAGTCGGTATTGGCCTCATAGCCAATAAATATAAATACTCCATCCAGTTGGATATCAGTGCTTTGTCCTGAAATCAGGTCCTCAACGGTAATGGATTCCAGTTTTTCATCTCCATTGAAAGATGTGATGCGCGAACTAAGCTTAACCTCAATTTTTTCGTTTTTCCATACCTCATCCTGGGCATGCTGAAAGCCTTGAAAATGATCGAACTGGTGAATAAGTGTAACCTTGGAGGCGTATTTTGTAAGCGAAACAGCTTCTTCAAGCGCGCTGTTGCCGCCTCCAACAACGGCAATCTCTTTTCCTGTAAAAAAATCACCATCGCAGGTGGCACAATAGGAGATGCCCCTGCCTTTGAAATTGTCTTCGCCTTTTACGCCCAAATTTCGTGAGCGGCCTCCTGTCGCCAGAATAATGGCGTCGGCACTAAACTGCTTTCCGTTGCTGAGCGCGAGCGTTTTAACGTCAGACTCAAAATCAATTTCTGAGATAGAGATCCCTGACATGATGTCGCAACCAAAAGATTTTGCTTGTTTACGCATGTTGTTGCTGAGCTCATAACCCGAAATATGTTCATATCCGGGGTAGTTGGCAATTTCATGTGTCAGAATCATCTGGCCTCCTGCCACGCCTGAATCCAGAATCAAAACGCTGGCTTTGGCGCGCGACATGTAAATACCTGCAGTGAGGCCTGCAGGACCTGCTCCAATGATAATTGTATCGTAGTGTTTTGTGTCCATATTGGTTTTAGTTTACCTGTTTTCTTCGGTCAAATAAAAAAAATAAAGGCCATGGAGGAACAAAACCTCCATAAGCCTTGATTAATTGCCGAATAAACTATGCATTGCCAAATTCCCGATCCAGGATTGTGGTGATTTGCTGGCGGTTTTGAATGCTGCTCGTGGCGGCAGCTACTTTACCATTTTTGAAATAAACCGTGAATGGAAGTCCCATGAAACTGCGGCATTCCGGGAGATTACGGATGGCAGCAGCCTCCGGCGAGTCGAACATCATATCGCGGAAGGCGACGTGTGTGTATTCATCCTGCAGTTCTTCCATGATTCCATATACCGGAATACACATAGGGCCCATGCGGCCACAACACACCATCACATTGGCTTCGCTGTTGATGAGTTCGCTGAGTTCTGCTGCCGTTGCAACATGCTTGAGATTTGTTGGTAGTACCATTGTATTTAATCTTTAAAATGTGTGAATAATATTTTGACGCTGCAAAGATCAGAAATTATGCCAAACAGTGATACTAAAGCGATTTATTTTTTAATACAAATTTATGTTCACAACAGCGAATATTTATCAATAAATTGAATGACAATCAGATACGCTTAATGATTCGGAGTTTGTGTGTGTATCTTTTCAAATGATTATTGAAGATGCCCTGGTGGTCGATCATGTCAATTCTGACAAACCCTGACGCATGTATGACATTTTTACTGTCGATGAGCAGGCCAACATGATTGATTTTACCCTCTGCATTATCGAAAAACACCAGATCACCTGGCAACCCTTCGTCCAAAAAGTCGACAGTACTTCCCAATTCAGCCTGTTGCCAAGCATCGCGGGGCATGGATAAACCGGCAACTTTCGATGCCATTTGTACGAAGCCCGAGCAGTCAAATCCCTGGCTTGACCGCCCGCCCCAAAGATAGGGGGATGCAATAAGCGATGTGGCCAGTTCGATCAAGTTTTGCGGATTGTATTTTGTCTCGGGATGCAAAAAAGGGTTTGGCAGGAGGTCTTCAGGCGAAGCAACATCGTCAGGTCTCAACTCCGCACCAAACATAAGGTGCATGTTGGTGCTGTTTTTGGTATTTGCTCGCGTGCATGACTTAACAATAAAATGTGAAGAAGGAGGCGGGATATCGTCAAAAAGATCCAAATACTCCATTTGCTGGTTGAGCGATGCCCAGCCAGTATAATCGTCGAACAAACACCGTATCAATGACCAGGAGTTTTGATTGTCAAGTATTTCAAAAGCTTCACCATAAAGGAGTTGCGAGATCATTTCTGATCTTTCAGAAGGGTTTTCCCTGATTGGAATCATGGGCAGGCGGTTCACAGCATAGCGCATAAGGCCGGGTTATTAATGAAAGCCAAAAATAATGCTATTGCTTTAAACAGTGAAGTGTGGACAAGTTTATGATTGTAACATGTTTTCTGTAATTTTGCTTCTCACATAAAAACAGAATGAAGCAGTTCATCAACCATTTACGTCATCATTATTACGAATGGTTTAAAGTTTTATTGTTTCTGGCGTCCATTGGGCTGGTGATGTGGTTTCTGCCTCGCGTTGGCAAGTTCAAATATGAGTTTCAGGCTGGCAAACCCTGGCAACATCCGAGCTTGTATGCACCTTTCGACTTTGCCATTCACAAGTCAGCCCGACAGCTGGAAGAGGAACGCAAGAAGCTGTCAGCACAAAACTATCCCTATTTCGAATTTGATATGGAAGCTACTTCCAAAGCCCGCGAAAATCTCATGCAGATTTTGGATGAGAAGCTGCCGGATCAGTTGCTAAACAGGCTTAAAACCAGACAGTTGGCTATAAAAATATTTGATGTGGTTCAGAACCGGGGAATTGTTCAGTATAACAAGGTGCTCGATAATGGCGGTAAGGATCAACGTATCCAGTTGGTCAAAGACCGAACAGCTTCGGTTTTCGCGCTGTCGGATTTGTTTACCATCTCATCGGCATATGATTTCGCGGGCAGGTTGGTTGATACGGCCAGATTTGTTGACAGACCTTTGATTTTGAATACACTCGCCGAGGTATTTGTCCAGAATCTGGTGTACAACGAGCGCATGTCCAAAGAAGAGCTTTCGGCTTCACTGGGAAAGGTTTCCGAAACGTTTGGGCTGGTACAGCAGGGCGAGCTCATCATTTCGGAGGGCGATATCGTGGATGAGAATAAGTTTGCGGTAATCAACTCGCTGCGTGTAGAAACCGAAAAGCGGACGGGCGACTTCAAGCGCATCAATACCCTGATCGCAGGTCAGTTTATTCTTGTGATGGCAGTTTTTGTTACCTTGTATTTCTTTATCAGACTCTTACGGAATGATCTTTTCAACGAGCTGAAGAAAATCAGCCTCATTTTACTGCTGATGCTGATGACAATTTTGCCAGGCTATTTGATTCTCTCGCGTGAAGCCAGCTTTGTTTATCTGATTCCTTTCGGTTTGTTGCCGATCATTCTCATCACCTTTTTTGATTCACGCACAACAGTATTGGTGCATCTTTTAACCATTTTTCTGGTGAGTATTGTGGTTCCCAATGCATTCCAATTTGCTTTTTTACAGCTTATTGTCGGTTATGTGGTTGTTTTTAGCCTGGATCAACACAGCAGGCGGTTTTATTTTTTCAGGGCCTCAGGATTGATTTTTTTTACTTATCTGGTCATATACATAGGCTTCAGCCTCATGCAAGTGTCGGAACTTTCACTGATCGACATGAAAATGATCTGGATGTTTGCCCTAAGTGCGGCACTTACCCTGCTTGCCTTGCCTATCATTTACTTTCTTGAACGCATTTTTGGACTCATCACCGACCTCACACTGTTGGAGCTTAGCAACACCAACAGCCCTTTGTTGCGTGAACTTGCAGCCAAAGCACCCGGAACATTTCAGCATTCCATTCAGGTGGCTAATTTTTCGGAGGAAGCCTTGTATGCCATTGGCGGCAATGTGCTGCTGGCGCGCACCGGTGCGTTGTATCATGATATCGGCAAGATGCAAAACCCTTATTATTTTATTGAAAATCAGTTAGGAAACTATAACCCCCACGATGATCTCAGTCCAGCCGAGAGTGCTGGAATCATCATTCAACATGTGATTGATGGAATAGAAATGGCGCGCAAAGCGAAAATTCCGGAACAGCTGATTGATTTTATTCGGACGCATCATGGCACCAGCCGGGTGAACTATTTTTATGTCATGCAGCAACGCAAGAATCCCGGACTTCACATCGATGAGCGCGATTTTTGCTATCGCGGCCCCTTACCTTTTTCGCGCGAAACTGCAGTGGTGATGATGGCCGACTCGGTGGAGGCTGCATCACGCAGTATGAAGCAGCCTAATGAACAAAAGATCAACGATTTGGTCGAGAATATTATCAATAAGCAGATCGAAACCAATCAGTTTGTCAATGCAAACATCACGTTTAAAGAAATCAGACTGGTAAAAAGTGTGCTCAAAAAAAAGCTGCTCAACAGTCATCATGTCAGGATTGCTTATCCTGAATAATCTGTGCCACACCTTCGAGGTAGTGAAGTGTTTGTGGTCCAAGGTTGAACAACACATCAAGGATGCTCAAGTCGGAAGCAAACGCATGTCTGTCATTAAACACTTGAATATAAGGTGGAAAGGTCATTGTCGGCACCTTGTTCCAGTTTCTGTAGTCGGTTAGGGCATATTCTGCCTGCCAGCCAGAGGTGTAAAACGTTTTCGGATTTATTTTCAAGATCCTGCATACCAGCTCGATACTGGCTTGATTCAATTCGGGCAATGTAGTGTATTGCTGCCGGAAGAATTGGTCGAAATGGTGTTCGTAATATTGAAAGAAGGGCGATTTATTGTAGGCTGATGCCATTGTACGCCAATGGGTTCTGGGCCATGGTGTGCGGTAGTCAATTTCAACATCAGCCGTTTTGGTATGGTTTCCATGGGGCTTGATAACCGGGATGGTTAAATTGATCACGCCTTGAGCTGCCAGCAGCTTGTACCTGTTTCGCAGAGTTTGTTTGGGATAGGTTTCGTGAATTTCAATCAGCAGCTGATCAGCCAATTGATGGAGGGCCATCCAAGAAATGGTTGGAAAACAGGAAGTTGGCAAAATAAGGTTTTCAAAATTCATGCACAAAATTAACGAATGTATGCGGCCAGGCACAAAAAAAGCTGCCCGCAGGCAGCTTTCTTATGTTCAATCTGATCTTAGTTCTTGAGCAATACGTCGTTGATGGCCTGACGCAGCGTTTCTTTAGGCAGCGCACCCATGGCCATTTGTGGCTGACCATCCTTAGGGCAAAACAGCAGCGAAGGGATGCTGCGGATGCCAAAAGCACCGGCAAGTTCCACCTGGTCTTCGGTATCAATTTTGTAGATATTGATCTTACCGGCGTATTCTTTTGACAATTCTTCCAAAATTGGCGCAACCATTTTGCAGGGTTGACACCAATCGGCGTAAAAGTCAATCAAACAAGGCAGTTCGCCTTCAAATTTCCAGTCTTTGTTTTGTTCGTAATTAAAAACTTTTAAAAGAAAAGTTTCTTTAGTTAAATGTTCCATTTCTAAGATTTTATTAGGGTGAATTACTTTTTGTTAACCAGTTGTTCTTCAATTACCTGGCGATACATTTCTTCAGTTAAAGCGCCGGCTTGCATCATGGGTTGACCCGTTTTGGGGATGAACAATACACTTGGAATGCTGCGAACCTGAAAAACGCCTGCAAGACGCTGCTCTTTGTCAACATCAATTTTGTATATCTTCAGTTTGCCATCGTATTCCTTGGCTAATTTTTCCATGATGGGGGCTATTTTGCGGCAGGGAGCGCACCAGTCTGCATAAAAATCAACAATGGCAGGTACTTCACCAACGTAAACAAAATTTTGAGGATTGGCTTCAAAGTTCCATACCTTGGTGATGAAGGTGTCGTAGGTAAGGTATTCGATTGGTCCATCAGCTTTGGTCGTTCCAGATGGGGTTTTTGTTTCTGTCTCAGCCTGTTTGCCTGTGGTGTTTGAGCAAGCAGTGGTGAGAATGAACAGAGCGGTAAAAACGAGAAGGATGTTTCTGATCATGTGACGATGATGTTTAAATTTTTGCAAAAGTAGTAAATTATTAAATCGCTTTATTATCACTTTTTGTATTTTTGCTCAAATTTTATGCCAGAAAATATCTTTATGAATCAGTTGATTGCCGTCAATCCAATGAAAGCGCCCGATTTGGAAGGTGAGGAATCATATTACCTTAAATTGTTGGCGGATCAAAAGTGGAAAGATGGA
The DNA here is from genome assembly GCA_964492695.1 of uncultured Lentimicrobiaceae bacterium. GTDB lineage: Bacteria > Bacteroidota > Bacteroidia > Bacteroidales > F082 > JALNZU01. Next base: position 38,265 of record CAZBMR010000017.1, read on the forward strand.
TTTGTTTGTCGCAAATGTGGACACACACATTTCTGCAAGGGAAAAAAGCCCTACTCGCGCAGGTGCACACGTTGCAAAACGGAGGAGTCGGCAACTGCACACACCATTTTTCATCGGTGTAAAATGCCGCTGAATGAGGCAATCGACCTTGCACGTATGGTTTGTAACCAGCCCAATGTTTCCACTTATGAGCTTTCGAGGGCCATGGAGCGCCGTCAGATGACCTGCTGGAAATTCAAGGTTAAGATTATGGAATGCCTCGAAAGTCCTGACAAAGTGTCGGTGTTGAAGTCGTTTCTTGACTTTCCCGACAATGGGAACGAGGCGCTCAGAGAAAAGACCATGCCCTGATTATTTACACCAGCGGGTAAACTCGTTCATGTTGGGCCGGCCTAGCGTTTCGGCTTTGAGGTAGTGATAGCATGCCATTTTTCTGTCCTGAAAATAGTCATATAATTGTCCGAGACTGAAGTGTGCATCGGCATAATCTGGCATTAGTTCCACCGCTTTTTTGTAATCTTCCAGTGCACCTTCATGGTTCTGCAGGTTTCGTTTGCAAGCCCCGCGGTAGTAGTAAGCTTCAGCTGATGAAGCATTGTATTTGATAGCAAGGTTGAGTTCGTCCAGGGCATTTTGGTGCTTTGCCTTGTAAATGAGGTCGATACCTTTTCGCAGGTGCTCCTCCGATTTGGCAGTGTTTGGTCCGCATGCCTGAAAAAGTGCCACAAACAATATCAGTATTGCGAATTGAGTAAGAGGTTTTAAATAAAAAGATTTGAAAATCATTCGGTATTGGGATTATTTGAAGCTGTTTACGATGTTTTGCACGCGGCTGATGATATCGTTCAGCTGGTTTTTGTCAGTGGATTCAGCAATAAATCGGAGGTACGGCTCTGTGTTTGATGCCCTGATGTTGATCCAGAAGTTAGGATAATCAAGCCTTACACCATCGAAGGTGAGTTTTTGCAGGGGTTGCGATTCGTTTTCGAAATGAGCGACAACAGCCTCTATGGCCTCTGCCTTTGCATTGATTTTGAAATTTATCTCACCGCTATTGTGGTAGGGCGAAATGTTGCTGATGAGTTGTGAAAGGTTAAAGCCTGCAGCTTTGAAGCTGTTAAGCAGGTCGAGCACGATGAGGGCAGCCAGCAAGCCGCTGTCGGAGTAGTAAAAGTCGCGGAAATAGTAATGTCCGGCAAGTTCGCCCCCATAGATTCCGTCTATTTCGCGGAGCTTGGCAGCACCATAGGCCCTGCCCACGCGCCAGGTTTCGACTGTTGTTCCAAATTGCTGCAGGTATTCGCCAATAGCTTTGCTGCTTCGGATGTCCTGCAGCACTTTGCCTTCACGCCCATGGAATTCGAAAAAATAATGACCCATCAGCGCAATGATTAAATCCGGCGAAACAAATTTTCCGTTTTCATCAATAAACATCACCCGGTCGGCATCACCATCGAAAATAAGTCCAAGGTCGCATTGGCGGTTGATAACCAGTTGTTTGATTTGTTCCTGATTTTCGGTTTCGAGTGGATTGGGTTGATGCCCGGGGAAATTTCCATCAGCAATATCATTGATGTAATACGCATGATTACCAAGGAGTTGTTTAATAAGCAAGCTGGCCATGCCATTGCTGCAATCCACACCAAACCGCAATTGATCATAATCTCTCACATAGTGTTGCAGAAAGTTGAGGTAGTCTTGCTGAGGGGCAATGCGGATGATGCTGCCTTTGTTTTTTACAGGCACAACCATTTCGTTTTCAACCAGATGTTCAAGCCTGGAGAGGCCGGTGTCATAACCTACAGGCATCACATTTTTTCCGCTTATTTTCAATCCATTGTGCTCTTTGGGGTTGTGCGAGGCCGTGATCATGACCGAGCCTTCATAATCATATTTGCCAGTGGCCCAGTAGATTAAAGGAGTGGTGCACAGCCCGGCATCATGCACGTCCACGCCGGCATCGGTGATGCCTTTTGAGAGTGCTTCAAACATGGTATCCGACGAAAGCCTGATGTCGCGTCCAACGAGAATGGTTTTGGCCGGGAGGATTGATGGCAAAAAGAAGCCGATTTTGTAAACGTCTGCTGCGGTAAGGTCGGTACCCCAAACACCGCGGATGTCGTATGCTTTGAAAGCTTTCATGGGTTCATTTTTTTATGTTCAAACGGTCCAGTGCATTGCGATAGCGTCGGGCATTGGCTTCATGTTCAGTGTATGACGATGCAAAAGCATGGTAGCCAGAAAGATCGTCTTTTGCACAAAAGTAATAGTAGTGATGCTGCGCAGGGTTGAGCACAGCATCTATGGAAGCAATCGAAGGAATGCAGATGGGGCCCGGAGGCAAGCCTGGATAAAGGTAGGTGTTATACGGAGAATCGATGTTTTTATGAATGTCCAAAACACGTCTGATTTCAAAGTCGCCGGCTGCGAAAATGAGCGTTGGATCGGCCTGCAGGCGCCATCCTCCACGAAGCCGGTTCAGATAAACCCCGGCGATGGTGGCCTTTTCGCTGTCTTTATTGGTTTCTCTGTCGATGATGGAAGCCAGCGTTGACACTTCAATGCGGCTGAGTGCCAAAAGGTCGGCTTTACGTTGCCTGTCGGCGGTCCAAAACGTCTTATATTCATCGGTCATGCGCGAAATAAAGTTTTCGGCATTTGTGGTCCACCAAAACTCATAGGTGTTTGGAATAAACAGGGCAGGAATGGTTTGGTTGTTGAAACCAAGATAGCTTAAAAAGCTGCTGTCGGTAAGCCGCCGGGCAATGCTGGCTGAGTCTGCCTCGATTTGCTGCGCCACCCGGCCTGCAAGCTGAAACACATCGCGTATATTATTAAAGGTAAGGTTTACGGGTTTTTGAGCACCTGACCTGAGCAAGCGCACCAGATCGAGGTTGTTGAGTCCATGAGGCAGGATGTAGCGACCGGGTTTAACAAGCCGATCATACTTCAACCATTTACTTACGCGCTCAAAATCATTACGGCGAATCACGAGTCCTTTTTCGTAAAGAATGGTTTTGACATCTGAAAAATCACTGCCTGTTGGAATAAATATTTCAGCCTCAATGCCATTGGTTGTCCATACGTTTGGTTTTAAAAACCACTGACGGACAAACAGGAATGCTGCCATGGCAAGAGAAAGCAGGGTGATGAGCAAGAAAATAACAAATCGTTTTTTGCGGCGTATTGCCTTGCGCTTTGAGGGGTTTCCGAATGCTTGATGATAGGTGCTCATGCTGGCTTCGGTTTTTGGTACTCAATACGGTTTTTTTGAACACTTATCTGGTCGGTGTAGCCGTCGGCTGTCTTGTACCAATCTGTCCGCCTGCCTGTTGTGCGATAGCCCAGCTCTTCGAACAGGCGCAGGCTGCCATGGTTATCACTTTGGATGAGGCCATACAGCTGATGTAGCCGGAGCGTTTCAAAACAATAATTTTCAGTAAGTTGAATGGCAGTTTTTGCGTAACCTTGCCTTCGGTGCTCAGAAACGATGAAAACCCCAATCCCTGCCCGCGAGTGAACAAAATCAACCTCATAAATGTCGATCGTGCCGATGGTTGTTTGCACCTTGTTTTCGTCCCTCAATTCAACCATCAGCCTGATTTGTCGTTGCGTATTGATATCCTGATTGTTCAGTATGAATTGTTCTATTTCGAAAAGAGAAACCGGCGTCCAGCGTTCTGTCACTTGCCAGAGTGCAGGATCGTTTTCCCAAACATACAAAAGGTGTCGGTCTTCAGGCTCGAGCGCCCTGAGGGTGATATTTCCGGAGGTGAGAAACATGATGTGCTTGTGGCAGCTAAATTAGCTTTTTAACCCATAGGTAGCAATTTCTTTTGGCAGGTGTGCCAACCTGCCCTCAAACACCCATTGCACCGGACCACGCAGTCTGATGTTGGTAAATCCTTCAGTGTTGTTCATCAAACTGATATACAGTGTTCCGCCGCGCGCATGGATGGTATGCTCCGTTTGACCTGATTTCAACGCCAGCGCAATGCCAACAGCTGTGACGCCTGTTCCGCAGCTCAGTGTCTCATCTTCAACACCGCGCTCGTAGGTGCGTACAAAAGTTTGATCAGGTTTTGTCTCCACGAAATTCACATTGATTCCTTTCGGACCAAAAGCGGGCGCCTGCCGAATTTCGCGTCCTTTGCTTACCACATCGAGTTCTGCCAGATTGTCAGTGAACATTACATAATGTGGCGAGCCTGTGTTTACCTCAAGGTGGTCGTCAAAAAGCTTGTATTCTCTGACGTCTTTCATTGTAATTTCCACATCAAACAGTCCATCTTGTTGATTGTGAATGATGTAGTGATGAAGCCCGTCGTAAGCCATAAAACTGCCCTGCTGGCCGGCATGCAATCGCATAAATGCAAAGGCTGCAGCTGTTCTGCCACCATTGCCGCACATGCTGCCTTCGAAACCGTCGGCATTGTAATAAACCATCCTAAAGTCGGCTTTTGCGTCTGGTTGAATACAAATAAGTCCGTCTGCACCTATTCCAAGATGTCTGTCGCACATCCAGGCAATGAATGATGAAGAAAGAACCGGAATGTCATTCCAGGCATCCAAAACAACGAAATCATTTCCTGCGCCATGTAATTTCCAAAAATTCAACATCATACCTCAAATTTTTTTAAACCCGTATTCCTGATTATTTGATTTGTCTTAGCTGTTCGGGTGATTGAGACGAATTTGTAAAGCAATCCGGGCGTTTATTCTGGTTCATGATTTTGGAAATGAAGCTGTTAATAAAAGTTAACCAATGACATTGTCTTGAACTGTGGTTCGCTTTTTGTTGCAAAAGTAACATCAATTCATCATTTAATCTATTTGAAAGTGGATTAATTTGGTTTAACATCAATTAACAGCACCAACGAAACTAAGGAATTTTTGAAACGTTATTTATGTAAAAAATGAAAGCTATGAACAGTGGATTGAAAAGTTTTGTATTAGGAATTTCAGGAGGTCTTACCGTTTTAGCATTTTACCTCCTTGTGCTGAGGCCCGACGTGCAGTCGGTTCAACCGGAAAAGGTTCAGTTTGAAGAGGCTTCGGCAAACAATATGAATATTTACAGCACACGTTTTGCAGCCCCACCTCAGGAAGCCAGTTTTACGCTTGCTGCCGAAAACACTGTGAATGCCGTGGTGCACATTCGCACCGAGATGAACCAGCGGACGAGCTCTTATGATGATTTCTTTGGCTCGCTGCGGGAATATTTGTATGGTAGTCCCTACCATGGCAATGCCGGCAGAGCACTTGTTGGCTTTGGCTCGGGTGTGGTTCTTTCGCGCGACGGTTACATCGTAACCAATAACCACGTTGTGGAGGGAGCTGACAAGATCGAGGTAACTTTTAATGACAAGCGCAAAATGAAGGCCACCATCGTTGGAACCGATCCAACAACCGACATTGCCCTCATCAAGGTAGAAGCCGACAACCTTCCTTTCCTCGTATTCGGCAACTCTGACGATGTGAAAATAGGGGAGTGGGTGCTTGCTGTAGGCAACCCTTTTAACCTCACTTCTACCGTAACAGCAGGTATTGTTAGTGCCAAAGCACGAAATATCAACATTCTGGGTAATAGGTCATCAGTAGATGCCTTCATCCAAACCGATGCGGTGATCAACAGGGGCAACAGTGGTGGAGCACTGGTGAATACGGCTGGAGAGCTGATTGGCATCAATGCGGCCATTGCCTCCCAAACCGGAGTGTATGAAGGATATTCCTTTGCCATTCCTGCCAACATTGTCAAAAAGGTGACTGACGATATCATCCGTTTTGGTGAACCACAAAGGGCATTTCTTGGTGTTGAAATCAGGGAAATGGACGAAGATTTGGCAAAGGAAGCAGGCGAAGAAGAGATTAAAGGTGTTTACATCGCCAGAGTTGTTGAGGAGGGCGGTGCAGAAGAAGCCGGTATCCGATCGGGCGATGTGGTGCTCGAAGTCAATAACAAAGCTGTGAATTCGCTTTCGCAGTTGCTCGAGGTGGTGGGTCAGCACAGGCCAGGCGAAAAAGTGGATGTGTTGATTCTGCGTGATGGTAAGCGATTGACAAAGAATGTATTACTACGAAATCAGGATGGTACTACCGATGTTAAAAAACGCGAGGATGTATTCTTTAATGCTGATCTTGGTGCTTCGCTGGAACGCCTGCGGGACGCAGAAAAAGAAAAACTGGGCTTAGCAGAGGGGCTGAAAGTGGTTGATGTGAAAGATGGTGTGCTGAGGCGTGGTGGCATCGGCAAAGATTTCATCATCCTGCAAATCAACGGACGAAAGGTTGACAGCAAGGCCGACCTTGAAAGTGCCATGGGTGCAAACGATGCACGTGCCGTGCGCGTTCAGGGCATGTATCCCAACGGAATGAAAATTAGTTTTGAGTTTATCAAATAATTTAGAATAATTTTAAATAACTTGCGTTACCTTTGTAAGCTTTGAAACGCTAACAGTTGATCTGCGCAAAAAAAAGAATGCAGGTTTGATTCAACTTATTGTTTAATTCTTTGTTTTTGGAATCAAAATTGTAGTGAAATTGTTAGTGGTTTTTATCAAAATATATCTATCAAATAGTTCAAAATGAGGCAACTTAAGATAACCAAGTCCATCACGAACCGTGAAAACGCTTCGCTGGACAAATACCTGCAGGACATCGGCAAAGAAGAGATGATCACTGCAGATGAGGAGGTGGAGCTTGCCCGTAAGATAAGGGCAGGCGACCAGCAAGCATTGGAGCGATTGGTGAATGCCAACTTGAGGTTTGTGGTTTCGGTGGCCAAACAGTACCAAAATCAGGGATTAAGTTTGCCTGATCTGATCAACGAAGGAAATCTCGGCCTGATCAAAGCCGCACGCAGGTTTGACGAAACCAGGGGTTTCAAGTTCATTTCCTATGCCGTGTGGTGGATCAGGCAATCCATCCTTCAGGCTTTGGCCGAGCAATCCAGGATTATCCGTCTTCCGCTGAACCAGGTGGGATCGCTCAATAAAATCAAGAAAGCTTCGTCCAAACTCGAGCAGGAGTTTGAGCGCACCCCGTCTGCTGATGAAATTGCAGAGCAGCTTGATCTGCCTGAGTCGAAAATTGAGACTGCACTAAAGATCAACACACGCTATATCAGCATGGATGCTCCGCTTGTGAATGACGAGGACATGATGTTTTTAGATCAGTATATCCCTGAGGATGTGGAAGAAACAGACGATCCGCTCATGCGCGAATCGCTCGGAAGCGAGATTCAGCGAAGCCTGGCATCGTTGAGCGAGAAGGAAAGAGACGTGTTGAATATGTATTATGGCATTGGAATGAGCCACGGATACACGCTCGAAGAGATTGGGGCAAAATTCGATCTCACGCGCGAACGGGTGCGGCAAATCAAGGAGAAAGCCATCCGACGCCTGAAACACACAGCAAGAAACAGGCTGTTGAAAGCTTACCTCGGTCAATAAATCGTTCTAACTTACTGTAAAGGAAGAGATTATTTTCTCTTCCTTTATTTTTTTAATTTTCCGAAAACGATTGCGGAAATCTCCTACATTTGCTCTCAAACAAATTATAGTTTGAAAAAACACACTCACCTAATCATAAAGAGAACAGTTTATGGAGAAATTTAACAGTACAATTAAGTCGTGGATCGAGATGGAAAAGGCAGCTGCAGAGCTTATTACCCTGGTCAGCAAGCTTTGGTACGAAAAATCCATCGAGCTCATCTTGCTGCGATCGGTTTTGGTAAACAGGGGATCGGGCAAGATTTTGAACAAGCACATACGTGCCGAAACCATTTTGAAAAAACCCGTTCGGGTAGAAGATTCGCTGTTGATTGCCAAAGCCATTTATGATGCCAGTGTTGCTCCTGCCCGCATCGACATTGGCCGGCTGAACAGTGAATGGACTGACGAGCGCGATCAGTATTCCTCGGTGGATGCTTTTGTGAAGGATAAGCTCAAGGCATTTACTGGTGCGCCCCCGCGCAGCACACGCACACAGGATGTGGTGCTGTATGGATTTGGTCGGATAGGCCGATTGCTTGCACGTGAACTGATTCTTTTTGCCGGCAATGGCAGCCACCTTCGTCTGCGTGCCGTGGTCACACGCTCGAACAGTGCCGACGACATCCGGAAACGGGTGTCGCTCTTCAGAAAAGACTCGGTGCATGGTCCTTTTCCAGGTGTGGCCAACGAAGACCTCGAAAACAAAGCCATGATTGTGAATGGGCAAATCATCCAGTTCATCTCGGCAGATAAGCCTGAGGATGTGGATTATACGGCCTACGGCATTCAAGATGCCATGATCATTGACAACACAGGCGTATGGCGCGACCGTGAAAACCTGTCGCGGCATCTGAAAGCCAAAGGCGCATCAAAGGTGTTGCTCACTGCTCCTGGAAAAGGAGATATCCCCAATATCGTGTATGGTGTTAATCAGCATATGGCACCCATTGAAACGGAGACCGTTTTTTCGGCTGCATCCTGCACCACCAATGCCATAGTGCCTGGTCTTGAGGTGATTGAAAAAAAGTATGGCATTGTCAAAGGCCACATCGAAACCATTCACGCCTACACCAACGATCAAAATCTGCTTGACAATTTCCATAAAAAAACACGCCGTGGCCGCTCAGCACCACTCAACATGGTGATCACCGAAACCGGTGCCGGCTCTGCAGCAGCCAAAGCGATACCCAGCCTGAAAGGAAAGCTCACCTCGAATGCAGTGCGCGTACCTGTTCCAAATATGTCGCTGGCCATTTTAACCCTCGAAATCAACCAACAGGTGACGGTGGAGGAGATCAACGATTTATTTTTGGAAGCATCGCTCAAAGGTACCTTGATTGAGCAAATTCGCTACAGCAATTCCACTGAGTTTGTGTCGTCCGACGGCATCGGCGATTCTTGTCCGTGCATCTTCGACAGTCCTGCCACCAAGGTGTCTGAAGATGGTCGCACCATCATCCTTTATTTGTGGTATGACAATGAGTTTGGATATACAAGTCAGGTGGTGCGGCTTGCACGACACATTGCAAGGGTGAAAACCTACAGGTATTACTGAAAGTACAAAGCTTGTTACGCCATCATCTGGTTGTTTCTCTCATTTGCACAGGGCCGGACCACACAGTCTGGCCTTTTGTTTTAATTGCATGAAGATCAATTTATTAAAAAGTGTTTTTAAATTAATTTTTCGCTATTAGGTGCAAGCTTCACCGAAGCGTCTTAAATTTGTCCGCTTATTCAAGCAATTCACCGCATGAAAAACACCAAGTACATCTTTGTAACCGGAGGTGTGACCTCCTCGCTCGGCAAGGGCATCATCTCGGCATCGCTGGCCAAGCTGCTTCAGGGAAGAGGTTTCACCGTCACCATTCAAAAGCTGGATCCATACATCAACATCGATCCCGGTACGCTCAATCCCTATGAGCATGGCGAGTGTTATGTGACCGAGGATGGAGCTGAGACTGATCTGGATTTGGGACATTACGAACGATTCTCCAATGTGCCCACATCGCAGGCAAACAATGTGACCACCGGCAGGATTTATCAGTATGTGATCAACAAAGAGCGTGAAGGTGAATACCTTGGGACCACGGTGCAGGTGATTCCGCATATTACAGATGAAATCAAGCGACGGATCAGGTTGTTGGGACAGAACGGAAATTTCGATTTTGTGATTACAGAAATTGGTGGCACGGTGGGCGACATTGAATCATTCCCTTTTATTGAAGCCATCCGACAGATGCGCTGGGAAATGGGCAAAAACTGCGCTGTGATTCACCTGACACTGGTGCCATTTTTGTCAGCAGCTGGTGAGCTGAAAACCAAGCCTACCCAGCATTCTGTGAAAACGATGCTCGAACAGGGGGTGCAGCCCGATATCATTGTGTGTCGCACCGAGAAGCACCTCAACGAATCAATCAGGGGTAAGATTGCCCAGTTTTGCAATGTGGAAGTGAGTGCAGTGATCGAAAGCATTGATGCAGCCTCCATCTACGATGTTCCCCTCTTGATGATGGAAGAAAAGCTTGATATTGAGGTTCTTAGAAAAACAAATACTGCAATACCCGAACGCATCGATATTAGCACATGGGAGCAATTTCTGCATCGGCTGCACCATCCTTTGCATGAGGTGACGGTGGCGCTGGTTGGAAAATATGTGGAGCTCAAGGATGCTTACAAATCCATCAACGAAAGTTTTATTCATGCGGGCGTTGCCAACGAATGCAAGGTGAAAATCAAGTATGTGCACAGCGAACACCTTGATGAAGAACGTTTGGAGGAGTTTCTCTCCGATGTGGATGGCATCCTGGTTGCTCCGGGTTTTGGAGGAAGGGGCATCGAAGGTAAGATTGATGCCATTCGCTATGCCCGCACCCGGAAAATTCCATTTTTTGGCATTTGTCTCGGCATGCAATGTGCTGTGATTGAGTTTGGAAGGAATGTTCTGGGTCTAAAAGACGCCCATTCAACCGAGATGAATCCAAAGACCCCGCATCCGGTGATCGATATCATGGTGACGCAAAAGTCGGTGAAAAACCTGGGGGGAACCATGCGCCTGGGTTCATATCCCTGCAAACTCGATCCCGATTCCAAGGCTTTTGGATTGTATGGAGAAACGATGATTTCGGAGCGTCACCGGCACCGTTTCGAATTCAACAACGAATATCGCAAGACGTATATAAAAGGCGGAATGAATATGGTTGGTATTTACCCTAACGAAAATCTGGTCGAAATTATTGAATTGCAGGATCATCCGTGGTTCGTTGGTGTTCAGTTTCACCCGGAATACAAAAGCACTGTGGGTAATCCGCATCCGCTCTTTGTGGGTTTTGTTGAAGCTATGCTTAAAAAACAACAAGGATAAGCCCTTTTCGCAAATTATTTTTTTTCTGATTTTGGTGCACACACTCCAGCCTGCCTTCGGCAATGGTTTTTATTGCTACTTTTGCACCTGTTTTCCAAAAAAAGTCCATGAACAGAGACACCATTATTGGGTTTATACTCATTGCAGCCATTCTGATTGGCTATTCCATCTGGATGACACCATCCAAAGAAGAAATGGCAGCACGCCAGCAAAAACTTGATTCCATTGCCCATGTGCGTCAGCAGCAGCGCATTGCCGACTCAACTCGGATAGCAGAAGAGATTCGGAAGATTGAAGCGCAAAACGCTGAAACTGCCTCCAACGAATTGGCAGTCACAAGCGATTCTTCCGAAGCCTTCAGGCGTCTTCAGGATCGATATGGTTATTTTGCTGTATCGGCTCAGGGCACCGACAAAGAATGGACTGCGGAAAATCAGCATGTGAAACTGACTTTTGCTGCACGTGGCGGATTTATTAAAGAAATACAGCTCAAGGATTACAAGACCTGGGACGGACAACCGCTCGTTCCATTTGATCCATCAACTGCAAAACTGGAGCTTTCGTTCTTTTCCCGAAATCGAAATATCAACACCTCTGAGCTCTACTTTGTTGCTTTTGCCGATGGCAAGCCCATTACATCTGAGACTTTTCCGCCGGTTTCGGGCGATAGTCTTCAAATTAGTCTGAAAGCATATGCCTCTGAAAACGATGTTGTGAACGAACAGCAATATCTTGCTTTCAACTATTGGATTTACCCTGATTCCTACAAGGTAGGTTTTGCTGTTGAGCTCAACGGACTGGGCGATGTGCTTGCTGCCAACACCAGTTTTGTAAATCTCGACTGGAATGTTGACCTTTTGAATCAGGAGAAGGCCGTTGACCGGTTCAATGGACCAACGATCTATTTTAAACATCTGAAAGATGATGTGGATTATCTTTCAGAATCGAAAAACGATAAGCAGACGATTAAAACCCAGGTGAAATGGGTGTCTTTCAAACAACAATTTTTCAGCACTGCAATTGTTGCCGGTAATGCGTTTGACAATGCCGACCTTGAAACTTATGACAAAGAGGGGGCCAAACATGAGAAATATCTCAAAAGCGTCCGTGCTTCGATGGACTTGCCCGTGAGATCGGCCATGAACGAAAGCATTCCCATGTTTTTTTATTTTGGGCCAAACAGTTATTCGGAGTTGAAATCATACGACATCGACCTCGAAAGGCAGATTCCACTGGGTTGGGGTTTCTTTTTGCTGGCATGGATTAACATTTATCTGGTGATACCGGTTTTCAATGTGCTTGGAAGCTTTGGATGGAACTATGGCATTGTGATTCTGGTGCTTACGATTATTCTGAAACTTGTTTTATTGCCCATCGCCTATAAAACCTACACTTCGTCGGCCAAGATGCGCGTGCTGAAACCCGAGGTGGATGAAATCAATGCAAAATACCCAAAACAGGAAGATGCCCTGAAAAAACAACAGGCCATCATGAACCTCTACAAGCGTGCAGGTGCCAATCCCATGTCGGGATGCGTGCCGATGCTCCTGCAGATGCCAATATTGATCGCCATGTTCCGGTTCTTTCCTTCGAGCATCGAGCTCAGGCAAAAAGCATTCTTGTGGGCGCACGACCTTTCCACCTACGACAGCATCCTCGATTTGCCCTTCAACATTCCTTTTTATGGTGCGCATGTTAGCTTGTTCACCCTTCTGATGACGATCTCAACGATCATCTACACCCATATGAACAATCAGATGATGGGCAGCCAAAGCAATCAGCTGCCAGGGATGAAAACCATGATGTATCTGATGCCGGTGATGTTTCTGGGATTGTTCAACAACTATTCCTCCGGCCTGAGTTATTATTACCTGCTTGCCAATCTGATCACCTTTGCACAGATGTATTTGTTCCGCTTTGTGATCAACGAGGAGAAACTTCGCATCAAGATTGAGGAGAACAAAAAGAAGCCAGTCAAGAAATCGGCATTTCAGCAGCGACTTGAAGAAGCTGCACGCCAGCGCGGGATGAAATAACACATCAGCTGATTCATGGAACGGACTTATTATGAGCGTATTGGTCGCGACAACTTGCGTTTGTTGATCAGTTACTTTTATGAGGGAGTACGGCAGGACGAGGTATTGTTGCCCATGTATCCCGGCGATTTGGAAGCCGCTGAGTTGCGTTTGTTTTTATTTATGGTGCAATACCTTGGAGGTCCGGCCACCTATTCCGAACGAAGGGGACATCCGCGCCTGCGCATGCGTCATGTCAATTTTCCAATCAATGAAGAAGCCCGCGACCATTGGCTCATGCGCATGAAAGCTGCGATGGACCGTGTGGAGATGGACGACGATTGCCGGAATTTTCTGTGGAGCTATTTCACCTACACCGCCGATTTTCTGCGAAACCGCTAGAAAGTACGTTTCCCCTTTATTTTGGGATGGACATGCGCATTCCAAAGCCGTTGTGACCAAATGATGTTTGCGCGCATATTTCGGGGCTTTTCCATGTCGCATACCAATTGTTGACGGGTGAAGTCCGAAACTTCGAAAGTTGGGTTTGCTCCTTTCAGATTGCGATAGTTTTCCACACAAACCATTGCCCTGCTGGCAACGAGTGTCATCAAACGTAAAAACTGATGTATTTTGGATGGTTTGTAGTTCAGTGCCAAGAACTTATCAACGACATCGTTGTAGTGCTTGAGGAAAGTTACGCGCAATCTTTCCGGCTCAGGATCAATAGTAACCAATGTTTGCCGTTGTTTTTGACTGTCGTGCCAAAGGCCAAACAGGTCGTTAACATATTGCAGCATGTGACCCATTGCATAGATGGCGTCGGCCTCGCCGGTTAGCATGGGATTCGACAGCAGTTGGCGGTAGAGGAGTGTGGCATAGCCCCCTTTGTCGGCTGTAAGTTGCAAGAGGGTTTCTTTGTCAAGGGCTTGTCCCGATTCCTGCATGCTGCTTCTTTTCTGACTTTCGATCACAAGTGTAAAATAATGTCCAAACATTTCTTTTTGATGCACCTTTTCAAAACAGCTGTGCATGAGGTGGTGAAACAATTTAATTTGTTGAAAATGAGGATGAGAGGAATCGTTTTTCGCTTGCATGACAGCATCATGGGTCATGCCGGTTTCGTCGAGCAGGTCGTCATACACAGGTGTCACGGCGCCCACAACGATCGCTGCCAATTGTTCGTCCGCATCAGGCCGAAATGACCTCAATTCCGAAAACCAGCGATTTGTGATGGCGCTGATGATCGTTCCCTGCCGCATCCTTTTCAGCGTATCAGGTGCAATGACGAAGCCATCCTGCTGTAGCCCCCTGATGAAATGCCTGAAATGTCGCTCGTTGGTGAAAAAGATCAGCTTTGCAAGCGATAAAAGGGCTACGAGGTTGTTCATGAGATTGAGACAAAAAAAGAGTCAGCACTGACAGGCTTTGAGAGATGGAACGATTGAGTGATTATTTACAAAGATAGCATTTTAATTGAACGCAAACATGGTCTGAGGTCAATGATGCCTTTGCTTAGTGATCGCATTGTGTGAGAAAACTTCTCACTGCATCAAGATATAGCTGAGTTTGCTCGAGGTGATGCGAATGAGCGGCATCTTCGAACACGCGCACTTCGGCTTCAGGCATCATGTTTGCAATCGCCATCATTGTTTGGGGCCTGGCCTCATCGAAGCGTCCGCAGGTGATAAGGCAGGGGAGGGTGATTTGGTTGATCTGAGCGGTGAGATCGGCATTTTTGAGCGTGCCTGTGGCTCTGAATTCGCTTGGCCCCCACATATAGTTGTAAATGAAGCTATTCATTTTCTCAAACGTTAGAAGAAGTGCTTCAGGCCATGGATTGCGCCTGCAAAGATGAAGGTGGTAGAATTCCATCATGGCATCCTGATAGGCTTGAGCTGCGTAATCGCCCAGGGCTTCATATTTAGCGATGGTATCCTGCGTGGCCGGAGGGAGCTGCGCAACCCAGGCATCCTGATCGGATTGCCATAAGCGGGTGCTCAATAAGGGAGCTGAGAGCACAAGGCTGCGGATCGACGTGCTATTGTGGTTAAGCGCAAACTGTGTTGCAAGATAGCCACCCCATGATTGCCCGAGTAAATGAACCTGCTGATATCCCAGATGGGCAATCAGCTCGTTGAGTTCTGATGCATAGCGCGTTACGTTATACAGCGAGGTGTCGTTGGGTGCGGGCGAATTGCCACAACCCAGCTGATCGTAAAAAACAACAGGCCGCTCATCTGCCAACGCTGCCAAAACGAGCAGGTAGTCGTGTGTTGCCCCCGGACCACCGTGTATTACAATCAATGGTGTTTTTGGTTTGTCGGCACCAAAAATCTTATACCAGATTTTACCTCCGTTAACAGCTGCATACCCTTCTTTGACGTTTGGCTGAGCCATCTGATCTGTGTGGCATGCGGTGCTGATGCTCAGCAGTATAACGAAACTCATGTGGTTTAGTTTCATGTTATCCCAGTTCGAATGTGGTAATGCCGTAGGTTTGGCTGATATCTGTATTGGGTTGTTTTCCATGGTACATTCTGGCACATTCAAACACATACGTTGCCTGATGCTGCTTTACGAGTTGCACGGCTGCGCTGTTGATGACGGGTATGTCCAGAAAGACCGCCTGTCCAGGTGCCAGGGCGAGGCAGGAGGTGTAGAGCTGTTCAGCAGACTGAAGATCATGGGCAAAAAGTGGGCCGATTTTGAAGCCCTCATACGTTTGTCGTAAAACCGCAAATCCTTTAACCTCATGACCTTTTTCGCTCACAAGTGTTTGATGACCTGGTGCATTGAGCCATTTCGCAAGAAAATGGTTTCGCTCAAAACCAAAACAATGTTTGTCGATCGCCTGCACGGCCTGCAGGTGCTTGTGGGCATCAAAAGCGCTTACATGTGGATGCAGGCTGTATCCGCCACCTGTTTTCATATAGCGTTCGTCGCGGAAAGCCGGTTCAAATCCACCTTTGGCGTAGAAAGGCTGCATGGCCACCACGCCATCCATGCCAATGGAGGCACCAGGTTGCAGCCGTGCGCGAAGTAAGTCGCGACGTAAATGCCACAGCATACGCCCGAATCCGGCAGAACGGTAGTCGGGATGCATGATGAACAAACCCATGAAGCCAAAAAGGCCGCTGTAAGAAACCAGCGAACCTCCACCAATCATCTCATCTTCAATGAAAAGCCCGTAGTGACCATCAGGATCGG
Organism: uncultured Lentimicrobiaceae bacterium; assembly: GCA_964492695.1. GTDB lineage: Bacteria > Bacteroidota > Bacteroidia > Bacteroidales > F082 > JALNZU01. The sequence goes on from CAZBMR010000017.1 coordinate 54,344, forward strand.
TATCAAAAAAAATACGGGCATCCGAAAGGCCCGGATTCCAGCCTTCGATTCTGGCCCAATCCACCAATGTTTCGAATTGTTTCAGTGTAAGCTTTTTGAACTCAGGGTTTTTCTGATCCATCCTGGGCGGGTGTTAGGCATTAGCAAAATGGTCATTCATCAATTTTTCGCAGAGCATGGCCGATAAAATGAGCGAAACCCTGCGTTGAGGGATAGGTACTGTGTAGCAAACGACAGGCAGCACCCACTCGAGCAAAGCCATGTAGTAGGGGAATGTGTCGGGGTTTTGGTGGGTGCTTTCGAAAGCATACTGCCGCATTTTGCAACTGAGCGCATGGTTTTTTTCGACAAGCGCAGGACTGGGCCCTTCATACACATTTTCGGGTCGGATGCCCAGGTGGTCTGTGGCATAAAAGTTTTCCAGAAACCGAATATAGCTTTCCATCGCCAGATCGTTGCTTACAGGGGCATTGTCAACCAGAAAAATTGCTTCAAGACGCGCAAAATCCGACACGATGGCACGCGGACGTGTTTCGGAAAAATCAATCAGATACACATTCATGTTTTCGTCGAGCAGGATGTTCTGCATGTTGAGGTCGCCATGACAAATTCCTGTGAAGTAGCGGATGGTTTTCTCCCTTTTGAGATGGTATTCATGCTTGAGAAACCAATAAGGATTGAGCATCATCCGTTTTGTTTCATCCACAAAGATGTATTTTTCTTCTGCGCTGATTTGAAACAACTCCTTGACTGTTTGATAGATATGCGGGAAGAAAGTGGCGGTGGGATCATGCTCGGCAAAAGGTCGGATGGTTTTAGGCACCGGTTGGCCGTACCAGGGTTTCAGTATTTGCAGAAACACCTTATCAAACACCGGCTCGAGTTGTTCGGCGTTCCAGGCATGATAGTAGTGGGTGAGCCATTTCAACGATGCCGATTCGCCGCCTATTCCGACAAAATTGTAGCGCAGTGCACCCTTTTCGCCATAGAAGGAGGTTCCGAGAACCACGGCGCTATTGTTGAAAATATAGGGCAGTGCATATTGGGTGCAACGTTCCGACTCACGTTCAATCAGGTCGCGATGGGCAGCTTTCATCACTGTAGGACGCATTTTTCGTCCTTCGGCATCAAAAGAGGTTACATGATAGGTTTGCGCCGAAAAGCCTCCATGCAGCGTTTCGATGCGCAAACGGGCTGCATCGCTGAAGAGCGCCCGGGTGAGGAAACAGCTTATATGATCAGCCAAAAAGGTTTCGTCGGCTTCAATAATCAGGCGTTTGCTGTTGGCTGTTTCAAAGTGGTCGGTTCCAAAGAACCACAACAGGGGTGCAACAAAACTGCTGTCAGCTTGAAGGGGTTTCACCGCAGAAATGTTGTCGTAGCTGAGGTGACTTGATAGAAAATCATCCAGATCATATTGGTTTTCAATCAGCTGGAGGTCGTCAAGTTTCAATTGGATACCCGGGTAGTTTTTATTGTTCAAGTTGGAAAGGGTGCTGGCGTTCGCCTCACCCTGTGCCTGAAAGTTTGTAAAAAACGCCACAAAAGGACCTTCCTCATCGCGGCTGACGGCAACAGCCAGCACGTTTTTGCTATGCAAATTATGCATCTTCTGCAGGAGTTTCATGGTATGCTGCAGCTCGGTCAGGCTTGTTGGCTCATGGTCCTTTACGATGAGCTGGGCCATGGGTTGATCGGCGAAGCTGAATGCTTCCATCACAGGAATTCCATTGTGGGCTTGTTCATTCACCAGCCGAAAATCGCTGTCGGTGGCATCGTTCAGCGCAAGAAACGCCAGGCAGTGACCAATTTTCACGAAAAACGAGTCTGCCGTCTGAAGGTTATTCAAATTGACGGGCGACCCCCATCCCCAGGCATTTCCAAGTTCCTGATAAGTGACAATGTCAGGTTCGGTCCAGTGCCCGCCTTTTTCCGTAAATGGCAATGTCTTGAAGATCATGGTTTTCCCATTGAGATGTATCTCGCTGGTTTGAAGACGTTTTATGTCGGGATTCAGCAATTTGCGCTGTGCATTTTCGAGGCTTGATTCGAAATAAAACACCTTTTGAAGTCCGGATGTTTCGAACACCTGCATGAGTTCGCGGGCTGTTTGAGTGAGGATCAGATTGTGGTGAACACTTGCCCATCGTTTTTGATGTTTGAGCAAGATGCGAATGCCGGCACTCGAAAGGTAGTTGCAGCTGGCTAAGTGGAGGATGAGGCTGCCCTCCGCAGGATTGAACGCTTGCAGGGTTTCGTCCAGTTGAGGGCTGCTAAGGCTATCAATGCGGCCTTCAACTGAAATCATGCGTTGGTTCATGTGGTTTGTAATGACCATTGGTTGCTTTTTGAAAGGTGATTAGTGGTAGTCATGCATGATGACCTTCAGGATTTCTTTGTGGAGGGGCGAGGCAATCACGATTTTATCAGGATCAACATACACATTATTAAGGAATTGCATTTTCAAAATATCGCCCTGATGGAGTTCAGGAACGATGCCGCTCAGCATAAATCCCTTTTGATTCATTTGGCGGGCCACCACTGCCGCAAAGGGTTCATCGAGCGGTATTTCGAGGTAGATGGTTTCTATCTTTTTCAGGCAGAGCTCGCGCAGTTGCTGCGAGATGATTGGAACCACATCCTTGCCATGCTGGTGAATGGTGATGACGGCAATGTTGAGGTCGGGTTTCACAGTGGTATTCACGCTGGCATTTTCGCGCTGAGGTTCAGGCATTTCGTTGTCGTTGATGCATTTGAGCTCACGATCGAGCCCGTTGTGCTCGACAATCATCCTGATCGTGGGATAGAATTTCTCATTGAGGTAGATGGTGCGGTGTGGTTCCTGATTTGTTTTCAGGTAGAACAAAGCCACCGCTTGCCGTTGCTCGCTTTTTTTCTCGTTGTTGATCTTTTTAAAGGTGAGGTTTTCGCTTGCATAAGCCAGCATGATGCCGGTTTCTTTGGCACCCAGGGTCATGTTGCCCTGTTGGGTGAAGGGGTGAATGGTGACGGCCTCGCTGTAGATGCCAAACATGCCGTTTTCCTGGGCATAGCGTTGTAAGAAACGTTTCGACTCCTTGAAAAGGCTGTGTCCGCGGTAGCGCGGATCGATCATGGCTGCGCCTGAATCGGCCACTTTCGCCCCCTTGTATTCGAAAAACAAGCTAAGGTTTCCAACGATTTCGCCATCTTTGTTTACAGATATGACGGAATTGATAAGGCCACTTTCGATGAGCTCGCGTAGTTTTTCGGGATAGTAAAACACTGAGGCATAGGTGTAACCGTACACTCGGTAGGCCAATCGTGCCAGCCCTGGGGCATCATCCGGCCGAATGAGTCGCATCACAGGCATGTCGGTTGCTGCGGGTGATTCTTCGGCTGGTTTCACTTCCAGCCCTGGCATATCAGCGATGCTTGTTTCGGGCAGGTATTTTGTCAGTTCGAGGCGCTTGCCCTCCCGCCCGAGGTTGATCAGGTTAAACTCATCCACGAGGTTTCGCATGAGCAACATGCCAAGTGCGGAGTTTTCCTGGCTTTCGAGCCTTGCAGCATCAGCGGGCAAGCCCTTGTCTTCCACTGCAATGACGAAGGCACCGGGCCGATAGATCAGCTTAAGATCGAAGTTGCCCACATCGTCTTCCTCAAAAGCGTTTTCGATGGTGTTGAGCACAGCCTCTTCGGTGGCAAGTTCCAGGCGTGTGAGGTCCGCTTCGCTAAATTGAAACAAACGTGCATAATACAGCACAAATTCCTGTGCCGGGCGGATGTAAAGCTTGTCGGCAAAGAGTGTGATTCTTGCAAAAAAATCACCCTTCAGAAACCTGGATGGAATCATTTTCAATGTGTTTTGATGTGGTTACGATGGTGTTTTGCGGGCGTTGCTCACGAAAGTGCTGTGGCTGAGCTGAGGTCGGTAAAGAGCTTAAAGATACCCGAAAATCCGGAAATGTCGAAAATTTCACGTATGTTGGGTTGCAGACAACACAGGTGCAGCAATCCTTTTTTTGCACTCATCTTTTTTTGCAGCATGAGAAATACCCGCAAACCCGAGCTGCTGATATAGTCCATGCCCGAGCAGTCGATCACGATGGCATGGTCCTCGCTTTCGAGTGCCTGACTGACGGCTTTTTCAAATTCAACGGCAGTGACGGTGTCGATGCGGCCAACGATGCCAATGAGTGTGTAATTGTCTGTTTTACTGATTTTTGTTTCCATATTTTTATGTGTTATTACTGGTTTTGAATCAAATTTTAATGCCAAAAACAAAGAAGAAATTTTGATTATTTGGGTTGAATGCCAGATTTCCTGAGAGGTCGATTGCAAAATCGCCGCTGATGGGAATGCTGCGTATGGCTTTCATTGAAAGCTGCGTGAAGGCTGGCTGCGATGCATAGAAACCGGAAGAAAGCGTGCCGCCAACACTGAATACGAATTCCATTGCTCCTGCAGATGCCGCATAATCGAGAACCAGGTAGTTGCTGTATTGACGTTGATGCAGCTCGTTATGGTCATCACCGGCAAAAAAAACGGAGGCGGTGAGGCTTAGGTTGGGAATAAAAACATCGTTTAAAATCACATTGGCATCGAGCGTATGCGGCGAAGCGAGGCTGTCGGTATTTCGGTATCTGAAGAATGGACTTTCGTCAAGATGATCCAGGTCCATATAATAATAGTCATACACTGCAATGGTGAGCATTTTGGTCGAAAATGCTGCATAGAGGTCGATTTCGGAGAATGAAGAACCCAGCGAGTGCGAGGCACAAGCACCAAACAGCAAGGGGCCGGCCGAAAACTCAAGCACCGGCTGAAGCTGGGGGTTTCGGTCGAGCAGCAGTCCGCGCCACACATACTGACTCACCAACTCCATGTGCAGCTCAAACGCATTTGTAACAGCCGTTGAATCGCTGGTTATCAAGCTGTCAGGCGCAGCAGCCCGGCTTTTGATGCAGGGAAACAACAGCAGCACCATAATCAATGTTTGTGCATGCAGCTTCATCTTCAGGTGGCCGTTTGGATTGATTTTTCCATGCGCAGAATGTTCATATTTGCCTTTCTTTCATAGGTCACCTTGTCCATGATGGATTTAACAAAGTGAATACCCAGTCCGCCAATGGCCCGGTCTTCGATGTTGGCGTCGAGGTCGGGACTTTCTTTGAGCAGAGGGTTGAAAGCGATGCCATCGTCTTTTACTTCCAGAAAAAACACCTCCCGGTCAAAAAGCATGGCTATTTCAATCTGGTGGTCGCCACCTTGCGGGAAACCGTAAAAAATGATGTTGGTGATGATTTCTTCGAGCACCAGGTTGATATTCAGCACAAAAGTCATGGGTAGTTGCCATTGCTCGCCCAGTTCTTCGAGTGTGCTGCTGACGGTTTGCAAGGCATCCAGCCGGTTGGGTATTGAGAGCAGGTGTTGTTTCATGTTGATTGGTTTTATCCCTGGTATTTCAAACACAAAAGCGTGATGTCGTCCGACTGTGGGGCAGATGCAGCAAAATCTTTCACATCACTGATCACAGCCTGCACCAATGCCTGTGTTCCGGCAGCCGAATGCTGTTTTATCAGGTTTTCGAGCCGGGCCTCACCATAAGCTTCCGCCTGGGGGTTGAAAGCCTCGGTGACTCCATCGGTGAAGAGCAGGATGCTGTCGTTGGGCTGCAATTGTATTTTGCGGGTGCCGTAGGTCTGGCCTTCGAACACGCCCAAAATTGTATCGCCAGTGGAAGGAACAAGTTGTATATTTCCATCAGGATGAATGATATAGGGCGGGTTGTGGCCGGCGTTGGCGTAGCTGAGTTCACCGGTTTTCAGATCGATGATGCAGTAGAATACCGTTACAAACATGCACGAAATGCTTTCGTTGCACAGCAAGTTGTTGACATAGGCCATGCAATCGCCAGGCAATATGCCTTTCAGTCCGGTGGCTTTGATGAGCGTGCGACTCACCGCCATGAAAATGGCGGCAGGAATGCCTTTGCCCGACACATCGCCAATGACAAAGCCCAGGTGGTCGTCGTCGATCATGAAGAAGTCGTAGAAATCGCCCCCCACTTCTTTTGCGGCCTCCATGGAGGCGAAAATCTCGAATTCGGTGCGCTCGGGGAAAGGTGGAAAAGTTTGTGGCAGAATGCCTTGCTGAATTTCGCGTGCCACGTTCAGATCGCGTTGAATCGAAACCAGCTGATCATGCTCGAGCAATGCTTTGCGCTGAAGCACAATCTCTTCCATTGTTTTGTTAATGGTTATTTCGAGGTCTTCAAAATTGATGGGCTTTGTCAGAAAGTCGAAAGCGCCGCGGTTCATAGCCATGCGAATGTTTTCCATGTCACCGTAGGCCGAAACAACCACCGTTTTGAGCGAGGGGTTTTTTAGCTCTTTGAGCTTGAGCAGCAGCGTGAGGCCGTCCATTTCGGGCATATTGATGTCGGACAGGATGATGCCGATGCCTGGATTTTCGAGGAGTTTCGACAAAGCCTCGAGGCCGTTGTGGGCAAAGATGAAGTCGTACTCGCCACTTCGGATTTGTTTGCGAAAGCGTTGCCTGACAAGTGGTTCGAGGTCCACCTCATCGTCAACTACCATAATTTTGACATCTAGTGATTGCTCCATGTATCAGGGTATTATTTGAGATTTTTAGGAATTACGATTTTAAACTCGGTGAATTCGCCTTCCTTTGTTGAAAGGCTGAGTTGGCCATGATGCTGGTTCTCGATGATTTCGCGGCTGATCGAAAGACCCAGCCCGGTGCCTTCGCCGGCAGGCTTGGTGGTGAAAAAACGTGTGAAAAGCTTGTCGCGTACCGCATCGGGGATGCCGGTTCCGTTGTCGCGAATCAAAATGCTGACAGCTTCGTCCTCGTTGTGTGTGCTCACGCTCAGCACGGGTGCATATGCATCACCCAGCAGCTTTTTCTTTTCGTTGGTGGCATAGCAGGCATTGTTGATCAGGTTGAGGAATACGCGGCTAAGGTCTTGCGGCACGGCATTGATCTTACCGATTGCAGGGTCGTAGCTCGCTTCCATTTTGATGTTGAAACTGCTGTTTTGGGCGCGAAGGGCATGATAGGCCAGGTTGAGGTATTCGGCCAGCAGGCTGTTGACGTCGGTTGGCATCAATACACCGCTTCTGCCACGCGCCTGAAGCAGCATACCCGATATGATGCTTTCGGCCCTGTGGCCGTGTTCGTCGATTTTTTCGAGGTTGGAACGCATATCGCCCAGCACTTCTTCCAGATAGCTCCGGTCTTCGGGGCTAAGCGCGGATTGAAAGGGATTGAGGATGTCAGTTAGCTCGTCGAGGAGGCCCCTGGTTAGCTTTGCAAAGTTGTTGATGAAGTTAAGGGGATTTTTTATCTCGTGTGCAATGCCGGCGCTCAACTGCCCCAGCGAAGCCAGTTTTTCCGACTCGAGCAGCTGTTGCCTCAGCAGGGTGATTTCGTCTTGGGGTGATGGGGGTTGTTTTTCCATTTTTCCATTTTTGAGAGCGGGTGAAGCGCCAATTTATGGCATTCCTTCAAGCATTTCCCATTGTTTTGAGTGTGACTTTATTAAGAAGTGGATGGAGTTTTAAAGTGTTTCATCTCAGTGAAATAGCTTAAATATTAAGTTTTTTAGTGCTAACATCAACAAAAGTAAATGAATTAAAATGAATTTCCAACAAAATGAAGGAAACATTTTTTTTCTTCGTATATTTACTCGTTTTTCAGGAGAATTCCCATTGGTGGAAATATTGCCCCCTGACAGCCTTGTTGTGCTGGGAAACAGCGTGGATGTGTTGCAACCATGATGTAGCAAACTGACGACTTTTCGAAATCATGCAATACCCCCAAGGCGCCTGTTGTGCGTGATAGATATTTTTCGAACCAAAAATGATACAACGTTATGGAAGAATCTAATCAGGAAAAAGCCGACAGGCTAATTAGCCGGGCAGTGTATGCAGCTGCTGAGTTTCAGCAGTTTGATCAAAAGCAAACCGACCGCATTGTTGAAGCGGTTTACAAAGCCGGACTCAATGCACGGGTGAAACTGGCTCAGATGGCCGTGGACGAAACGGGCATGGGAGTGGTGGAACACAAAGTGTGGAAAAACGTCATCGGCACCCAGCTGGTGTATGAGAGCATCAAGCATGAGAAAACAGTGGGTGTGATTTTCGACGATCCCGTTTCGGGCATCATGGAAATTGCCCAGCCATTGGGTCCGGTGTTTGCTGTGACGCCTGTAACCAATCCCACTTCCACGGCCATGTACAAGATTCTGATAGCACTCAAAACACGCAATCCAATCATTATCAGCGCGCACCGTGGTGCGGCCAAATGCACAGCCGAAGCTGCCCGCATTTGTTACGAAGCTGCATTGGCCGCAGGTGCTCCGGAAGATTGCATTCAGATGATTCCGCCCGGCTCGCGCGATTTCACCCAGATGGTGATGGCCCATCCGCGCATTGCCCTCATTCTGGCCACCGGCGGAACAGGCCTTGTGAAAGCTGCCTACAGCTCGGGCAATCCTGCCATCGGCGTGGGGCCGGGCAATGTGCCGGTTTTTATTGATGAAAGTGCTGACATCCCCTTTGCCGTGGAAAACATCATCGCCTCCAAAACCTTCGACAACGGCACCATTTGCGCCAGTGAACAGGCCATCGTGGTGGAAGAAAAAATTGCCGACAAGGTGATAAAGGCATTCGAACAACAGCAATGCTATTTTATGACAGCCGAAGAAACGGCAAAAGTAGAAGATGTTGCAGTGGTGCGCGAAACGATGAGCATGAGTGCCGCCATTGTTGGCAAGCCTGTGCACGAAATTGCACGCATGGCCGGAATTACCGTTCCCGAAGGAACGAAAATTTTAATGGCGCGCCTGAACAAGGTCGGCAAAGAAGCGCCCCTGTCGCACGAAGTGCTGGCACCCATCCTGGCTTTTTACACGGCCAAAGACCGCAATGCAGCCATCAACCTGTGCCTCGATCTGAACTATCTTGGTGGGATTGGCCACAGTGCCGGCATCTATGCCAATGACGAACAGGTGATTGCCGACTACAGCCAGCTGATCAATGCAGGCCGTATCGTGGTGAATACCCCCACATCGCAAGGTGCGGTGGGAGGTATGTTCAACAGCCTGATGCCCTCGCTCACCCTGGGGTGCGGTACGGGTGGAAAAAACATCACCACCGAGAACATCACTGCCAGACACCTTATTAATGTACAACGCGTTTGCCGCAGGAGGCTGAATCATAAATTCCTGGATGCCAATCCCGGCTTGTACCTTGATGCTGCTGTAACCGAGGCTGAACTTACCAAAGAATTTCACAAGAACCATTAAAACCATTGATGATGATTAAAATTGAACAAACAGGCCGGCTGATGACCATCTACTTCGAGGGCCACTTTGATACAAACCTGTGCCTGGCTGCCGAACCGGAGATTAGTGAGGCTGTGACTGCCGCAACTACTGGCACCCATGAACCCCTGCTGCTGCATTTTGATATTGAAAAGGTGACATTCGTGGCTAGTTCCTTTATCAGATTGTGTGTGCGCATGGCAAGGGAGCTGGGCGCGGAGCACTTTAAACTGGTCAACAGCAGCCCATTCATCAGCAAAACGTTTAAGATTGCAGGCCTGGATCAGCTGATGGCTTAATCCTGCAACTTGTAGTTTGGTCCACTATTTTAGGGGCTGCTGAGAGACCCCTTAAGTGAATCAATAACAATAAATAAACCTTGGATTTCGCATGATTAGTGCATGCATTTTAATCTGTTTAGCTTAAAAAGCTTGCATCCCGATCGAAAATCATAGTCGGGATTGATTGAAAAGGCTCAGGTAGTGTTCTTTTTTTTAACCGCAGAGACCGCGAAGGAGGCGCAGAGGACACAGAGAAATCAATGGTCTCTAATCGCCTCGTCGCTTCATTCGCCTTGTTTGCTAATCATAAACAATAATGTGTCAGTACTTTGCGACCTTTGCGCCTACTCAGCGGTCTCTGCTGTTAAAATTTTTTTAGCTCCTGTTGATACGAATACATAAACTTTACACCTTGTGACAGGTGGATGAGAAGATTGTTTTAAAATATTCGGGGAGTTTTTCATCAGCCCCTACTTACTGAATAAAATCAGCGATCAGGTGCATGCGCTCAGGATGTACAAAGAAGCAGTTGCGTACCCCGTTGTCGGTGGCACGGACAAGTGTTTCAACCTGTTGGAGGCCTCCGGGCACATGGTTGAAAAAGAGGTAGCCATGTGCGCGCATGATGGCATCGAGCTCAGCTTCGATGGTTTTGAACAGGGTTTCGCAGATGATGATGGGTTTTTGCACTGCAATGGTTTCTGAGGCGTGTTGCAAAATGAGGTGCTCCGTGCCTTCGGTATCCATCTTGATGAGGTCAACCACATCGTGATGCCGTGAAACATAGGCATCGAGCGTGGTGGCTTTCACCTGCACCGGCACAAAGTTTTTGCCACTGGTTTTGCTCCCCGCATTGCTCTCGCCGGCGAGGTTGTGTGTGAGGTAGGTGTATTTCCGGTTTTTGATTTCGAAAAAGGTGAGTTCGCCCTGGATATCAGACAGGGCAATGTCTTCCACGCGAATCTGCGAAAAGCTATTGGCATCCACGTTTTTGCGAAAGTAGTGAAGCGGACCGGAAGCCGGCTCGAAGCCCACAATCGTGGCTGTGGGATTTTCGGATGCTGCAAGCAATGAATAATAGCCAATGTTGGCACCGATGTCGTAGAAGCCTTTCACCCTTCGGATGAGTTGCACAAAAATATCCGTGTATTCAAAGTTGAGCGCGCCGCCTTCCCAATAAATCAGGTGGGTGAGGTAGTTGGTTTGGTTGGTGTGGAGCTTCACAGGCCGGTTCATCCCGTCGCGGATGGTCATGAGCCCCGCAGGCGGCAGCTTGACGGCGCAAGGGAAAAGACCCACCACTCCGCGATTGATGCCACGCAGAAATTTGTTGACGACAGGCGCATAAATCACGCGGTAAAAAGTTTGCTTCATCAGAAATATGGCTTTTGCAATGGCAGCTGAAACCCTTTCGGCGCCACCGCATATTTTGGCGCGAAGGTAGTGATTCCGAATGCAGCAGGAGCGGGGATGGAACATTTTCTGCCTTTGTGGATGCCTGACGGTTGCTTGTTAACCCCGGATTCATCCGGGGGTGGATGCGGGTGATGTAGCATCAACCCTGTCAGGATTGCCCATCCGGACGATATGGGAAACGCCTACAGCGTTTTGTGCCTGACGGTTGCTTGTTACCCCCGGATGAATCCGGGGGTTATGATTGGGCAAGGCCTACGGCCTTTGGGCGGTGGTTTGATGATAGGGTATTTTTGAAGCCTATATTGATGGATAATAAAGGTTACGAAAACACACCGTTGAAAGAGCATCATTTCATAGCCTGTAAGGCTATCCCAGCAATAACCCCCGGATTCATCCGGGGGTGGAAGCAGGTGATGTAGCATCAACCCTGTCGGGGTTGCCCATCCGGACGATATGGGAAACGCCTACAGCGTTTTATAACTGACGG
>CAZBMR010000018.1:0-56778 GCA_964492695.1 uncultured Lentimicrobiaceae bacterium
ATTGGAATCGGCGCGGTTGCACATGCCGTTAAAACAGCTCCTTATATCAAGGAGCGCGAAGACAGCGAATTCGGGCAGAACGTAGGCTGATCAACAAGAATGATGGAAGAAAAAAGGCTGAACCTTTGGTTCAGCCTTTTTTTTAATTTCAGCAACTGCATCCTCCGCCATGGTGATGATGCCCGCCATGGTCACCACAAACGCCACAACCTTCCTCTTCATCATGATGATGACCACCGCCACCACAGCAGCTATCGTTGTGGCTTCCACATCCACAACCGGATGCAACAGGATAGAGTTCTTCGTAAGTTGCTTCGCGTACATTCATCACTTCCCCCTTCACAAAAAGCTTTTTTCCAGCCAGTGGGTGGTTAAAATCCATGCTCACACTGTCGTCGTTGACAGCCAGAACACGACCGTCGAATGGGTTTCCCTCGCCATCCATCATGGGAATAACACGCCCTACAACCAGTGTGTCTGGTTTTATTTGACCGTTGACCATGAAAACTGATTTGGGCAGTTCCATGCGCATGTCGTTGTTGTACTCGCCAAACGACTCGGATGGCGCAAGCACAAACTCAAAGTTATCGCCTGATCTGAGGCCAATCAACTTATCCTCAAAGCTTTTCATGATGCGACCACTCCCAAATATCATGGTACGGGGCTGAGCCGTAGTGGCCTCTTCGAGCAGTTCGCCCTGTGCATCGTTCACCCGTATCGAATAAGCTATGATGCCGGCTTTATTTTTTTCAATCAGCATGTGTTTATATTGTTTCTGGTTTAAAAATCAAAAATTGATAATGCGCTGCAAAAATAAGAAAATTGTACTATTTAGAATCCTTTTAAATAATTATGTCTCCGGATGCTGCCTGGCTGGAGCGCCTAAAATTGCTGTAAGTAATTCTGCAAACTTTCGTCGCCATCCAGTCCCAGTCGTTTTCGAAGGCGATAGCGTGCCATATCAATGCTTTTGGCATTCTGAAAAGTGATAGATGCTATTTCCTTGGTAGTGAGATCGAGCTTCAAAAAGGCGCACAACTTGCGTTCGTTGGATGTAAGACCAGGATGCTTTGATGCCAGATTTTTATAAAAATCAACATGCACATCGGTGAATCGTGTCTCAAACTCATTCCAGAAATTTTCGTTCAGCATCAATCTGTAGTTGTTGCCAATTCCCTCGGCCAGCTGCCGCACAGCGGGGTCGGACGATTGCCGCAGCCGCTCAATATCTTTCATTAATTTTTCGTTGAATCCGATGGTTTGAGCCAGCCGCATGCTGATGCCGGCCAGTTCGTTTCGTTGTTTTTGCAGGGCATCCGCGTGCGCCTGCTTCAGCTCTGTGAGGTCGCCCAAAACACCCAAAATACCCTTCACTTCTTTATTCTGACCAAAAACAGGCACCTTCGTAAAAACAATATCATGTTTTGTAAGATCGGGGAAAGTGATTTTCACATCATATTTCACCACTTTTTCAATCCCAAGAAGGATCAACCGGTCATATTGCTTGTGCAGGTCGCTGTCCTCACCATTCAAATACTCGAAATAAGAATTGCAGGTATGCAGATCAGTTCGAAAGGTCTCCCGAAACATCTCATTGAAGGTCAGAATGGTCCCATACTGATCGTAGTGCACCAAAGGGTATGGGATGATATTAATCAGATTTTGCAGGAAGACATTGAAATCCTGGATGGATTCGTTCATCAGTTTAATCTCACTGATGTGGTCGGCAAGGGTGAGCATGGCGTTTGCACGTGCTTTCAACTCAACAGGGTCGAGTGGTTTTCTGATGAAATCCATCGCTCCTGCTTCAAGTGCGAGCTTCAGATGATCGGAGCTTACCATCACGCCTGTAGCAACAATCACCGGAATGGCAGCGGTGTCAGGATCAAGCTTAAGCTGGCGGATCAATTCGATACCGTTCATCACCGGCATGTCCCAGTCGGTGATGATCAGCCGTGGATACTTTTGACGCGCGAGCGAAAGGGCTATCTGCCCGTTGTTAGCCTGCAAAAAGGTGTAATCGCCCAGCTCAGCATGCAATGTCTCAAACACATGCTGAATGACCAGCGGATCATCATCAACAACCAGAATCGTGTAACTTTCTTCCATGGCTTTTTGCCCCTTTCATTCGATCCATTTAACCAGCTCGTGATAGCGCTCATTATCACAATGATAAACAGCGTTCTCCAGATCTTTTTTCCAAACATACCCCAGCTCGTCATGCTGCGGTTGATATGATTGCAGAACCGCTAAAACCTTGCTCATATCATACACCTGCAGGTGCACAAGTTCCTTCAAAAAAGGTGCTTTCTGAAGCAATCCTTCTGCCATATGTATGGGTTGAGTAAAATCGAAAATGGTTTCACCGTTCTCAGCAGAAACACCGGCATCGGCGGGCAGGGTAAACCAGAACCTGGTGGGCTCGCCTGACTGACTTTCTACACCAATTTTGCCGCCGTGCAGGCCTGCAACCATTTTGCAAAATGCCAGGCCCAGGCCATTGGTCCGCACACTCGCATCGGGAAGGCTGGCCTGCATAAATGGCTCAAAGATCATTTCCTGCATTTCTTTTGGTATTGGGTTGCCCCAGTTTGACACCGTGCAGTGCAATTGCTTTTCAATGTGCCGAACCTCAACAACCACTGTTTTGCCTTCGTAGGTATGGTTGATGGCATTCGACAACAGGTTCTCTAATAACCTACCGATCAATTCTTTATCTGCATGTACCATCCAACATTGAGCCCCCCGAACCGAAATTGACAACGATTTGTTTCGCAGGCTCACCCCAAGCGATGCCACAACTTCATTGACCAGTGCAACAAAATCAAATGCAGCAAGATTCAGATTGAGCCCCACCTCCTCATTTTTTCTCAAATCCAGCATATTGAGTACCAAACGCAACATTTTCTTGCTGGTTTCGTGAATGATTTCAAACTGTTTGTTGGCATGCTGACCGGCACTGAGGCTCATGATATTGTAAAGCGGGCTTTTCAGATCATGAACGATCATTCCAATTGAACTGGATTGTTTTTTCTCCGCTTTCGACAGCAACTCACTTATTTCCGCCAGCTTAAGTTCATTTTCATACAGGCTTTTCTGCAGCTGCAACAATTGTTGGCGCGCATCATTGATGGTGTTTTTTTGGACTGATAGAATGTCCAACAGTTTTTTCCTGTCTATAAACAGGAATATCGATATTCCAATAAGCAACAGAAAGCTGATCAGTGGAAACCAAAAGGTGAGGGATGAAAAACCATCCGGTGTGGACAAAATCATGAGCATTGTAGCCGGTGAATTGAAACGATCGTCCATTTATTGGTTTGATTACCGGCAAAAATACAAAAGAGGAGGCCTGGCAACGCGGGGATGTTCAAAAAAAGGGTCAACTATTTCACATTGAATGAAAGCATGGATTCGCCCTCCAGAAAAAGCTCGAACCTGTCATTGATCTGTGTTGGGCCAACGCCTTGAGGTGTTCCGGTGAAGATGTAGTCGCCGGTTCGCAACATCACAAAGCGCGAAACATATGAAACAATCTGGTCGAAAGAAAAAATCATGTCGAGGCTATTGCCCTGCTGACGCCATTCATCATTGATTTTAAGCCCGAAATGAATACCCTTTTCCAAATCGAACTTTTCTTTGCTGACAAATCCACTCACAGGTGCAGAAAAATCGAATGCTTTGGCCACTTCCCATGGCAGTCCCTTTTGCTTGCATTCCTCCTGCAGGTCGCGTGCGGTGAAGTCGATGCCCACTCCTATTTCTTCGTAATATTTGTGTGCAAATTTTTCATCGATGCTTCTGCCGTTTTTACTGATTTTCAGCACCAACTCAACTTCGTAGTGAAGGTCGTTCGTAAATTCAGGGTAAAAAAACGGGTTGTGTGGCGGCAACAGTGCTGTATCAGGCTTCATAAAAAAAACCGGTTTGGAGGGAACAGGGTTGTTCAACTCGCGGGCATGCTCCCTGTAGTTTCGCCCAATGCACAAAATTTTCATGTTATTTGGTTTTATTGTTTGCCAATTGAACCTGTTTGCCGAGCGAGCGCAGCCTGATGGCAGTGATGAGTTTTTTGGTGTACAGCGGAAATTCGCCCTTCATCATCCAGTCGTAATAGGATGGCTCTGACTGAAAAACGTCAGAAACTTTTCGGCCCTTGTGTTTGCCAAAATTAAAAACTTCCTCATCAAGTTCATTATAGATGATTTGCCCGGCCAGATCCGCAAAACGATGATGCGACGAGAAGGCATGCAAGGCAGCCATATCATTTACCACCGGTTTGGTCTTGGTTCCTGTAACATCCTCATATTCTGCATACTGATATTTATCCAGCTGTGCTTTTAAAATCTCGTAGGTTGCAAAGGTGTCGGCAGCAGCCTGGTGGGCTTCGGTGAGTTCCTTTCCGCAAAAAAAGCGATAGGCCCCCCTCAGTGTGCGTGGCTCCATTTTCATGAAGATATTCTGCACGTCGACAAGGTTTCGGTTCTTCAGATCAAAGGGGATGTCGTATCGTAAGAACTCCTCCATGAGGAGGGGGATATCAAACTTCAACGCGTTGTAGCCTGCAAGGTCGCAGCCATTTAAAAAGCGACTGACCTCGTGGCCCACCTCTTTGAAGCCCGGCAGTCCTTCCACATCCCTGTCCAGGATTCCATGAATCCGCGAAGATTGTTCAGGAATGGCGATGCCAGGATTGATGCGCCAGCTTTTTTGTTCCTCAAGGCCATTGGGCTGCACGCGCAGAATCGAAATTTCGATGATGCGATCAGTCGTAACATTGAGACCAGTGGTTTCCAGATCGAAAAAAGCAAGCGGACGTTTGAGTTGTAATTGCATAACAATAAAAAACAAAGGGTTGGATTAACTATCCAACCCATTAAAAATCAATTCGTTATTTAGATTGCCCTATCAGGATCAAATCCTTCGAGCAATTCCTTCATGCGTTTGAGGAACATCCCTCCCAATGCACCATCCACCACCCTGTGGTCGTAGGCCAAAGCCAGAATCATGATGTGCCGGATGGCTATGACATCACCGAAACTGGTTTCGATCACAGCAGGTTGTTTGCGAATGGCACCTACTGCAAGGATGGCAACCTGTGGTTGATTGATGATGGGTGTTCCGGTGAGGCTATCGAACGAACCAAAGTTGGTGATGGTAAACGTACCGCCCTGAATTTCATCCGGTTGAAGCTTATTAGCGCGTGCCCTGGCTGCCAAATCGTTCACACTTTTGGTGATACCAAGGAGGCTCTTTTCATCCACATTTTTGATCACCGGCACAATCAGGTTGCCCGAAGGCAAAGCTGTTGCCATACCAATGTTGATGTTTTTACGCAGGATGATGTTGTACCCGTCAACAGAGGCATTGATTTGCGGATAGGCCTTCAGGGCCTGGGCAGCAGCCTCAAAAAAGATGGGAGTGAAGGTGATCTTTTCGCCTTCTTTCTTTTGGAAGCTGTCTTTCACCTTGTTGCGCCAGTTCACGATGTTCGTAACATCCACATCAATAAAGGAGGTCACGTGCGGACTTACCTGTTTCGACATCACCATATGATCGGCTATGAGGCGGCGCATGCGGTCCATTTCCACGATGGTATCTCCGCCTTCCGCCATCACTTTGGGAGCCTCCGTTTTAGTCACGGCAGGCTTTGGTGCCTGAGCGATTTGCACCGGAGCCGGCTTTTGGACAGCAGGCAACACCTGACCACGTTTCTGAAGCCAGGCCAATACGTCTTCCTTGGTCACGCGACCGTCTTTTCCACTGCCGGCAATGCCTGCGAGCTCGGCCATGCTGATGCCTTCTGCCTTGGCAATGCTTTTCACCAGGGGCGAATAGTACCGATCGGGGTCGGAAGTTAAATTCCCGGCCTCTTTTTCTGTTGCACTTTCGGAGACCTCTGAAACAAAGGGAACCTCAGCAGCAGGCATTGAAGGAGCTGGGGCTGCTTCGGAAAGTTCCCCACTGCCATCGAGCGAAATAATGGCGATGGGTGTGCCAACAGCCACCACGTCGCCTTCTTCAAACAAGCGCTTGATAAGCTTACCTTCGACAGGAGAAGGAATTTCAGAATCCACCTTGTCAGTGGCAATTTCAACAAGTGCATCGTCTTCGGCAATCATATCGCCAGGCTGTTTCAGCCAGCGTGTGATGGTGGCCTCAATGATACTTTCACCAAGTTTGGGCATTACAATTTCAAAGGTAGCCATATGTTAAATGTGTTATAAACTTAGAAATGAATCAAGTGGATTTTTGTTCAAAAACAGGCCGCAAAAGTACGAAAAAAATATTAGTTGGGGCCGATTGGACCGTGGCAGAGATTTGGAAACCTGCTTTTAAAGTCGTGAAGACGCGCATGGATGTATCTCAAATCAATCGAAAGCACTCAAAATGGCAGTAATAATAGGCCTGAGGTGTTGGCAGTCTCAAAACTTTTTTACCTTTGCTAGAACGAAATTTGACGAAAACAATAATTTGTGCAATGGAAATGAGTGAATATCAGGACAAAAGAGATGGCGTTTTTTCCAGAGCCATACGCGCCGGCAAGCGAACCTACTTTTTTGATGTGAAATCAACACGGGGTGACGAAAAGTATCTCACCATCACCGAGAGCAAACGAAAATTCAGCAACGAGCAAGGCAAGTTTTTCTACGAAAAGCACAAACTGTTTCTGTATAAGGAAGACTTTGAGAAATTTTTTAAGGGACTCAACGAATCGATACATTTCATCGAAACAGGTGAATTTCCTGAGGATTATGACCTTGAAAACGAAGACCGGTCCGAATCGCAGGACGATGTTTCGTTTGAAGACTTGTAGCAAACCCGCTGCCTGAGGACAGGTATTTTTGACGCTTCGATGAAACAGAGGCACAATGCGCACGTGTTGATATAACAAGACTGCTATTTCAGCGTTAATTGACCGGGAAATGCATCCCAAGCCTCAATTTTAACTAATTTTGCGCCGGATTACTGAGATACACCTTTCTTTATTCAATTGAATTACACTTATTTATGGGTAAAACCATTGCCATAGCAAACCAAAAAGGAGGAGTTGGAAAAACAACTACCGCCATCAATCTTGCCGCCAGTTTAGCGGTTCTCGAATACAAAACCTTGTTGATTGATGCCGATCCGCAGGCCAATGCAACTTCTGGTTTGGGATATGATCCCAAAGAGGTTGAAAACAGCATTTACGAGTGCATCATCGAAAAGCTGGATCCGGTGAAGGTGATCATGAGTACAACCACGCCCAACCTTTTTCTTCTTCCTGCACACATCGACCTTGTTGGAGCTGAAATTGAGATGATTAACCTTAGCGACCGTGAGCGGATGATGCGAAGTTCGATTGAAAAGATCAAGGAGGAATATGACTTCATTATCATCGATTGCAGTCCTTCGCTTGGCCTGATCACTGTGAATGCGCTCACCGCTGCTGATTCGGTAATCGTTCCGGTGCAATGCGAATATTTTGCACTGGAAGGCCTTGGCAAACTGCTCAACACCATTAAAATCGTTCAGTCGCGGCTCAACCCCAGGCTCGATATCGAAGGCATTTTGCTCACCATGTACGATGGCCGGTTGAGGCTTTCGCGTCAGGTGGTGGATGAAGTGAAAACCCATTTTCAACAAATGGTTTTTGATACCATCATCACCCGAAACACCCGCCTGAGCGAAGCTCCCAGCTTTGGCGAAACCATTATTATGCACGATGCTGCAAGCACAGGCGCAGTGAACTATCTGAACCTGGCCAGGGAAATTCTTCAAAAGAACCAAATGATCAAGCACATTCAAGAATAAAAGACAATACACTGTGAGCCAAGACAATAAATTTAAAAAACGCGGATTGGGCAGGGGCCTCGAAGCCATCCTCCAAAGCCCCGAAACCGACATAACATCCACCGACATCTCTGGCAATTACGTGGCAGGAGCCATCGCCGAGCTGGACATTGAAAAGATTGAGGCAAACCCCTTTCAGCCTCGCACAGAGTTTGACGACATGGCCTTGCGCGAACTTGCAGCAAGCATCAAAAGTCAAGGCGTGATTCAACCAGTGACGGTGAGGAAAATCGATGTTGACAAGTACCAGCTCATCTCAGGCGAACGCAGGTTAAGGGCATCCAAACTTGCCGGACTGACCACCATTCCCGTTTTCATCAGAATTGCCAATGACGAGCAAATGCTCGAAATGGCACTCATCGAAAACATTCACCGCGAAAACCTGAATGCCATAGAGGTGGCCATTTCCTATCAGCGGCTCATCGAAGAATGTAACCTCACCCAGGAGCAACTCAGCGATCAGGTTGGCAAAAGCCGGACAACCATTACAAATTTTCTCAGGCTGCTCAAATTGCCACCCGAGGTGCAGATAGCCTTGCGCGATGGTCACATCAGCATGGGGCATGCACGTGCGCTCATCAACATTGAACAAGCTGACGATCAAATCATTGTGTTGCAACAGATCATCGACAGCGAGCTTAATGTGCGGCAGGTTGAAGCTTTGGTGCGCAGCATCAATCACCCCGAACCAAAAGCAGCCAAACAAAACACACAGGTTGTGCCACCCATCTTCAAACAGCAAGCGAGGGAACTGACCGACAAAATAAACGCCCGTGTCGATATCAAACGCTCGGCCTCAGGCAAGGGATCAATTGTGATCAATTTCAACAGCGACAGTGAGTTTGATCGCATCTTCGAACGCTTAAACAAATAGAAGCAGGCATGTGGCAACGATTGGTTTTTTTGGCCGTTTTAGCCTTCTCTGTTTCATCTGTAGATGCCCAGAAAGTGGCTGCTACAAAAAATATACCTGAGAAAAAAGCCCATTCGCCACACAAAGCATCCGTTTACTCAGCCATCTTGCCCGGTTTAGGTCAGGCATACAATAAAAAATACTGGAAAATTCCAATTGTGTATGCCGGTTTTGGCACCATCACCTATTTTGCCATCACAAACCGGGATGAATACCGCCTTGCCAAAGATGCCTTTGTTTATGTTTCAAATGGCGAAGAGTATGAGACTGACAATAAGTATGTTGGACGTTATACCGAGGCCGATCTGATTCAAATAAGGGATTACTACCGCCGAAACATGGAATTAAGCTGGATTGTGATGGGCTTGTGGCATGTGCTGAACATAATCGATGCCACCGTGGATGCCCACTTCTTTGATTATGATATCAGCGAAAACCTCAGTTTGCACATTCAACCAGCCGTGATGTCACGTCCGCACCTGGCTTCTCCTGCCCCACCTCTGCCTCATGGAGCAGCTGCAGCAGGTTTCACATTTCAGTTAAACTTTTAAAATGAGCACACTACGCATTGCCCTGATCGGTTATGGCCGCATGGGAAAACTCATCGAACAGATTGCCATCGAAAGGGGTCATACCATTTGCCACATCATCGATCGTGCCGAACAACTGACGCTGTTTCGCGAGCAGGCACAAAATTGTGATGTTGCCATCGACTTCAGTCAGGCAGAAGCCCTTGAGGCCAATCTGGATACCTGTTTCAGCATGAATGTTCCAGTGGTGGTGGGAACGACAGGCTGGTACGAAAAGCTGGACCTGATCAGACAAAAAGTCGAGGCCGGAAATCACGGAATGTTTTTTGCCCCCAATTTTTCGATCGGCATGAACATCGTTTTTGCCCTAAACCGCCGTCTGGCAAGCCTGGCAAACAAGCGAGGCTTCGACTTCAGCCTGCATGAAGTGCATCACATCCACAAACGGGATGCGCCAAGCGGGACAGCCATTCGACTGGCCACCGACATCATCGCCCACAATGATGCCTATCAAAGCTGGCAAATTGGCACGCAAAAAACTGACAGCGTGCTACCAGTGGAAGTAGTACGCACAGGTGAAGTGAACGGCATTCACCAAATCAGCACAAGCTCCCCCGACGAGATCATTCTGCTCCGGCACGAGGCACTTAACCGCAGGGGATTCGCGATGGGAGCGGTGTTGGCTGCCGAGTTCATAGTGGGGAAGCGCGGACTTTTTAGCATGGTTGACCTTCTTGGAGACAGCTTCTGAAGTTCGTTGCTTGAATACATGAAGCCTGCATCAGGTTGATTATGAATAATTAACTCAATAAATAAATCAAATTGGCTCAAGTTTTTTAATTTAGCCGCCCTAATCACAAAAAAATGCTTCAACTCGTTATTGTAATCCCCCTGCTCTTGACCCTACCCACCATCTTTGCATGGAAATTTTTTGAGAAAGCAGGAAAAAAGGGATATTTCACCACCATTCCGTTTTACAACCTCTACGTATTGCTCCAAATCATCAAAAAGCCGTTGTGGTGGTACGCATTTCTGCTTGTTCCGTTCATCAATGTTTTTGTTTACATGCTGATGCTCATCGAGTTGGTGAAATCTTTCGGAAAGAATGAGTTGTGGCAGCATCTGGTGGTGGCGGTTGCACCATTCATTTATTTGCCGGTGCTTGCCTCCGAGGGGCTTTCCTATAAAGATCCCACTACCATCAAAAAAGTAAAAAAAGGTCCGGTAAGAGAATGGATCGATGCCATCATTTTTGCAGTGGTGGCTGCCACCATCATCCGCACCTTTTTGTTTGAAGCCTATACCATACCCACTTCAAGTATGGAAAAATCATTGCTGGTAGGCGACTTTCTATTTGTCAGCAAAATCAGTTACGGACCGCGCATTCCAAACACACCGCTTGCTTTCCCATTTGTTCACCACACGCTTCCTTGGAGCGAAACGGCCAAGTCGTATGTGGAGTGGATCAAATGGCCCTATTATCGTTTTGCCGGGCTGGGTAGTGTGCAACGCAATGATGCTGTGGTGTTTAACTATCCCGCAGGCGATACACTCAGCGACAGGTTTCAAAGCAATGTAAGCTATTACAGTCTTGTTCGGGAATACGGAAGGGAACGTGTTTACACCGACACAAGAAATTTTGGCAACATCATCAGCCGTCCGGTTGACAAGCGCGAAA
This sequence comes from uncultured Lentimicrobiaceae bacterium, assembly GCA_964492695.1. Classification (GTDB taxonomy): domain Bacteria; phylum Bacteroidota; class Bacteroidia; order Bacteroidales; family F082; genus JALNZU01. The sequence goes on from CAZBMR010000018.1 coordinate 10,958, forward strand.
ACTACATTAAAAGATGTGTTGGTATGCCGGGAGACGTGATTCAAATCATTAACGGACAATTGATTGTGAACGGACAGCCCAACCCCACTCCCGGAACCATACAGTTCAGATATACGGTTGTGACTGACGGCACCTCGCTCAACCAAAAATTACTTGACAAATTCGGCATCACAGAGGGTAAAGTCAACGGGCTGCCGGGTTCATACACTTTTTGGATTAGCGAACAGGTGGCGCAGGAGCTAAAAGCACTGCCCATGGTGAAAAGTGTTGAGCGCATGGTGGAACCTGCAGGCGAGTGGAATCCCGAAATATTCCCCAACTCTGCTGACTATCCATGGAATATCGACAATTACGGTCCGCTTGAGATACCCAAAGCCGGACAAACCGTTAGCCTGAACCTGCAGAACCTTCCGCTTTACGAGCGCATCATTCATGCCTACGAAGGCAACAAAGTGGAAGTGAAAGACGGTATTATCCTGATTAACGGGCAACAAGTTAGCAGCTACACCTTCAAGATGGATTACTACTGGATGATGGGAGATAACAGACACAATTCGGCCGATTCGCGCTATTGGGGGTTTGTGCCCAACGACCATATCGTAGGCAAGGCAGTGTTTGTGTGGTTGTCGCTCGATAAAAACAAGCCACTCTTTGGTGGAAAGATAAGATTCGATAAATCAATGCGTTTTGTAAAATAAAAAAGATGAAAAAAGCCACTATTGAAACAAGCAAAGGCACCATGGTGCTTGAGCTCTTTGATGACGATGCACCTGGCACGGTTGCTAACTTTATCAAACTCTCCAACTCAGGTTTCTATAACGGTCTGAAATTCCACCGTGTGATTCCAGACTTTGTGATTCAGGGAGGATGCCCGAAAGGAGATGGAACCGGCGGACCAGGCTACAGCATTCCGTGCGAGCTCACCGGAAAGAAACAATATCACGACCGAGGTGTGATTTCGATGGCCCATGCAGGCCGCAACACAGGCGGATCGCAATTTTTCATCTGCCACAGCAGAAGAAACACAGCGCACCTCGACCGAAACCATACCGTTTTTGGAAAAGTAATTGAAAACGTGGAAGTTGTCGATCTAATCAGACAAGGCGACATCATCAGGTCGATCACCATTACCGAAGATTAAGCATCCGCCAAACATATCAAAAGCCCGGCTTCATCCGGGCTTTTCGCGTTAAAAACGAACCACCATGCTGCAACAAAACGAAACTTGCAGCCCAATAAATTTATATTTTTGCCCATATTTCTGACAGGCACATGGCAAAATCCGAAAACAAGCTCAAATCCAACTCCCTGAAAGCTCAGGAGCTCGTTCTGGAAACAGAAGCGACGGTTCCTGTTGTGCCTCCCGCAGCCGAAAAGCCGCCAAAAAAAGAAAAGGAAAAAGAGAAAAGCAAGGAAAAAACAAAAACCAAAAGATTTCAGTTTAATTGGCATCCCGATCCGCGTTGGGTGACACTGACAGGCATCTTCTTTTTGTTGCTGGCAGCCTATCTGATTTTGGCTTTCGTTTCGTTCTACCTGAACTGGTTTAACCAAATCACCGATGATTATTTCTCTGATCTTCCCATTGGGCTGGTGCTCACCGATACCAGCATGAAGATTAGCAACTGGTCGGGAAATGTGGGGGCATTTCTTGCACAACTATTTGTGAAAGATGGTTTCGGCCTTGGTGCCTTTTTCATTGTTTTTGTTCTGCTTGCCGGCGGAATCCGTCTTATTTGGAAAAAGAACATCATAAGTGGTTGGGGGTTATGGAAATATGCATTGATGAGCCTTGTGTGGCTACCCTTGTTGCTGAGTTCCTTTTTCCCTTCCGACCCCATGAATACGCTTGCAGGGGTGGTGGGTTTATTTTTATACAGCTACACCGGAGCCGTGCTTGGTAAAGCTGGCCTGATCATCAGCCTGCTTTTCATCTTATTGATTTTCATTGTTTTCAGTTTCAAATGGTCGGGCGGTTTGTTTCAAAAAAAAGACAGCAGCCCGAAACAAGCAGCAAAATCAGCCCGATTGCAGAATGCGGACAAGTACAATACCGTGGAGTATGCCATTGAAGATGACGCAGAAGAGGAGGACACGCTTCAGTATGCGCCCATGGCTGCTGAAGGACGGAATACACTTGCTACCGACCGCAATGTGGAAATGACCATCGAACCGCGCATGATTGATGTTTCGGATGAAGCGGAACAAGAAGAAGAACAAGAAGATGAGATTGAACTCAAGGTGGAAAAAACTGTTGAGGAAAAGGTGAAACCAAGGGGTGCCATCCCCCATCAGGGACTGGATACCCATTTCGATCCCACGCTCGACTTGCCGGATTTCAAGCTTCCCCCACTCGATTTGCTCAACCTGTATGGCGATGGAACGATTAATGTGGACAGGGCCGAGCTGGAGGCCAATAAAAACCGCATTGTTGAAACCCTGGCAAACTACCAGATTGGGATCGAAAAAATCAAGGCAACCATCGGCCCAACCGTCACACTTTACGAAATTGTTCCGGCACCGGGCATTCGCATCTCGCGCATAAAAAACCTTGAAGACGATATTGCGCTCAGCCTTTCGGCCATTGGCATCCGCATTATCGCTCCGATTCCCGGCAAAGGAACAGTGGGAATTGAAGTGCCCAATCTGAAGCCCGAAATTGTGTCGATGCGATCGATTCTGGGTTCGGAGCGCTTTGTTTCAAGCCATTACGAACTTCCATTTGGCCTGGGAAAAACCATTGCCAACGAAAGTTTCGTGGCCGACCTCACCAAAATGCCCCACATCCTGATGGCCGGAGCAACAGGTCAGGGAAAATCTGTTGGACTGAACGCCATCATCACTTCTTTGCTTTACAGCAAACACCCTGCTGAACTTAAATTTGTGATGGTTGATCCCAAGAAAGTTGAGCTCAGCTTGTTCAGCCGCATCGAACGGCACTATCTGGCCAAGCTTCCCGATTCGGAAGAAGCCATCATCACCGATACACGCAAGGTGGTGCGCACACTCAACTCGCTGAGCATCGAAATGGATAATCGCTACGAGCTGTTGAAAGATGCACAGGTGCGAAACATAAAGGAATACAATGAAAAATTCAGGGCAAGAAAGTTGAACCCGCTCGGTGGCCACCGCTTTTTGCCCTATATTGTATTGGTGGTTGACGAATTTGCCGACCTGATCATGACAGCCGGCAAAGAGGTAGAAAGCCCTATCACCCGACTGGCACAGCTCGCACGTGCCGTAGGCATACACTTGATTATCGCCACACAACGCCCATCGGTGAACATCATCACCGGAACCATCAAAGCCAATTTCCCGGCAAGAATCGCCTTTAGGGTCATCTCGCGCATCGATTCGCGCACCATCCTCGACACCGGTGGCGCCGACCAGCTTGTTGGAAGGGGCGATATGCTGCTTTCTACTGGAAACGACCTGATTCGATTGCAATGTGCTTTCATCGACACACCTGAGGTTGAACGACTTACCGAATATATCGGATCACAACGGGCTTATCCCGACGCCTACCATTTGCCGGAATATGCAGATGAGCAGGATGAGGTGGCAGATGTGTTCGACGCTTCCGAAAGGGATGAGCTGTTTGAAGATGCTGCCCGTGTGATTGTTCAAAACCAGCAAGGATCCACCTCATTGCTGCAACGCAAACTCAAGCTTGGCTATAACCGGGCAGGCAGAATTATCGATCAGCTGGAGGCAGCCGGCATCGTGGGGCCTTTCGAAGGATCAAAAGCAAGGGAAGTTAAAGTGGCCAATGAAATGGCTTTGGAACAATTTTTGAAGGATTTAGACGCTAAAACACACCACAACTCATGAAAAAACGCTTGTTGTTATTCCTGCTCTTATTTTCGGGTGCCTGCGCACTCAATGCTCAAAAATCAGCTCCTGAACTTATCAAGCAGGTGGTTGACAAAACAAGGGAGCAAAAAAATATCCGTATCGATTTCGTTTACAGCATGATCAACCAGAAGGCCGGTATCAACGAATCGAAAAAGGGAACACTGTACATGAATGAAGAGTCTTACAAGATTACACTCGCCGGACAAATGGTCATCAGCGATGGAACTACCGTATGGACTTTTATCGAGGATGCCAACGAAGTGATGGTAACCAATGCAGGCGATGGAGACGAAGCCATGACCCCCAGCAAATTGCTTACCTCCTATTACAAAGACTACAAAAGCTCTTTTGTGAACGACAAGGAAAATACTTCGAGGGGGCTGAAAACGATCGAATTACAACCCACCAGTGGTAAAAAATTCAGTAAAATGCTTTTGGGAATCAACGAAAGCAAACTGCAACTCAACAAACTCCAGGTATTTGACAATGCCGGCAACATCTTTATTTACGACCTCAGCAACATGAGCTCGGGAAATCAGCTGGCAGCTGACTTTTTTAAGTTTAATGCCACGCAATTTCCAGGCGTTGAGGTAGTTGACATGAGATGAGGTACCTGGTCCCCTTGTTTATTTTGGTTCTGATTGGCAGGACGCTTCACGCACAGGTAAACACGGAGCGCTTTCATCAGGATTACGATAAAAAGGGATTTTTATTTACAAATGCCCTCGGCTTTGATTTTGAAACCGGTAATACACGCAAGCTTGATATCAGCAACGAATTTCGCGGCTACTACAATGGGGAAAAAACTGATTACCTATCTGCAGTGGATTACGACCTCGAAACTCGAACAGGTGTAAAAAAGACACACAAGGGATTCCTCCACTTCAGGTCGATGCATCAGCTCGACACACGTTCCGTATTTCAGCTGGAAGAATACACACAACTGCAATTTGATGAATTTATCCTGCTTAAACGACGTTTTTTGCTTGGAGCTGGCATCAGATTTAACCCCGTGAAAAAGACCGATACGAGCGACACAATTAAAACTTCACTGAAAATTTTTCTGGGAACAGGCCTGTTCTTCGAAACAGAGCGTTATTCAACCATGCCTGCTTCAACCTTTCATTTGATCAGATGGTCGAGTTATGTATCGCTGGTATGGGCGATTAAAAAAGGAGTAAACCTCAATCTTGTCAACTATATTCAACCCGCTATTTCAGACTTCAACAATTATCGCTATTATCTTACACTCTCGTTAAGCACACTGATTACCAAGAAATTATATTATGATTTCTCGGTAAACTACCATCACAGAAATCAACCTGTTGGTGGCACCAAACCCACTGATCTTGAACTAACCAACGCACTTCGATTTCGATTTTAACCAACCTGTCAGGCCATTTCAATGAAAGATTCCGAAAAAAAATCCATCAAATTTTGGGCAGAAGACGATCAACCCCGGGAGAAACTGCTGCTAAAAGGGAAAAACAGCCTGAGCGATGCAGAGCTGGTAGCCATATTAATCGGCTCTGGCAACCACGAAGAATCAGCCGTGGAACTGAGCAGGCGCATCCTGAGCAGCTGTGGCGACAGTTTAGTAGATCTGAGCAGTCTCAGCGTGAACGACTTAAAAAAGTTTAAAGGCATTGGCGAGGCCAAGGCCATTAGCATTATTGCGGCGCTCGAACTGGGAAAGCGACGGCGCAGTGCCGATGCAAGGGAACGCAAAACGATTGCCAGCAGCAAGGATGCCTATGATTATATGTATGCAGAAGTCTCCGATTTGAACTACGAGAAGTTTTGGGTCATTTTGCTCAACAGGGCCAATAAGGTGATCAGGTCCGTTGAAATCAGCGAAGGCGGCATTGCCGGCACTGTGGCAGATCTGCGTAAGATTTTCAGGGTTGCGCTTGAAGCCTCTGCGAGCGCAATTATTCTTTGCCACAACCATCCTTCTGGTCAATTACAGCCAAGCGAGGCCGATGTAAAGCTGACAGAGAAAGCCAAACATTCCGGACAACTGATCGATATACCCGTGCTGGACCACCTCATTTTTGGCGGTAATTCCTACTACAGTTTTGCTGACGAAGGAAACATGTAAGCCTGTCGAAACCAGCCCAGGGCGAAGCATATTTTATTGAAAAACAATTTATTCTCACAATTTCTTGACAGAGACGCTTGCAGAATCGGAAAAAAGGACTACTTTTGCACTCCATTTTGTAAATCAAATCATTAATTACTAATCATTTAATTATGAACCAGTACGAAACCGTTTTCATTGTAACTCCCGTTTTGTCTGAAGAACAGATGAAGGAAGCGGTAAAAAAGTACCAGGATTACCTGGCCGAGAATGGTGCTGAGATTGTTCACGAAGAGCACTGGGGTATGCGCAAACTCGCCTATCCGATTCAAAAAAAGTCAACAGGCTTTTACCATTTGGTTGAATACAAAGCCGAAGGCAGTCTGATTGCCGACTTTGAAACCCAGCTCAAACGCGATGAACGCATCATCCGATTCCTAACGGTGAAACTCGACAAGCACGCTGTTGCCTACAACGAGAAAAAGCGTAAAAAAGCCAAAGACGCTGCAAACGAAAAAGTTGAAGCCTAGTGCTTCGGAATCAGTAACCATTAATACATCATACAATGGCACAAGGAAGTTCAGAAATAAAATATTTGACCCCCATTGCAGTAGATACAAAAAAGAAAAAATACTGCAGGTTCAAGAAAAATCGCATCAAGTACATTGATTACAAGGATGCTGACTTTTTGTTGAAATTTGTCAATGAGCAAGGAAAATTGCTCCCGCGCCGCATCACCGGCACATCCACCAAATACCAGAAGAAGGTGGCTCAGGCTGTAAAAAGAGCCCGTCATCTTTCGTTAATGCCTTATGTTGCTGACTTATTAAAATAAACGAGGAGGAGAAATCACATGGAAGTCATTCTGAAACAGGACGTCAACAATCTGGGGTTTGCCCATGATATCGTCAACGTAAAAGATGGTTACGCACGTAATTATCTCATCCCTCAGGGATATGCCATCATTGCCAACGAGACCAATCGCAAGATCCTCGCTGAAATGAAAAAGCAGCAGGCATTTAAAGCCGAAAAAATTAAAAATGAAGCTGCCACTGTTGCGAAAGCGCTTGAAGGTTTGAGCCTGCGTATTGCGGCCAAGGCTGGTGCTTCTGGAAAAATCTTCGGTTCCGTGAACTCTGTTCAAATTGCCAACGCCATTAAGGAAGCCCGCAACATTGAGGTTGACCGCAAAAAAATTCACCTCAACGAAGAAGGCATCAAGGAACTTGGCAATTACAAAGCCAAAATCAAGCTGCACAAAGAAGTACAGTTTGAAATTGATTTTGAAGTTTTTGCTGAATAATCGTCAAAAAATTGTATTTTTAAACCTGATTCCTAAAAGAGTCAGGTTTTTTTTATGCTTTCAAAAAACAATATAAAACATATTTCGAGCCTTAAAATCAGTAAGTTTCGGAAGGAATCAGGACTATTTATTGCTGAAGGCACGAAGGTGGTGGAAGAATTGATGGAAAGCACCATTCCGATACGAGCAGTATATGCCACACCTGCCTGGCTTTCGAAGTTTCCAAACTTTCCGTTTGCAAACAAAGCTGAGGTGGTGCGCGACACTGATATGGAGCGCATCAGTCAGATGACCACGCCTCCCGGCATCCTGGCCGTGGCAGAGACACCCCACCACACATTCGACCCGGAGCGTTTGAAGGGCTCGCTGGGTCTTGTGCTCGACGGCATCAATGATCCCGGAAATTTAGGAACCATCATCCGGACAGCCGAGTGGTTTGGCGTGGGTGATATTTACTGCAGTCCTGATACTGTAGAAGCATTTCATCCCAAGGTGGTGCAGGCTGCCATGGGATCGTTGTTTCGCATGCGCATTACGGTGCTGCCCCCTGAAAGCCTGCTTTCGGTGGCAAAAGCACACAATATCAACATCTATGGCGCTGTAATGGATGGTGATGACATCTACAAAACCAATTTGCGGCAGGCATCCTCGCTGCTGATCATTGGAAGCGAATCGCATGGAATTCGAAACAACATCAAACCTTATATAGCGTTTCCAATCACCATACCAGCCATTGTCACCGAACAATCCCCACAAAATCCCGAATCGCTCAATGCTTCGATTGCCACAGCACTTGCACTTTCAGCTTTTGTTCGGGGCGGTATATAACACCTCATGAATCAAAATTAAACGACTTTTCACCGGATTTAACGTAAGCAGGAAAACCGCCCGAAAAGTGTTAAAGTTACTGAACTGCCAGGATTGGATTGAACAGAAAAGCTTACTTTTGCAGTAAATTGATCACAACATGTATTTAAAACTCATCTTACTCAGCATCACGCTTTTAGGCATTGCAATGGCAGGTATCGCCGTAAAGATGTTCTTCATCAAAGGAGCGGAATTTAAAAAATCGTGTTCGAGTGCCGGAGCCAATGGGCAACGCATCGGTTGTGCTTGTGGTGGCGAAGGAAGCTGCCAGCGTCAGGGCGATGACCATGATCACGAACATCACCACCATAACTAAGCTATTGTTTAACAATTTGCTTTCTCATGCCCTCAGTGGCAAATGAACCATAGGTTTTGTCGGGAGTCCAGTAGATAAAATAAGCCTCAATGCCTTGTGTGGAAGCGATGTGTTTTTTCGCTTCGTCCAATCCCATCACCAGAAAGGCTGTTGCCAAAGCATCAGCCGTGGCTGCATCCGACGCCATCACCGTGACGCTCAGCAGGTTGTGATCGACCGGACGGCCTGTTTTCGGGCTGATGGCGTGTGAATAGCGTTTGCCATCCATTTCGAAGTATTTGCGGTAGCTTCCCGATGTGGCAAGCGCCTGATTTTCGAGCTCAATGATTTCCTGAATCACCCGACCATCATCTGCCTTCTCACTTGGTTTTTCAATCCCGACACGCCATCGTGTTCCATCAGGTTTCCGGTTTCGCGCAAGAATTTCGCCACCGATATCAATGATATACTGTTTCACAGCTTTCTGATCGAGAAACGCCCCAATCAAATCAACGCTATAGCCTTGGGCTACCGCATTGAAATCGAATGACATATTTGGCTGATCCAATAAAATCTGATCGCCTATCAGGTGCACTTTTCGGTAGTCGACCAGTTTACGCAGGCTATCAATTTGACCGGAAGAAAGCTCCATCTTGTTTTTTCGGTGGAAGCCCCAGGCCTGAGCCAGTGGTCCGATGGTGAAATCGAAATACCCATCACTCAACTGACTGATTTCTATTGACTTATTAAAATTATCCTTAAAAATTTGATCGACGGCCACAGTTGAATCACCACCATTGATGCGGTTAATGAGCGAGTGGTCCACCCACAATGAAACGGACAAGTCAACAGCTTTGAGTATTGAATCAATTTCTTGCTGAAAGTTACGCTGCTCCGCATCATAGTAGGTAATTGCATAGTAGGTACCCTGTGCTTCGCCAGCCAGGTTCATCCGTGGCAGTTCGGCTTTGTGGCCGCAGGAAATGGCAAGGAGGCCCAATGTCAGATAAGCAAACAAAACACGCTTTTTCATCTTGCTCAATATATGGGGTAAAAATAAAAAAATCGGCATTGCTGCCGATTTTTAAATACGTTTTGAATGTTAATTTAACCACCAAAGTCGTCGAATGCAATCATTTCTTTGGGTACGCCCAGTTCGTCGAGCATCTTAAAGATGGCAGCATTCATCATGGGGGGCCCGCAGAGATAGTATTCAATTTCCTCAGGTTCGGGGTGTTGCTTCAGGTAGTTATCCAAAATCACCTGATGAATAAAGCCGGTATGACCCTTCCAGTTATCCTCAGGTTTGGGTTCGGAGAGCGCTACATTGAACTTGAAATTGGGGAAATTCTTTTCGATGGCTTCAAAGTCTTCCATGTAGAACAATTCACGCACTGAGCGGCCACCATACCAGAAGGTGGTTTTGCGGTCGGTTTTTTCAGTGTGGAAAAGGTGGAACAGATGCGAACGCATGGGGGCCATGCCTGCACCGCCACCAATGAACATCATTTCGCGACGTGTGGGTTTGATGTGGAATTCGCCATAAGGTCCGGACACCATCACCTTGTCGCCGGGTTTGCGCGAGAAAATATAACTGGAGCACACGCCAGGGTTCACATTCATGAAAGCGTTGGCTTTGCGGTCCCATGGTGGTGTAGCAATACGGATGTTAAGCATCACGATGTTGCCTTCAGCCGGGTGGTTGGCCATAGAATAGGCGCGGAATTGCTCTTCCGAGTTCTTCATTTTGAGGTCCCACATCTTGAATTTATCCCATTCCTCACGGTATTCATCTTCCACATGGATGTCTTTACCGAAATCAACTTCAACCTTTGGCACATCAATCTGGATGTATCCACCTGATTTAAAGTGCAATGTTTCACCGGGAGGCAATTTCACCACAAACTCCTTGATAAAGGTGGCCACATTGTGATTTGAAACCACTTCGCATTCCCATTTTTTAATACCAAATACTTCGGCAGGGATCTGAATTTTAAGGTTTTCACGCACTTTCACCTGGCAGCCGAGCCGCCAGTTTGCTTGTTGTTCTTTTCTGCTAAAGAAACCCTTCTCAGTGGGTAAGATGGAGCCACCGCCTTCTTCAACCTGACAACGGCACATGCCGCATGTTCCACCTCCACCGCAAGCACTGGGCAGGAATATTTTCTCGTTAGACAGGGTGCTCAACAGCGAAGACCCGGCGTTTACCTGTATTTCCTTCTCATCATTGATCATGATTTTAACTGGTCCCGATGGAGCCAGTTTGGCTTTGGCAAACAGGAGCATCATCACGAGGGCAACCGTCACGATCAGAAATACGACCGTACCCACGAGCAACGGACCAGTTAGCGTTCCAAGAAATAATAATGTTGACATAAGCATAACCGTATTTCGTGATTAGATTTTAATACCCATGAAGCTCATAAAGGCAATCGCCATCAAACCAGTGATAATGAAGGAGATGCCTAAACCGCGCAGCGGCTTGGGAATGTTGGAATAGGTGATTTTTTCGCGGATGGCAGCCAGAGAGGCAATTGCAAGGAACCACCCAATACCGCTTCCAGCAGCATAGACGGTCACTTCAGAGATGGTGTGATAATCGCGTTCCTGAACGAAGAGCGCTACTCCAAGGATGGCGCAGTTAACAGCAATCAGAGGCAAAAAAATGCCCAGGGCATTGTAGAGCGAAGGTGAGAACTTTTCGACGATCATTTCAACCAGCTGAACGATAGCGGCAATCACGGCGATAAAAATCATGAAGCTTAGATAGCTAAGATCCAGATCGGCAAAATCAGGGCTTAACCAGGCAAGTGCACCCGGTTTGAGCAAGTACGTATCGACAAGCCAGTTGACTGGCGCTGTTACTACCAATACGAAAGTCACAGCGATTCCCAATCCGACGGAGGTTTTCACAGTCTTTGATACAGCCAGGAAAGAGCACATTCCAAGGAAGTAAGCGAAGACCATATTGTCGATGAAAATACTCCTTACAAATAGATTGAACAGGTTTTCCATTGTTTCACTTTTTTATTATGACTTCGTATTGTTTTATTTTTCTTGCAATTCAGGTGTCTTTGACCGTTGAACCCAGATGATGACACCGATAGTGATGAGCGCCATGGGAGGCAAAATCATCATACCGTTATCAACATATCCCGCATCGTAAAAAGCCTGAGGGATGATCTTCATTCCCAACACCTTGCCAGAGCCGAGAGTTTCCCTGAAGAAGGCTACAATAACCAGGATCAGACCATATCCGAGACCGTTTCCTATCCCATCGACGAAAGAAGGCCAGGGTTTGTTGCCCATGGCATATGCTTCTAATCGCCCCATCAGGATACAGTTGGTAATGATCAGCCCTACGAAAACAGAAAGCTTTTTACTTACGTCGTAAACATAGGCTTTCAGCACCTGATCGACAATGATAACGAGTGCTGCAACCACAACCAATTGAACGATGATTCGGATGCGGGACGGGATTGTATTTCTGAGTGAAGAAATAATCAGGTTCGAAAATGCAGTTACAATTGTTACGGATAAAGCCATCACGATGGCCGGTTTCATCTGAACAGTAACAGCCAAAGCCGAGCAGATTCCCAACACCTGAACCGTAATCGGATTTTCAAGGTTGAGTGGGTTTTTCAGCAATTTCAGTATTTTAGGCGAGAACATGGGTTCTTTTTCAGCCTTTGTTTTTGAGTCGCTCATTGTACAGTGTTTTATTGATTTTTCACTTTCTTAAAATACGCCTGGTAACTCATCAGGTTGTCATAAATCATCTTTTCGACCCCTTTGCTGGTGATTGTGCCACCCGAAATGGCATCCACACCGTGCGGATTGTCGTCGGCAGCTCCACCTTTGATGATCTGGATTGAGGTGAAATTTCCATTGTCACCATAAATGGTTTTGCCTTTAAACATGGTTGTAAACCACTCCTGATTGATCTCGGCACCCAGACCGGGGGTTTCGCCCTTGTGGTCGAACATGGTTCCCAGCACGGTGTTATAGTCTGTTTTCAGAGAGATATAGCCCCAAACAGGTCCCCACAGTCCTTTTCCCCTCAAGGGGAAGATGAATGCAGTTTCGCCATTTTCAAGGGTAGCAGTGAAGATTGGCAATACCTGATTTTCAAGCGGTTTCTTTATTTCTGATGCCATATCAACAGCAAAAACTTTGGCTGCATCTGTTTCCACAACCTCACCCTTGGTGTTCACAGCCAAAGCAGAGGTGATGAATTTGTTGTAAACATCAATCACCTGCTTTTTTTGAATTTCGGCAGTTGAGATGTTGACAGAAGCAAGGATGTTTTGCATTTTTTCGATTCGGATATTGTCCTCCTGTGCCGGCTTAAGCTGCACAGCAACAATGGTGAGTGCGATTGCAACAACCACAACCATGATCACCGAGTAGAGGAATATGTATTTATTACTGTGTTCCATTTCTACTGATTTTATTAAGATTTCAAGCTTGCTGAAGCGCGTTTGAGGCGTTTACTGATATTGGCTTCAACCACATAGTGGTCAATGAGCGGAGCAAATGCATTCATGAGAAGAATTGCCAACATCATCCCCTCGGGATAGGCAGGATTGAACACCCTGATCATAATGGCGAACAGACCGACAAGGAATCCATAAATGTATTTTCCTTTATTGGTTTGAGCTGCTGTTACAGGGTCGGTAGCCATGAACACGATGCCGAACATGAAACTCCCCATCATCAATTGCGTGGCAGGATCGATTTTCATGTATGCGTTGGCAGCAAAAATATTGAATATCAATGTCATCGTAACACCACCCAACAAACCTGACAGCATGATTCTCCAGCTGCCAATACCAGTGATAATCAATATGGCAGCGCCGATCAAGATGGCCAGCTTGGAAGTTTCGCCAATCGAACCGGGTATAAACCCAAAGAACAAGTCAGATAACTGAGGCAGTTTATCCATGGCACCTGCAGCTGCATTACCAAGAGGTGTTGCTCCGGAAAAGCCATCCACAACGCCTTCGCCTTTCGACAAGCCACCAACCCAAATCAGGTCGCCTGTGATCTTGGCGGGATAAGCAAAGAAGATGAATGCCCTGGCGAGCAAGGCTGGGTTAAAAACGTTCATGCCTGTTCCACCAAAGGTTTCTTTACCAATGATCACGGCAAAAAGACTGGCCACTGCCACCATCCAAAGAGGAATGTCGACGGGCATTACCAAAGGTATGAGCATACCTGAAACCAGATAACCCTCGTTGACTTCATGGCCCCTGATTTGAGCAAACACAAATTCGGCACCCAAGCCAAACACATATGAAACAATGATGATGGGTAAAACTTTTAGTAAACCATAGCCGACAATGGGCCAAAACCCGGGATGCTGCCCTAAAGACAGATAGTGCTGATAGCCAGCATTCCAGATACCAAACATCAGAGCCGGCAACATAGCCAGAATAACTACCGACATGGTACGCTTCAAATCAATGGCGTCGCGGATGTGCGCGCCGGTATGCGTTGTTTTGTCGGGAACAAACAAAAACGTTTCGAATGCATCAAAAGTGGAGTGAAATTTTTCAAACTTTCCACCTTTTTGAAACTGAGGTTTTTGTTTATCCAGAAAATTCCTTAAAAACTTCATTTTTTCAAGTATTAATTAACTGTCAATTAATTCATTTCCTTCCGAATCATTTCCAATCCCCTGCGAACGATTTCCTGGATGTCGGTTTTTGAAGTGTCGATCACTTCGCAAAGGGCAAAGTCTTCTTCCACCACTTCGTAGATACCAAGATTTTCCATCAGATCGATGTTTTCGGTCATGATGGCTTTGAGCAACTGCATGGGATAGATGTCAAAAGGAAAGACCTTTTCGAATTGACCTGTCATCACCAATGCACGTTCGCCACCATGCAAATTGGTATCGAGCCTGTATTTGCGGTTTTTAAAGAGGAAGGCCGGGAATGACCTGCTGAAGCTAAATTTGCCGAATCCGGGCAGGGCCCAACCAAAAAATTCGTGGTAATTACCCTCTTTCAATACGGTAAACTGCGCATGGTAAAAGCCAAGATATCCGTCAGGATCGATTTTGTTTCCTGTGAGCACATTCCCGCTGATGTAGCGCTTCTCGGCATTAGAAACATTGTTTTGTATAAAACTGTTAAGTCTGGCTCCGATAAATGTTTTAAAATAAGCCGGTTTGAGCACTTCAGCACCAGTGAGTGCAACAATGCGCGTGGCATCAAACTTGCCGGTGAGAAACAGTTTGCCGATCGAAATCACTTCCTGCGGATAGGTGTACCAAACAACCTCACCCTTGTTGATGGGATCGAGTTTGTTGATTTGAACACCCACATTTCCTGCAGGGTGCGGCCCCGAGAATTTATTGATCTGAACACCCTTTGAGTTGGTAAACACCTTCGACTGGGTGGAGTTGGCATCGATGTTGAGGTGAACTTTGCCATCGGTTAATTTGGCAAGCACATCCAGCCCTTTTTGAAAGGCCTCGCCCTGCCCATGCACAATGAGATCGTAGTCGGGTGCCAGCGGCGCAGTGTCGAAGGCAGATACGAATATTGATTTGGGCTTGTCGGCAGGATTGGCGATGACACCATAGGGGCGTTGACGGATGAAGGGCCATGAACCGCTTGCCAGCAATTTTTCGATGATGGCAGCCCTGTCGAGCTTTTGTGGATCGGCAACACCAAAATTTTCGGCGGTATTCTGACCATCGGCCTCAATCCGGATTTCGAGCAAAACACGTTTGGCACCCCGGCGCACCTCACTGATTTTTCCACTGACCGGCGCCGTGAAAACAATGTTGTCGCGGTATTTGTCGGCAAAAAGTGGGCTACCTGCCTTCACCTCATCGCCTTCTTTAACCATGAGTTTTGGAAAGATGCCCGTGAAATCGCTGGGTTTGATGGCAAACTGATGTGTCGAAAGTTCTTTGATTGTCTTCTCGGCCTCTCCTATCATATTGATATTCAAGCCCTTTTTAATTCTAATAACGTTTGACATATCTACCTTGATATATATTTGATAATGAATGCAAAGAAACGAAATAACTTTGTGAAAAATAAAACAAAGACGGCAAAAAATGGGATATTTTCAGTGCCGGCTCGTCAACAAATCATTTGATTTAGCGCAAAGCAACCTTACACTGCACTGTTTCATGAGCGATTGCCGTATCTTTGTTAAAAATTCGTTCGACCTATGAGCGGCAGACACCCCTATCTTGCTCTTTTCAGCGGATGCATGCTGATGCTGAGCCTTCTTGGCTCAATCAACTCCCATGCTTCGAACCAGGAATACGACAGAAATGTATCGGAGCTTGTATTGACAGCGGTTTTAAATCAAACCGAAGACTCGCTTGGCCGACCGCTCATGGTATTGGGTGAGCAGGCATCACTTCACCTCTCGTTTGATGTTGCCGGTGACGAAGCACGCATATATCGCTACACCTTTGTACACTGCGATTACAGATGGCAACGCAGCGAGCTTCAGCCCCGTGAATACCTGGAAGGCTATTTTGATGATCAAATCACAGACTACAGATTTTCGTTGAACACATTGACACCCTATGTGCATCACGAACTTTATTTTCCCACCTCATACATGCAGCCAAAGCTGTCAGGAAACTATCTGCTTGTTGTCTTTACAGACCAGAACACTGAAGATCAAGTTCTTTTCACACGCAGGTTTTTCGTAACAGAACCCCTGCTATCGCTTCAGGTAAACATACCACAATACAACAAGCTCAAAGAATTCGAGCAAACCCATCATCAGCTCGACGTTACCGTTGATGTGCCCGCCTATCTTGGCAATTTGCCTGCCAGTACTTTCTTTTTAAACATCATGCAAGATGGGCGAACAGACAATATGGTGATTGGCTTGCAGCCGAGCCAAACCTATCCTGACAAACTTATCTATGAATACGTTGATAAAACGCTTTTCGAAGGGGGCAATCAATGGCGTGCGTTTGACATAAAAAGTTTCAAATACCAGTCGGAGCGCATTCGGCGCATTGTGATGGGCGATGACTATTTTACGGTGGACCTGTGGGACGACCCGCGCCGCGACCGAAGGCAATATGCATATGAAGCTGATATTCAAGGGAGAAAACTCATCAAAGCACGATCAGATCAGGATACCGGCATCGAGGGAGATTATGCCTGGGTGAATTTTTACCTTCCATGGGAATACCCATTGAGCGGCGCCGAGATGCATATTTTGGGCGCACTTGTTGATTGGAACATCGGAAAGGAAAGCAGAATGAGGTACAACTATCAGCAAAAACGATACGAGGCATCGCTGTTTCTGAAGCAAGGGTATTACAATTACCAGTATGGCATCGTTGAACAAGGCCAATCTGCAGCGTCTGTGGCCCTCACCGAAGGCACGCACTGGGAGGCAGACCACGATTACTTTTTATGCCTCTATTTCCGTAAACCAGGCAGTGGCTACGACCAGTTGATCAGCACCGCCATTGTGAATTCCCATTGATAAAATTCGTTCTAAAAATGAGAAAACCGATTCTCAATTTTTCAAGCTAACACATTGATCGAATGATTTATAAGATATGGCATGTAAGTTGAACATCAGATAAAAAACAAGTACCATGAAAAAGATATTGTATTTGTTTGCCATAAGCACACTTTGGGTAGCATCGGCATGTAACAAAAGTACGATCCCCGAACCACCGGTTCCGGGCACAGAAATGGAAAAGCTGGAAGTACCGGCAGGATTTAACTGGTCAACCACAAAAGCATGTGAGATCAACATCACAGCACGCGACAACCAGGGACAGGCCATTCAGGGGGCAAGGTTTTTTGTTTGGAACAAAGACCCTGAGCTGGGCGGCAGCCTCATCGTAAGTGGCGTCACCAACGAAAACGGCACTTATTCTGTTGATTATCAGATACCAGCATACTATACTGAATTATTTGTCTCAACCAGCTATGTTGGACTTGTTTCTGAAAAAATAGTGCCGGTGAGCGATGGTCGGCTGGAGACCACTTTTGGAGGCCTGCCAACTTCCACCACCGAAAAGAGCCTTCTTCAACCCTCGTCAACCAATGCTGTTTACAAATTTTTGGGTGCCTACAACAACCAGGGTGTTCCGGCCTACCTTGAGCCTGATAACGATCCCATCAGCGCCGACTTTTTAAACGATATCAACAATACCCTTCCTGAGCGTATCAAGCTGCCCATCAGCCACCCGGATTATTTCAGCGAAACTTACGATCACAACATCAGATTGGTTGAAACCTGCGACGTGTGGGTGACTTTTATCACAGAAGGGGCAGGATACCGCAATGTGCTGGGTTTTTATACCTATCCAACGGACAACCCTCCACAATCAGCCGCTGATGTTGATTCCATCACCATTATTTTTCCCAACTCAAGTCTGGCAGGCAGTGGAGGCGGACTTCAACCAGGAAACAAGGTGAAAATAGGACGCTTTCATGCTGGCACAACCATTGCGTGGGCACTGATTGCTGATGGATGGAATGGTTCGCAGGTGACCAATGGCAGATGGATTGTTTACTCGACCAAAAACCTGAATCCCTATCCAAATGCCAGCATCCGGCAACAGACCGTGCTGCTGCGCGACCCCGGCAGGCAACGTTTTCTGCTGGGTATCGAAGACATCAGGCGGAGTGAAAGTGGCTGCGACCACGACTTTAACGATGCCATTTTCTTCGTGACCGCCAATCCGGTGCAGGCGGTAGATCCAACCGACCTGCCCATTGTGGATTATACAGGTGAGGATGCAGACGGAGATGGCGTGCCCAATCATTTTGACGACTATCCAGATGATCCTGACAAAGCCTTCAACAACTATTTCTTCACCGAGGGACATTTTGGCACGCTGGCCTTTGAAGATTTGTGGCCATATCGCGGTGATTATGACTTTAATGATGCAGTGATCGACTACAACTTCAATCAGATTACAAACGGCAACAATGCCGTGACAGAGATTGAGGCCACCTTTGTTTTAAGGGCCCATGGAGCGTTTTACCACAATGGCTTCGGCTTTCAGTTGCCTGTTGCACCCGACAAGGTTGCCTCGGTAAGTGGGTACAACCTGAGCAGCGATTACATTTCGCTGAATACCAACGGACTGGAGCAAAATCAATCCCTGGCCACAGTGATCGTGTGGGACGACAGCTACAACATTTTGCCACCTGTAGGCAACAGTATTGGTGCCAACACCACCCCAGAAGTGCCCTTTATTGTGCCTGACACGCTGCGGCTTTCGATTGTTCTGGCCGAGGCCACAGAACTGAGCCAGCTGGGTATTCCACCCTATAATCCCTTCATTATCATCGATAAAAACAGGTCGATGGAGGTGCATCTGCCAGATCACGCGCCCACCTCGCTGGCTGATCAGGCTGTTCTTGGAACAGGCCACGACAGCAGCATAGCCGCTTCGGGAAGGTATTACAAAAGCTCGAACAACCTGCCCTGGGCCATCAATATCGTTGAACGATTCGACTATCCGGTTGAAAAAGCGGAAATTCCGACGGCCTATCTCAAGTTTGCCGATTGGGCCGAAAGCAGTGGCACCGTTTTCACCGATTGGTTTAAAGATCAGGAAGGCTATCGAAATGCCACATACATTTATCAGCCTGCTGGCAAATAGCAAAGGCCGGAGAACGAAAACCCCATAAACTGTTGCCGCCTTAACGCTTCCTGAATCTGATAAAGCCTTACTTTTGCAGGCCATTCAGTCATGAGTCAGGAAGAGAGAAAAACATATTTTGCCGATGTGATTGTGCCAGTTCCCGTTCCGGGCACCTTCACCTACCGTGTTCCGCGCGTGCTCGAAGGACAGGTGATGGCCGGACAACGTGTGATTGTGCAGTTTGGCAAAAAAAAAGTATATGCAGGCATTGTTCAGCGTGTTCATCATCAGATACCTTCGGACTACGACCCCAAATACCTGCTGGGCATATTAGATGAAAAGCCTGCCATCAATGCCTTGCAACTGCAATTTTGGGAGTGGGTCGAAAACTATTATATGTGCTTCCCGGGCGAGGTGATGACCGCTGCCATGCCGGGTGCGCTCAAACTGAGCAGCGAATCAAAAATAACACTTCATTCGGACTTTAATTTTGATCAGCACAACCTGAGCGACAATGAATTTCTGATCACCGAAGCCCTTGGTAGCCAGCCCAAACTCACCATATCGGAGGTGTCGGGCATTGTTGGTTTTCAAAAAGTGATGCCCCTGTTGAAAACAATGATTGAGAAGCAAATCATTGTAATGGATGAAGAGTTGCAGGAAAAATACCATGAGAAAACCGAGAAGGTAGCCGCCATTCATCCCGAATACCAGTCGGAACACAGATTGCGCGAACTCATGGATCACATGTCGAAAAAAGCCTTCAAGCAATTGGAGATTTTGATGGTTTACCTCAGGGCAACCCGGTTTCCTTCGGCAGAAGCAGCTTATGTGCCTGTAAAACAATTGCTGGATGAGGCAAAGGCATCGGCTGCACAATTGAAGGCCCTGGTGGACAAGGATGTTTTTATCACGGAAACGCGTGTGGTGAGTCGCCTGCCGCAATACACGGCTTCGCGCGACGTGCACAATATCAGGGTTACACCCGCACAACAAACCGCACTGGAAGGCATTATGCAGGGTTTCACCGAAAAAGATGTGGTTTTGCTGCATGGTGTCACAGCGAGTGGTAAAACAGAACTCTACATCAAACTGATTGACAGCTACCTCAGCGAAGGCAAGCAAGTGCTGTATCTTCTTCCGGAGATTGCACTGACCACGCAAATGATCGACCGTCTGAAATCCTACTTTGGAAACAAGGCAGGTGTTTATCATTCGCGCTACAATCCCAATGAAAAGGTAGAGATCTGGAACAAGGTGCTTGATTTCGCGTCAGAAAAAAACAACGAACAGCAATTGATTATCGGGCCACGCTCAGCACTTTTTCTTCCCTGGTCGAATCTGGGGCTCATTATTGTGGACGAAGAACACGATCAGTCGTTCAAGCAGCAGGAGCCCGCACCACGCTATCAGGCCAGGGATGCGGCCATCGTACTGGCTGGAATGAGCGGTGCCAAAGTATTACTCGGCTCGGCAACTCCCTCATTCGAAAGCTATTACAACGCCAAAACGAACAAATACGCCCTGGTTGAGCTCACAGAGCGCTACGGTGGCATTCAAATGCCACAGATCCATATTGTGAACATGCGCGAAGAAAAGCGCCGGCAAACCGCCAAGTCGCATTTTAGCTCCGTTTTGCTGAATGAAATGAAAGATGCCTTAAAGGCCAACGAACAGGTGATTCTATTTCAAAACCGGCGTGGATTTTCGCTGCGGTTGGAATGCGATCAGTGCAACTGGGTGCCGGAGTGCCGCAATTGCGACGTGAGCCTTGTTTATCATAAAAAGCAAAACATGCTGCGGTGCCACTATTGTGGCTATGCCATTGCTGTTCCTTCGCAATGCCCCTCGTGCCACAGCACTGCATTAAAAATGCACGGTTTTGGCACCGAAAAAGTAGAAGAAGAACTGGGTCTCATCATTCCGAATTTAAAGATTGCACGTTTGGATCTCGACACCACACGCAGCAAATATGCTTTTCAGGAAATCATCGAAAACTTTGCAGCAGGACGCACACATACCCTCGTTGGCACTCAAATGGTTACCAAAGGATTGGACTTTGATAAAGTGCGGGTGGTGGGCATTCTGAGCGCCGACAACATGCTGTCCTATCCCGACTTTCGCTCGTTTGAGCGCAGTTTTCAGTTGATGGCACAGGTGAGCGGACGTTCGGGACGAAAGAACGGACAGGGCAAGGTGGTGATCCAAACCCATCAACCCCGTCATGATTTATTGCAATACGTCTTAAAGAACGATTACAGCGGACTATTTCACCGCCAAATGGAGGAACGGCAAAGATTCAAATACCCGCCATTTTACCGAATGATCCTCGTTCAACTTCACCACCGCGACAGTTACACCGTGAATTTGGCTTCGGTAGAACTGGCTAAATTACTCAAAGATAGTGATTTGCCCGAAATATTAGGCCCAGAATACCCCATGGTGTCGCGCATCAGGTCGTTTTACATCAAACAGATTATCGTGAAATTTCAAAGAAACCATCAGGCTGCTCAGGTGAAAGCGCGCGTGCAGGCGTGCATCGAGAAGCTCATCATACTCGAGAATTTTAAATCACTTAGGGTGCATATTGATGTTGACCCTCAATAGAATCGGCCATAAAAAAAGTATATGTATTCCTCAAAACCAGTCCAGGCCTGAACATTTCAGCTTAATAATTGTCTCACACATCAAAAGATTTAAACATAAAATGCGTATTATCACCTTATTATCAGCCCTGATATTGCTGACAGGATTTCAAAAAGTTGCAGCCATTAATCCCGTTGAAATTGACGGCGGAGTGCGTGGCCAGGTGGTTGATAAATCAACAAGTCAAAGCCTTGAGTATGCTACAGTAATGGTTTACAACCAGTTAGACTCGAGTTTCGTAGCAGGATCCATTTCGGGCAAAGATGGCACCTTTGACATCAAACTGAAACCCGGGAAATACTATGTTACGGTTCAGTTTATTGCCTACAAGCCCATAACAATTGGAAACATTTCAATTGACAAGGGAATGCGGCCAAAAGATCTTGGGACCATTATGATTGCACCGAACAGTGAATTGCTCGAAGAGGTTGAAGTGGTGGCCGAGCGCACTACTGTTGAGATGAGTCTAGACAAGCGGGTGATCAACATCGGAAAAGACATGACTTCCAAGGCAGGCAATGCCATTGAAGTGCTGGAAAACATTCCATCAGTTACGGTGGATGTGGAAGGAAATGTGAGTTTGCGTGGCGACGACGGTGTGCGCATCCTGATCGATGGCAAGGTATCAGGTTTGGCCGGACTAAGTAGCCGCGATGCCTTGCGTTCCATTCAAAGCGACATGATCGAACGCATCGAGATCGTAACCAATCCCTCCGTGAGGTATGACGCAGAAGGAACAAGCGGAATCATTAACATCATCCTGAAGAAGGATCGGCGCAAAGGATTCAACGGATCTATTGATGTTTCAGCAGGTTATCCCTGGCAGGCGGGTTTGGGCATCAACACCAATTACAGGCTCAGCAAGGTGAACCTTTTTGCCAACTACAACATCAACTACCGCGAAAACATCGGATCGGGATCGACCTACCGTGAAGTCAACGGTGCGAGTGCATCGTTTATTACGGATCAGGAAAACGAGCGCATCAGAAGGGGACTTAGCAACACCATCCGCTTTGGTGGCGAATACTTCATCAACCCCAAAAACACGCTGACGCTCAGCCTCATGTATCGGTATGCACGGCAAAACAATACTGCCACCGTTACTTACAACGATTTTCTTAGCAAAGATGTGCTGTTTAATCAAAGCCAACGTGTTGACGAGCAAACAGAAAAGGAACCCAACCTCGAATATGCGCTCGATTACCGGAAACAATTTGCAAAAAAGGATCAGTTGCTGACAGCCAACGTACAGTATTTCAACAATTCTGAGCAGTCGGCCTCGAATATTACCGAAACCGTGCTGTTCGCCACAGAGTTCCCCTGGGCAGATCCCATTTTACAGGAAACCGGCAACGACGAGAAAGAATCCAACCTTCAGGCCCAGGTGGACTACTTTCATCCTTTCGGGGGGAAAGCCAAACTGGAAACCGGCCTCAAGCTCCAGATGCGGGAAATCAAAAACGACTATCAGGTGCTCGATCAGGACAGCATTGGACAGATGATCATCAATCCCGACTATACCAACCACTTTGATTACGATGAAAGCATTCTGGCAGCCTATGCACAGTTTGGGAATGAGGTGGGAAGAATTTCCTACCTGCTTGGATTGCGTATGGAATATTCAGATATCAGAACGGTTTTGCGCGAAACCAATGAAGACAACCGGCAAACCTATCCCGACTTCTTCCCGTCGGCCCACTTCAACTACAAGCTCAGTGAGCATGATCAGCTGCAACTGAGCTACAGCCGGCGCATCCGGCGCCCCGGCTTTTGGCAGCTCAACCCCTTCAGAACCTATTCCGATAACAGAAACATCTGGTCGGGCAACCCCGATCTGAAACCTGTTTACACCCATGCCACCGAGGCAGGATATCTGCATTTCTGGAAAAATGCCAACATCAACCTGAATGCCTACTACCGCTACAGCACCGATGTGTTCCAGCGAATCGAGCGCGTCAATGAAGAAGGCGTGTTTATTGCCCGCCCTGAAAATTTTGCCAGCAACGATTCCTATGGCCTGGAGCTAATTGGGATGGCAACGATCAACAAATGGATGAATATCAACGGAAATATTAACTTTTTCCGCTCGCTTACGCAGGGCGAAGCCTATGGAATATATTATGAAACAGACAATTACTCCTGGACATCGCGCATTGCCGGCAAGTTTAGTCCAGCCAAAGGTTTCGACGCGCAACTGGCTTTCAACTATCAGGGAAAAATGGATACCCCGCAGGGAAGCCGTCTGCCTTCCTGGACACTCGACCTGGGATTTGCCAAAGATATCCTCAAAAATCAGGCTACCATCACCCTGAATGTGAGGGATTTATTCAATACCCGCAGCCATTCATTCGAAACATTTGGAGAGGGTTTTTACAGCAAAACCGATTTCAGATGGAGCTCCACTACTGTTACGCTTAACTTCAACTACCGTATTAATCAACAGAAAAAGCGCGCACCCGAACGTCGCATGGAAGGTGGCGACGAGGGCATGATGGAGTTTTAGTGCAATCGCCGTTCGAACACACAAAACCATACGGCAGCGTGTTCAAACGGCATGCTTCAGCTCGATTGACGCTGCCCCCCTCCTCCGAAAGGTCATAAAACAGAAAAGCCCCATCTTGTGCAAGATGGGGCTTGTTGTTCTGTTGAAATTATGATTACGACAGCTTTGCTGCGAATTTCATCGTTTTTGATTTCAGGTTGCCGGCCTTGTTTTTGTGAATGATATTGCGCTTGGCCAACTTATCGATCATGGAGTGCAACTTTGGAAGGATGGCATCAGCTTCGGATTTGTCAGTCAGACTCCTGAATTTCTTCAACGCATTACGCATGGTTTTGGCATAGTAACGGTTGTGCAACCTCTTGGCATTGCTTTGACGAATTCTCTTGATGGACGATTTGTGATTTGCCATTTTTTTTCTTTCTTATTATTCTGAATCAATTTCGGGCTGCAAAAGTAATCAAAAATATCTTATGTCAAAACCTTCGGAGATATTTTTTGCGTTTTTTTTCATTGACCAACAGGGATTAAGGCATCATCCGGTGTTGCGGCAGTAAAAAAAAACTCAACTTGCTGTTTCACTGACCAAAACAGCTGCCATTTCGGTTTCCTTTCCTTCAATGATACCTGTCAGCAGCACATTTACAAAGGTATTCTTCTCCAATCCCCTGGCCTTCAGTCGGATGGGAATATAATGTTCGCCATAACCACGCGCAGTTCCATCGGCATTGATGCGCTCAATGAGCATGCGTTGTTGCTTGCCGATCATGCGTTGGAAGTAGGTCTTTTTATTGGATTCTGACAATTTGCGAATGAGGTCGCTGCGTTGGTTTTTCAGTTTTTCGCTGATCTGATCGGGCATCCGTTCGGCACGTGTGCCTGAACGGACGGAGTATTTAAACGTATGTATATGACTAAACAACAATTCATTAGCCATATCAACAGACGCTTGAAACTCGGCTTCGGTTTCACCCGGAAAACCGGTAATGATGTCGGTTGTGAGGTTAAAATCGGGATAGAGTGCACGCAGTTTCATGGCCATTTGCCTGAACTGCCTGGCTGTGTACATCCGCCGCATGCGCAGCAACACGCTTTCCGATCCGCTTTGCAAGCAGAGGTGCAGGTGAGGTGCAAGCTTTGGATGTGCAAACAATTCGAAAAAACGCTCACTGAATCCATCAGGCTCGATGGATGAGATGCGAAGCCTGAAATCGCCGGGCAACGAAAGGATGGATTCGACAAGCTGCTCAAAATTCAGGCCATTGTCGTCGTAGCGGCCAATGTTCACGCCTGTTAGCACCACCTCCTTGAAGCCATGGTCCACCACCTCGCGGATGTTTTGCAAAATGGCTTCGGCAGGCCTGCTGGTGGCCCTGCCCCGCACCTTTGGGATGATGCAGAAGGTGCAAAAGTTGTCGCATCCATCCTGAATTTTGATCATACTCCGTGTGTGGAAGGTTTTGAAAGCCGGATCATAGCTGAAAACATCATGATCAAAGCCTTCGGGATCAGCCACTTCACCACGAAAGTGTTGCTCAACAATGCTAAAAATGGATGCTTTGCGTTCGTTGTCAACCACATAATTGATGGCTTTGGATTCGAGCAGCGACTCCTTGTAGTTGTTGGCCATGCAGCCCGTAACGAGCACCATTGCTTCCTGGTTTTGACGTCGTGCCTGCGAAATGGTTTGACGGCTTTTCTGGTCGCTTTGATTGGTGACCGTGCAAGTGTTCACCACATAAATATCGGCCTTCTCATTGAAATCGACCAATTCGTAGCTCCCGGCATGAAAACGCGATGCAAGTGCATCTGTTTCGTACTGATTGAGCCTGCAGCCCAGTGTTTTAAAAGCAATTTTTTTCATGCGACACTTGCTGTGGCCAGGTTTGAAATCAGTTTTGCCTCAAGTGACAAGGGTGTTGCCGATTGAATGATGACATCTGCAAACTGGCCGATCAAGCTTTCATCCGTAGCTTCAAAACGTATCACGAGCTTGCCTTCGGTGAGCGCAGAAAGGTATCCCTGTTTTCGGTCGCGGCCTCTGACAAGTACACGCATCTTCTTACCAATCAATGATTTATTGTAAACCAGCGAATGTTTCATCAGTTCGTCAGTGAGCAGGTGATAGCGCTGTTTTTTTATTTCTTTCGGCACATCATCAGCCCAGCGGGAGCTGGCAGCTCCCGGTCGAACACTATATTGGGCAATATAAGCCATATTGTATTGAAACTCAGCCATTGCAAGGCGAGTGTTTTGAAACTGCTCATCGGTTTCGCCCGTAAACCCGACAATGATATCGGTGAACAAGGTTGCATCGGGAATCACCCTGCGGATGGTTTGCACAATGTGCCTGTATTTGTCCATGGCATGTTTGCGGTTCATGCGCAGCAGCACAGCATCGTCGCCCGATTGCAGCGGAAGGTGAATTTGTTTGGCAAGGACAGGATATTGCGCAATCACCTCGATCACTTCATCGGTCATATCGCGGGGATGCGGAGAAGTAAAGTAAACCCAGAATTCACTCCCGGATACTTTGCCATATTCACCAATGGCACGCAGCAATGATGGAAAACTGATTTCCTCCCCTTTTTTATCGAGTCCATAGGAATTTACATTCTGTCCGAGAAGGGTGATGGATTTGAAACCCTTTTCGACCAGGTTTTTCAGTTCGGCGAGGATTTCCGTTGAAGGACGCGACACCTCCCTTCCACGTGTATAGGGCACGGCACAAAAAGTGCAGAACTTGTCGCATCCGTTTTGTATTGGAATGAATGCCTCAAAATCGGATGTATATGTTGGTTCAACATGCCAAAAATCGTCGATTCCTGCGGCTGGATTGAGCTTCAAACCAGCAGTGGCACCCTGTTGCAGCTTCACCGGCTCCAACATACTGGCCGGCTGATATTGTGTTTTGTTCTGTTCGGTTTGTAAAGTTTCGTCGCCTTCAAATTTCAACGAAGCGGCTGTAACCACCCCATACTGTCGTATCATATCCGGCAAGTCGGGCAATTCGCTCATGGCGAACACGAGGTCGAAGAGTTTCAGAAATTTTTCCTTGTCAGCCGGAAGAATGCAACCCGACACAAAGGTAATCAGGCTTTTACGGTTTTTGAGCTTGTTCCAGAGTGCGATGCGCGAATAAACCTTGTCAATGGCTTTTTGGCGTACCGAGCAGGCAATAATGCCCAATATGTCGGCTTCATGTTCATTTTCGGTGTTGCTGAAACCCATTTGATGCATGACCGTTCGCACACGTTCGGTGTCGGAAATGTTCATCTGGCAGCCCAGCGAGATCAGGTGGTATTTCATGGAAAAAAACGGGAGATAAAAGTTAAAAATACACTTCAGCGTGCACATGATCAGCAGGAAGACCCTGTTGTTCAAGTATTTCGAAGGCTTCGTGTATCATATTGAAGTTGCCGCAAAGATAGCAATGCGTTTGCGGATCGACAGGGTGTTTCCTCAGGTAATCGGTGACCCGACCATGAAAGTCGCCTTTTTGATCGCCTGTGGTGCAGAGGGTGTGACGGTTGGGGTCATAAGCTTCTTTTTCATAGGCCTCGTTTCCAAAACGCACACCATGCAGAATATTATAATCTATTGACGGATAACTTCTTACAAAACTATGAAACGGAGCGATGCCACTCCCTGTGGCGATGAAAAGAAATTTGGCTGAATGCAGCAAACCATCAGGAATGGTAAAAAAACCAAGTGGGCCTTCGATTTGAACCTGGTCGCCTGCACGTAATTTTTTCAGGTGCTTGCTCACCAATCCGTCCTCCACTTCTTTCACGAGCACCTCGAAAAAATCGTCACCTTCACCACTGTAAACCGAATATTCGCGGTTATGAATGCTTCCGGCTTTACCCAGCAGCAGGTGTTGCCCGGCTCTGAAAGCCAGACCACGACGGCTCATTCGAATGATATAGGCCGAAGGAGTGAGGTGCCTGACGGATAAAACTTCGTGCAAATTGTTTGAACCCATGATCCTAAAAAAATGTTAAGATGTTGATATAGTTAGATTTAGTAAATTAAGAAACAGGGCAGCAAAAATACACATTTTTATCATACCACATTTTGAAGCCGCTTTGCATTTTCAGGAAAGATTTCTACATTTACACGCTTTTTGACACATGAGTGTCAGCAAAACAAATCGACACAGCAATGGTACAGGAATCAGACAATATTGCGCGCATCAGGGACATCCTGCTTGGCAACAACCTTGCACAGTTTGAGCGAAAGCTCGAGCAAAGCGAACTGACAGCACGCGAAGCCATCCAATTGCTTGAAAACCAATTTAACAGGCAACTGGCTGAAATCAGGCTGCAACTGGAAGATGTCCGTCAGGAAGAAACAAGACAGCTGCAACAATTGCGGACGGAGATGCTGAACCTGCAGGAGCAACTTCATGAACAGCTCAAACAACTGGATCAGAAGATCGTTCAGCTATCAAATGCCACTGAAACCATGGTGGGAGAAACCCGGCAGTGGATGGCTCAAAAATCTGAACAACAGCTTGAGAACCAGCAACAACAATTGCTCGAATTTAGAAATCACCTTACTGTACAGCTCAGCGAGTTGCAACAATCCAAGCTGGACAATTCAAAGATGGCCATGCTGCTTTCGGAAATTGCAGTTCAGATAAGCAACACTGCAAATGATAACCGGTAAGGAAGAATAATAATAGCAATGCAAAGTAGCGGAGCCCAAATGGACAAAAGTATTCTGGAAGCCGGCAAACTCAATGAGTTGAGAAAATTGCTCACAGGCCTCACGCAAGAAGAATTGCAGAAGCTTCAGCAATTGCTCGGCGATCCGCATGAGTTTGCAGAGGAAATCAGCCAGTTGCTGCCTTATGCCATCCGCAAGCTCATGGAAAAAGGAGAGGTTGATCTGCAACAGTTGTTGCCCTATGTGGAAGAGGCCATGCATCAAAGCATTCGCAACAACCCAAAACGTTTGGCAGACATACTCTTTCCGGTGATGGGGCCTGCCATCCGGAAAGCTGTTTCGGAAGATATGAAACGCCTGATTGCCTCGGTGAATGCCTCAATTGAGAGCGGCATCTCACCAAAAACAATCAAATGGCGGCTGCAAGCCTTGACAAGCAGACGTAGTTACGCCGAGATAGTGCTGGCCAACAGCTACTTATACCATGTTAGCCACGTCTTTTTAATTCACCGCGAAACCGGCTTGCTCCTGCATGAGGCAGTGGCCGAAGAAAGCAAACCTCTTGAGGCCGACCTGATAGCAGCGATGCTGACCGCCATCCGCGACTTTGTGCACGACTCGCTCAAAACAGCCGATGGCGTGAGTTTGGATGAAATACAGGTGGGCCGGCTCAAAATTTTAATCGAGCAAGGCCCACATGCTGTGGTTGCGGCCATCATCGAAGGGCAACAGCCTGCTGATTACCGCGTTACACTGATGGAGACCATTGAAGCTGTGCATTACAACCACAGCCATGACCTTGAAAACTTTACAGGCGATACGCAGGTTTTTGAACACACTGCCAAGTTTTTGCAACAATGTATCATCAGACAAAAAAAAGCCAAAGCTGCCAAACCTCCCTATGCACTCCTTGCTCTCCTGATTGTTGTTGTTGGATTGACCGGCTGGTGGTTGTGGACAGGTTTTCAAAACAAACAGCACTTTGAAAACCTGGTAGAGGAAATGGAAGCAACGCCGGGTTATCATCTAACCAACGCAAACATTGGTCATAGCACACTTGTTATCAGAGGTTTAAAAGATCCATTGGCCTTGAATCATTCCCGTTTTGCCAGCTGGAAAACCGTTGATACAAATCAGGTGACATTGAATTTTGAAGGGTTTGTTTCCACCGATGATGGCATGCTTGAGCTGCGTGCCCGCAACCTGCTGCAGCCACCGCCCGGTGTAGAGCTCGTGGTTCGCTCAGGCAAGCTCATACTGAGCGGAACATCCAGCAAAGAATGGCAGCAGTTTGCAGAGGAAAATTACACCTCGGTGTATGGCATTCATGCAATCGACACCACCGCTTTGAACGCAAATGTGGTTGACCTGCGCTGGATTGTTCCGGCTATTGAGCATCATGTGTTTCATTTCGACATTAACATCGTTCGGCTCGACAGTTTGCAACAACTGAAGTTCGATTCGCTGGTTCAGGCAGCCATCCATCTTGAAGAATACAACAAACTCTATAACAAGGCGATGGCTATTCATGTGCGGTCGTACACCAACCGCAACGGCAATGCACAGGCCAACGAACGCGTGGCTGGTGAGCGCGCTGCACAGTTCATGGCACTGCTGGTGAGCGCCGGCGTGAAACAAGATTTGTTAAAATCGCAAATACTTTTTGCAGAAGAGTTGTCCGAAGATGTATCTTTGCGTTCGGTCCATTTTTCAGTGTTCGACCAAAAACCGGTTGGGAATGATTAAAAAGAAAATAGCCATGTTAGGGGCATTTGCCGTTGGAAAAACCAGCCTGGTGCAACAGTTTGTCCATGGCATTTTCTCTGAAAAATACCAAACAACCATCGGAGTGAAGATAGATCAAAAGGACCTTCAGATAAACGGTACGGATATCACACTGATGCTCTGGGATTTATATGGCGACGACGATTTCATGAAAATGAAGCCAACCTATCTCATTGGGGCGTCGGCTTATTTGCTTGTGGCCGATGGCACACGCAGCGAAACCATCGACGTGGCGCTTCAGCTGCAGGAAATGGCAGCGGCCACCACCAACCATGCGCCATTTTTGCTTCTGATCAACAAAAGCGACCTCAGCGACACCTGGGAGATTGCACCGGAAACCATCCATCGATTGCAACAAAAAGGCTGGACGGTGCTGTTAACAAGCGCCAAAAAGAACCTGATGGTGGAAGAAGCTTTCAACAAACTGGCGGGAATGATCGTCCCCTAACAGCCCAAACAGGATGCAAAAAGTATCAACACATCAGGGCCTTAGTGATTTCTCGCCCGAAATCATTCGCTACATATTAAACGATATCCCACCCTATATCGGACTTGTGGTGTTGCACACTGATGCTGAAGGCATTCTGCTGCAATGTTTTGGGCCGGTAGAGAAGTATTTTGGTAAAAAACCTGAAAAAAACAACCCAATCGATGCCTTTACAGGGATTTTCACAGGCATGCTACCACCTTTGATCAGCCCCATGGTGATGCCCCATGTGAAAATCAATGATCAGCAATACGTTGAGATTCATTTGCTTGCGGACGAAAAGCAGCATAACTGGATTTTTATGATTGACCAAACACGGCAGGTAGAGCTGATTCAGCCCATCATACAAATGTATAATGAGGAAAAGCTTAACAAAGCCTCGGATGTCCGTCAATCCGCGTACAAAGGCACCTTATCAGCATTGTATTTGCTTGATTATATGAGTTTTGAAGTGACCAGCAAGGGTTACAGACTGCTGGGTCTGGCGCCTGAATGGTTTGCAAGTTTACAAAAGAAGCTTGTTCACAAAAACAAACTTATTGCCTTGCAGGAAACATTTCCTTATCTGGAAGTGTTTGAATATGAAACAGCTTCGTTGTGGAGCAGCAACAAGGATGGCAAACTGATTAGTGGCGTTTGGGAAGAAGAACCTACGACGGGCGGGAAGCTTTACCTGCAAGCACTGGCCTTGCGGCACGAAAACCGCAACTACTTGTTAATAAAACCCTTGAGTAATCAAAGCGACATTGAAGAAGGTTTTATTCAAAAGGCCCGCGAACAAAAACTCACCCTTGACCAGCTTGCTGTAGCAGAAAAAAAGCTCAAACAATTGTTAGGCTTTAAAAATCAGTTTGTTTCCATCATATCACACGACCTGCGCTCGCCCATTGGTGCCGTAATCGGATTAACAGAGCTGTTACTCTCCGACAATGAATTGCCTGAAAAATTGCATCCCTCACAGCTCGAATTGCTTCGCGACATCCAAAATGAGATGCATCGGCTGCTTGATTACAACGACAAATTGTTTCAGTGGTCGAATCTGGAGCTGGGCAATTTCCGCGTCACCAAAGCACGCATCAGCGCACGCAACCTGGGTAATTATATTGAGCGCATGCAAGCGGCAAAGCTCAGGCAAAAAGAGATCAAGCTGGAGATTGAGGCCCAATCCGACTTCAATTTTGATGGCGATGAAACGTTGATGGGACAAGCATTGAACAATTTAGTAGGAAACTCGGTCAAGTTTACCCCAACAGGAGGCACCATCCGATTGAAGTTTATTGAAAATGCCGACGAAAAAATGATTCAGGTTGAAGATACTGGAATAGGTATGGATCAACAGACAATGGATCAACTGTTTACGGAGTTTACTCGAAAAACCACACCGGGAACCTATGGCGAGAAAGGAACGGGGCTAGGATTGGGAATCGTGAAAAAAATTCTGGATGCGCACGGCTATCAGATTCGCGTGGAATCAGAACAAGGCAAGGGAAGCCGGTTTATCATCTTGCTGCAGCCTTCATAAAATTATCACAGATCAAAACAATAAATCATCAAGAAGATGAAAAAAACAAGTTGGATAACCCTCGTTTTGCTCGCAGTACTGGGCATCGCTCAGGGTCAGGAAGTTCGTTTAGGCATCAAGCAAAAAGGCAAAACACGCTATGATGTTGGCATACAACTTTCAGATATTCAGGGTAATGCAGGCATGTCGGCGGAAAAATTCATTGCTTCGGAGATGGTCTATTTCATTGTAAGTCCGACCGAAAACAGCGAACGAACCTATTTCAAAGAAAGCGATTTGGAGGATGAATTAAGCAAGGTTGCTTTGTGGCAGGACAGTGAAATACCAATGGCAAAACCTGTACAATCTTTAATAACCGACAAGAAAATATCCCGCCTCATCCTCACATACGCCAAAAAAGACCTCCTTTTGTGGGAACCCATGTACTTTAAAAGTGAGATTGGACAGTCTGATTCGATTCTGCTTCCTGAGACATATTTTAGTGATTATGAATGGTTTGCATCCCGACATCGGTCTGCAGGTCAATTGCTGAAGGAAAAACAATATGAAGAAGCACTGGCTGTGGTTCAAGAAGCGATTCAAAAGGGCGACAGCTCGACCTACTTTGCGCACATGAGTTTATTTGATGAATTAACGGGCACATTCCCCCTACAGGCTGTTTCGGAAAAGCTGCTCAGTTTCGCTGAAAACTTCAGCAACAGTGAAAAAATGCTGCTGAAAGAATACAAAATCAGCCATATACAGGCAATGGAGGCCGAACAATCAGCCTTTGAACATTTTGCCGAACAAGCCAGGTGGTATGCAGACGGCAATGCACAAAAGAGTGCTGCAAGTGCGCTGTTGATCAAACAAACACGCAAAACCTTTGCCATCGGCCTGGAAAACAGCAAGAAACAATTTGCCCTCAAGAAAATAAGTCTCCTCGAGAAGGGCAGATACGACCAATACCAATTCAGGTTGTTCGTTGATTTGATTTATCAAAAAATAGTTCAGTCTGCTTCCTTCAGTTCGGCCAGGAAGGTGCTAAACCTTGACAAAACACTAACAGCATCAGAAAGAGAAAACCTTCAATTGGCAGGATGGGAGCAAGATTTCGAGGATTTGCTGTATGCATTGAAAGTTGAGCGTGCTGCCGGAGACCAACAAAAGTTATTTTCTGACAGCATACTTGCCAACCTGCAAGATCAGATGGCGTTGCAGCCAAAACCCTATTTTGAAGTATTCTCTGCGGCCAACAGTGCAGCCATTGGCGAAGACACTTTTGTGGAACTGGTTCGGGAAGCCATGTTAAAAGTATCGTCAGA
The DNA here is from genome assembly GCA_964492695.1 of uncultured Lentimicrobiaceae bacterium. GTDB lineage: Bacteria > Bacteroidota > Bacteroidia > Bacteroidales > F082 > JALNZU01. The sequence goes on from CAZBMR010000018.1 coordinate 44,879, forward strand.
GACTGAATTACAACAACTTGAGCTGATGATGATTTGCTATCCGCTCAATGACAGTGAGGTGTCGGTAGCCGTGGTCAACAACCTAAACAACGGCATGAAAAAGCTGCGTGAAGAAAAATGGAAAGAAGCCGATTTTAGCTTCGAACTTGCCATCAGGCAACAAAGCCAGTTTGCCCCCGCCTGGTTTTATCTGGGGCAGAGCGAGTTTCGATTAGGCGAAGTTTTTTCCTCTCAGGCACGCATCGATCAGGCGCTAAACTTGCTTCCAGGCTACATTTCACCACGGCTTTTCTCATTTGGCATTTTGAGTGCACAAGGCGATTACGCCAAGATTCTGGAAATGTCGAAAATTGCACTGCAAACAACACCAGCATATCTGCTGTATTTGTGGAAGGCAAAGGCACATTTTCAGCTGAAACAGTACAAAGAAACGGTTGACGAGTTGACGCGGGGATGCATTGCCTTGAATCCCAATCAGGAGGAGGCATATTTCTTGCTTGGCGACACCTATCTGGAAATGAAAAAGTTCGATCTGGCGCGGGAAGCCTACCAAAAAACACAAGCCATCAATCCTTTCGAAACCAGCAGGTATAACGAGAAGATGGGCCTGCTGCCTCCTGTCAAGCAGCCCTAGCGTGACATCCTCATCAAGAGGGATGCCCCACATTTGTGTCGAACACAGATGTGGGGCATCTTATTTTAGGTATGAGTAGTGTGAAGAAATTTTTCACATTCAACAGCGAAACAACGAAACAAATTTGTGCAACAATCCAAACACAAAAAATATTTCAACCGATTGCAATTTCTATAGAATTTCGATACTATGATATTGTCTATCATTTTGTTAAATTACTTTTGTAGTAGTGATGATGAAGTGAGAAAACAACATCGAAGTAAACAAGATGTAAGTTATTTTTTGACCACAGCATCAATAATCTTTTAATATTGCTTCACCGTTTAAAAAAACTTAACGCAATCACAAACTAAGTAGTATGAAAAGAATTACAATGTTGCTTTTTGTTGCACTCTTGCCGATGGGTATGCTCTTCGCACAAGCTACCATAAAGGGGATAGTGACAGACAAAACCACCAGCGAATCCCTGCCAGGAGCAAACATTCTGGTGATGGGAACAACCACGGGCACAGTCACAGATATGGACGGTGCATACACGCTCCAAATACCTGAAGGAAACCAGGTGATTCAGGTTAAATTTATCGGCTTTAAAGCTGCATCAAAAACAATTTCACTGAAAAAGGGCGAGCTCCTGACCCTTGATTGGGCGCTCGATCCCGATGTGAACGAACTGGAAGAATTTGTTGTGGTGGGTTACGGCGTTCAACAGAAAAGTGTTGTAACCGGTGCGATTTCAGGAGTTAAGTCAAAAGACCTTGAAAGCAAGCCCATTAGCAGAATTGAACAAGCCTTGCAAGGCCGTACCTCCGGCGTAACCATTGCAGCCAGCTCGGGAGCACCGGGTGCAGGGTCAACAGTTCGTGTGCGCGGAACAACCAACTTTAATTACAGTGACCCATTGTATGTGGTGGATGGTACACCAGTTGATGTTGGAGGCATTGATTATTTGAATGCAGCTGACATCGAGAGCATTGAGATTCTGAAAGACGCAGCTTCCGCAGCTATTTACGGAACACGCGCAGCCAATGGTGTTATCATTGTCACCACCAAAAAAGGTTCCTCGGGCAGCATGCGGCTCAACTATCACACCTATTTTGGCACCCAGAGCCCTGCAAAAAAATTAGACCTTTTAAATGCTACCGAATATGCCACCATCCGTAATGAGATGCTGACAAATGCCGGTCAAAATCCATTGTTTGCCAATCCATCACAATATGGCGAGGGCACTGACTGGCAGGAAGCCATTTTCAACAACAATGCCATGATACAAAACCATGAGTTAAGTGTGTCCGGCGGTAATGATCGCTCCACTTATTACATGTCATTGGGCTATTTTGATCAGGATGGTATTGTAGCCACAGACATATCCAATTACAAACGATTGAACCTGAGGCTTAACTCAGCACACAAGGTAAATGACTGGTTGCGTGTTGGCAACAATTTTGGTTATTCACACATCAAGAGCAAAGGCTCGCTGAATACCAACAGCGAATATGGCGGACCACTTGCCTCGGCCATCAACCTCGATCCCATCACCCCGCTCATCGTTACCGATCCTGCAGTGGCCAATTCAACCCCATACAGTGATTTTCCAGTGGTTCGGGATGAAAACGGAAACCCATACGGCATTTCACCCTATGTGGCTCAGGAAATGACAAATCCTCTGGCCTACATTGCCACCCACCTCGGAAATTATGGCTGGTCAGATAACTTCGTTGGTAATTTATACGCCGAACTAGAACCCATTAAAGGATTGAAATTTAAATCAGACATTGGTACCAAGCTGGCATTTTGGGGCAATGAGAGCTTCACCCCCATTGCTTACCTGAACTCTGCTACCTCCTATCTGAAAACCTCGTTTGACCGCGGAAAAAATCAGGGATTGAGCTGGAACTGGGAAAACACAGCTACCTATTCAAGAAAATTCGGGCTTCATGATGTGTCAGCCCTGATCGGTACGACAGCACTTGTTGAAAACAGCCGTGGTATCAGCGTTAGCTATAAAAACATCCCTGTTGATAACTTTGAGGATGCCTCCATGAACTACAGTGTGTCCGACGAAGACCGCATTGGTAGCGGATGGGAAGGTGCTGACCATAAAGTGGCTTCACTGTTTGGACGCATCAGCTACAACTATGATCAGAAGTACCTGTTTACCGGTATCCTGCGCCGCGACGGATCGAGCCGTTTTGGCAGCAACAAAAAATTCGGTTATTTCCCATCAGTTTCAGTGGGCTGGGTGGTTTCCAAAGAAAACTTCTTCCCCCAGGTGGACTGGTTTAACTTCCTTAAAATCAGAGGTTCGTATGGTGTGACCGGAAACGACAACATTGGTGATTTCAGATACCTCTCCACGATTGGAGGTGGTCGCAACTATACCTTTAATTATGATGGCTATGTCATTGGTTACAGCCCAAATGCACCTGCCAATCCCGACCTTGAATGGGAACAAACAAGTCAGACCAACATTGGCTTCGAAGCCACATTGTTCAGCGATTTCAGAATCAATTTCGATTGGTATGACAAAACCACCACCGGCATGCTTCAACCCATCCAAATGCCTGCTTACACCGGTGCTGACGACCCAACCGGCAACGTTTCTTCCATGACAAATAAAGGGGTTGAGCTTGAACTCTCCTACCGCTTCAGGGTTTCTGACATCGAATTCGACATCAAGGCCAACGGTTCGTATCTGAAGAACGAAGTTACATTCATCAGTGCAGACGTTGACTATCTGACTGGTGCCAACTTCCAGTCGAGCAGTTACGAGTTATCCCGCCTGATGGTTGGACAACCCATCGGCGTGTTCTACGGCTTTGAAGTGTTGGGTGTATTTCAATCCAACGGTGATGTTCAAAACCATGTGGATGCCAATGGCAATATGATTCAACCCAATGCCAAGCCCGGCGACTTCAAATATGCCGACCTCAACGGCGACGGCGTGATCAATGGAGATGACCGCACCGTGATTGGCGATCCTACGCCCAATTTCAGCTACGGTTTTACCCTTACCGCCGCCTGGAAAGGTCTTGACCTGATGATTTTTGGACAAGGTGTAGCAGGCAACGACATATACAATGGTCTGCGCCGCCTCGACATTACCAATGCCAACTGGACCACCGCTGTGCTGGACCGCTGGCAGGGAGTGGGAACATCAAATGATTTCCCCAGGGTAGTTCAGGGCGATCCCAATAAAAACTTTGCCAATCCATCTACTTTCCATCTGAGCAGCGGCTCGTATCTGCGCCTTAAAACCATTCAGTTAGGCTATACAGTGCCTAAAAAAGTGGTTGATAAAATTGGAATCAACAACCTCAGGGTATATGTAGGTGCCAACAACCTGCTCACTTTCACCAAATACACCGGATATGATCCTGAAATTGGTGGCGGCAGTTATGGCATTGATCGTGGCTATTATCCACAGGCCAGAACCTTTATGGCCGGTATCAACCTGGGTATTTAACTATAAACAGACAATATCATGAAAACGATAAAATTCATTTTTTTGCTGGCTGTTGCAGCCATAGCACTGAATGCATGCAACAAAGAGTGGCTTGAAACAAAACCAAAAGGCACAACCCTTGAAAGCAACTACTATAAAAATGCCGATGAAGTATTTGCCGGATTGGTAGCCGCTTACGATCCACTCGGCTGGGAGGTGGTGAAAGACTATTCGAGCAAGGTAGGCTACCTCAACACTGCCTCTGACGAGTGCTGGGCCGGTGGTGGTGCTTTTGCCGACCGCGCCACCTGGGAAGCCTGGAACAGTTATACCCTTGACGCCGCCGTTGGCCCACAGGACGATTTTTGGGGAAGAAGTTTTGCCGGTGTTTACAGGGTTAATGTATTGCTAAGTAAGATTGATGGCCCTGACATGGACGAAGCACTCAGAGCCAGGTTCCGCGCCGAAGCCCAATTTTTACGCGCCTATTATTATTTCGACCTTGTTCGTTTGTTCAAAAACGTTCCATTGTTCACCGAACCGCTGTCACCTGCAGAAGCATTTAATGTGGAACAAGCTGCCCCTGAAGCAGTGTGGGCGCAGATTGAAGCCGATCTGAATGCTGCCATCCCAAACCTGCCGCTGACTGTGCCGGTGGAAGAAAATGGCCGCATCACCAAAGGCGCTGCACAAGCCATGCTGGGAAAAGTGATCCTCACCCAGAACAACGAGAGCCGCATGCTCGAAGCTGCCAACCTGTTTGAAGCCATCCACAACAGTGGCGTTTACCAACTGTTGGCTGATTATAAGATGATCTTCCGTCCTGACAACAAATTCAACAGCGAAAGCATTTTCGAAATCACACACACCTCAGCAGCAGTGGGTTATTGGGGACCATGGCCACCGGCAGGCGAAGGCCACATCTTCACGCAGTTCTGCGGACCACGTGCCTATACCGGCCCAACCTATCAGGCAGGCTGGGGATTTAACCCCATCATTCCCGAAACGGTGAACCTGCTGAAAGGCGACCCACGTTATCTTGCCACTGTTGCCAACATCGACAGCCTGGAGCAAGCCGGTCTGGCAACCTACGAAAAAGGCTATCAAAACACCGGATATTTCATCCAGAAATATGCCCCGCTGAAAGAGTTCTTTGGTTTAGGTGTGGGTGAGCCTGTGCTGGAATGGCCCAACAACTACATCGAAATTCGTTTGGCCGACGTGTATCTGCTTGCTGCAGAAGCATTTGTGCGCGGTGGTGATAGTGGCAAAGCCCAAACTTACCTCGACATGGTAAGGCAAAGGGTAGGTTTGCCCTCTGTTCCTGCCACGCTCGACAACATTTACATGGAGCGCAGGCTTGAGCTGGCCACCGAAGGACACCGCTGGTTTGACCTTGTGCGTACCGGAAAAGCTGCCACTGCCTTAGCTTTCAAAGGATTCGTTGCCGGCAAGCACGAACTGCTGCCCATTCCGATCAAGGAATTGAACGGAACTAAACTCAAACAGAACCCTGGTTATTAACATTCATAGTACTGTTTTTTTTGCGGTTAGTGAGTAGAGCGGGCCGCTGTTGCTGGCGGCCCCTCTTTTTTCTAAATTGATTCATTATGAAAAAGATACTGTTGCTTCCCCTGCTCTTGCTAAGTGCAATGATGTTTGCATGCACTGACAACGATGGTGTAAAAAAACCAAACATCATCATTCCCGGCCCACCGCAAGACAAAGGCTGGGAATTTGAGTCAACACCCTTTTGGGCCGATGAGTTTGACTACGAAGGCCTCCCCGACCCTGCACGATGGAGTTATGACATTGGAGGAAGCGGATGGGGAAACAACGAATTGCAGTATTATACCGACCGCCTGGACAATGCCGCGGTAGGTAATGGTGTTTTGACCATCACTGCCCGGAAAGAAAACTACGAAAACAAGCAATACACCTCTACAAGGCTCATCTCCAAATACAAAGGCGACATTTTATATGGTCGTGTGGAGGTGAAAGCAAAAATTCCGGCTGGTCGTGGCACATGGCCCGCCATCTGGATGCTTCCCACCGACTGGGAATACGGCGGGTGGCCGGCATCGGGCGAAATCGACATCATGGAACATGTTGGTTACGACCTCAATAAAATTCACATCAGCACCCACAGCGAAGCCTATTACTGGCGCATCGGCACACAGCGTACCGCCACCAAGGTGATCGAAAACGCCACCACCGAATTTCATCTTTACCGCATCGACTGGACACCTTATGCCATCAGGGGCTATATCGATGATGTGCATATCTTCACAAGCGTGAACGATGGAACAGGGTATAAAGCCTGGCCCTTCGACAAACGCTTTCACCTGCTGCTGAACATCGCCATCGGCGGCGATTGGGGCGGCCAGCAAGGCATTGATGACACCATCTTCCCTGTTTCGATGGAAGTGGACTACGTGCGATTTTACAATATGATACCTAAATAACTCCCTATGAAACTCACCCTCAACTTTTTCACACTCATTTGGATGGCGCTGCTGCTCATTGGTATTTCAGTGGCAACAGTAGCCTGCAAGAAGACCGAAAAAACCATCCCCACCCTCAACTTCGAGTCAAGCATCAGTCAGCAGGAAGGCACCGAAACGCCCAATCAGGTTACGATCGCTTTCAGCCTGAGCAATGATTACGATGAAAATGTGGTTGTTCTTTATCAAACCATTGATGGAACTGCTGTTGACGGAGTGGACTACACCGGTATTGCGGAAGGCGAATTGACCTTTGCACCGGGTGAAACTTCAAAAGAAATTCAAATTGCTTTGTTGAATGATGACATCTTCGAAGACAATAAAAGTTTTTCGCTTGTCATCAACAAGGCCACCAATGCCAAGCCGGCCCAGAGTATCTGCAACATTACCATCCTCAACGATGACGTCTTCACCCCCGAGGTAATTCTGCCCGGACGCGCCAGGCGCAATGAGGGGCAAGCCAATGGCACCGTTCAACTGACGGTTAAACTTAATGGCGCGGCCACAGGGCCGGTGAGCATCAAATGGAGCACAGTGGATGGTTCGGCCAAAGCGGGCACCGACTATGTTGCAAGCCTTGACAATACCCTTACCTTCAACCCGGGTGAAATCCAAAAAAACATTGAAGTGGAAACCATCGGAGATGCATCTTTTGAATACGACGAGGGCTTTTTTATTCATTTTTCTGACGTGCAAAACGCCACCTTTGTACCTGAAGATGTGGTGGTTGTGCTCGACAACGACGACAGTTTTACGGTTGAAATGCAGGATGACGGCCCCATCACACCCCTCACTTATGAAGGCTTCAACCTGATTTGGCAGGACGAGTTTGACGGAACAACCATCAACACTGACAACTGGGGTTATGATATTGGCGGCGGCGGATGGGGCAATCAGGAGTGGCAAACCTACACCTCCTCCCCTACCAATTCGTTTGTTCAGGACGGAAAACTGAATATTGTGGCCACCAAATTGTATGCTTCTTATAATTCGGCCAGGCTTTTGTCAAAAAACAAAAAGACCTTTACATATGGTCGCATTGATTTCCGTGCTAAAATGCCTTTTGGAAAGGGCATCTGGCCCGCACTTTGGATGCTTGGAAACAACATCAGCTCGGTGGGCTGGCCCAGATGTGGTGAAATCGACATTATGGAATACCTTGGCCACATCACCACGCAGGTGCATGGCACTGTGCATTACAACAAAAACGGACATCAATATACCGGCGACCATTATACCCTGACAGGGGGCGAAGGTTTTGACGATAAGTTCCATGTTTTCACCATTTTATGGAGTGAATATGGCATTCGCTGGTATGTGGATTATCAACCCTACTTCCAGGTTGAAGACACCGATATCGAATTTTCGGCCTTCAAGCTACCCCAATTTTTTATCATGAATGTGGCTGTAGGTGGCGTTTGGCCCGGTTATCCCGATGAAACAACCACCTTCCCGCAAACCATGATGGTTGACTATGTGAGGGTTTTTCAACCTGCTGAATAGCAATTACATAAACACTATGCAACGGAAAAAAGCAGATCACATGCAACTTGCTAAGTTCAACATCAGTTTGTTGGTGGTGATGCTGCTTTTGGTCAGCTGCCAGAGAAAAGCTGAAACAAAGGGGCCCGAAGCCATGGATGACATTGAACAGCGCATTGCATCTCTGGTGCGTGAGATGACCCTGGAGGAAAAAGTGGGACAGATGACGCAGGTGACACTCGATGTGATCACCACAGGCAACAGCCCGTATATGAGTTTGGAACCGGTGGTGCTCGACTCGCAAATGATGGCAAAGGCTTTTCGCACCTATCAGGTTGGCTCGATCCTGAACACGCCCAACAATACAGCCCGAACAACTGCTTTTTGGAACTCCATCATTGGAGAGATACAAACATATGCACTGGAAAACAGTAGGTTAAAAATACCAGTGTTATATGGCCTTGATATGATTCATGGGGCAAGCTATGTGGACGGGGCAACCCTTTTTCCGCAACAAATTGGCATGGCAGCCACCTGGAATCCGGAACTGATTGAAAAAGCAGGGCAAATCACTGCCTACGAAACCCGGGCCGCCGGGGTGCCCTGGACCTTTAGTCCGGTGCTCGACCTGGGACTGGATCCGCGTTGGCCACGTCAGTGGGAAACTTTTGGAGAAGATCCCCATCTGGCTGCAGTGATGGGTACCAAACTGATCAGAGGCCTTCAGGGCGCCTCCAACGACCTTTCGCACCCGCAACACATTGCAGCTTGTCTGAAACACTATCTGGGTTATTCACAGCCACTCAGCGGTAAGGACCGAACTCCGGCGTGGATACCCGAGCACATGTTGCGCGAATACCACCTGCCCGCTTTCAAAGCCGGAATAGATGCAGGAGCATTAACGGTGATGGTGAACTCAGGCGAAATCAATGGCGTCCCTGTTCACGCCAATGCAAAGCTTATCAACGACTTACTAAAAAAGGAGCTGGGATTTCGCGGATTTGCGGTGAGTGATTGGTCAGACATTGAATACCTTCACACGCGGCATAAAGTGGCTGCCTCACAGCGCGAAGCTGTGAAAATGGCCATCAATGCAGGAATCGATATGTCGATGGTTCCCTACAACTTCGAATTTGCTGATCATTTGATTGACCTGGTGAACAAAGGAGAAGTTTCGATGGAACGCATCAACGATGCCGTTTCGCGCATCTTGCGGGTTAAAATGCTGCTGGGGCTATTTGAAAAGCCACTGACGCTACATTCGGATTACCCCCAATTTGCCAGCGCAGAAGCTGCTGCAGCCTCGCTCAAAACCGCCGAAGAATCAATCACATTGCTCAAAAACAATCAGCAACTGCTGCCCTTATCAAAAACCAAACGCATCCTTGTGGCTGGTCCGGCCGCCAACACCATGCGCGCGCTCAACGGCGGTTGGAGCTACAGTTGGCAAGGAAATCTGGCCGATCAGTTTGCCGGTGAATTCAACACATTTTATGAAGCCATCAAAGCCCTTGCAACACATGCCGATCATGTTCAACTGTTTGAGGGGGTGCGTTATGACAGCAAAAACGATTACAAAGCTGAGTTGGTAGATGACCTGGGACTGTTCAAAACCAAAGCCGCACAGGCTGATGTGATCGTACTTTGTTTGGGCGAAAACTCTTATACAGAAAAACCGGGCGATCTTGAAGACCTTTATTTATCTGTGAATCAACAAAAACTCGCTCAGGCAGCCTGGGAAACCGGCAAGCCTGTGGTGTTGGTGCTAGCCGAAGGCCGTCCAAGGGTGATCAGCAACATCGAACCCATGATGCAGGCCATTGTGCAAACCTATTTGCCGGGCAATTATGGCGGTCAGGCACTTGCTGCGATTTTGTTTGGAGATGTCAACCCTTCGGGTAAACTGCCTTACACCTATCCACGCTACCCCAACAGCCTCGAGCCATACTACATCAAGCATGCCGAACAACTCGAAATTGCCGGTTCACCCACCGGAACACAATACAATCCTCAGTATCCTTTTGGGTATGGGCTTTCCTATGCAACCTTTGAATACACCAAATTCAGCACCGATAAAACTTCGTACCAGCCCACTGAAACCATTCGCGCCACTGTGGAGTTGCGCAACAATAGTGCTTTTGCGGGTAAAGAAACCATTCAGCTCTATAGTGCCGATCATTATGCCTCCATCACACCCAGTGTGAAACGCTTAAGGGCATTTCGAAAAATTTCGCTCGAAGGTGGTCAATCACAATTAGTTACGTTTGATCTTCCCATCAAAGACCTGGCCTTTGTGGCTGAAAACGGCAAAAAATATGTGGAACGAGGCGATTTCACATTATCAGTCGGTCATCTCAATATAAAAATACATGTAGAAAATGACCTTCAAACCGAATAAATACCGTAATTTTGGATAAAATGAAATCAAATAAAAACCCATTTTATTAACTTAACATTCACTTAATTATTAACCACAAATTTCAGTCATGAAAAAAACACTAAGAATCAGCCTAGCGCTGTTGTTGACCGTGCTGCTTGTCCCTTTTACTTCATGTAAAAAGGACGATCCGGAACCGGATGTAATTGCCAGCTTCACCTTTGCGGTGGACGGAACCGACTTCAAAAAGGTTACCTTCACCAACGAATCTACCAATTTCTCTGCTTTGTCATGGAATTTTGGTGACAACTCTGCCGTTTCAACCGAAACAAACCCTGTTCACACCTATGCTGCCATTGGTGAATACACCGTTACTTTGACGGCAACTTCTGAAAAAGGAACCACCACTGATGTTTACACAGCAAAAGTTACCATTGCTGACCCTAATGCCGAGCTGACAAAACTCGTGGGCGAAACCAGCAAAACCTGGAAACTGTTGCGTGATGTATCAACCGCCAACTATCCTTTGGAAGTTGGACCGATCGACCGCTCTACCATTTGGTGGGCTGTTGGCCTGAACAATGACGAACTGGCTGGTCGTCCATGTATGCTCAACGATGAGTGGACATTCCACCGCGATGGCAAAATGGTGTTCGATGACAAGGGCGATTATTGGGCCGAAGGCAGCATTTATCCAAATGATGTGGATGATATGTGCGCATCGTCAAATGAACCGATGGTCAATGAAGCAGGTGCAGATGTTTCAGCATGGAAAAGCGGTACGCATGCCTTCCAATTGATTCCCGGCACTGCTCCCAAACTCAAACTGATTGGCACAGGCGCTTACCTTGGCCTTTCAAAAGTTGGAACAGATCTGGAATACACTGTACCCCAGGCTGAGGTTACTTACAACCTCATCTCTTTGTACGATGGCACCACTGACACCCTGATCGTTGAATGCGAATACAAATTTGCTGCCGGCGATCCAGGTCCGGGAGGCTACTGGAGGTTTGTACTCGTTCACTACGACAACCCTGCTGACGAACCACCAATCCCTGGCAATCAACCAAATGCAAGCTTCACCTATGTGCTGGATGGTCGCACTGCCACCTTCACCAACACCTCGCAATATGCTGACAGCTATGCATGGGATTTTGGTGATGGTTCTACCTCGACTGAAGAAAATCCAACACATACCTTTGCCAATGACGGCAACTTCACCGTTAGCCTGACTGCAACCAATGCACAAGGCACGAACACCAGAAGTGTTGACATTCTTGTTTCTTCATCCGTTCTCACGGCAGAAGTACTTCAGGGCGGACCATGGAAAATCCGTGTTGCTCCCAACTCAATTTACGTTGGACCAGGCATGGGCGATCCTTCATGGTGGCAGACCCCTGTTGGCTTCCTCGATGGCTCAGCTGTTGGAACAACCGACGACTGGTCGTGCATGGTTGACGA